>JAKIVZ010000009.1 GCA_022750295.1 Candidatus Lutacidiplasma silvani
ACCACAATCGACGACCCTCGAGGGGGATTCGGAGCTGCGCCACAGGCTCCTAGGATCTCGCGCGGGTCGTACGCGATGACCGGGACGGGAGTAGCGTACTCGGTGGCGAGGGTCCCGTCCAGAAGCAGGAACTTGGCTGGCACTGGGCCCGTTAGAAGGCTCCGGGCCCGGGCGGCAGCGATGGGGAAGAGGAGCGGGTCCTCGAAGTTGAGCTGGACCTTGATGAGACCGGTGGTCGCCGAGGTCGTCGGGTACTGGAGGTTCACGGTCATCATCCGGTTGTTGTGCCCGTAGTGGAAGGTCTCCGGGTGGTTCGCGCGATACCCATTTTCCGTGGCCCAGGTCTGGAACCACGCTTCGAGCTCGCTGCGTGGGCCGCACCGCTCGGCGGAAACTCTGCGTTCCGGCTGGCGCCCGAGCACCTTGGCCCGAGTCCACCCAGGTGAAGTCGAGGTCGGTGCTGAACCGTGGATAGTCCAGCTAGCACTTGATGAGGCACGTTCCTCCCTTGAACGCCAGGTGGGGCCCGAAGTTTGGGTCGCGGCTGAGGCTCCCGAGGAGGCGGTGAAGACGCACGTCCTTCTCGAGGAGTTCCTGGTCGGGGATGTTGAGATGCTCCGCGAGCATCGGGACGAGGGTTCTCACAGGTGCTCCTCCACCCTCTTCCGGACCGGCTCAGGGTAGTGCGCGAGGTACTGGCGAAGCTTCGCGGCATGGACCGACGAAAGGTGCCCCAACCACCCACGGGATTCCGGATGCCCCTTCCTCGAGGCCCAGTAATCGAGGTACGCGAGGTCGAGGACGGTCTTCTCCGGGTCACTGGCTCGGTAGGTACCTCGCCGCACGAGCCCGAACCCGAAGAGTTCGGGCCCCCACTTGTGGATCACGAACCGCCGGCTTCCGATGGGTACTCCGCCGATCCGGTAGAAGCGCCGGCTCACAACTGTCTCCTCCCGACGGTCCTCATGGGTGAGGCCGTTCAGGCGCAGGGCCGTATGGAGGCCGTAGTACCACTCCCCGAGGCCCTTCGCGCGGGCCGCGAGCGCGAACAGTTCGAGAGGATCGTGGCGCTCCGTGTGAAGGCGCAGTTCCTCAGGGCTCCGGACGTAGTAGTAGCCGCGGAAGAGCGGGAGCAGGTACCCCTCCCGACGAAGGTGCCGGAGCGCGTGCTCGGGCGTGGCCCCGATGCGGCGGGCCATCGCGGAGAGAGCGTCCGTGGTGAGCACCTCGCGGCCTTCGCGGACGGGCACCTCCCAAAGGGATGTGCTAGAGCCCCGGGTCGTCATATCACAGAAGGACGTAAAGTGTCCATTTGTGATATATGTTTCTCTCCGAAGTTGAGGGGCGTAACTGCTCAGCTCTCTCGCCGGCCTGAGTAAGATTCTTTGCCTTTGCTCTCGGACCGGAAGTACTAAATCCGGGCAGCTGTTGTCCCTTCGCCGACGGGACTTTGCTCTCGGCGGCTTCGGCGGTTCGTCTCGCCCCGGACGAGGATGACGAGCCGGTCACCATCTATCCGCCCGAACGCAAGAAGCTCCGGGAGCGGCTGGAACGCGCCGACCGGCTGGAGGAGGAGGTTCGGGAGCTTCGGGAGAAGTACCGCCGACTCCATGACGAGCTCCGTTGATACCAGGCCCGCGCTCCGATGCTCGCCGCCTCGGACCGCACGGCCGAGGCGGGCAGCATTCCCTCGAGTCGTGTCTTCTATCGCCGGCCGATCCGAAGCGACCCGCGCACGACGGGAGCCCAGCCGGGCGACCCCGGTCGGGCGCGGGAGCGCCCGGTCCCCAACGCGCCTGCGGCGAAACTCTCTCTGGAGCGGTGCACGGACTGCGGGACTCGCCTCGGGGAGCCGTTCGAGGTCCGTCGGCGGACGATCACCGACCTCCCTCCTCCGCGGCCGTTGATCTTCGACGTGGAGATCCCTCGCCACAACTGTCCGGGGTGCCGTCGGCGAATCGAACCGGAGAGCGCGTATCCGAAGCACCAGCCGTACGGGTTCTCCCTCGTCGCTCGAGTCGTCCAGTTGCGACTCCTCGGGCTGAGCACGGCAAAGATCGCGGACTACCTCGAGGGGGCCCACGGGATCCATCTCTCGACGGCCGCGGTCCTGAAGCTGGAGCGATGGGCCGCCGAGTCGGTCGCTCCGTTGTACGAGTCGCTGAAGGCTCAGGTCGCTGACCAGCCGGGGACTCACGCTGACGAGACGAAGTTCCGAATGGGCGGGGAGAACGGCCGGCTCTGGGTCTTCTCTCACCCCGACGCGGTCGTCTATCGGATCGCTCCGAGTCGCGGCCAGGACGTCGTGCTCGAGGTCCCCGAAGGTGCTCGGGGGACGATCGTGGACGTCGGGTGGGTGCCGTACGACATCCTTCGGACCGCGCGCCACGAGTTCGACCTACTCCACGCGAATCGGTGGCTCGAGAAGGAAGAGATCCTCCATCGGCTCGGGCCGAGGCCGCTCGTTCAGGAGGTTCCCCCGAAGCTGACGGCGGCGGGTCCGCCGCCGAGAGAGTTCCTCGAGTTCGCGGACGGAGTGCGTTGGCTGCTCCGCCACGCCATCGCGTGGTCGGAGCGGAATCCCGACGCTTCCGAGGAACAAGGGCGTCAGTTCTACGCGTCGATGCGATGGATGACGGTCGACCATCTCCGGAAGGAGTGGCACGACCCCGGGGCGGCTCGGATCGCGGACGAGCTGTGGAAGCGGCGGACGAGCCTCTCCACGTTCCTCGTCGTTCCCGGGGTGGCGTGTCACAACAACGAGGCGGGGACCCAGATCCGCCAGGGAGTGCTGTATCGGAAGATCAGCGGGGGCCGACGGTCGTGGACGGGAGCGTGGGTGCTCGAGCGGCTACTCTCAATCTATCGGACGTGCCGGAAACGAAGTGTGCCGTTCTTCAAGGTGCTCAAGGACGCGCTGTCAGGGTCGGGCTACCCAGAGTTAGGCGCTCCGTCGGCTCGGCCACAAACTTGAGCAGTTACGTTCCTCCGTGAAGCCCCAGCCCGCCAGCGAGCCAGCGCTGGTCTGCAGAAACGTGGCAATTCCCTTGACCAGCCCCTAGGCTGGCGTCGGCGGCGCCCGGAATGCTCCGGCACTGTCGGCGTAGGCGGCCCCGACGGAAATGATCAGAACCGCGCCGAGGACGATCGGGACGGGACTTCGGAGTCCTCCAGTCGAACGCCACGGGACGGACCGCGGACGGCCGTCCCATGTCGAATCAATTCACCCAGAGCCCCTGCACGAACACGCGATCCCGGGGAGGCGCGATTCGAATCGTCCCAACGGGTGGGTTGTCCGCACTGTGGGCAGATGGGGGGAGCCCCGGATTGGACCCTGCCGCACCGGAGGCAGGCGACGTCGCCCATCCCGTCCCCCCGACGCGAGGGTTGGTAATCGATCTGACGCCGGACCCCGGGGAGACGCAACCGTTGCGGGCACCGTGCGGCCGTGCCATAGGGCCCCATCTGCGCGAGCTTTCTGCGAGGACCGCGCGGCTGGTGACGCGACTGCGAGGCTCGCGCGATTGATCCCGAGACCTCGAGGAACGCGGCAGGACGTCATGAGCCGACTCGAGCCGAAGCATGATGAGGTGGAGACGCCTCCCGGGTTCGATGGCCCCGGGCCGGTTCACGGCGTGGAGCGTCCGCTGGCTCCCCGAAACGCTTGCCATCGTCGCGACCATCCAGCTGGCGATTCTATTGGCCGCCACCTTCGTCTGGCGCGAAGGCCCCGTCGTTCTCGTCGCGAATGGGATCGTGACCGTTCTCTTCGCGGCCTCGTCAGCGCTGATGGGCTGGTCCCGGAGGACTCCGGCCCCCTCCTCGGTTCCGGCACTCGCGCACCGCTGACGGGCCCACCCGTTGACGTTCGGAAGGCGTCACCCCAGAGTACTCGCGTCTCGCCGCCTCCCCAGCCAGCCCTCGTTTGGGCTTCCGGCGGAGCCCGGTGGAGCGCCTCGCTGGCGCTCGCAGGGAGTCTGTTGGCGGCGATCGGCATTGTTGTCGTGTCGTATCCGACTTGGGAACTCTCGGCCGAAGGGGGCATCTGCTTCGGCGGGCCGTGCGCAATCCCTCCGCCAAGGTTCATTCCCGCGGTACCGACGATAGTCCTCGCGATTTGGGGGATTCTCAGCGTGGCTCCTCTCGTATCGCTCGCAGTCCGATGGGGCTTTGGGATCGGGATCGCCGCGTCGGCGGCGCTGGCCAGTCTAACCGCCGATTTCGCCTTTTGGGTCGAGCCGGGGACCAATTCAACGAACCCCGTCCTGCTCTTCCAAGGAACGATTGCGGTCTGCATCGGGGCATGCCTGTGTTTCGCCGGGTACTGGACGCTCCTCGAGGCCGCTCGTAGCCGAGCCGCGACGTTCCTGCCCGGGCCGACGAGTGAATCCGGCCAGACCGCGTGGACCCCATAGACCGCGATGGTGCCCGGTGAATACCGCGAGGAGCGCGCGCGACGGGTTCGCGCTGGCGGAGCCACCCGGGTGGATGTCCGCCTGTCGGCCGTCGCGACGCGCCGACGCCCTGCCGACCTACGGACGCTGGGAGCCCAGCCCGAGGAGCCCAGCGGAACATTAAGACGGACGTGCTCTGGGTCGCCAGTCGGCTCCTCTGACCTCCGGGCCGGGGCCGGGCGAGCGGGGCGCGCACACCGATGGTGAATTTCGGGACGATTGCCCTCTGGACGACCGGCGCGACGTGGGCGCTCGCGATCGGAACGCTCCTCGCCCTTTACTGGCAGACCCGGCAGGCCGGACAGCTGAACTCCGCGAACGCGGTGATCACGTTGCGCGAGCGGTTCGACTCGCCCCGGATGCGGAGGGCGCGCCGGCAGACCAGCCAACATCTGCTCAAGAACGACCTCGGCGATATCACGAGCCTCGAGGTCCTCACCTTTTTCGAGCTGATCGGGGCCCAGACCTCGCGGAAGATCCTCGACGAAGAGATGGTCTGGGAAGCGTTCGGAGGTTGGATCACCAGCTACTACGGAGCGATGCGCAGCCCCGTCGACCGGATCCAGCAGCTCCGCGAGCTCGCGCACGACCCGCTTCTCTTCCACAAGCTCGAGTGGCTCAGCCAGCGGATCACCTATCTCGACCGCAAGCAACTGGGCGCGCTCTACTCGGAAGGAACGAGTGCGCTGGACGAGAATCGGCTGTACCTCACGCGCGAGGCGAGCCTCGAAGTCGAGTAAGGCGCTCCCTGGGCAGTGCGCGGCTCCGTACGCCCGTTCGATCGAGGGTCCGAGAGTCCCGAGCCCGACCATGGAGGGCGGAGACGGGGAAGTCAGCCCGAATGTCGCGTACGGCGGTGAGGCGGATTAATCCAGTCGCAGGAGGTCCCGGGCTCGTGCCGTGGGCCTGGGGCAAGAAGGAAGGGGCACCCGCGAACCCCAGTCGAGCGCCGGACCCTGCTGGTCCCGACCCGGGGATTCTACTGCCGGACAATCCCCAGGGCACGACCGGACCACCGGGGGCCGGGCCGGTTCGGTTTCGGATCGACAAGGTGTACTCGATCGCGGGGCAGGGGTGCGTCGTGACGGGGGAGGTAGTGGAGGGGATTCTGCGACTTCCATTGGCCATGAGGCTGGTGACGCCCACGCCACGCCCGGAGACTCCAGTATCGATCCAGGTCCTGCGAGCCGCGGCTCACCGAAAGGACGTGATCGAAGTCGCCCCCGGCACCCCTGCCGGATTGACTCTGGCGGGCCTCGTAGGAGTGAAGGCCCACCCGGTTCTGGAAGCGGGGTCCCTTCACCGGAAGTGGCCCGTCGAACCGGGGGACTTTCTGGTCAGTCCCTGAGACAGCTGACGTTAGGAGGGCTCCAAATCCGCCCCGATTGGAGTACTGCGGCCCCCGCGCGACTCCCGAATCATGGCGAATTTCCCCGATTCGGCGCGAATCTTCCGAGCCCGCTCGTCAATGGAACGGATGCGGTGGGGGCGGATGCGCCACGATCGAGGCTCGGTCGCGCCGGTTTCCGATCCCTTCCAGGCTCTAGTGAAATCGGCCACCTCGAGCTCGGCCCCGGGTCGCTGCGCGAGCCGCGAGGCGGGCCGGAGTGGTTCAGTTCGGGCGATTCGGGCGGGGCCCCCACGGAGGGTCGGGCATCGGGGTTCCGTCCAGGGAGGCCGCCAAGCGGTCGAGGAACACCCTCAGGCCCCGGGCGAAGGTCTCAGCCGTGGGACGAGTGAGCTTCCGGTGGGTCAGGACCACCAGGGTCCCTCCTTCGGAGGGGCTCAGATCCCAACGAACGACGGACGCCTCTCCGTTGGGCTGATTGGGTCCCGGGGGGAGCGTCCACTCGTACTCGTACGTTCGAGGCGGCCGCCATTCCAGGACCCGCCCCGTGGCGTGGACGCCGTTCGGGTGTTCCATTTCCAGGCGCCCGCCGGCCCGATCCTCGCGGGACACTTTGGCCATGAACCACGACTGAATCTTCTCCGGGTCGGTCAACGCCGACCAAACCTCGTCGATCGGGTGTCGGAGCCACCGACGGAACAGGATGCTCGCGTTCTCGTCCTCGACTTGGAGGAGTCCCGGCCCGCCGACGCTCCCGGCTTCGCCGGTCAAGGTCGCCGTATCGCTCATGGTCGCGGCTCCGACGGCGCCGGCCTCGTCGAGTCGAGGAATGCCTCGAGGGAGTCCAGCTCGGTCGCCCAGAATCCGCGGTACTTGGAGATCCACGCGTCGACCTCTGCCAATCGCTCGGACTTCAGCGAATAGTACCGGTGCTGTCGCTCCTTGCGCACACGAACCAAACCGGCCTCTCGCAGAACCCGCAAATGCCGCGACATCCCGGGCTGGCTGATCTGGGGGAACAGCCGCCCCAGGTCCCCCGCGGCCCGCTCGCGGCGGGAGAGGAGGTCGAGGATCTGCCTCCGCGTCGGGTCCGAAAGTGTCGCGAATACATCTCGTGGCATGGCCGGTGGCCCCAACATAACGCCCGGATTAATTAGACCCTTCGTCTCCGCGGTCGCTCTCCGACATGCCTCACGTTGGGCCTTCAGTACGACGTGGGCCGGGATCTAGGCGGAGTACCGTATATACCAAGTTGGTTATGCTAATTTTGCGGCCAGTCCGAGCGGAGAGGAACGAAGACACATGTCGAAATCCACGGTAACGCCGAAGTCCCGACTGCGAAATCCCGCGACGATCGTGCCCGAGGCGATGGGTCCGCTCCAGGACCTCGGCAAGTTTCTCGGTTTGCTGCAAGGCGAGCCTGCCCGAGCCCTCGCCCTGGCCATGCTCCGGGTCAGCCAACTGAATGGCTGCGCTCTCTGTCTGGAGGGGAGCTGTGTGACGATGCGCGGGTTCGGCGAGACCGAGGAGCGGCTGTTCGCCGTCTCCGCATGGAGAGAATCGACTCGATTCACGGCCCCAGAGCGCGCGGCCTTCGCTCTCGCCGAATCGATGACCCGGCTCAGCGACCGGCTCGACCCGGTCCCCGATGAGATCTGGGAAGACGCGGCGCGCCACTTTCCCGAGCGCGAACTCGCGGTCCTGGTCCTCGGGATCGCGACGATGAACCTCTACAATCGGATCAACGTCACCACACGCCAGGTCGCGGCGGAAGGGGGAGGAGAAAGGGAATCGGGAACCGGCAAGGGCTGGGACGCCGAGGCGGCCAAAGAGTGGGCCGCGAAGAACAAGGCGTGAGACCTGGCGGAGGTCGGCCTGCCAACGGGATGCGGGGGGGGACCGACCCGCCGCTCGGCGGCTCATCCCACCCGGACTGAATTCGGGCCCCCGCGGTTCTCCGCTCCACCGGACGCCGCGCATCCTCGATTCAACTCCGCTGCCGTAGGCCCCACGCCGCCGGGCGGGAGCGAGATCCGGTGTCGCACCCGAACCGAGGCGACTGGCCGGTGGTGCCCCTCGAGACTAGGGATGGAGGGTTAAGTAGTGGTACGGGCTCGTCCGCATTCAGAAAGGACGGATGGCGGCGCGAACTAGGTCGACCGCGACTCGGCCCCGGAAGACGGGTCCACGCGGAACGGAATTTGAATTGGCTTCGCCCGCTGCGCCGTGCACTCGCGTGGAACGATCAATCTCGGAGCTCCAAGAATGAAGAAAAACGGCGTACCGGTGGCGTTCGTCCTGCTGATCATGGTCCTCGGCGTTCTGTCGGCCACGACCCAGATTGGCCAATCCTACGGGACGCCGGGATCGTTTTCCGCCCAAGGCGCGGGCATCGCGGGCTCACCGCCTTCGAACGCGGTCGCGCCCGCGACGGTGCACCCGATGACCGGAGGCTTCCAACGGACGGTCCTCGTCGAGACGTTCACCGGAGTCTGGTGCATCCACTGCCCGACGGAATCCCAGGCCCTCTACAATCTCGACCATATCGATAACCACACCTACTTGATCACCGCCGAGCTACACGTCTGCGCTTTCGCGCCCGGCTCGGGGCCGTGCCTCGACAGCTACGTCCCGCCGGACAACACCTCGACGGTGCGGGGGTCGTTCTACAATGTTTGCGGATTCCCCGACGTTTTCTTTGACGGCCAGTACCCATCGTGCGGCTCGTCAGACAACGAGTCCCAGATGCAGGCGCAGTACGTCCAGGCCATCGCGAACGCCTCGGAGGTCCCAGGGAACGTCTCGATCTCCCAGAGCGCGACCGTTTCCTCCCCCGGAAATGTGACCGCTTACGCGAACGTGACCTCGGACATTACCGGCACGTACAACGCGGTGACCTACCTCCTCGAGTACATCGGTAAGACCGGCGTGACGGTCGGATACGGTCCCCACAGCGTCGGCAACGTGGTTCGGGAGACGCTCGCCAACCACCCGGTCACGCTGACGGCGGGGTCGACGACCTCGATCACCTCACGAGGGGAGCTGAACGCGACGTGGAACCAGCAGAACCTCAGTGTCATCACCCTCATCCAGCAGAACTCGACGAAGATCGTGGAGAATGCCAACCTCGCCCCGGTCACGACGTTGACGACCGCGGTCGGTTCGAGCCAGTCCACGCTCGTCGCCGGTAAGAACTCGACGATCACGGTCGAGGTTCGGAACAGCTCGACGAATGACCCGCTGGTCGGTGCGACCGTGAGTCTCAACGGGAGCGACGGCGGCACCTTCACCCCGTCCACCGGAGTCACCGCCGCGAACGGCTCGTTCCAATCGACCTTTACCGCGCCCGCGGTGGTCTCCCCGGGGAACGACCGGATTACGGCCCAAGTGGCGGCGACCGGGTACACGAACGGCTCGGGGGTCGCAACGATCTTGGTGAACCCGCTCGTCCTCCCGAGCTATGCGACCGGATTGACCGTCGCCCCGGGTCGGGAGCAGGTCACCCTCAATTGGACCATCCCGGCGTCGGGAGGGGCGGGCCTGACCTACCACATCTACCGCGCGAGCTCCGAGGACGGAGCGTACTCGGAGATTGGGACGTCTCCCACCACGGGCTACGTCGACACGGCCCCGATCGGCGGGGACAGCTACTGGTACACGGTGAGCGCCGAGAGTTCGATGGGATTCTCCGTGAACTCCACCCCGGTTTCGGCGACCTCCGTGACCGCGACCCCTCAAGGATTGCCGGGGGTCATCGGCTGGTGGATCCAGATCGATGGGAGCACATTCAATGCCACGGCCGCGACGGCGCAGTATCTCTACCTGCCCGTCGGTGACTTCTCGTATGGGTATGGTCCGGATTCGTACGCCTACGTCGCGTCCGCCACCTCGACGAGCGTCACGGCCTCCGGAAGCCCCATCCTCCTGAACGCCACGTTCCAGCCCCGCTACGCGACCCTCCAGGGGACCGTCGCGCCGTCGGACGCGAGCGTGACGGTCGACAACGCGACGGTGGCCATCGTCAGCGGCTCGTTCGTCGACACCCTCGCGGCGGGAACCTACACCCTGAATGTCACGGCACCCGGGTACCAGTCGAATGCGTCCTCGGTCGTCCTGACGCCCGGGAACGTGACCCCCGTCACCGTCGAACTGCAGAGGACCCCCTCGGTCGGAGGTGGGGTTTCGGCCGCCGGAGGACTGACGACCACGGAGACCGTCGCGATCGTCGGAGTCGCCGCCGGAGTCGCGATCCTCCTCGTTGCCGTCGTGGCCATGTCGGCAGGCCGGAAGCCACCTGCCCGTACCTCCGGAAGATCCCCACCCCGCTCTTCGCAACCGTGAGCGCGACGGCCGCTGCTCCTCGAGAGCGCAATCGCGCGCCCGGAGCTCGTCGAGGGCTGGGAAGCTGGACCATCGGGGCCGCGACCGTCGTCGCCCTCTGCCTCCTGATCGGGTCGGGAGGCGGCGCGGCCTCCTCGCCCCGGCCGGCTTCGACCGGGGTGGCCTTGGATATCTACCAGTCGACCAACGTCCCCGAAACGGGGAACTTCACGGTCTCCCTCGAGGTCGCCAGCACCGCGAACGTCCACTTCGTCTACTTCACCTTCTGCCAGCTCAGTAGCCCGCTCTGCTACCTCCCCGTCGCCATGAGCGCCCAGGGCTCGAACTGGTACGTGGGAACGACAAACCCGATGACCAGCTACAATGGAATGACCCCCGGCGTTCGGGCCGGCTACAACATCACGGTCGAGTACTCGAACGGGACGAACGTGACGGAGCCCACCGTTCCCAACCCGTTCGCCAACCTGACCATCGCCCAATCGGTCACCGGCGAGTACATGTTCCAAATGACGGTCAATGGGCCGACGTACCAGCTCTCCGGGGTCGTCACCAACTCGGCAACCGGGTCGGGGATGTCCGGGGCCACCGTGCTCGTCACCCCCGGCAACCTCACCGCGACGACCACCGGCGCCACGGGGGCGTACTCGATCTCGGGTCTTGCGAACGGCACCTACACCATCTCGGTAGCCGACCCAGGCTTCCAAACCACCCAGGGGACCGTGACGATCGCCGGCTCGGACGCCGTGAAAAACCTCGTCCTCTCGACGTCCACGTCGGGGACCGGAGGGGCCGACACCTGGCGGATCCCCGGCGTCGGGTCGGTCAATCCGCTCGTGGTTCTCGTTCCGATCGGACTCGTGGTCGTCGTGGGCGCCGTTCTCGTCCTCACGCGGAAGTCGCGAAACGGCGGACCTCCGCCGACGCCGAGCGGTCCGGCTCCCTCCCCGTCGGAACCAAAGACTTAAGGTCGGGCCAATCACCGGGAAATCGGAGGCGACGGCGGAGCACCATCCTCCCGGCAGACGACCATGACACCCGAGGGGACAGGGATCGATTCCGCGGGTCCTGCCGCGGCCACCACACCCGGGGCCCTACCCGCGACGGGCGTCGGGCCCCGTCCGAAGCGGATTCGATTTCGGACGGTCCTGGTCATCGTGGTCGTGGCGCTCGCCGTCGTCGGCGCCGCGGTGTACTTCGTCCACGTGCTTCCCGGCTCGAAGTCGAGCTCGGGCGGTTCCTCCGTGGCGCCGACCTTCACCCTGACCGACATCTACGGTCAGCCGTTCAACCTGACGAGCTACCGCGACTCCGACGTCGTGATGGTCGAGTTCACTTCGCTCTCGTGCAGCGAGTGCCAGGTCGTGGAGCAGAGCCTCCACTCGATCTACGGGAGCTACAACGCGACTGGGGACAGCGACGTTCGCATCGTCTCCGTCTACATCGAGCCCGAGTTCGGCGACACGATCCCGGCCCTGAAGTCGTACCACACCTCGCACAACATCACCTGGACCATGGCGCAGGACACGCCGAGCCTCGCGGTCTCGAGCTCCTACGGCGTGACGGACATCCCGACGGTCGTGATCGTCGACAAGCAGGGCCAGCTCGTCTACGACGTTTCCGGCGTTCAGGACGACAACCAGCTCCAGTCGACCCTCACCGCGGCGCTCTCCGGTTCGGCCAGCACGGTCTCGCTCGTGACGTTCAGCGTCTTCGCTCTCGCCGCGGTGGCCGGGGTCACGACGTTCTTCTCGCCCTGCGCGTTCCCGATGTTCCCCGGGTACATGGGGCTCTTTCTCGGGCTGAACACCACCCAGACCGAGACGTCGTCCGGTGGTGGCCCCACCTACAAGGGGGCCGCGCGCCGCGCCGCGTTTGCGGGCTCGATCACCGCCCTCGGGATGATCGTGGTCTTCCTCACCCTGGGCGTCGCGCTCATCTTCGCCGCGAAGATCATCAGCGGCTACATCCCGGACCTTCTCATCGTCGTCGGGGCGATCCTCGTGGGCCTCGGCATCCTCCTCCTGACCAATCTCCAATATTGGCGGATCATCACGCCCCTCCAGGCGGTCTGGCACCGCATCGGCGGCCAGAAGCCGGAGGCGGCCCTGGGCGCCCCGGCGGCGACCTCGGGGAAGGCGTTCTACCTGAAACTGTTCAGCTACGGAATGGGCTACGCGGCAGCCGCGGCCGGTTGCGTCGCCCCGGTGATCTTCTCGGCGATCGTGGCGGGGCTCGCCCTCGGCCTCCTCGGCGGGATCCTGAACATCCTCATCTTCACCCTGACGGCCGCGCTCCTCATGGTCGTCGTCACCGTCATGCTCGCCATCGCGGGCAAGAAGTACGTCAACCAGCTGAAGGCGTTCACCCCGGTGATTAAGAAGATCAGCTCGGTGGTCCTCATCGTGGTCGGGTTCTACCTGATCTACTTCTTCTACACGAGCTGGATCGTTTAGGCGATTCGGGCGCGCGGGGCCCCGGTGGCCCGCGGAACCCTCACCGAGCGGCGCCCCGCCGGAGGCGACCGTACCGAGTTCTGGGGAGATGCGGCCCCGACGTTCCACGCTCACGACGGGGCCGGAGCCGAACCCCGGCCGGCGAATTCGAGCTGGGAGCGCTCACCGGGGGACGTCCACCGGGCGACCGCAAACTCGCCGGGGCCCGCCCGCTCCTCCGAATACGATCGCGTCCGGAACGGCCCTCGCAGCGGGGGAGTCGCCCGGGGTCACGCGCGGGGGAGCGTGGGGAGTCGGAACGCCGCCGGGACGCCGACGCCGCCCGAAGTCACCGTGATCGACTCCATGTGGACGATCGCCTCGCATACGTCGTGCACGTGGATCAGATAGTGTCCGGCTGGAAGGGGGACGCCGTCCCGGTAGGCAAGCGGGACCGTCGCGTTGAACGTCGTCGCTCCGAGCGAACTGTTCTCCCAGATCGATTGGATCTCGGTCCCGTTGTTCGGATACTCGACAACGGCTCGGAACGAGGTGTTCGAGACCGTCCCGTCGAGCTCCAGCGTGGCGTTCGTCCCCGCGGGGGCGGGCGAGCCCGACGACGCGACGACGCCGACGAACGGAGCCGGGTAGAACGTGCTCGGCAGGTACGGCGACGTCGCGTTCGACGAGGGGACCGACCACGGACCGTTGTCGGTCGCTCCGCCCTTCCCCGGGACGATCGTCCAATGCCAGCGGAACTCGAGCGTCAGCGACCCCGAGGCCGCCGCGGCCATGACCGCGTACTTCGCCGTCGACAAGTACGCGCTCGCCGTCGAGAAACTGGCTTTCGAGACGAGGGTCGTATTCCCGGTAATGGGGACGGACCAACCACGTCCGGTGATCGTCGTGTTCCGGGCCGCGAAGTTCACGTCGAGCGAACCGGTCGGGAGCGTCGGGAGAACGGCCTTGACCGTCGGTAGATAGATCGCCTTCCCGCGGTCGGCCGCGACGTACCCTTTCACCTCGAATTCGTACGACACGCCCACGACCGTGCCGGCCGACCGCGAGTGGCTCGGGTTCGCGAGCGGAATGTTGAGGGCCGCAGGACTCACATTGTTCGGGTTGCAGGTCCAGGTGTTCCAGGGAGGGATCGAAGCGCTCGTCGTGAGCGGGCTCGAAGCCGAGGAGGACACCGGAAGCCCAGCGGGGAGGGGGAATACGAGAATCAGCAGAATCGCGAACGGGCCTCCGAATCCGACCGCCATCCGCAGTCGACCGGACCGAGGACGGGCGCCCGGGCGTCCTCTCGCAACGTGGGCAACCATAGGGCGCGACCGATGCGCACGGATGCTCATGGCCTCTTGAACGTTTGGGGTCCTCCAGCTCCATCTCGAAACTGGCGGCGCCTTTCGAACTCGAGCTCGGCTGCTCCTCAACTCTGCACTCCCAATTCGCCCCTGTCGCCGTCAACCCTCGGAGTTTGCGGGGACGAGTTCGTGCGAGTCCGACCCCGCGGTTGGGGAGCGGCCGAGCCGGATCCCGTGCCCGTTGAAGGCTGCGGCCCCGAGGATCTGATCGCCGGCCGATTGGCCCGACGGGTCGGACGGATTGGATCGGGGGCGGGCTCCGACGCCCGCGGCTCAGTGGTCGAATCTCCCACGGGCGGAGCCCCCGGCGGGATTCGGGATGCGAGAGGAGTCGTCCCCTCCAACCACGTCGGCAAGATTGGTGGGCAGGCCGGGTCCGTCCCACCGCTGCCCCGTCCTGAATCGTTCCTGGACCAGGAATTCGAGCAACGTAGGAGCGTCCAACGCCGGACCCGCCCGCTCGGCAAGACGTGAAACATAGTCGGAATCGTCGAGCCCTAGAAACTTGGTGAGTCCGCCCGCCGCGTGAACTTGCTCCGCGACCTCGGTCATCCATTGTCGCTTCTGGACCGAGGAATCCGCCAAGAATTGCAGACGGGCGCGCCCTTGGGCAAGACCAAGTCTCGCCAATCCAGCAGACCCGGTCGTGAACATCGTCCGAACCGCCTCGAGGCCGAGCGTGACCCGAATGAGCGGCGGAGACAGAGGCGAACTCCGATTTGCTCCGGGGGGACGGTTCCCCTCGGAAAGCCACCGGGGGACCCCGACCACGTGTCGCAGGTAGCGGGAGTCGTATGGGCGTTCCAAGGAATCTGAGAGAAGATATCGCCGCTTACGGTCGGCGCGCCTCCAATATTCCTCGGCCCCCGGAGCGTCGTGGAGCACGCAGAGGCGCCGAGGGAGAACCTTCGTCGTGCCGCGAACTTCCGGGAATCCCTGACTGGGCCCGCTGAAACGAACGGCGTCCCGACGATAGACTCGCATTTGGTACGTGAACCCCCGAGCGCCGACCTCCCACCGAGGGAGGACGTACGCATCCGCGGCCTCCAAGTGCCTCAGCTCGGCGAGCAAGGGCTCCGACAACCGTTCGTCGGAATCGAGCTGGAGGATCCGGTCCGAGGCCATCTTACTCACCCCAAACGGCCGAAGGAGGTCGACATTGCCCAACGGAGGGGCGGATTCGATCCTCTCCGGAGGCGCCCTCAGTCGGGAGCGAAGCCTCGAATGTGCCGCTTCTTCGGAACTATCGACGACGACAATCTCGTCGACCACGGTGCGCAGCGTTTCGACATTGCGAACGACCCCCGCGATATCGTTCCGGCAGAACGTCAGAAGGCCGAGGGTCGATCCCGAGCGCGGGACCCCGACCGGCGGGTCAAGTTTCTTCCCGCGTTTCGCCACCCTCTCTCCTCTTGTACGTTCGGGTGAGGCGTTCGGGACTCCCCTACTCGTTGCAAACCTGAGCGTTGAGGCGGACTTTAGATACGGGGCCCGGGCCCCCCGCCCGAGACACCCAGGCAACTTGCCGGCCCGTCGCCGAGCGGTTCCTCCGAACGACGTGGGCGTTCCGCCCCATCGAGGCAGAATCGCCGGTCTGGTCGAGTGGACGGTTACGAGACCAGTCGCTTGACGAACTCGCCGTAGTCGGTCGGCCATCGGTCCTTCGGTGCCGATTGGCCCCCCCGGAGACCCGGGACGAGCAGCGCCGCGCGGCGCGCCGCGGTCGAGGGGTCCACCTGGTCCCAGACCGCCCGGAGATCGACCCGTTTCAAGAGTCCCTTGGTCACGGGCCGCTTCGCGTCGAAGAACGTCACCGCCTCAAAGAACTCGAGGGCGGGGTCGGAGTTGAGAAGCGCCGCGAGCACCGCCGCCGACATCGGGTCCTGGGTGGGAACGAAATAGCACGTGTCGTCGAGCATGACCGGGCGTCCGTCGATCTCGCCGACCGCGCGGAAGATCGCCTTCTTGTACATTCCCGAGATCGCGACCTTGCAGGGAGAGAACGAATACGGCCCGACACCGAACATGCCGAACGGGGGTCCGCCCAGGTAGATTCTCGACTTCCGGGCGTCGAAGAGGGGCTTGTGGCCCATCAGGTAGGCCCAGAGCTTCGGCGCATCGCTCCGGAGGGCGTTCGTGTCCTCGCCGTTCTTCCGTTGCGTCACAATCACGCGACGCTGGATGTCTTTCGGCCGCTCGCTTCCGAGGTCGGAACTCTTGAGGAGGGGGTACACGTACTCCGGCTCGACCTCGACCTCCTCGCCGAGTCGATTGAGGAGCCGACCGTCGTCCTCGAGGACGAGCTCCATGGCCGCGGCCGCGTCATGCTTGATCCCCTGCCGCCACTCGAACGGGAACGTCCCCTCCGACGAACTGACCTTCTGGTACCGGTTGACGTCCGGCACGAGGTGGCCGTTCACGATCCCGATGATGGCGCTCGGGAGTGGGGCGTCGAGTGAATCGTAGACCCGGATGGTGTAGTCCGGGGCGCCGTGCCCGACGTGAAGGGTGAACAGGCAGGCCGGCACGCTGACGCCGAACCACATGTGGGCGTCGATCATCCGCATCGAACCGTCGTAGACGCTCAGCCGTTCCTGCTGGGCGTACCGAACGACGTTTCGCGCGACCGAGGTCTTGCAAAGGAGCGCGATCGAGGGGTTCAGCGGGTAGAGGTCGCGGAGGAGCTTGACCCAGATGTACTCGGCCAGGTCGAAGTTCGAGGTGCCGCTGATCGCCTCGAACCCCTTCAGGTTCCGGGAGTTCGACTTCGCCGGGACGTTCTCCCCGCCCAGGCGGGCGAGCTCGGCCGTGGTGACCCATGGGGGGTTGCCGACCACGAGCAACGGGCCCTTCGTCTTCCACTTGACGAGCCGGCTGAGGTCGGCCCGCAGAATGTCGGCATTGAGGACCGTGACGTCGGTGGTGGCGGTCGAGAGGCGAGGCGCCCCGCCGATGAAGCGGTCTCCCTGGACCTCAATCCCGACGATCTCCTTCGGCGGGTAGCGGTGCTCGGTCAGGGCGTGAATGAAGGCCCCGTCACCGCAGGTCGGCTCCAAGACCCGGCTCCACTTCGAGCCGATCGGGCCGAGGGTCGCGAGGATGTCTCGGGCGAGCTCGATCGGGGTCGGAAAGTCCCCGTACTCCTCCACGGACGGCAACGCGACGGGGGGGAGGGTCCGGTTCGGCTTGCCCGAACCCCCCGGACTCCACTCCATCCGACCCTCCGTTCGCTCGGGGACGAGGGCGGAGAATCCGTCCCCCGGCGCCGGGCGCTCTTGAGGGTGGAGGTGCGTTCCTTCATATAGCGACTCCTGTTCGAAGAACTCGTACTTCTCCTGCGGCGAGTCCCGACCCGCCGGCCCAATGCGACGGTCGTGTCGTCCGGATCGAGGCTTGGAAGTGCCGGGGCTACGGCAGAGGGGGGCTCGTGCCGGAGCCCTCGAACACCAGAGAGATCGAGTTGACGCAATGCCGAGTGTTCTTCGGGGTCAGCCGCTCCCCCGTGAAGACGTGGCCAAGGTGCGCCCCGCAGGCGTGGCAGCGGATCTCCACCCGCTCACCGTCCGCATCCGGGAGACGGTCGACCGCCCCTGGGACTTCGTCATCGAAGCTCGGCCAGCCGCAGTGGGCGTCGAACTTGCTCTCGGAGCGGTAGAGGGCCGCATTGCACCGCTTGCACCGGTACGTTCCGGCGGCCCGGTGGTGCTCGTACTCCCCCGAAAACGGACGCTCGGTTCCCCCCCGGACAATGACGCTCTCCTCGGCCCGATTCAACGATCGCCAGCCGGGCTTCGACTCCGCGGACATTCGGGTACGGCGAGACGCCTCGGCCTAATACCGCCGCGGGCTCCAACGGTCGGACGTTCCGCGAGTACGCTTTCTGGGGCTACCGGGTCCTCCGCTCGATGCGCCGTCCGGACCCCGCGGATCTCGACTGCACCGGTCACGATGGGATCGGCCCCCGCGGCCGCCTCTGGATCCCCTCGGGAGAACCGACCGCGGTCGCCCTGCTCGTCCACGGCTTGAAGGACCACAGCGGGCGGTATGCCGGGCTTGCCGCGGCGCTCACGGATTCGGGGGTCGCCGTGATCGCCTTCGACCTCCGCGGGCACGGCCGCTCGGGCGGCGACCGGGCGTGGGTTCGGAACTTCCGGGAGTACGGTTCCGACCTCGACGTCGAACTTCAGACCGTCCGGTCCCGGTATCCGGACCCGCCGCTCGTCTTGTTCGGCCATAGCCTGGGTGGGGCGATCGCGGCCCGGTACGCCCTCGACCATCCGGAGCGGGTGAGCTCCCTCGTCTTGAGCGCCCCGGCCCTTCGCCCCCCGCCGGGGACGAACGCGGCCGCCTCAGGGGTGGTCCGCCTTCTTGGCGTGATCGCTCCGCACACCCGGGTCTTCAAACCCGACCTCAACGGGTTCTCGCGCGACCGATCCGTCGTCGAAGCGATCCTCCGAGACCCCCTGGTCGATTCCCGCCCCGTTCCCGCCCGGACCGCCGCCGAGCTTCTCCGCACGATGGCGTCGATCCGGACGGATGCCCCGAAGCTGGCCGTCCGGCTCCTTGCCCTCCACGGGACGGCCGACCGGATCACCGACCTTCGGGGGACCTCCGAATTTGTCGACCGCGTCTCTTCTTCCGACCGACGGCTCGTACGCGTCCCGGGGGCTTACCACGACCTGTTCCACGAGCCCGAGTCGTCGGACCTCCGACGGGAACTGGTCGAATTCGTCGCGGCGCGCCCGTCGACCGGCCCACCTGGGTAAGCCTCCGGAACCGGACCCGCGCGCGGTTCCGTCGGGCGACGGGATCGCCGCGAAATCGCGGTCCCTCGCCCAAAACGTGAGAAGGAGTGCGATGGTTTAAAGTCAAGATATACGTCACGGACCGAGCCATGACGCGTTGGTGGCAGGCCGCAGGGATTTTGGTTGTCGCGATTGCCGCAGTGATGCTCCTTCCGGCGTTCTCCGTCGGACTTGGGGGCGCTGCCGTCACGTTGCCGAACGCGCATCCGGCGGGTACGACCGCCACCGCGGCCCGGTCCGCGACCACGGCGGACTCCGCCCTCGTCGCCAAGGCGCTCGCCGCCGGGAAGGCGGACAACATTCCGACCAGCTCGATCTTCGTCCCGAACGTGAACTCGGCCCCCACCGCCTCGAACGGGGTCGTCCAGCCCGGCTACGTCGCCACCCCGGCGCCGATGGGGCTCGGGTACTTCGGGATCCAGAAGGTCGGCGGCGTCAACGTGGGCTCCATTAGCTACTATCCGAGCGTCGAAGCGGCCGTGACGCTCAACAGCGTCGACCCGCTCTACCTCGCCTCGTCGAGCCCCGACATCTTCACCATGCAGCTGAACACCGTCGCGACCCACGTCGACGTGCTCGGCAACACCACGGGAACGTTCTGGATCCAGAACGTCCCCGTGTACACCGCCTCGACTCAGACTCTGAACATCGAGGACAACATCTGGAACTTCAGCTCCCCGGGTGCCGGGATGCAGGTGCACACCCTCCACAGCTACGACGGCAACCTCGTGCCGGGCGTGTTCTACTACGCCGTCGGGCCCAGCTGGCACGTCCCGACGCCGTTCACGATCCAGCTGTACAACAACCTGACCATCCAGAACCTTCGCCCGACGATGTTCTTCAACTACTCCGTCACGACGTCGAACGGCTCCCGGTTCTGGGGCTCGTACGACCAGGTGGAGTTCAACTCGGCCGTCCACCCGACGACCGCCGCGCCCCGCCCGACATTCCAGATCAACGGGCAGCAGACGAACGCCTTCGGTCTGCTGAACGACGCCGAGATCATGATCGGAGGGCCCGGCGGCGGCTCCACGACGACGTTCTTCAACATCAACGCCACGATGGGGCTCTGGACCCGCGCGAACGGCTCCTCGACCTACACCGCGGTCCCCGCGGGATACGACTTCGGGACCGACACCGGGGAGACCTCCGAGGGGATCGCCGAGTGGACCCCGGGTCCGTCGAACCCCGTCGCGGAGCTCGGCTCGGGCCCCGGCCTCTTGCAGCCGCTGTGGGGCCTCGTCGGAGCGCAATCCGGGTTCATCCGGGAGACGATCACCGTGAGCCCCTCGAACGCGTTCGTCTTCGCGAACCAGGGCGGGACGTGGAACGAGAACACCGCAGGTTGGGCCCCGGTGCCGGCGAGCGGCGTGGCGACGTACGACCTGTCGCCCCACACGTACTCGTTCGACTTCCTCCTGAGCGACCACAACTCGGCCACGGTCACTCTCTCGTCGACCACGACGCTGTCGGTGAGCTTGGGATTGAACACTTCGACGGGCGTCTACACTCCGCTGTGGGCGTGGAACAACGGGCAGCTCGCGGCGATCTCCTCGGGCGGGACGGGGACGATGCACAACCCGTACGTGCTCGACAACAACGCCGTTGGCCCGGTGAGCGCCCTGTTCGGGGAGTTCAACGACTACTACTACCCGGTCTTCTCGGGGATCTTCCTGAGCGGGACCACGGCGTACGTGAGCGCCACCGGCCTCTCCGACTTCAACGTCGCGTACACCCTCCCGGTGGAGGCGGCGTTCAGCGGTCACTTCGAGACGCCGTTCTCGAACAACCTGGGGCTGCAGTTCTACAACGACACGCACGTGTCGCTCGTGAACAACGCACAGATCACCGGTTGGACGTTCTCGCAGGACCCGTACATCTCGAGCGTCCTGTTCTGGGGCTCGAGCGACAGCCTGGTCGCGGGGAACTCGTTCCAGGTCCAGAGCATCGGGATCATGACGTTCGGCGGCACAAACAACGTGATCTCCGGCAACGTGTTCACCGCGGCGACGACGACCGCGGCGGACCCGGGCCAGGTGCTCTACTCGACGTCCCAGCAGGCGCTCCAGGTCTACGAGTCGGGCGACCTGATCTACAACAACGCGTTCCTCACCCCGGTCACGGCGGTGGCGCCCCCATTCAACCTCTACACCGGGGCGTTCCAGCCTTGGACCGACCGGTGGAACGTCACGCCCCAGTCGGCGACGCATGGGCGGATCGTGAACGGCTGGAACCTCTCGGGAAGCATCGTGGGCGGCGCGATCGAGGCCGGGAACTACTGGGCGAACTACGGGACCCCCTCGAACCCGTACGGCGTCGTTCCGTACACCGACAGCGGCGGGATCTTCCTCGGCGGCGACTACAAGCCGCTGACCCTCGCCCCGCTCCACCGGATCGTCTTCACCGAGAGCGGCCTTCCGGCCGCGACCCCCTGGTCGGTGACGATTGACGGGTACACGCAGAGTTCGAGCACCACGACCATCACCTTCCTGGAGACGAACGGTCTCTACGCCTTCTCGGTCGGGGCGGTTTCGGGGTACACGGCCTCCCCGAAGTTGGGCGCGGTGAACCTCCACGGGACGTTGGCATCGGTCGCGGTCACCTGGACCTGAGGTCGTCCGGCGCGGGCGGGGGGCACGCCCCTCACCCGGACCCAACCCATTCCCCGGCTTCGTCGGGGTCGACGCGTCACGTCGGGAGTTCGTCGAGCATTCGTCGCCCGCTTCGCCCGATGAGATAGACGACCGCGGCCAGCGACACGCCGACCGCGACGGTCGCGCCCACCAGAACGCTCGCCCCCAGCAGGAACGACGGCCCCCCGAGGGCGAGTGCGAGGCCGATGGCGACGGTGACTCCGCCGAGGAGGAATTGGAGCACGGTCGCGCCGAGCATCGGGATCGGCCGGACGAACTGGGGCCGGGGTCGGTCCTGGAAGTCGGAGAACCGGGTGGCGAAGAGGAGGCCGAGCGCCGTCCCTTCGGCGACCGCGAGTGCGAGCGTGAGGTACGCCCCGGGGAGCGCGACGAGCGGCGGCCGGCTGAGCACGATGCCGGCGGTCGCGAGCCCGAGGCCGATCGGGAGCGATACGAGCAGGGCCCCGACGGCCTTGGCCTTCAGGACACTTCCCGCGCCCACCGGGAGCGCGTAGAGATGAACCAGGCCCCTCCGTTCCTGGCCGAACGAGGAAGCGGCGAGGATGAGCCCGGAGAGCCCGGCGACCCATGCGATCAGCCAGAGCGTGAAGAAGGCGGCCTCGGGGGTGGCCCGGCCGGCCCCGCCCTCGGCGAGCAGCACGATCCCGATGACGAACGGGAGCAGGAGGACGGGGAGGAGCTCGCGGCGTCGGACGAGCCCGCGGAGGTCCTTCGCAACGAGCGCCGACTCCGGGACGCTGAGCCCCATCGCGCCAAGGACGCGATGGGACGACCCGAACGTGTGGGGCTCGAATTCAACCTCGCCACCCGACGGCACCCAGAACCGGGCCCGGCAGCGGGCGGCGGCGTACGCCGTGACGGCGAGGAGCGCGACCTGCCCCGCGAGCGTCGCGGCGACCAGCGGAGCGTTCCCATGGAGCACCGCGGTCACGGCATCGGAGCCCCACAGGAACGGAATGGCGAGGCCGACGGGGCCGGCGTCGTGGAGCCCGTTCGCGACGGCGAACAGGATCACGGGATTGAACAGGAGCTCGAAGGCGAGGAAGACGAACAGGAATCCGGCGGCTCGGACGACGAGCGTCGCCGACCCGCGCCGCTTCCCGAGCGTCCCGGCCCGCTGGGTCACCGCCCGGAGGACCTCGATGAGGAGCGCCCCCTCGAACAGCCCCGCGACCCCCAGGGCGATCGCGAGGAGCGCGACGGGGACGGCCCCGCCGACGACTCCGAGCCCGAGCGCGATGCCGGCGAGGAGCGCGATCGAGAACGAGTAGAGGGCGACGAGGGCCGTCGAGGAGGCGACGACGTACTCCTGGCTCGTCACGGGGAGCCAATTGACCGCGTCGGACGAGGCGAACCGGGCGGTCGCCGCGAACTCGAACATCAGGCCGCCGACCAGGACCGCCGCGACGCCGAGCAGCGGGACGAACGGGAGGAATCCGGGGAGCACCGAGCCGACGAACCCCGGTCGGACCGACCCGACGAACTCCCCCCCGAAGTAGCTCCCGAGGAAGAACAGGAGGAACGCCCCGGCGTCGGCGAACGCGAGCGCCGCCGGCCGACCGAAGAAGCTCCCCGGGTCGGAGGAGGCCCGGCCCGACCGCATCTGCGACGCGATGAGGACGCGGCTCAGGCGGAGGACCTTCCGAACGTTCGTCGGCGACCCCCCTAGTGGCTGAGCGCGCTCACGATGTCCCCGATGCCGGCGGTGCCGGTGAGCGTCAGGAACACCTCCTCGAGCCCGGAGCCCGGGAGCCCCGCCCGGGCCCGGAGCGACTCGACGGTCCCGGTGGCGAGGACCGAGCCCCGGTGGACGATCACGATCCGGTCGCAGATCGCCTGGGCGATCTCGAGGACGTGGGTGCTGAACAGGACCCCGACGCCCTCGCGGTGCGCCAGGCTCGACAGGAGCTCCTTGACGATCCGGGCCGACCGGGGGTCGAGGCCGTTCAACGGCTCGTCGAGGATGAGGAGACGGGGTCGATGGAGGAGCGCCCCGATGAGGGCGACCTTCTGCTTCATCCCCTGCGAGTAGCCGCTGATCATGGCGTTCTCGTGACCGGCGAGCTCGAGCGCGACGAGGAACGACTGGACCCGCTCGGCCCGCCCGGCCGAGGGCAGGTCGTACATGTCCGCGAGAAAGTCGAGGTACTCCGCCCCCGTGAGGAACTCGTAGAGCGACGGATTCTCCGGAACGTAGCCCAGGAGCCGCTTCCGCTCCATCGTCTCCGGGCCGATTTCCCCGTCGAGGACCCGGACCGAACCGGCGTCGGGCCGGACGATGCCGAGCGCGATCTTCATCGCGGTCGACTTGCCGGCCCCGTTCGGCCCGAGGAGCCCGACGACCTCGCCCGCGCCGACTCCGAACGTCACCGACCGGAGCGCTTCGACGGTCCCGTACCGTTTCGAGACCCCCTCGAAGGCGAGGGCCGCCGACGGAGGCGGGGGAGCGAACGACGAGGGGAGTGCGACCATCGGCCGAAGAACCTCACGGGACGCCCGGGGCGGCGTCCGCGAAGTATCGAGGGGGCTGCTCCCCTATTATCCAATCCGCTCGCCGGGGCGGAACCCCCCGTTCGCCGACGGAGGCGACCCGGGCGAGCCGTCTACCCGACCTGCCCCGCCCGGACGATGGGAACCCCGTCGACCTCGACGTCGGCGCCGCGGGTCAGCGAGAATAGCTGGAAATCGATCTTCGTCGTTCCGTCGACGAACGCGTTCCCGCCGATCCCGAGCGAGAACATCCCGGATTCGATCTCCTCGAACAACGGGACGCGCCGCCCCTTCGGGTTGAGGCCGATGCTGATCGACCCCGGCCGGTCCTTCCCCTCCGCGGCGGTCCGGTAGCTTTGCTCGATCGATTTCGCCGAATCGTCGTCGTACTGGAGGCTGACGAGCCGTCCGCCGGAGAACTCCCAGCGGCCGGCGCCGAACCGGGCCCCGGAGAACAGGTACGGCTGGTTCGCGACCAGGGTCCCTTCGGCCATCCGCTCGTCGACCCGGGCGACGACCGCTCCCGCCGGCGAGTTCGCTACGAATCCGGTCGGTCGCGCGAGGGCCCCCTTGTCGAGGAGACCCACTTCGATGCGCGGGGTTTGCCCGACCAGGCCGAGGGTCAGGTCGGTCCCGTTGGCGTGCCGGATCCGGAGCGAAGATCCGTCGCGAAGCGCCTTCGCGATGCGGGCCCCGCGGGAGTACATCTGGTAGGCGTCGGCGAGACCGGCCGCTTGCAGCTGGCCGCGCCAGCGCGGGCCGTCCAAGCCAAGCGGCTTCGCCACGAGGTCGGTGGCGTAGCCCACCCAGAGCCGGCACCCCCGCAATCCGGCTTTCCGGCCGAGCTTGTACCATTCGTCGTTGCTGGCGAACGCCGCGCCTCCCGCCGCCGCCGGGAGCTTCTGGAGCCTCGGCCGGTCCTCGGGGCCCCAGAGGTAGACGAACACGTCGGCGGCCAGGATCGCGGCGCGCTCGGACTTGGAGATCCGGGAGGCCGTCGCGGGACGACCGTGGGCCAACGCCGCCCACCACGCGCGCTCGTCCTCGTAGATCACGAGCGGCTCGGCCCCGAGTCGGCGGGTCTCCTCGACCAGCGCCGAGACGTACGGAAGCGAGTGCGCCCACCCCTCGATCACGACGGACTCCCCCTTGCGGACCTTCAGGTTCTTGGCGAGGACGGTGCGGGCGAGGGCGGATTCGGCGCGGGTCATGGGGTCCCGAGCCGGCCGCTCTACTTGAGCCCGCGCGGGCTCGCGTCGACCCGGTCGTCCTCGGCGCCCGAGGGCGCACGTTGATACCCCCGGGTCATTTGCCCGACCCCACCGGATGGTCGACCTCTCCACCATCATCGCGATCCTCGGCGCCTCGAGCTCGGCGGCCGTCGTCATGAGCGCGATCTTCGTCCTGATCCAGCTCCGCCAGAATGCCCGGCTCCTCCGGGCGACCTTGAATCAGTCGGTGGCGACGTTCTCGTTGAACGTCCTCGAGCGGATCACCGATGAGTCGTTCCCCCGCCGGAGGGCCCGAATGTACGTCGTGCTTCAGAAGTTCCGCGAGACCGATTGGAAGGACGCGTTCGAGTCCCCCGAAGACCTCGAGGTCCGAAACTTCGCCTACCTCTACGAACTCCTCGGCCAGATGGCGCACTCCAAGATCGTCGACCTCGAGATCGTCCTCGACGCCCTCCAGTACATCGTGGTGCGCGACTGGCAGGTCTTCGAGCCCCACGCACGGTACATCGCGAAGCAGTACGGGCTCGACGTCAACACCTACGCCAACTTCGAGTGGCTGGCGAAGGAGGCGCGGCTCCACATGGCCCACCGGGGGGAAGAGCAGAAAGCCGGGGCGTACGATGCCATCACGCACGTCGAGCGGTCGGGGAGCGGCGCCGGCCGTTCCCGCTAGCCCGGGCCCACCCCGGACGCCGCCCTCGGTGCCTAATACCCCACCCCATCTCGTCGAGGGATGACCGACAAGAAACCCGGACTCGTCCTCGACAACCACTACGACGTTCCGGTCGAGTTCGCCTACAGCTGGCTGACCGATTTCTACGAGGACGACGCCCAGCGCTACTTTCAGGCCCCCGAACCCGCGACGGTGCAGCGGGCCGACGGCAAAGTCCACCTCGCCTCGAAGATGGCGTTCGGCTCCTCGAAATTGACCGTCACGCTGTCGCCTCCCGACCGGTGGGTCGCGGACGGGGAGATGCTCGGGAAGTCCGGAACGCGGATGGCCACGACCCGGATTCGCGAGTCGGTTCAGGCCGACGGAACGGGCACCCGCCATCACGCCGAGTTCGTGCTCTGGCCGAACGGGTTCGTCCCGAACCTGATGTTCACGCTCGGCCGCGGGCGCTTCGTCCGCGACATGACCGCGTCGTTCGCCCGGATCAAGACCGACCTCGAGGCCGAGTTCCGCGCCACCCACGGTTAAGAGGGGTCGGGGCGTCCGGAGCGGCACCGATGACCGTCGATTTTGCGTACGGAAAGGCGCCGAAGTATCGCGTCGCGACGCTCCGGGCGAAGGGACGCTGGTCGGAGAACATCTGCCGCCCCGAGTTCGCGAAGCTCGTCGCCTGGGCGAAAGCGAACCGGGTCCCGACCGGTAAGTGGATCGTCCGCGAGTCCGCCATGGGAAAGTTCGAGGCGTGCCTCGAGATCCGCGGAACGGCGAAGGCGACCGGGGGGATCCGGCTCCGGACCTTCCCCGCGTCGGCGACGGCCCGCGTCACGTTCGACCCCGACGTCGTCTCCCCCCGGGTCGTCTACCACGGGCTCAACGATTGGCTCCGCTGGCAGAAGAAGGAAGGCGAACTGAAAGCGGTCCGGGGGACCCGCGAGGTCTACTCGGGCGACCCTTGGACCGACAAGGCGGCCTGGAAGACCACGACCGTCGAGTTCCTCCTCCGCCGGTAGGTCCGACGGACCCTCTTCCGGTCGAACCGCCCGGGCGCGAGCGGACGCGGGGAATCCGGCGGTGAACGGGCGGGGCGATCGCTCGGAGTCCGACCCACTCCCAGCCTCGATCCGACGGGGCCACGATTTGGCTCCGCTCCGCGCCGGCCCGATCGTCTCCCCGCGTCGTCTCGACCCTCGCCCGTTCGATACGACCCGACCCGCGGACATCGTCGCCCAGGAACCCGCGGGAGAACGCGCGACCGAGGCGGATCGGATCGCCCGGTGGGAAGGGGTGGGTTGGTCGACCTCGACCACGTTCGAGGATGCGGACGGCCGCCCATGCTTCCTCGTGGAGCGGGAGCTTCGCCTCGACCGCACCGCGCTCCGTTGGAACCACATCGTCCTGGCGGTTCTGGTGGTGGAACTGATCGGCAGCGTCTCTCTGGGGCTCGACCTCTCCTCCCGCGGCCTCCCGCTGTGGGAAGGGACAGTGGGGATCGCGCTCGGGGCGGCGGGGGCGGTCGGATTCGTCGGACGGCTCCCGGTCGTCGAGTTCGTCGGTACCGTGGCACTCGTACGGTTTTCTCGCCGGGCCCCGAACGGCTCGGTCGCGTCGGGAGGCTCGGCATCTTCGGCCGCTCCACGCGAGTTCGAGGTCTGGGGGGTCTACGCGCGGAGCCGGAACTGGGAAGTTCTCGGGGACCGGGGGGGACGGCGGATCCTCCAATCGGCTCCGCTCCCCGACGCGGTTCCGATCCTCGCGGCGCTCGCGGGAGCGCTTTCCGGCGGTCCCTCGACCGGCGGGGGACCGAACCCGTCGGCCGGAATTCCGTAGGGATACTCGCCCGCTCGTCTCCGATTGCCCGCCCCGATCGGACAGGCCCCCGACCCGCGCGGAGCGTCAGATGTCGTCGAGGTGGAGCAGGGTGTCGCGCCGAACCAACAGGTCGTCCGCGGGGCCCGCGGGGCGCTGGTGGTCGACGTCCCGCAGGAGGCGGGCGATCGTCTCGTCCCGGGGCTCGCCCGGCTGGGCGACCGAGTCGAGCCACTCCACGGTGATCGGCGAGAGGCGGGCCCGCGCCGTAGGAACCCCGAACCCCCCAGTCCGATTTGAACCCCCCCTAGCGCGCCGGAATGGCGCCCATCGGCGCTCGGTCCAAGCGATCCCGGGTCCTCGTCGGGAATGGATTCGGGCCGGCGGGGGGTGCGCTTTGGGACGGTCCGCGTCTCGAGCTCGGACGCCGGTCGCCGCGTCTTCCCGTCCTTGAATTCCCTCCCGCCGCGCCGAGCGGAGAGCCTCGGCGCCTCCCGCCGGGTCGTCCGGAACGCAAATTCGGATCTAGGGGTCAACCGGCCGACAGATCGCCTCGAGTTCCCGGACGGCCGCTTCGACTTTCCGCGCCGAGGCGAGTAGGTCCGAAATCGCGCGTCGTCCGTCGTCGAATCGAGGGGGGTCCGAGAACCACGCCTCTCGGAACTGGGCGAGGTCGAGCTCGAGTTGGGACAGGTTCTGCTGGAACTCCGAGCTCGCCAGGCGAACCCGGTGGTCCTTCGGGAGCAAGCGCGCGAGCTCCCGGTCGGGGTCGAGCGCCAAGAGGCCCCGGCTCGGCGGCATCGGGACGGACCCGGCGTTTCCGTTCAAGAAGCCTCCGTTCCACTCGAACGGTGAGGGGACCGGCGCCAACCGCGTCCGGGCCAGAGTCCGAACCTCGGGGCTCGGGGCGACGTTCCCGCCGTCCCGGAAGTCAGCCGGGGCTCGTCGCTCGACCGCCGGCGAGTCGGAACGAGTGGATCAGGTTCTCGAGGAAGAACGCCGAAAACCGCCACGACCGGTACTCGGTTGGGACCGGGGACCGGCGCAGTTCGACTTCCGAATCGCCTCGCCGGAGCGCCGCCCGCGCCAGTCGGTCGAGGTCAAACAGATACCGCTCCATCCGGCGGATATCGTCGGCCGAGCCGACCGGACCGTGCCCCGGCAGGGCCTCGGAGACCCCGAGCCCGACGATCCGCCGCAAGATCGACCTCCAACGCGCCGGGACGCCGTCTCCGGTCGACGGGTGAAGACCGACCGAGACCAAGTCGCCGAGGAAGACGATTCCGCGCTCGGGAAGGAAGGCGAAGACGTCGCTCGGCGAATGGCCACCCCCGAACGTCCGAACCTCTAGCTCCTGCCGGGTCCCGGCGAGGGTGAGCTCCCGGTCGAACGTCACGTTGGGCGGGGTGGGGCGGAAGGACCGGGGAACTCGGAGCGTGCCCTCGAACCAACCCCGGTACATCGCCCGTTCGAGGACGGGGGTGGTCGACTCGGGCGCATCGAGTCCCGCGAGCGCCCGAGGCATCTCTCGAAGATCGGAGTTCCATTGGTCGACGCCCTTGGTCCGGATCAGGTCTCGAGTCTTGCGCGTGGAGACGACGACGGCCGGGGCGAGTCCGGAGTTGCCGCGGATGTGATCCCCGTGCCAATGGCTGTTCACGACCACGTCCGGGGCGCGCCCGGTGCACCTCCGGGCGGCGAGGCGAAGGGCCATTCCCGCTGTCGGAGTGAGCATCGAGTCGAACACCACCGTCGTGCCGCCGAGGTCGACGATTCCGGCGTTGCAGAGGCCGTACCCTCCGTCGCGGGCGATGGCGGCCCAAACCCCGGGCGCGATTCGGGAGACCCGGAAGTGGGGAGACCCCGAGCGGCCATCGGTCATGGCCACACTCCGGGACCCCCCAAGAACCGAGGACCGCGTGGGGCCCGAGCCGCGCGGGTCTCCGGCCGGGCGCCGGGCGGCCGGTCGCACTCAGCGCGGCCCGACGGATCCACGGTCCCTGAAATCACCCTCGGCGTTAAGTAACCGTGTGCCCGATTCCGGCTCGCCATGACCGGAAAGGTGGTCCACTTCGAGGTTCCCGCGGACAACGTCGAGCGTGCCCGAAAGTTCTACCAGAGCACGTTCAACTGGACGATCTCCCCGATGCCCGAGATGGAGTACACCATGGTCGCAACCGGCCCCGGCAACGAAGACGGATCTCCGAAGGAGCCAGGATACATCGGCGGGGGGATCGCGAAGCGAGGTCCCACGGTGGGCCAACCGGTAATCACGATCCACGTCGACGACATCGACGCCGCCCTGGCGAAGATCCAGAAGAACGGGGGCTCGACGGTGAGTCCGAAGGCCCCCATCGGCCCGATGGGATTCGTGGCCTACTTCAAGGACTCCGAGGGGAACACGATGGGACTCTGGCAGTTGGCCCCCGAAGCGTGAAGGTCCCGCCCATTCCGGCGGACTGACAACCACCCCGCTCGGCGGATCCTCCCGAGGATGAACTTCGACACTTCCGCGGAGGAGGCCGCTCTCGCGCGCCCAATGGTGCCGGAAACCGCCCTTCCAAGCTTTGACCTCCGAATCGAGCGGGCGATGGAGGGTTCGCCTGCGGAGTTGTTCCGGGCGTGGACGCAAGAGTTCGACCGATGGTTTGCCGTTCGCGGCTCCGTGCGAATGGAGGCGAAGCCCGGGGACCCGTTCTTCTTCGAGACCGAATTCGAGGGGGCTCGCCACCCCCACTACGGCCGGTTTCTTCGCCTCGAGCGACCCAAGGTCGTGGAACTGACCTGGGTGACCGCCGACACCTCGGGGCGCGAGACCCGCGTCGCCGTCGAGATCGAACCGCGGGGGGAGGGCTCGCTCCTCCGACTCCACCATTCCGGATTCCCCGATGAGGCCTCGATGGTGAGGCACCGGAACGCGTGGCCCGGAGTCCTCGCCCATCTCGACGCCAGTCTCACCGATTGAATCCGATCCCGGCCCACCCACTGGCCGAGACCGACGTCCTTCCAACACCCTCGGTGTCCTGCCGAGCGCCACCGGCCTCCGGGGCGTATCGGGTGGGGAGACGGCCGAACGAAACGCGCCCGGCCGCCGGGGGTTCGACTAGGCCTTTCGCGCCTTGAGCCCATCCTCGATCAGGATGAGTGCCTGGGTCGACAGCGACCGGCGGTCGCGGGCTGCGACCACGCGAAGGCGGCGCAGTACGGCCGGCGGGGCGTAAACGGCGAGGGGAACTCGGCGTGATTCTTGCGGCTTCCTTGGTCGCGGCATTTGTGCTGCTTGCGTCTCCCGGTCGCCCTAGGGCGTGCACCCGGTGCACGACGAAGGGCGGTTATCCACCTCGGTCCCCTTCGCCGATATAAGGCTGACGATTTTGTCTGCCGAACTCCCCCCGGACGCCACGCGGCCGGCCGGGCTCCGACGATACCGGGGGACCGCCCAGAACGAACCGACCGCTTAGATAGTCCGACGATTCGACGGACCGAATGTCGAGCCCGTCGGTTCGAGCGGTTGCCGCGGAGTTCCCCCGGCTGCACCAGCTCCGCCGGATGGCGTGGGGCCTCCTGCTCCTTCTGGTCCTCGAGAGCCTGCTCGGGATCTTCGCGAACTTGTTCATCACCTTGCCGAAGGGGGACGTGATCGGGGCGATTTTCACCTCGATCCCGGTCCTCGCCCTCCACGTGTTCGACGGGTTCGCGATGCTCCTGCTCGCGGCCTACTTCCTCCTGCTGGCCCACCGCGCGGGACTCCGCCGGCTCCGGAACGTGGCCGCTCTCGAGGTCGTCTTCGTCGCATTTGCGATTCAGGAAGGGTTCGCGTTTGCCGCGACCCAGAACAACGACTACTCGTTCGGGATGGAGGTCGGCTTCCTGCTCGCCATCCTCGGGGTGGCTCGGCTCCTCTACCTGCTCGGCCACCAGCCCGTCGACGTCCCGACCGAAGGGATCCCCATCGCGGTCTAGCCGGGGAGCCCCGGGCTCCCGTCGAACCCCGCGTCGATCCGGGGCTGCATTGGGATCTGGGACCTCGGCAACCCGAGCATCCCGAGGAAGGCGTTCGCGGATTCGGGGGCGTACCCCGCGAAGTGGTTGTTGAAGAACACGAGGGCGCTTTGGACCTCGTCAAGCCGTTCCCGCACCGCGTTGGCCCACTTCCGGGTTTCGGCGGTCCGGTCGATCCGGGTCTCCCCGAGCCGATCCTCGGGGATCGACGTATGGTCCCCGATGAACCGGAGGTAGATCCGGTCGGTGGTGAGAAGGGGAGGAACCTCGAGGAACGTGAGGTACGACCAGGCGAGCCCCGTACGGTGTTCCTGGAGGAGGGACACCAGCCACTCGCGACGGGGCGCGGCGAACCAACCGGCGTCCCGGAGCTCCACCGAGAGCGGAATCGTTGGCCCCAGCCGACCGACCAGTTCGGACAGTTGCTCCGCCGTCCCCCCGTCTCCCGATCGCGGGGGCCGGAAGGAGGGAGGGAATTGCGCGACCACGCCGGCCAGCTTCGGTCCCAGCTCCGCCGCCGCCGCGAGGAACGCGTCGGCCTTGGAGTCGTCGAGAGGGTGGTCCCGCTCGAGGAGCTCCTTGGAGAGCTTCAGCGCGAACCGAAACGGCTCCGGCGTCCGACGGGCCCAGCCCCGGACCATCGACCGAGCGGGAATGGCGTAGTAGGTGGCATCGACCTCGACGCAGTCGAAGAATCTCGCGTAGTACGGCAACCGTTCCGTCGGCGCGAGCCCAGCGGGGTAGAGACGACCGTTCCACGCCTCGCTCGTCCACGAGGAACATCCGACACGGACCTCGCCGACCACGGGTTCTCCGAGGCGTCGGGGGGTAATGGACCCGCGGGAATCGTTCGCACGGTACGAGCCTCAACCCGAATCGAGTCCCCGGAGGGAGTCGCGGACTTGGCAGGCGGCCCCGAATCCCACGAGTGGGGGCCGGGACGTCACGGGACCCCGGGAGGGCCCCAGTCCACCGATCCCCGGTCGGGCTCCCGGACCGGGCGGACTTCTCGGACCGGGATCCATTGGGCCGGGGCGGCGAGCCGGGGTCCGGGGGGAGGCCCTGCGCGACCGCTACGCGGGGGGCGGCGGCTCCACGGCCGAGGCGTCGGGAGCCGAGGCGACCGGCTCCGGCGGGGGGGTCCCGCTCGAGGGCCCGCGTGCGCGCCCCCGTCCGAGGGCGGCTCCGGCTACGGCCCCCACGAGGGCCGCGACCCCGGCGATTCCGTAGCCGACCACGGCGCCGTAGGCGGCCAGACCCGAGGCCCCGGTGGATCCGGAGACCGAGTTCGTGGCCTGGAACGTGAGATTGATGGTCAATGGCGCTCCCGCCACCGTCGCGGAGGATTTGAGGGTCGTCGCGGCGTAGCCGGCCACCGTGGAGACCGTCCACGCGAAGGTGCCGTTCCCCGAGTCGATGGTGAGGGACGTCCCATCGCTCGTGACGTTCTTCGAGCTGCCCCAAAGGACCGACCAGTTCGCGCCCGACGGCAGGCCCGTCTCCTGGAAAAGCACGGCATACGTCGGAGGCAACGGCGCGAACGCAATCGTGACGGAGGCGAACGCATCCTGGACCGAGACACTGGAGGCGTTCGGCGTGGCCGCGTAGCCGGCGACCGCGGTCACGTTGAACTGGAACGTCCCGTCCGGCTCGACGATCACCAAGGAGGTCGCGGTCGACGAGACTTGGTGGCCGCTCATCGTGACCGTCCACGATTGCGCGCTTGGGAGCCCGTGCTCGGAGAACTCCACCGGGTAACGACCGATGTTCGGCAGCGTGACGATCGAAAGAGTGGCAGATCCGGTGTCGGTGACGAACACTTGACCCCCGGCACCGTCGTCCGAGATCCCCGCCGGATCGACCCCGACGCTCAGCGTTCCCACGACGGTCGCCTCCGAGACGTTGACCACGCTCACGACGTTCGTACAGGCGCTCGACACGTAGGCAAGGCCGACTTGGGAGTCGAAATCGATCCCAGACGTGCAGTCCGCGATGGAGAGATTGGTGAGCACCTGGTTCGTGGCCGGGTCGATGATCGAGAGGTTGCCGTTGAAGCCGCCCAAGAGGTTCAGGCGGGAACTTGCCAGAACCTCTCCGGACGTCGGATCCACCGCGAGGATGCTGGCGTTTTGATCGTCGTGGATCGACGAGACGACGGCCCGGGAGGTCGGGTCGACGACGACGATCGAGTGGGCCGCCCCTGCGTAGAGGTTCCCGTTGGTCGCGTCGTAGACGAGGCTCGAGACCGGGTCATCGGAGCCGACCGGGAGCGTCCCGACGACCTGGTTGTTCGCGCCATCGATCTCGGTGATGGCCGATGTCGCCGGAGCGAGGTTGCCATCCGCGACGAAGATGTAGTCGTAGGCCGACGCATACGCGAGCGCATCGGGACCGCTGGCCACCGGGACAGTCGTCGCGAGGGCGTCCGTCGAACCGTTGAACACCGTCACCGACGACGAGCCGTCGTTCGCGACGTAGAAACACTCGTTCTTCAGGTCGTAGGCGACGGCCACCGGGTCAATGCCGACCGCGAGGGAGAGGATTCGGACGTCGGTCGTCGCATTGTAGATCCAAAGGGAGTTCTCATCCGAGAACACCACGCCGAGCTCGTTGGCGGCCCGATCGTAGGCGGAGGCGACCGGAACGAGTCCAAGTTGGATGGTCCCGGTCGTGGTCCGGGCGGCGGCATCGACGACGGTTACGTTGTCCGACGAGGAGTCGGCCACGTACAGGTCTCCGTTGGCGGAGTCGAACGCCAGGCCCGTCGGGCCGATCCCGACCCCCGTCGTGGTGATCACGGTCTGGGTTCGGTAGTTGATGGCGGCCATGTCGTTCCCCGTCGTATTGACCGCGAAGACGAGGCCGACGGCACTGTCCGCGGCGAGCGCATTGGGTCCGAAGCTGAGCGGCACCGAACTGACAACCTCGTTGTCGGAGCCGTCCAGAATCGTCAGGAGGTCCGCCCCCCGGTCCGCGACATACACGAAGTTGGTCCCGGCCAGCGTCTGGATTCCGTCCGGCTCGGACCCCACCCCAAGGACCGCCACGAGCGAGTTGTTCGACCCCTGAATCACGGAGACATTGGAGGAGACGTCGCTCGCCACGTAGATCTCCCCGTTCGTCGGGTCGTAGGCGATCGCGGCCGAAGGATAGTCGAGCGGAACGGAGGTCTGCACGGAGTCGGTGGTGAGGTTCACGACGGGCACGTCCGCGGCGTCCTCCAACGAGACGTAGAGATTGCCGGTCGCCGAATCGAACGTGGCCGCGTCCGGAGTTCCGTTCAGGGGAATGTGGGCCGAGACGTCGTCGGTTGTCGCCACAATGACCGTGACGTTTCCCGAGTCCTCTCCGAGGGCGGGGGCAGGGGTGGTGACAACGAGAAGCTCATTGAGGGCCGGGTCGACCGTGAGTGCGACCGGCACCCCCGTCAACACGATGCGGCCCGTGACGGTCCCGTTGGTCGTGTTGACGACCGAAACGGTCGAGCTTCCCGCGTCGGCGACGAACAGTACGCCGTGGGCGACATCGGCAGCGGCTTGCATGGGCTCCACGCCGTCCTCGACCGAGGTAAAGTTCCCGTGGAGGAGGGTATCGTTGATGAAATCCAAGGTCTCCGCCACACTTCCGTATCCGGGGCCGGAGGTAGCGGGTCGGGCCGAGAAGGAACTCCCAACTGCGGACGTCGATGCCACGGCACTCGCGGTCCCGAAGACCCCGGCGGCGGGCGGGGGAAGGTTGGTCGCCCCATCGAACGTAGGCGAATCGACGTGTGTAGCTTCTGGGTGGGTTGCCGCCGTGAGGGTTACGCCCATCGAGGCCCCGAGCAGCAAGACCAGGAGTATCGCCGGGACGCGTCCGTGTTGGCGATGCTCGCTCATGGTGTGGGACCCACGGTGGCTCTCGACGGAACTCCACTCATAACCGTTACGGAAAGTTTGCGTCTCCAGGGCCCTCGCCGTCGACGATGGGCGAGGGCCGAGGGCCGCGCCTTCGATCTCGATCGGGCCACCGCACCGGTTCGGGGTCTCGAGCCGCCAGGGAGGATTGAACTCCCGACCTGCTGATTACAAATCAGCCGCTCTTCCAACTGAGCTATGGCGGCACACGTCAGAGAAAATGCCCGATTTGGCTTATAGACCGGCCCCTCCACCGGCCGAGCATCTTCCGTTGGACCCTGGGGAGCGGGGGTTCTTCATCCCAAATGCGCCGCCGGAGAAGCGGTCCGTACGTTTCCTCCCCCACCCGAGCGGAATCTACGCCGCGGCTCGAGCGCACCCCACTCGACGAGGCACGCCCCAAGCCGAGGGCGAACTATCGTGCGACCGCATTTTCCGAAGTCGAGGGGCGAATCGTCAGACCCATCCGGCCCCGCAGCGCCGCTGTCGGAAATTCCGGCCGAGGTGAAGCGCGCCAAGGTCGGGAGGCCATCCCCGCGAGCCGCGGCCTGGCCCGCTAGAAAGGTTACGGCGAGGGCCGCGGGCTTATCCACGTCCCGGCGACCAATCGAGCGTCCGCTTCGGCGAGGGCTCCGACGGGTCCCTCGGGCCCTCGCCCGGCGGAACCACGAGCGGACGGGAGACGACGATGCAGTGGACGGCGGGTCACCTTTGGTCGCTCCTTCTCCGATACCTCGATGTCGCGAACCGGGGAGTCGCGTCCTCGTGGACCGGCTCGTGGCCGTCGTTCTCGCTCGCCGCGGCTACGATCCTGACGATCGGGGGCATCCTCCTCGTTTTCGTCGGGTGGGCGACGCTGCCGCGGAAGACCGAGCGCCGGTCGCAGTGGTTCCGGAGCCCCGGCATGACGGCGTTCGGTCGAGTTCTCCTTGGCGTGGCGATGGGGTCCGTGGCGATGGCGTTTGGCACGTATGCCCTCGACCGGATCACCCTCGCGACGATCTTTGACCTGCGGTCGCGGCTCCCGCCCATCGTCCCTCCGGGCGGGACGACGTATTCCGGGGCCGCCGGCACTTCCCTCGCCCCTCTCTTGGGAAGCCTCAACGGCGTCGTCCATGAATTCGCTCACCTATGGGTCGCCTACCACGTCAACCCGTTCGCGCTCCTCGTGGTGATCGTCCTCGGGGCGTTCGTCGGATGGATGAGCAGCTCGTCCCGGTGGGCGCTCTCGGGGATCGCGACCTGGCTCGGCCTCCTGATGGTGGCCGTCGGTTTGTTCGGCTACTCGATCCTCATCGTCGTCGAGGCGCCGGACGCCCTCGCGCGGGTCCTTGGGCTCGTCCTTCTGGTCGTGGAGTCGTCCGGGTTCGTGCTGTTCCTGACCTATCAGTTCTACACGATCGAGTACATCGCGGGCAGCCGACTCGACCCCCCGCCGGCCCCGGCGCCCGGCGTCGACCGGCCCTGGCCGTTCGTGGCGGTCCAGGTCGCCTCGTTCAACGAGCCGTCGGACGTCGTCGAGCGGTGTCTCCGATCGATTCTGGCCCTCGACTATCCGAAGGACCGACTCCTCGTCCAGCTCCTCGACGACTCCACCGAGACCGCCGGGGTCGAGGCCCTCCAGACGTTCTGCGCCGCGAACGGGATCGAGTTCCGGCACCGGACGCACCGGCGGGGATTCAAGGGGGGCGCCCTCAACGACGGCCTTCGGGCCCTGCCCAAGGACGTGAAACTGATCGCGATCGTCGACTCCGACTACGTCGTCGACCCCCAATTCCTCCAGGTCGCCGTCGGCCCCTTCTGGTCGGGGGCGGTGGGGTTCGTCCAGACGCCCCAGGCGTACCGGAACGCGCAGCCCGGCTCGTTCGCCCGCTGGTACGCCCTTGCGGACGCGTACTTCTACCGGGTCGTCCAACCGGTTCGCGCCCGTGCCCGGTCGTTGATTTTCTGCGGGACGATGGGGGTCGTTTCCCGGGGTGCGATCGAGGGCGCGGGCGGATGGTCCGAGACGTGCGTCACGGAAGACGCCGAACTCTCGATCCGCCTCATCGCTCGGGGGTGGCAAGGAGTGTACATCGACCGGACCCTCGGATGGGGGCTCGCCCCGACCACGATGGCGGCGACGCGATCCCAGCATCGTCGGTGGGCCAACGGCGGCTGGCAGATGCTCGGGATGAACCGGGACAAGTTGCACCCCACCCACATGAGCCAGCGGCAGCGGCTCGACTTCGCCCTCAGCCGCGTGTTCTGGGTCGACGGGCTGTTCCTGATCGCGGTGACGTTCGCCCTGGCCGGCGTGGTCGTCGCCTCGTGGACGGGCGTGTACCTCTCGATCCGTACCCTGTCGGCCTTGGCGCTGGTCTCGGCGGCTCCGCTCTTGCTCCTCCTCGACGGTCTCCTGAAGATCCGGGTCGCCCTCCGCTCCACGACGAAGGTGAGCTACTCCGACGTCGTCGGGGTCCTCGGATTCTGGTACGCGATCAAACTGAACGACCTGTGGGCCGCCCTCGGCGCGGCGTTCGGCTCCCGGCCGGGCTTCGTTCGCACGCCGAAGGCCCGGACGCTCCGGCCGTCGCGGGCCGCGGCGCTCGCCGGCTCGCTCCGGGGCTCGGCGTTCGAGACCACGGTCGCGCTCGGACTGTTCGGCATCATCGGGTTCAGTCTCTACCGCTGGCGGTCGGTCCCCGGAGTCAACCTCACCCTCCCGGGAGCGATCCTGCTGGTCTGGCTCGGATACTACGCGCTGGCCTTCGCGGCGGCGCCGATCTTCGACTACACGTCCCGGTCCACGCCCGAACCGCCGGAGGCCGCACCGGGCGCCCCCCGCGTGGCTCCCCGCGCTTCGCGTTCCTCGGTCTCGGCCCCATCCGCGAGCCAGACCGGCCCCCCCACGACGACAGCACGGACGGCCCCGCCCGCGCCCCGGGACGGACCTGCCCAACGTCCCGAGGGGTTCTCCTCGACGCCTCGCGGCTAGCCCTCCCGAACGCGGCGCAACGTCCCCTCCCGTCCGGAGCGTCCGCCCCGCCGCGGGACGGCCGCCGTCGGCGTGTCGTGCCCCACGTGCCCACGCGCTTTCCAGTCCGAAACTCGTACGTTAAGCGACCCGCGAAAGTGGGCGTCGCCATGGCGGAGAAGAAGCGCCCGTCCAAGGCGGCACGGAGCGCATCGAGCGGATTCACCGAGGAAGAACGCGCGGCCGCCCGCGAGCGGATCCGGGAGCTCCGGGCACGGCGTCCCGGCACGAAGCCGGACGGGGAGAGCGACGTGCTCGCCAAGATCGCCGAGATGGACGCGTCCAATCGGGCGATGGCCAAGCGGCTCCATGCCCTCGTTCGCGCGAACGCCCCCGAACTCTCCCCGAAGACGTGGTACGGGATGCCGGCGTATGCCCGGGACGACCAGATCGTCTGCTTCTTCCGAAGCTCTCAGAAATTCAAGGAGCGGTACGCGACGCTGGGGTTCAGCGATGAGGCGAACCTCGACGAGGGCCAGATGTGGCCGACCTCCTTCGCGCTCACCGGACTTACGGCCCGAGATGAGGCGCGGATCGCGACGCTCCTCAAGCTCGCGGCACGTCGGACGTAACGGACGAGACCCCGCCCCGTTTCGGGAGGCCACGTGGCCCGAGCCCGCCGGGTGCGGCCCACGGGCGCACGAACTCCGGTCAACCGCGGTCGAGGCCCGAAGGGAAACCGGTGTTCGAGGCCGAGACGATCCGGACCCGAAGGGCCCGGGCCGAACGTTAGGGGCGGGGAGCCGAATCGTCCGGGCCGGTCGGCCGGGAATCCCCGGCCGCCGCGTCGTGATTCGGGGGCCCGCCGCTTCGCACCCCCGGGGAGCGGGCCCAAATGTCCCGGTACACCGCTTCTCCCCGCTCCGTGAACCGGTAGACCCGGAGTCGTCGGGGTTGGCCCGAAACATGCCGGACGTCGTGGACCAGAACCCCGGCCGCCACGAGGCGGCGCAACACGTTCGTCACGGAATTCTGACCGATCCCGAGGCTGGCGGCGATGCCGCCTTGCGTGAGGCCGTTGGGGCCGACGTCGTCGGGAGCCAGTCGTCCCTGCGAACCAATGTGGAGGATGACCCTCTGCGTGAGCTGCAGTCGACCCGCATCGGCCGCTCGCCCTCGGCGCCCCGACGGCGGCCCGACGGGTTCGGTGCTGGCGGGGCCGGCGGCCACGGGAGCTCCATCGGGCGCGCCGGAACGTTCCGCGGAGAGGGAAGCGGGAGGCGTGGATGAGACGCCGTTCGGAGGTAGGCGCCCCGAGCCGCCCGGATCGACCCCGGCTGGCACCGGACCTCGGACGCCCCACCCGAACCGGGCGACGAGCGAGACCGCCACGAGCGCGATCCCGGCGCCGGCAAGGGCGGCGATCGCGAGCACGACCCACCCCCCGAACACCGAGGCGGCCGCGGTCGACGGAGCCCGAACCGGCACGGGTACGGAACCGACGGCCCAGTGGCCCGCCGAGTCGGTGACGTTCACCCTCGCGGTGAACGTTCCGGCATGCGAGTACGTGTAATTGACCGGGACGCCCGAGCCGACGCCGCCGTCGCCGAACGCCCAGAACACGCTGACGTAGGTCCCGCTCCCGCCGGAGATGCTCGCCGAGAACGTGACGGTGAGAGGGACCGACCCCGAGGTCGGGGTCGCCGCGACGGTCACCACGAGCGGTCCCGGGGTCGTGATGACCGTCACGTTCCCGGTCGCGTTGCACGCCGGCTCGACGACCGTGACCGTTGCGTCGAACGACCCCGGCTCGGCGTACCGATGGAGCGGGTCGGACGCGCCGGGGGCGGAACTATTCCAGTAGCTTCCGTCCCCGAACGCCCAGTCGTACGCGGAGGGCGTCCCCGAAGTGGGGGTCGCATTCAGCTTCACTTCGAGCGGCGCGGTGCCGGTGGCCGGCGTCGCCGAGACCCCGACGGTGAATCCACAGGCGTCGGTGTGGGCCGCACTCCCGCCGGGGAGGTTTGCGAGAACGACGACGGCGAGGGCGATCGTCGCGACGCCGAGAGCGCCCCGTCGGGACGGCCCGGCCGGCCTGGGACGGACGACGGTCGAGCGAAGGGGGCGAGGAGTCACGGGGCCGGTTGCCGGGGCGGGCGACCCCGCGGGTCGCGCTCGAGCTCGGCGATCAACGCGTTGCCTTCCTTTCGGAGTCGACGTGTCTGCAGGAGTCGCACGAGGAGCCCGACCGCGATGGCGGCCACCGCGAACGTCGCCCCCAGTTCGATCCACGACGGGCCGCCGGAGGTTCCCGGGAGCCCCGGGCCGCGCGCCGGCGGCGCGGCGACCGTGATCGGACCGAGGACCTGGGTGGTCCGGTGCCCGGCCCCATCGGTGACGGTGAGGGTCGGCGTGAACGTTCCCGCGGCCTGGTACACGTGGACGACCGGGACCCCCGGCAGCTCGGATCCGGAACTCCCATCGCCGAACGCCCACTGCAGGGTAATCGGCGGGGTGCCACCGGCCACGCTTTCGTTGAACGTGACGGAGAGGGGGGCCGTGCCGGAGGTGGTCCGCTCGTACGCCGTGGCCGAGAGCGACGATTGGGGTGTCACGACGATCAAGGCCGTCGAGCCTTCGCCGGCGCCCCGACTATCGGTGACGACCCCGGTGACGCTGTAGTTCCCGGGCGTGCGATAGAGCTGCTGGAAGTAGCGAGCCGACGTCCCGTTCCACTCGGACGCGCCGACTCCGCAATCTGGGGCCGGAGTCTGGTGGTCGACGGTCCCGAAGCACACGGAGAGATGGTACGGCGCTTCCCCCCCCGCGACGGCGACGCTGAGATTCACGAGGAGCGGGGCGCTGCCGGATTCCGGGCTCGGGACAAGGGTCAGGACGGGGGCGTCGGTCGCCGACCGGAGTTCGCTGGACTCGGGCGACCCGGGGGCGGTCGGTGCGGCGATCGGGGCCGCGGCCAGGAGGAAGAGGAGGGTCACGGCCAGCAACCTGGCCGCGAGCCACGGAAGGGGTTGTGGGATTCGGGCGTCGGATCCGAGGCCCCACACGGGGCGCCGCGGCTGGGGTCCGCCTCCCGCGGGGGACATCGGAGCGCCCTCAGGCCTCGCCGCGCGTTCCCGACCTTCGGGGCGCGAGGACCCGTCGGCGGCCGAGGAAGAATCCCGCGGTCGCCCCCACGATGGCTCCCACGACGGCAGCCGCGACGACCAACCCCTCGGCATCCCTCGTCCCGAGCGCGCCGGACGCGGGACCGTGACCGGCGATCGGGGTGAGTCCCGAAGAATTGCCGGTTCCGTTCCCCGAGCCGTTGCCGGATCCGTTCCCGCCGGTCCCGTTGGTCCCCGAAACGTACAGCCAGACGCTCCCGTAGCCGACCAGCACCGAGCCCCACGTCGAGGTCGTGTTGTAGACGAACGCCGTCGCCGGGAACCATCCGGAGTTCGCGTAGGTGACCGAGACCATCAGCCCGCTTGGCGAACCCGTCGCGTTGCTCCCGGGGAGGCTCCACGTCACCGCGAACGGGGCGCTCCCGCCGTTGATGTACGCCGAGAGGGTGGTCGCCAACGGAGCGTTCCCCGTGACGGGGGACGCACCGACCGTCACGGAGACCGACGACGGGAAGCTCCCGGAGGTGTTGGAGCCGCCACCGAGGAATGCGACCACGAGCGGAGTCTGCACGTTGGCGGCGAGCGGCCAGGGACCAACGACCTGCACGGTCACCGTGTAATTCCCGGGGGTGGTGTAGAGGTCGCCCGCCGAGAAGACGCCCGAAGTTCCGTTCCAGGCGACGGAGCCGTTCCACGCGGAGTTCCCGAACGAGACGAAGGCGTACTGCGGTTGAGCGACCGCGGTCACGGTCGCGTTCAGCTCCGCCGAGGCGTTCTGCGAGGTGGGGAAGAGCCGGAGGGTCGCGTTCACGGCGAGCGAGCCGTCCCAGGCGAGCATCTGGATCACCGTGGAGTTGGGTCCCAGCTGGAGGACCGTCACGGTCGAACCGGCGCTGGTGTTTCCGGTGCCGTTCCCGCCGGATCCGTTCCCGGAGGAGTTGGCGAACGCGATGGGCAGGGTGGCGTTCACCATCGCCGAAACGCTCCCTTCCGTGACGCGGATCGCCACCGTGCAGTTCCCTTGGCTGGAGATCGTCGTGGACGTCCCGAACGCCACCGCACCCGCGATCCAGTAGCTCTGGTTCCAGGCGGCCCCGTTGCCGAACCCGACCCAGGCCCGACTGGAATTGGTCGCGAGGTCGAACGTTCCCGAAACGTTGACCGAAGCCGAAGCCGAGCCGTCCCGGAGCACCGCCGTGGCATTGATGGCCAGGGCGCCGTTCCACCCGAGGAGCAGCACCGACTCGAACGTCGTGTTCTGAGCCAGGACCGTGACCTGAGAGCCGGAGCCCGAGATTCCGCCGGAGCCGTTTCCGCTCCCGTTCCCCGAGCCGGTGCCAGAGCCGTTCCCGGATCCGTTTCCCGACCCGGAGCCGTTGCCGGACACACCGCCGGACCCGGAGCTGTTGCCCGAACCGTTCCCGGAACTATTGCCGGCGGGGAGCAGCAGGGTCCGCGCGCCCCCGTCGTTTGCCCGCAGCGGGGAGAGCGGCGTGAGACCGACGGTCAGGGACGGGACGAGTACCAAGACCCCAACGGCCAGGACCGCAAGGATCGCGCCCCAGCGACCCCGCGAGGACAGGGGGGCGGATTCGGACGGGTTCGTTCGACGCGGGCCGGTTCCGGGCGGCGGTCCGGGCTGCATGCGGGATTCGGGTGCGTCCGGGCCTTATAAGGGACGGTCAAAGATACGACGAAGAGACGACCGGCCGAGGCGTTTCTCCGTCGTTCCGGCCGAGACGAGCCCGCCCCGAAGGTCGCCGCGAACCGGAGCCATCGAACCGCGGACATCGGCCCCTTCCATCGAAGCTGGCTGAAGCCGTCTCGGGCATCGTCCCGCAACCTTTCAACCTTCGGCACGTAGCCGTGGCATGGCCGACTCCGACGAGCGACGGGAACCGATCCGCGCCCCCCACGGACCCTCGCTCGGCTGCCGAGGATGGAGCCAGGAAGGCGCGCTCCGGCTGCTGATGAACAATCTCGACCCCGACGTGGCGCGGGACCCGGCTCACCTGATCGTCTACGGGGGCCGGGGGAAGGCGGCCCGAAACTGGGCGGCCTACGACGCGATCGTCTCGACCCTCAAGGTTCTCGGGAACGAGGAGACCCTCCTCGTCCAATCCGGAAAGCCCGTCGGCGTGTTTCCGACGCACGCCGAGGCCCCCCGGGTCTTGATCTCGAACGCGATGATGGTTCCCCACTGGGCGACCGACGCCGAGTTCTGGCCCCTCGAGGCGCGGGGGCTCACGATGTACGGCCAGATGACCGCCGGGAGCTGGATCTACATCGGGACCCAGGGGATCCTCCAAGGGACGTACGAAACGCTCGCCTCGCTCGCCCGGATCGAGTTCGGCCAACCGGACCTCGCGGGGAAGTGGATGCTGACGAGCGGTCTCGGCGAGATGGGGGGCGCCCAGCCGCTCGCGGTGACGATGCTGGGTGGGGCGGCGCTCATCGTCGACGTCGACCCCCGCGCGATCGGCCGACGGCTCGGGAACGGGTACCTCGACCGGGAAGCCGGCACGCTCGACGAGGCGCTCGCGCTCGTCCGGGGGGCGGCGGCCGAGCGCCGCCCCCTCTCGGTCGGCCTCCGGGCCAACGCGGCTGAGGTCTATCCCGAACTCGTCCGACGGGCCGTCGTCCCGGACATCGTATCCGATCAGACCGCGGCCCACGACATCGACGTCGGCTACATCCCGGTCGGGCTGACGCCCGAGACCGCGTCGACGCTCCGAGCCTCGGACCACACCGCGTACCTGAGCGCGGTTCGAACGTCGATCGCGCTCGAAGCGCGGGCGATCCTCGAGCTCCGGCGCAAGGGGACGAAGGCGTTCGACTACGGGAACAACTTCCGGACCCAGGCGCGTGAGGCCGGGGTCGCCGACGCGTTCGAGATCCCGGGCTACGTGCCCGCGTACATCCGACCCCTCTTCGCGGTCGGCAGCGGCCCGTTCCGGTGGGTCGCGCTCTCCGGGGACCCGGCCGACATCGCCCGCATCGACCGGATGGTCCTCTCCGAGTTTGCCGAACGGTCCGACCTTTGCCGTTGGATCCGGCTCGCGGCCGAGCGGGTCCACTACCAGGGGCTTCCGGCGCGGATCTGCTACATGGGGTACGGGGAGCGGGAGCGGTTCGGCCACTTGGTCAACGACCTCGTGCGTTCGGGCGCCTTGGCGGCTCCCATCGCGATCGGGCGGGACCACCACGACACGGGGAGCGTGGCGAGCCCGTACCGGGAGACGGAGCGGATGAAGGACGGCTCCGACGCGATCGCAGACTGGCCGATCTTGAACGCGCTCCTCAACGCGGTCTCCGGGGCGTCGTGGGTCTCGGTCCATCACGGGGGCGGGACGGGGATCGGAAATTCGATCCACGCCGGCCTCGTCATCGTGGCCGACGGGACGACGCAGACGGACCGTCGGATCGGCCGGGTCCTCCACAACGACCCCGGTCTGGGCGTGGCCCGCCACACCGACGCCGGGTACGAGAGCTCGCTCGCGGTGGCGAAGTCGGCCCGGTTCTGGATCCCGGGGACGACCGAACGGCCGACCGCCGGACGGTGAGCCGGCCTTCGACTGCCATGGCGTAGCACACCGTCCCGCCCACCCCCTGCAGTCCGGGACGGGGGTTTATGTCGGAAACCCAGGGTCGATTCGTTCGGGACTCGCCAACACGCGGTCCCGAAGGAAGGAACGAATGCAGCGGAACGGACGAACAATGGGAACGTGGGCGACGCTCGGCGTGGTCGCGGCGATGGTGCTGGTGATCCCGGCCCTCGCGGCGACCGCCTCGGCCGCCCCCGCCGCCGCTGCCGGCCCGGCGACCGCCGCGAGCGCGTCGACGAGCCAGCAGTGGGCGTACGGCGGACAGAAATGGGTGAACATCTCGGCGCAGATCGGGAACGCGACGTACCAGTCGCACGCGTTCTTCGGTTGGCAAGTGGTGTACACCGCGACCAACACGAGCGCGGGCACGGTCGAGCTGGAGGCGCAGCGCACGATGGGCGCGGACCTCTTCGCCCAGTACAACGGCTCGCGGATCGTCGGGAACCTCTCGGTGCAGGGCCATGAGTCCGAAACCGGGTTCGCGAACCTGAGCACGACCGCCCAGGTCTACGAGAACGGGTCCGCCGTCAGTGCGGTCGGGATCGACAACGCCTCCTCCCAGGGGGCCGCGAACCTGACCGAGTCGTACTCGCTGAGCGCCGGCGGCAAGACGGCGTCGGGTCACCTGGATGTCCAGGGGAACTCGCACAGCGCCGTCTCGTTCTCGCCGTCGTTCGGGCTCGTTCCGTGGAACGTGACCCCGGGCCAGTCGTGGAACTCGTCGGCGACCTACACCGCCGACGCCGCGTGGTCACTCGCCTACCAGTGGAGCAACACCGGCCTCTTCGGGTTCAACTCGAGCGGGTCTGGTAGCCCCAACGGCAGCGTCACCGGCACCGGCTCGGTCGCCCTCAGCGGCACCGACCTCGGCACGGTCACGCTCGCGAACGGCCGGACGGTCCCCGTGATCGCGATTGCGCTCACCGGTCCGTTCGATGACGTGGACGGGTTCATCCTGGTGCCCCACGGCTTCGAGATCTTCGACGGCGGCGCCCACGCCTGGGGCTCGGGCGCCCTCGGGACCGAAGCCGTCGCCACCGACCGGCTCGACCTCGCCATCGACGCCCCGCACCACTCGATCGAGGTCGTCGCCTCGGCGACGAGCTATTCGGGCCAGGACAACACGCTCGCCTCGAGCGGGACCTTGACGACGGCGAACCAGGAGGCGGCTCCCGCCCCCTCGAGCGCGGTCGTCCAGGGCCAGCCCGAGTCGGTCGCGGACGCGCAGCACAACGCGGCGTGCCTCGCGGGCGGCTGCGGAAGCGGCGGCGCCAGCGGCGCGGCGAGCTCGATCCTGGTGGTCGGGCTGGTCGTCGGCCTGGTCGCGGTCTTGATCGTCGGGACGGTCGGCGTGGTCGAGTACCGCGCCTGGTCCCGGCGGAAGTCCGGCGGCCACCTCGTCGGCGGCTACAGCCAGCAGGTCACGTCCAGCCAGGGGCTCCCGCCCCCGCAGGGACCGACCCCTCCGAGCCCCCCGACCGGCGGAGCATAGGAACGAGACGATAGGGCCGGGGGCTGCCGCCCCCGGTCCCCAACCCATTCCCGACGCCCTGACCCCGAATCTACGGGGGGGCGGCGAGGTGTTTTTCCACGAGGTCGAGGACGGCGCGGTCCGCGTCGAATTCGAGCCGCTCCCGGGCCACGTCGAGCGGGACCCAGTCGGCGCGGTCGAACAGATGCTCGGGCCGGACCGGCCGGACCGAGGTCGCGACGAGGAAGTACACGACGGTCTTCACGACGCTCCGGTCCCGCCTCGGCTGGTAGAATCGGTAGGTCACCTGGCCGATCTCCGGTCCGAGCCCGAGGCCGGTGAGACCGGTCTCCTCCTCGAGCTCCCGGATGGCCGCCATCTCGACCGATTCGCCGGACTCGACGTGTCCCTTCGGGAAGCACCAGCGGTCCTCGGAGGAGAGATGCAAGAGGAGGAGTTCGCGCCGCGCCGGGTCGACGACGGCCGCTCCGGCGGCCAGCTCCGCCCGCGCGGGCCGGTCGTTCCGGAACTCCTGCGTGTCCCTTCGCATCGTGAGGGTCCGACCCCGCGCACGTCGCAACCGGGGCTTAACGGCTCCCGCGGAGCGGTCGGCCGGGGCCTTAAGGGTCCGAACGGTTCGCCGGCGCGGGATGCTGGACGCCGGGGAGGTCTACCACGACCTCGCGACGCTCGTTCGCGCCAAGGCGCGGAAGAACGGCGAACGTCCCGCGTTTCGATTCGACCGTCGGACGCTGACCTACCAGGACCTCGACGCCGCGACCGACCGCGTCGCGGCGAACTTCGCCATCGCCGGGGTCGGCCGCGCCGACCGGGTCGCCCTCTTCCTCCTGAACGGACCCGAGTTCGTCCTCGCCTGGTTCGGGCTCGCGAAGCTCGGCGCCGTCGTCGTACCGCTCAATACGGGCCTGAAAGGGGAGATCCTCCGGTACGAGCTCGCCGACGCCGAGCCGAAGGGGCTCGTCATCGACCGGCGGCTTTGGTCGGCGTACGCCCCCTTCCGGGGCGGGTTGCAGATCGGCACCGAATGGCTCGTCGACCCCGTTCCGGACGGGACCGCCGCCCCGTCCGAGCCCCGGACGTGGTCCGAGCTCGAAGCACCCCGGGCCGCGGTCGCCACCCCCGAGCTCACCGGGGGCGACCCGGCGGCGATCCTCTACACGAGCGGCACGACGGGCCCCCCCAAGGGGGCCGTGATCCCCCACGAAAAGTATCTCCGCACGCCGCAGGAGATCGGGGCCCGCAGCCGGTTGACGCCGGAGTCGGTCCTGTTCAGCGCCCTGCCGCTGTTCCACTGCAACGCCCAGGAGATGACGGCGCTGACCGCGCTCGAGTTTGACCTCACGGCGGCGTTCGAGGAGCGGTTCCACGCGACCACGTTTTGGGAGACCGCGGCTTCGTACGGCGCCACGCACGTCTCGCTCCTGATCGCGATGATCAATGTGTTGTTCAAGCAGCCCGAGCGCCCGACCGACCGGACGCACCAGGTGCGGACGGCGCTCACCGCCGGCACGACGCGAGCGGTGTGGCCGGAGTTCGAGCGGAGGTTCGGACTTTCGATCCTCGAGCTCTACGGGATGACCGAGTGCGGTTGCACGACGCTGATGAACCCCCCGGACCGGGTCCGGGTCGGGTCGGTCGGAACGCCGCTCGGCTTCGTGGAGGCCGACGTCGTCGACGACGACGACCGACCGGTCGGCCCCGACGTCCGCGGGGAGCTCGTCGTCCGCCCGAACGCGCCGTACACGATGTTCCTCGGGTACCGGAATCAGCCGGAAAAGACGGTCGAGTCGTGGCGGAACCTCTGGTTCCACACGGGCGACTTCGTGACGCGGGACTCCGACGGATACTACTATTTCGTCGACCGGAAGAAGGACGTCATCCGACGGCGGGGGGAGAACCTCGCCCCGTACGACGTCGAGAGCGTCCTCAACCGGCACCCCGCGGTGTTCGAGGCGGTGGTGATCGGGGTCCCTTCTCCGCTGGGGGAGGAGGACGTGAAGGCGTTCGTGCTCCTCAAGCCCGGGGAGACCGCGTCCGCCGAGGACCTGTTCCGGTTCTGCGTCGAGCACCTGCCGTTCTTCATGGTCCCGCGGTACCTCGAATTCCTTTCCGAGATCCCGAAGACCGCGAATCAGAAGGCCCAGCGGTACGTCCTCCGGCAGCGGACGGGGGGGCAGCAGTACGACCGGGAGACGCTCGGGATCGCCCTTCGGCGGCCGTGACGTGGCGACCGGCGAGGTCCTCGTCGTTCTCGACGCCAACGCGCTCTTCTGGCCGTTCACCCACGGGGTCCGGCTCGACGAGGAGCTCGCCCGGGTGTTTCCGTCGGGGGTCCGTGTCGCGGTCGCCAGCACGGCGATGGCCGAGCTCGAGGGGCTGGCCGCCCGACGGGTTCCGGACGCCGACGCCGCGAGGGCGCTCGCCGCCCGATACCCGCCATTTCCCGTGGCGGGTCGGGGCGACTCCGGCGTGCTGGCCGCCGTGGCCGGGACCGGGGCCGTCGTCGCGACCGCCGACCGGACGTTCCAGACCCGGCTTCGGGCTCACGGGATTGCTGTCCTCGCCCCGCGGGACCGGGCCCGGCTCGAGCTGAAACTACCGACGGGCGAGTTACCGCGCCGGGCAACGGTTAAAGCCCGCACCCCGCTCGGCCGGCGTCCTTCCCCGAGGCGCTGACGCGATGCGCGACGACGACCTATTGCTGAAGACGCCGGGCCTCGAGTTCGGGAGCGGCGTCATCGGCGTCTGCGACGTCTGCGGCAAGCGCCAGGCCGTGATCGTCCTCCAGAAGGAGCGGTTCAAGCTCTGCGTCATCGATTTCCTGAACAAAACCTGGACATCCTCGAAATCGAAGCCGGGGGCGCCGCTCCCCCCGTACCGGAGCGAGACGGTCACGTTCCCGACCGACGCGGTGCCCTCCGGGCAAGCGCTCGCCCTCGTCCTCCGACCGACGAAGCTGGTCCGGCACCCGGGGGTCCTGATCACGCCCGAGGTGTACGGGATCACGACCTCCCTCCTCGACGCCGCCATCCACTTCGCTCGGGAGGGGTTCGAGGTGATCGTCCCGGACCTCGGAAAGACGTCGCTGTTCGGACCGACCGACCATCTCGGCACCCGCCTCTCGTTGCGGACCAAGGGGGGCATCGTGGTGACGTCGCCCCGGATCGCGAAGCTCACCCAGTACTACGCGGACGCGCTGACGTACCTCCGGGGGCGCGAGATGGTCGACCCGGAGAAGACAGGGATCTTCGGCCTCTCGTTCGGAGGTTCGCTCGCCCTGGCCGTCGCCGGCCTCGACCAGAAGCTCACCGCCGTCGCCGTCGCCTACCCGGCGCCCCTCTCCCCGCCGACGGCCCTGAACCTCGTCACGGCGAAGGTCTACTTCGTCGCAGGGCGACGGGACAAGGTGGCCGCCGCCTCGCGGGCGCAGCTCGAGGCCGTGATCCCAAAGCAGGTCGAATTCGAGAGCGTCACCGAGGTCGGACGGGATTTCCTGTCGCGCGACCTCCGGGCGTACGACCAGAACCGGGCCGAGGCGACCTGGGGCCACGTGGTCGCCTTCTTCAAACGCCAACTGATGCCGCCGCCGCCCCGACCGCCGGTTCCCTCAATGAAGCCGGCCACCGCGCCGGGGGTCTTGCCGAGCCCGGCGTCGACCTCGGCCGCCGCCGGCGCGAAGCCGACGGCCCCGGTCGCGCCCGTAGTTCCTTCGGCCTAGAACTCGGACGGAATCGTTGCGCCGGTCTCGATCAGGAGTCCTGTCGCCTTCGTGAACCGCATCGCCTTCGCGAGGTTCCCCCGCACCTTCACCCGGCCCGCCAGCACCGCCTTCACCGGGTCGAGGCGGCGCTCCAGGATCTCCCGCCAGGTGCCGAGCGTCGCGTCAAACACGAACTCGCTCGACGGGTAGGCCGCTTCCGGGAGGAACTCGGCGGCCCGACATTCGCCGTGGAACAGGTCCAGATGGATCCCGGGGGGAATCCCCGACGCCTCCGGTGGAACGACCCGTAGGACGACGTCCCCTTCCCAGGCCTTCGCCGCCTCGGCGTACTCGGCGTTGGCGTTGACCGCCGTCCGGAACTCGGCGGCCCAAGCCGCGGAAGGGAACCTCGCCATCGCCCGACCGGACCGTACTGGCAGGTTAACCTGGCGCCAGCGCGCGGGTTTAGAGTCCGCCTCCCATCCCCGCGCGTGGGCGACCTGTTCTTGCCGGTCATCTACGGGAGCGTCCGAGAGGGGCGGGTCAGCTTCCCCGTCGCCGAGTTCGTGGAGGCGGAGCTCGCCCAGCGTCCGGGCGTCGAGACACGGCTCTACGACCCCAGGGACCTTCCCCTCGGGAACCTGGTCCGTCGCGTCCATGAGATGGCCACGCCCGAACGGGCCGTCGCCGAGTTCGCCGCGGCGATGGAACGGGCCGACGGGTTCGTCCTGGTCACCCCGGAGTACAATTATGGCTACCCGGGGACCCTGAAGAACCTCATCGACCACCTCACCCACCAATGGCGCCGGAAGCCGTTCGCCCTCGTCGGGGCGGGAGGGATCTCCGGCGGATTGCGGGCGATCGACGGGCTCCGGCTCGTCATTCCCGGGGTCGGCGGCTTCACGGTCCCGATCGCCGTTCCGGTCCAATCCGTGGCCGCGGAGTTCGACTCGAACGGACCCAAGGACCCCGAGAAGTGGCGGAAGCGACTCACCCCGCTCTTCCACGAGCTCGAGTGGTACGCGCGGGCGTTGCAGGGCGCCCGAAGCGCCGGGTCCGCTCCCCCGTAAAGCCGGACCCGAACCCCCGGGCGGCCCGGCCCCTCATCCGGTCGCGTAGTCGTAGAACCCGCGACCGGACTTCCGGCCGAGATGACCGGCGTCCACCAGCCGACGGAGCGCGGCGGCCGGGCGGTACTTCGGGTCGCCGGTCCCTCGCACCAGCGTCTCGGCCACCTCGAGCGTGACGTCGAGCCCGATCAGGTCGGCGAGCTCGAACGGGCCCATCGGGAGCCCCGCCCCGGTCTTCATCGCGAGGTCGATGTCGCGCGACGAGGCGAGCCCCTCCTCCAGCGCGAAGCACGCTTCGTTGAGGACCGGGATCAGCAGCCGGTTCACGACGAACCCGGGCGACTCCTTGACCCGGATCGGGACCATGGGATACCGGTGATTGCGCAACCCCTGGAGGAAATCGATCGTCTCCTGGACGACGTCGTCCCGGGTGTCGACGCCCGCGGAGACCTCGACGAGCGGGAGGGTCCCGGGCGGATTGAAGAAATGGGTGACGAGCGTCTGACGGCCGTGCGCGAGGCCCCGCGCGAGCCGCGAGATCGACAACGACGAAGTGTTCGAGCCGAGGACGGCGTGCTCGGGGAGCGCCCGGTCGAGGTGCTCCAGGACCGGTCGCTTGACATCGTACCGCTCGAAGACCGCCTCGACGACGAAGTCGACGTTGCCGAACTCGGCCCAATCGGTCGTGCCGTGGACCCGACCGGCGATCTCGGTGCCGCGGGCCCCTGTGACCTTCGGGGCCAAGCGTTCCCGAACCTTGGCCTGCTGGTCGGCCGAGAGCTCGACCCCCAACTCGCCGATCCGGGCGACCTCCCGGTCCCCCCGCGTCGCGTGGAACTGGACGAGCTCCTCCACCAACGTGCGGACCCGGGCCAAACCTCGGTCGACGGCCGGCTGGTCCACGTCGGTGAGCACGACGGGGATCCCGTTGAACGCGAGGAGCTCGGCGATCGCAGCGCCCATCGTCCCGGCCCCGACCACTCCGGCCCGCGCGACCCGCATCGACGAACTCCGCCCCGGCGACCGGGGGACCGCTACATAACGGCAGGCGGTCTATCGTCGGACGAACCTTTAAGGAGCGAACCGACCTCGGCCGCCCCGCGCGGGGATGGCCCAGCCCGGCAAGGCGCAGGATTGCTAATCCTGTGGTGATTTCACCTCGGGGGTTCAAACGGACGCCGGAACCGACCGGCGACCGGAAATTCCCCCTCCCCGCGTTCCCCTCCTTCCGAGACCCGAGTCCGGGAAGCCGTGGGCCCCCTCCGGGAGGGAGGTCCCCGGACTCCCCGCCGCTTGGAGCCGCACCGAGGGACTGAGCCCGAGGCCGAGAACTAGTCGTTCCGGTTCGTGATGATGAACTCGTTCCCGTCGGGGTCGGCGACGACGCCGAGGACGAAGCCTGACGTCGGAAGTTCGACCCCGCGGGGTTCGTTCGCGATGGCTCCGCCCCGACGCCGGATCTCCTCGCACGCCGCGACCGGGTCGGGGTGTCGGAACAGGATCCCCGAGACCGTTCCGGGGTCCCGTCCCCCTTCGTCCGGTCCCTGGACGTGCATCCGGAGGACCGTCGACGTTCCGGGGAGTGCGAACGAAGCCCGGTTCGACTTCTCGTCGTAGCTGATCTCCTTCAACCCCAGGACCTCGCCGTAGAACTTCCGGGCCGGTCGGATGTCCCGCACGTGGACCGTGACGGCGTAGAGCGCGGTGATCACTTCGTCCATGGCGACGAAACCGCCCCGGCGCCGATAACGGCTCGGGGGCGGACGGGGGGTTGTGGAAGTGCCCGCTCGGAACCCCGGGCCGTCCCGGCCGGGGAGATCCGGCTCGGCTCGCCGACCTAGTGTCGACGCGAGGGGCTCGCGAGTTTGGGGGGCCCGGGAGCGGAGGGGGGAGCCGCCGCATCCGCGTAGTAGAGACCGTTCTCGGTCCGCACCACCACGACCTGCCCCGGCGCGAGACCGGAAGTCCGGCCGATGGCGAGGATCCGGACGCTCTCGGCCCCTTCCGCGATCGTGAGTCGGTGCGGAGTCGCCCACCCCGCCGCGGGGGCCAGGAGCTCGGTCGCCGCGAGGACGACCGCCGTCGGGGGAATCACGCCGGGGACGAGGTCGGTGGATCCGCACCGGGGGCACGGTCCCGGGTGGGGAAGGAATCGGCCGTGGCAGTGCTCGCATCGGGCGATCGCGAGATTCTCCGGATCCGTCACGGCCGGGCCGCCCCCGAATTGCCCAGGATCGTGACGAAGTTGTGCGAGCCCAGGCCCCCGATCGACTGGGCCAGACCGCGCCGGGGGGGCTTCGGGAGCGCCATTGGGCCGGCTTCGCCCCGGAGCTGGCGGGCGACCTCGGCGATCTGGACAAGCCCCGACGCGCCGACCGGATGTCCCCGGCCGAGGATCCCTCCGGACGGATTGACGGGGAACGGGCCGTCCGGGGACGTCGATCCGTTCCGGAACGCGGCCGCCCCCTCGCCCGCCCCAACGGCCCCGACGTCCTCAAGGTCGATGAGCGCGAACGGGGCGAAGGCGTCGTGGAGCTCGGCGAAGTCGACCTCCTGGATCGTTTTCCGGGCCTCCTCGAACGCCCGCTGGGACGCCACCCGGGTCGCGCGGAAACTCGTGAGCTCGGGGCGTTCGACGAGCTCGACGTGGTCGGTGGCCTGGCCGAGCCCGAGCACCCCCGCCGCTCCCGTCGTTCCCTCCACCACGACGGCCGCGGCTCCGTCCGAGATCGCCGAGCAGTGCAGGAGCCGGAGCGGAAGCGCGATCGCGCGGCTGGACCGGACCTCCTCGACGGTCACCGGCGTTCGGAATTGGGCGTTCGGATTCCGGGCGGCGGCCGCCCGGGCCTGCGTCGTCACCTGGTCGAGCGCACTCGCGTCGGCCCGGTACCGGTCGAGGTACCGTCCCGCCACCAGGGCGGCGAGGGCGGGCATCGTCGCGCCGTGGGCCTCCTCGGTCGGGGCCAACGAGCCGGCCAGAACCTTGGTGACCTCCGCATTCGGAAGGTCGGTCATCTTCTCCCCCGCGACCACGAGGGCCCGATCGTACCGACCCGAGCGGACCATCCCGACCGCGGCGTGGAACGCCGCCGCTCCGCTGGCACTTGCGGCCTCGATCCGGAATCCGGCCCCCGCGTCCAACCCGAGCCGGTCCGCGACCTTCGCGACCGTGTTCTCGACGTGGGCGAGCGGTCCCCCCGCCATGTGTCCGACGACGAGGAGGTCGACCGGCTTCCGACCAAGCCCATCGAGCGCCTCGCGGCCGGCCTCGCAGAGGAGTTCGACGAGCCCCTCCTTCCGCTTCCCAAAGCGGCCGACGCCGGTTGAGGAGACCGCGACCTTCATGCCCCCGCGGTCCCGCCGGCCGGCTCGGTGAGGTCGGCGACGATGGTGAAGAAGCGGCTGAGGGGCATCCCGGCCCCCCATCGCAGCACCCCGTTTCCCTCCTTCGTCGACTCCACCGGCGGGAGCCAGCGGTTCAGGACCCGGTATCGGCCCGTCGAAGGCCCCACCCCGCCCGCGTACACGCGCCACGGCTCGCCATGGCCCCGGCCGACCCGTCGGTAGGCGTAGAGGATCACGAGGCCGACGCGCGCCACGGCCTTCCGGTGCTGCTCGAGTTGGAGCGCGGCCCGGCCGCTCGCCGCGCTGAACCGGATCGTGTCCGACGCCGAGGCCTTCACCTCGAGGGGGAACGCGAACTCCGACCGGAGCGCCACGAGGTCGAAGCCGAACGAGCCGGCGGCGCGGACGACGAGGAACGGCGCGCGGGCGAACGCGGCGACCTGGAGTCGGTCGGCCGGGGGGACCGATTTCGCGTAGCGGGCGAGGGCGTCGGGGTTGGCCTGGAGGAGTTCCTTCAGTTCCCGTTCGTACGCCGAGGAACCCCGACCCACGGGCGCGTCTCTGGAGGCGGGTCATTATAGATTCGTCGGAGCATCCGCGACCGTTCGTGGCGGCGTCTCCGGACCTCGGCATCCTCGCCGACGAGGAGGCGGCCGCCCGTGTCCTCGCGGGCCTCGTCGCCGACTCCGACCGACGGAGGGTCGTCCGCGGCGTCGCATCGGGGCGCGCCCGGTTCCGGTTGAGCGAGCTCCGGGCCCGGCTCCTCAAGGAGCGCGTGTTCGAGGACCCGTCCCGGCTCCTGCAGCGGCTCAAGCGCCGGGGGCTCGTCGAGGAGCTCCCCGAAGGAAAGGGCGACCGGTGGTACCACGTCCCGCTCCCGGACGAGCTGCGGAGGATCCTGCTCGGCGAGGTCGCGCGGCTCGCCGCTCCCGAGCCGGCCGGGTTCATGCCCGTCCAGGACGAGGGGGCCGAGATCCGGTCGATGGACAGCGAGTTCGTCGACGCCCTCCGCGACGTCCTCCACCACCGGTTGGCGGAGACGGTTGCGTTCGGGAAGACGTTCAGCGTCGACGCGCTCGCCGGCTACCTCCGCGAGCTGTTCGGCGAGGCGCTCTACGTCGACTCGCTGATCTCGCTCCTCCAGCAGTACGCGCTCGCCGACGTCCCGCTGATCGCGCCGACGGGCCGCTCGACCGGCACGACCGGATTCCACCTCGCACTCTTCGGCCCCCCGGGGACCGGGAAGACGTTCTCGATCGACGACATGATCCGGGGGAACCCCCGGACCGGGGTCCCCGCGCACGGCCTCGCGGGCCGGAACCGGTACTGCGGCGGGATCACCCCCGTCCAGTTCCTCCGGGTCGGGGCGTCGTACACGGGTCGGACGTTCAACTTCATCGTTCCCGAGTTCAACGACTGGTTCAAGTACAAAGGGATGGTCGAGCCGCTCAAGCTCGTCATGGAACAGCGCGAAGTGAAGTGGGAAACAACGCTCGGCACCATCGGGCCGTACACGTTCCACTCGTTCTTCTCGGTCAACTACAACGTCCGCGCGCTGGGCGACGCCGACTACTGGACGACGATCGCCGACCCGAACTTCGCGGCGCTCGAGGACCGGATGCTGCTGCGGTTCCACCCGATGACCCGGGACCGGTTCCGCGCGGTCGAGGCGAGCGCCGAGCGGCTCGAGCTCGGGGCGATCGAGTTCCCCCTCGCGGGGCGGATCCGCGACCACCTGACGCTCGTCCACGCGATCCAGACCCACCACCCGCTCGTCTCGGGAAAGTTCCGCAGCCGCCCGGTCCGGCTCGACCCGTCGCTCTACACCTCGCTCCGCGAGGTGAGCGAGCGGGCGCTCTCCCGGACGACCCATCCGAAGTTCTCGCCCCGCCTCAAGTCGCGCGCGGTCCGCCTCGCGGCCGCCGCGTCGCTCGTCGCCTACTTCGCCCGGCCGGGGGACGGCCCGATCCCGATCGGGCGCGAGGAGGGGGCGTTCGCCCGCCAGTTCTACGAGGAGGAGATCGGTGCCCGCGAAGGCCGACGCGGCGGCGCCCCCTAGGAAGCGGGCGGCGCCGGCGTTCCGCCGCGCCGACGCGGATACCGTGCAGGCCGCCCTCGACCGGCTCCTCGTCCTCGGGATCGGGAACTACCCGTCCCAGGCGGCGTTCCTCCGCGCCTTCCGCCCCGCCCTCCGCGCCGAAGACCCGACGATGCGGATCGCCGGGCCCCGGCTCCGCTCGATCCTCGTCGACTCCCCCGGGGTCCGGCTCGCCGTCCGATTCAGCGAGCGGTCGGACGGGCCGGCGCCGACGACGTGCCCGGTCTGCTCCGGACCGCTCCGGCCCCTGCGGAACCGGACCCTGACGGGCGAGGTCGTGGCGCTCGGCTCGACCTGCCCCCGATGCGGGTACTGGATGCACCGACGGCGGCGGATCCCGGTCCGGTACACGATCCGACGGATCCCCCGCCGGGGCGGGGGACGCCGACCGACCACCGCCGAGCCCCGGTCCGAGTGACCGGCCGGTCCCGGACGGACGATCGTTCGGTCAGGGCGGCATGACGGTGCCGCAGTTCGGGCAGAACTTCGTCCCCGCGGGCACGCTCGCCTGGCACTTCGCGCACGTCCTCGGCGGAGCCGGGGCGAGCGACTGGCCGCAGCTCGGGCAGAACTTCTGCCCGGCCTGGGTGGCGGCCCCGCATTTCGGGCACGGAGGTCCGGCCGACGGCGCCGCGATCGTCGCACCGCACGACGGACAGAACTTCGAGCCGACCGGGACCATCGTGGCGCACTTGGGGCACGGGGTCTGGCCGCCGGGCGACCCGCCCGGAGTTCCCATTCCCTGGTAGGCGCCCTGCATCGAGCCGGACATCCCGTAGCCGATCCCGAGACCGGCGCCAAGGCCGACCCCCGCGCCCGCGAACTGCCCGGCGCCGCCGGACTGGTTCGCCGCGGCGGTCGTCATCGCCTGGCCGGCCTGGTACTGCATGTAGTTCACGCCGAGGACGCTCATCGTCGAGCGGGTGTTGACCGCCTTCTGGACCTCGTCCGGAAGGTTGACCGAGAGCCCCTGGAGCTGCTGGACCTCGACGCCGAGGTTCTGGAAGTGCTGCGGCGCGAACCCGAGGACCGCCTGCTCGATCGTGCTGAGTTGGCCGGCGATGTCCGTGACGTGCATCCCCTGGTCCTTGAGCTTCCCGAGGGTGTTGTAGACCAGCAGCACCATCTGGTCGCGAAGTCGGGCTTCCACGTCGGCGGTCGTCGCCGCCCCGAACGTCCCGACGAACTGGTTGATGAAGAGGTCCGGCCCGCCGACCTTCCAGCGGTACTCGCCGAACACCCGGAGACTCACGAGCCCGAAGTCCGGGTCCTTGAACACGTACGGTTCCTGGCTGCCGAACTTGCCGTCGAACCAGCGGCGCTGGAGGTAGTAGACCTCGGCCTCCTGACGGACCCCGCTCAGGGACTGGATCAGGTTGCCGACGAGGCCGGCGTTGAGGCTGGTCAGGGCGTACCGGTCGGGACGCTCGAGGTAGGCGAGGACCTTGCCGTCGCGGAAGAAGACGGCCGTCTCGTCCTGGCGGACGACGACGTTGTCGCCGTAGTGGATGTTGCGCGGAACGCGCCACATCACGTTCGGGCCCTTGTACGCGTCCTCCCACGCGACCGTCGTCGCGCCGAGAAGACTCCCTCCCTTGGCCGGGACCGGGGTATTGGTGACCATCTTCGAACTCCGTTAGACCTGGATCCCTTGAACCGCTTTCGTCCGGGCCTGGAACGCGGCCTGGAGTTGCCGGATCATCGCGCGGCCGTTCTGGATCGCGGCCGCGGCGCCGGTCGTGGAGGGGATCGGGACGTTGAGCGGGGCGACCGCCTCGGTCAGGCGGTCGGCGGCCTGGACGAAGCCGTAGTCGTACTCGTACAGCCGGTCGAGCGAGGTCACGCTCATCCGCACGGACGGCGAGATCCCCGTGTACCCCTGCTCCGCGTGCCGGATCTGGCCCTCGAGGAGGTTGAGGTCGGAGACGAGCTGGGCGAGGTCGTTCAGGTGGGCAAAGTCGCCCGAGTTCGTCATCGAGGCGCGGGCGGTCGTGACGATCCCGCTCGCCCGATGGACCCGGTCGGCGACCTGCATGCGGAGCATGCTGTCGGCGGCCCGGTCGTCCTCGCCCTGCCGATACCCCCGGAACCCGGGGAGGAGGAGCTGGAGCTTCTTCAGGAACCCGCGGTCCTGGTCGACCCGCTGCCGAATGTCGACCATCGCCGGCGGGGCGGCGCCGGCGGGCGGCACCGTCGCAGGACCGAGCGACGCCCCGCACGCGGAGCAGTATTTGCTCGTCGGCGCGTTGGTCGTCTGGCACTTCGGGCAGATCTGCGGGCCGGACGCGGACGGAGGCGGGGGGGTTGGGGGAGCGCCCATCGGAGGGCTGCTCATGGGGAACCCTTCGGAGTCGAAGGCGGGCTTTGGGTGACCTCCGGGTCGTGTTGCGCCGCCGCATAGTCGAGCGCGGACCGGGGGGGCTGAGCCTTCCATTGGTCCCGGCGCTCGAGGCGGGCCCGCGCGGTCGCGACGGTCCCCACGCGCCAGTACGCCCCGAGGAGCGTGGCGCCGAGGAACAGGAGGATGACGATCAGGACGATGAGCTGCGCGATCGGGTTGAGCGGGTTCGAGGGCGCGAAGACGACCGTGCCCACGAGGAGGGCGAACCCGAGTCCCGCGAATCCCCACGAGAGCGCCCGGGGCGCGGTCGGGTCGGGGGCGGCCGCTTGGGCCAGGTACGCGGCGAGGGCGAAGACGAGGGAGAGGATCCCGATCGTGATCAGGCCGTAGAAATGGGAGTTGCCGGGCTGAGTGAGATAAACCGCGGTGAACAGGAGGGCGGCAACGACCGCGAAGACGGCGATGATCGCGATCCCGATCCCGACGGGTCGGCGGGGGGGAGCGGGGGTGGACACCGAGATTCCTCCAATTCCGTTCGAGGTGACGACGGGTATTTCAGGTTAGAGGAACGGCCCTGCCGGGCGCCGGCGAGGCGTGCCACGACGCCTCACAGGCGGGGTTCGTCGTCGGTCCGGTCCCGCGGCGGCCGGGGTGGCTTGGCCGGCACCGGTTCCGCCGGGGCGGACGGAACGGGGGCCACCGGCGCGGGGGGTCGGGCTGGATTGGTCTTCCCCGAGGGGTGCGATCCGGCCTCCGCCGATCCGGGCTTCGGTGGGGCATGCCCGGCCGGCGCCGGCGGCTTCGGCTTGGCGTGGTCGTCCTTGGCCGGATGGACGGGCTTCCCGCCCGACTCCGAATGCGAGGCCCTCGTCGCCGCGTGGGCCGGAGCCGCGGTGGGAGCGGCGGCCCGCGGAGCCGGTAGCGCGACCGGCTGTCCGCATTTCGGGCACGTCCGGAACTCGGCGATGCAATGCATGCACACCGGCGCGCCACACCCGTGGACGACGGTCGCGACCCCGCCACATCCGACGCACCGGGCGCCCGAAGGGGCGGCCCGAGGGGCCGGGCCGGACGGGGCCCGGGCGGCGGGAGCGGGTACCGGAGCTGCGAAGTTCGAGGCGGGCGGCGCCGGGGACGGGATCCCGGCGGAGCCGGCCGGGAAGAAGTCGGCGTCGTCGGGCTCCGCCGGCTCCGAGCCTCGGAACTCGGGCCCGTACTGCCCGAGGTCGAGAGACGGGAGCGGGGCGTGGACCGCGGTCCCCGCGGTCTCCACCGCCTTGATCAGCCGGGCCTTGAAGAGGCCGACCTTCAGCGTTCGCACGACCTGGAACAGCGTCCGCTGATTCTCCGGAAGGAGGAGGGCCCGGCGCGCCAATTCCTCGACGTCCGGGGTGAGCTTCAGGTTCTCGGGCCGGACGTCGAGTTCGAGGACGGTCCGGACGTAGCCGAAGAGCCGCTGGATCTGCGGCAGGGTCGTCGACGGCGGGCACAGGACCGCGACGTCGGCGAGCGTGAACCCGCGCCGGTCGAGGCCGTCCGGCCGGTGTTCGAGGGCAGCGGTGACGAGCCGGTACGACGCCCCCTCGAGCTCCTTCATCTCGTCCTCGTCGAGGCGGTCGAGGTCGACCTTCACGTTGCGCGAGAGCGCCTGCAGGACCGGCTCGAGGAGGTCGAACGGCACGTGGAGGGTGACGAAGAGGTCGTTTCGGGTGACCGCCCGGCGGGTCTTCGCCTCGAGGACGAGCGCCTCCCGCCCGAACCGCTCGACCTGGCCCTCGCGGGTCTTCTGCAGCGCCGACTGGCGGCCCTCCTTGGCCGCCACGAAGTCGGAGTCGAGCGCGAGGGACCGGTCGAAGCTCTCCCGGGCGTCGTCGGGACGGCCGGTCGCGAGGAGGGCGAGCCCCCGGCTGCACCAGGCGTACTTGTTGGACGGGGCGACGGTCGTCGCGTGTTCGTACAGCGCGAGCGCCTCGTTCGGGTGCCCGAGCTTCTCCGCGACGAATCCGGCGCGGAGCATCTGGTCCGGGTTTGCGGCGTCGAGCGCAATCGCGTGCGCGTACGCCGTCGCGCCATCGGACCACGCCTCGCGGGCGATGTAGAGCTCGCCGAGCCGGACCCAGAGCTCGGTCGATTTCGGCAGCGCTTCCGCGCCCTTGCGGACCGCCTCCACGGCGCCGGGGAGGTCGCCGAGACCGCTCTCGGCCTCGCCGAGGAGGAGGAAGAGCGTCGCGTTGGGCGGCACCTGCGGGATCGCCTGGGCGAGGAACGACTTCGCATCGGCGTGCTTTCCCTGGTCGAGGAGGCACCGGCCGATCCCGCCGAGCGCGCTCGGCGACCGGGGCTCGAGCTGACGGACCTGCTCGTAGACGGCCTGGGCCTCCGGCTGGCGCTCGAGCGCCATCAGGATCTCGGCGCGCAACAGCAGGGTCCCGACAGGCCGCTCCGACGCGGGGCCCTGCGCGAGCGTCTGGTCGAGGACCTCGAGGGCGAGGTCCGGTCGCCCGGCCGCCAGCCGGAGCCGGGCCCGTCGGTTCGCGATCTCGCCCAAGAGGCTCGGGTCGAGCGAGGCGGCCCGCTCGTACGCCCGGTTCGCCTCCTCGCCTCGCCCGAGTTCCGCGGCGAGGTCGCCGGCCTGCAGGAAAAGCGCCGGGTCGGACGCGTCGGCCCCCTCGGCGGCGAGCATCTGGTGGAGCGCCTCGTACGCCTCGGGCTTCTCCCCCGCCTGTTGGTGGAGGCGGAACTGCTCGAGGAGCGCGGGCGCGTGGTTCGGGTCGAGGAGGAGGATCGCCTGCAGGGAGTATTGGAGGTCGGCGGTCCGGCCGAGCGACCGGTAGGCATCGGCGCGGGACTTCCATGCCCCGATGTCGTTCGGGTCGTCGGTCAATAGCTCATCGACGATCGGAATCGCCTCGTTGTACCGGCCGGCGACGACGAGCGTCTCGGCGAGGGCGAGCCGCCCCGGCCGGCTCTTCGGGTCGAGCTGGAGCGCCTGGCGGTACTGCTGGACGGCGTCGACGTACGCCCCCTGCGCCCGGAGCGCCTCCGCGACCTCGAATCGAACGTGCGGGTCGGCCCCGGCCGCGTCGACGGCGGCGTTCAGCGCCTGCAGCCCCTCCGTCCGGTGGCCGGACTTGAGGAGGAGTTGCCCGCGGCGCCGGAGGAACATCGGGTTCTTCGGGTCGCGGCCGAGGAGGACGTCGAGGAACCGGAGCGCCTTCGCCTCGTCGTTCTGCTGGCTCAGCACCTCGACCGCGCCCCACAGGAGGTCCGGGTCCTCGAGGCCGAGGCGGAGCGCCTCCTCGTACGCCGTCTCGGCGGCCGCGAGCTGCCCGGTCTCCCGCAGGGCGTGGCCGAGCTCTTTCTGGACGTCGGCCCGCTGGGAGTTCGTGCCCAGCTGCAGGAACTGCCGGTACGCCCGGATCGCCCGGTCGTGGTCGGCGACGAGCCGGGAGGCGCGGGCCAGCCCGAGGAGACTCGCCTCGGCGAGCGAGGTGTCGAGCGATGCCCGCTCGTACGACACGAGGGCCGCCCGGGCCGCGTCGGACCGCTCCGGGGACCCCTCGGGCCGGTCGAGGGCGACGTCGAGCATGAGGTTCCCGCGCTCGAGGGCGACGTCGGCGCGGGTGGGGTCGAGCCGGAACAGGGCGTCGTACGCCGACGGAAGTTCCGCGGTCCGTCCGAGCTCGCGGAGGAGCCGGGTCCGCTCCCGGACCCACTCGATCGAATCCGGCTGGTGCGTGAGGAGGTCCCCGTACAGGGCGAGCGCCCCCTCCCGGTCGCCCGCCGCGGCCAGCGCCTTCGCCAGATCGGCCTTCGCGCCGAAGTCGGTCGGCTCCTCCTCGACGAGCGCGCGGGCGAAGGCGACCATCAGCTCCGGGCGGCCGTTCGACCGCGCCGCGTCGACCGCCTTCCGGAGCTCCGCGGTCGCGTTGGGGTGGGCCTTCTGGATCCGGGCGTAGGTGGCGAACGCGTCCTCGGGGGCGCCGGCCTCGAGCTGGAACTCGGCGAGCGAGCGGAGCGCCTCGAGGTTGTCCGGAGAGCCCTCGAGAAGCTGACCGCAGGTGGCGATCCCGAGCTTCGGGTCGTCGGTCCGCCGGGCGAGCTCTTGCAACGCGTGAAGGTTCGCGAAGTTCTGGGGCTCCGCGTCCCGAAGCTTGGTGCGGACCTCGACGGCCAGGGCGAGCTCGGCGCCCGCGGCCTCGAGCCGCTCGGCGATCTCGGCGAGTTGGACAGCGTCGAGCGGGGTGGGGCCCTCGACCGCCGACCGGAACGCCGCGATCCCCTCCGGGGTGCGGCCCAGCGCGAGGTCGAGTCGACCGGCGAGGAGCAGGAGCCGCGCGTCCTCGGGGTGGCGCTCCCGGAGCGGGCCCACCGCCGCGAGCGCCTTGTCGAGCTCCCCGACCGCGGCGAGAAGCTCTGCGTGCGCGAGCTGGAGTTCCGCATCGTCGGGGTTGTCCGCGAGGAGCGCCTCGGCGGCCTCGAGCGCCGGACGGTCGCCGCCCTGCGACCGGGCGAGCTGGAGCTTTGCCTTCAGGGCGCCGGAGTGGTTCGGCGACGCCTTCAGCGCCTTCTCGACGTACTGCATCGACGCGACGTCGAGCTGCTGAGCCCGAAGGTACGCCTCGGCGGCGTCGTTGCCCCGGCCCTGGAGTTTCAGCGCATCCCCCTTGGTCGCCCAGATCCCCTTGTCGTGGGGGTTCGCCTCGAGCGCTTTTTCCAGCAGTGGAACGACCCGGTCCACGTCGCGGTTCTGCGCGAGGAGGACGAGCGCCTTGTGGTGGAGGAGCGCCGAGCTCCCCGGCGCGAAGCCAAGCCCGACCTCGGCGGCCCGGAGGGCGAGGTCGGGCTGGTTCGCCCGATAGAACACGACGCTCGTCTCGTCGAGCCGCTTCGCAACCTCGGGCGCGTCGGGGGCGAGTCCGTCCTTGTGGGCCTCGACGTAGGCGAGGAACGCCTTGAGGCGGTCGGCGTGCCGCCCGCGCTCGGGGCGGCCCTCGGGGTCCTCGGCCGCGGCGAAGAGACGTCGCGCCTCCTCGATGTTGGGGGACGGCGGCTCCCGGCGCGCCGGGTCGGCTGCGGCCGGCATTCGTCGACGGGGCACCCGGTACCGCCGATAAATAGGTTCGGCGAGCTTGGAACGGTCTCGTCGAAGCTCCGGCCTTTATCGGCCCGCGCGCCTCGGGGCTCGTCGATGGCGAGCGTCCGCCGGGGTCCCCGCAAGACGATCTTCGACCCCGTCCACGGGGTGATCTCCCTCGAGGGCGCCTCGCTCGACCTAGTCGGGCACCGGTCGTTCCAGCGGCTCTGGGGCATTCGCCAGACCGGCCTCGCCCACCTCGTCTTTCCCGGGGCGAACCACACGCGGCTCGAACATTCCCTCGGCGTCTACGCTGTCGTCCGGACGATGGCCGACCGGCTCGGCCTCGACGCCGAGTCCGCGGACCGCGTCGCCGCCGGGGGTCTCCTCCACGACCTCGGCCACACCCCGCTCTCCCACACGCTCGAGCCGACGCTCCGCGAGGTCACCGGCGCCGGCCACGAGTCCCGGAGCCGCGCGATGATCGTCGAGGGAACGAACCTCCCCCCGTCCGGAGAAGCGGGACCCACGATCCCCGAGCTGCTCGAACGCCATCGGATCGTTCCGCGGTCGGTCGGCGAGCTCGTGGACCCGGCGGGTCGTTCCCCCCCGCCGCTCCTTCGCGCGATCCTTCACGGGGCGATCGATGCCGACCGGATCGACTACCTGCAAAGGGACGCGTACTATACCGGGGTGGCCCACGGTACGATTGACGCGGCCCGCCTCCTGGACACGGTCCGGGCGACACGCTCCCGACTGGTCTTCGCGGAGAAAGGACGCCAGGCCGTCGAGGGGTTCCTCGTCGGTCGGGCGCTGATGTACTCTTCCGTCTACTATCACAAGACCGTCCGCGCCGCCGAGGTGATGGCCCAGGCGGCGGTCGAGCGGGTCCCGGGATACCCGGAAACCGCGCGCTCGCTCCTCGACGGAACCGACGGCGACCTCCTGGTCGCCCTCCAGGTCGCGGGCGGCCGCTCGGCCGCCCTCGCGCAAGGACTCCGGGAGCGTCGCCTGCACAAGCGGGTGGTCGGATGGAAGAAGCTCGCCCCCTCCGAGCGGGCGGGGCTCCGCAAGCTCGTACGTCAGCCCACGGTTCGCCGCGAGCGCGAGGACGCCCTCGCCGACCGGATCGGGGCCCCGCCCGGCGCGGTCCTGTTCGACCTCGCCGGCCTCGATGCCCGGGAACCCCGCGGGGCCGACTGGGCGGAGGTCGGCGTCGCCGAGGACGGACGGGTCGTCCATCCGTTCCGGCCGCCGAGCGTCTGGCGGTCGCTCGCGATCCGGCCGCCGAGCGTCTGGTCGGCGTCCCTCTACGTGGAGCCGCGCTTCCGCGCCGTCGCGGAACGCCGCTTCGGACGCCGCGCGGCCGCCCTGCTCTGAACCGGGGCGTCGCCCCCGGACTCGTACGAGAGGATCTTCGCCCACTGCGCGTCGCTGACCGGCATCACCGAGAGCCGGCCGATCCGCACCAGGTCGAACCCGGCGAGGGCCGGGTCCGCCTTCAGCGTCGCGAGGGAGACGGCGGAGGCGAGCGGTCGGACCGGGCGGACGACGACGGTCCACGACCCCCGGTCGTCGTCCGGGTCCGGTCGCGGCGTTCCCCCGACCTTCGCGAGCCCCACGACCGCCCGCTCGTCGCCCGTGTGATAGTAGAGGAGCTCGTCGCCGGGTCGCATCGACTTCAAATGGCGGAGCGCAAGGGCGTTGTGGACGCCGTTCCACTCGGCCTTCCCGTCCCGGGCGAGGTCGGCGTACGCGTAGTGGTCGGGCTCCTCCTTGACGAGCCAGCGGGCCATGCCCGCCGACCGCGGCGGCGCACTTGACGGTGCCCCTTCCCGGATGGGGTTTATCCACGCCGGGCGTTGCCGTCGAGGTGCGCATCGCTCTCGTCGGCACCGGCGTCCAGCCGATCCCGCCCGTCGGGTACGGCGGGGTCGAGCGGACGATCGCGGAGTACGCCGAGGCGCTCCGGGCCGCGGGCCACGACCCGGTGATCCTCAACCGGGTCCGGCACGGCCGGTCTCTCGATGAGTACCGGTTCTCGCTCTCCGTCCCTTCGCTCGTCCGGGACGTCGAGGCGGACGTGGTCCACGCGAGCACCCCCGTGGTGGCGAACCGGCTCGCCCTCGCCCGGATCCCGTTCGCCTACACCTCCCATTCGCGCCACTGGTTCGAGCGGGAGGGATTCCGGCAGAGGTTCGGCTACTGGCTCGAGCGCCGGGCGGCGGCCCGGGCCCGGGTGACCGTGGCGCTCACCGAGGCGCTCCGCGACGAGATCGTCCGTACGGTCCCGGTCGCGCGCGACCGGCTCGTCGTCATTCCGATCGGGGTCGACACCGAGCGATTCCGTCCCGACCCGAGCCGGCGGACCGGACGGGTCGCGCTCGGGGTCGGTGTCGTCCAACCGATGAAACGGTGGGAAGTGGCGGCGAAGGCGAGCGCGGAGGCCGGTTGGGAGTTCCGGCTGGCCGGCCCGACACCGAATCCGGAATACGCCGCGACGCTCCGGGCGCTGGGTCCGAACGTCGAGGTGCTCGGCGAGCTCACCGACGCCGACCTCCGGGCCGAATACGCGAGCGCCGACGTGCTGCTCCACCCGAGCCGGGTCGAGATCCTGGCCGGTGCGGTCCTCCAGGGGCTCTCGGCCGGGCTGCCCGTCGTGGGAGCCTCCCCGGTCGCGAGCCTGGTCGAGGACGAAATCACCGGCTGGACGGCGGCCGCCGGTGTCGAGGGGGCGGCCCTCCACGGGTTCTTCGTCGACCGACTCCGGGCCCTCGCCGATCCGGCGACGCGGGAACCGATGGCCGCCGCGGCGCGGCGCTCGGCCGTCTCCCGATTCTCCTGGGCCGAAGTGGTCCGGGCGCACCTCGCCGCGTATTCGACGGCGTTCGCCCGAGCCTAGTCCCGCGGGCTGGCCGGGCGCTCCCGGCCCGGTCGGGGTCGCCCCGACTACGACGACGGGGGCGTCGGCGGCGCGCTCGACGCCGCGTCGGACCCGGAGCTCGACGCCGGGGCGTTCACGACCGGCTGCGCCGGCTGGACGGCCGCCCGGGCCTTGTCGGACTTCATGACGAGGCCCGCGATGACCAGGAGGATCCCGACGACGACCAGCAGGGTGCCGACCGTGGCGAACGCGGTGGTGACCATGAACGTCGCGTTCGCGGCCCCGGACCCCTGCGAGAACGTCGAGCCGTTGATCGCGCCGAAGAGGATCTCGCCGCCGTTCGGCTGGTTGAGGGTGAACGAGCCGCTCGTGCCGGACTGGATCGTGAGGTCGGAGGCGGACGAGCTCGAGTTGCACGAGGCGGTACAGGCGCCGCCGACGACCGTCACGGTGGCGGGCGCGGTCCACGAGATGTGGACGGCGATCGTCTGCGTGAGGGAGTAGCCGCTGACGCTTTCGACGACGTACGGCAGCGCCGAATTGCTCGAGATCGTCTGGTTCGACTGCGGAACGACCGGCTCGACCATCAGCACGGCGCCTACGATCAGCAAGACGATCCCCACTACCACGATAACCGGTCTCATCCGGACGACCCCGGTCCGGCGACCGACTTGGGGTAGATAGACCTGCCGAACCGCGCCGGCGGGGGAGGCGCGGTTCGGAGGACGGGCGCGGTCCCCGTCGGGGCCCGGCGAACCGCCCCTACCCGACCACGAATCCCTGGGACGTGATCGCGAACGGCCGCCGCTCGGGGTCGTGGGCCGACCCTCGGGTGCGGACGATCTTGACCTGGCGGATCGACCGGTCGCCGACCCACTTCCGCGTGAGGAGGATCTCGCCCCGCGTCAGGATCTCCTCCGGGGAGAGGACCATCGGGTTCCCCGGCGTCGCGGTCAGGAGAGTCGTCACCTCCATCTCGCTGAGGAACCGGAGGAGCGACTGGATCTCGGTCCGCTCGGGCTGCAGGTCCCCGGCGACCATCGTCTTCAGGCCGAACCGACGGATCGACGTTAGCGAATCGACGACGACCCGCGTGAACCGGCCGCCGCTCATCTGCTGGCGGAGCTTGAGGTGGATCGACTGGATCGAGATGTCGTCGGCGTCGCCGGCTTTCCGCTGCTCGGCCGAGAGGTCGCGCATCGACTTCAGGTCGGCGAGCGCTCGGATCTCCTGGACGTCGGCCATCCGCTTGATCGCCCGGGTCCCGGGGTTCGCATCGAGGGTCCGGACCGCCGAGAGGTCCCAGCCGAACGCGCGGACGTTCTCCACGATCTCGTTGGGCGGCTCGTCGACCGCGACGAGGAGGACCTCTTCCCCCAGCCGGAGCCCCTCGAGGAGGAACGAGAGCCCGAGGAGCGATTTTCCACTGCCGGTCCCGCCGGTCACGAGGTAGGGTCGGCCCGGCATCAGGCCGCCTCCGAGCATCCGGTCCAGCCCCGGTACCCCGGTCGAGACGCGTCCTTCGGCGACCATCCGGACCTACTCCTCCTTCGCGGAGGTTGCACCGGCGCGCTCCGAGTGCGAGCGCGGCTCGGGCTCGGCGGTGATCGGGGCCGGCTCGGGGCCGGCCGCGCTCGGCTCGGCGCCCGAGACCGGCGACGCCTTTCGGCGCCGCGGGGCTTTCCGTTTCGGCTTGGCCAGAACCGCGGGTTCGGACGCCGGCTCGATCGCGGGCCCGGGTTCGGCCGTCGGGGGCGTCGGAGCCGTCGCGGAGGCGGGGGGTCGAGCCGGCTCGGGGGGTCGGGCCGGCGCCTCGGCGGGTGGCGGCGAGGAGGGAGCGGGTTCGGACGCCTCGGGGGGGCGGGGGGGCTCGCCCGGGGGCTCGGCCGAGAGCGAATCGGCGGAAGCGGGCGGCCGCTTCTTGGCCGGGGCCCGTTTCCGCTTGGGCTTCGGAATTGCGGAGGCGGGGTCGGGGGACCCGATCGCGACCGGCGCTGGAGGCTCCGTCGGGATGGCAGGCGGGGGGAGCGGCTCCGTGGGAGGCAACACCCCCGTCCCCCCCATCGGAGGGATCTCGAGGGGCGCGCTCGGGCCCACTGGGACGACCGGCTCGGGAACCGCTTCGGGAACCGGTTCGGGAGAAGCATCGATCGCCCGCGAGTCGGGGGACGTTGGAGCGGTGGCGGGAATCGGCTCCGGAGCCGAGGAGGCCGGTACCGGAGGCTCGAGGACGGTCGGTGCCGGGGCGACCGGGGCGGGGTGATCGACGGCCCCGCCAACCTCCGCAGGTCCGGCGGGCGGCGGCGGAGGCGGGGGCGGGGGCTCGGCGACCACCCGCTTCGTCGGGAGGGGTGGCGGAGGGCGGGTCGAGCGGGTGGGCGGGGACGCGCGTCCCGTGACGTCGATCGGCGGAGGGGGCGGCGGTGGAGGGAGGGGAAGCCCCGGGGCACCGGCGGGAACAGGGCGGGCGGCGGCCGGGGGCGGTCCAGCGGCGATCGTCGGAGGCGGGGGAGGCGGAGGGGGCGGCGGTGGAGGCGGGGCGTACCGTCTCGCGATCCGGATCGGTTCGGCGGTCGCGACCGCCGTTGGGGCGGGGCTCGGTGCCGGTGGCGGAGGGGCTGGCGCGATCACGACCGTCGGGCGGGGGGCCGGTGGCGGCGCGGGCGTTGGGGGGGGAGCTTCGGCCGGGGCCGCGGGCGCCGACGCGACGCGGATCGGTGTCGGACTCGGAGCCTCGGAACTCATCCCGGCCGGCGGATTCCCGGCGGGGGCCACCGGGGGGGAAAGGGCGGGAGCCGGCGGAGGGGTCGGGTGGACCGAGCTGAGGTCCGGGGGCGCCGCCTCGGCTTGGGCGGAGGGCCGGGACGCCACCTCGGGCGGGGTCGCGAGGATCGCGCCCCGCGGGGGCGTCCCGGTCCGAAGGTCGGCACCGAACGAGCCGAGCCGCTGGACCCGGAGCGCGGACCGGCGCACATTCAGGTCCCCGCTCTGCGCGAGCTTGGGGTCGAGGTGCTGGGCGATCTCGGTGATCGCGCCTCGCGCGAGCCCGATCCGGCGGCTGAACTCGTCGCCGCTCCCAGTCGCGCGAGCGCGGGCCGCCGCCTCGATCTCGGCCCGGGCCGGCGCCGGGTCGAGCCCGACCGCCGTGAGGTCCCGGAGGTCGGACTCGAGCGCCTCGAACGGGTCGGCGGGGACGGGGGCGGCCGCGAGCGGGGCTAGGGTCGGGAGCTCCGGCTCGACGATCCGCCGCGTGTCGCGGCTGATCGTGACGTCGAGGTTGACGTCGAGGCCCTGCGAGGTGATCCGGTACGGATGAAGGCGGACGTCGTGGGAACTCCCGCGGTATTTCTCGACCCCGAGGGCCCGGACGGTCTGGCCGTCAAGCTCCCAGCGGAAGAGGCGGACCTCCCCCCGGGCCAGCAGCCGTTCGGGCGTCTCGACGTCCTCGACGGCGGCCTCGACCGTGAGGACCGTCGTGAGCCGAAGGTCGGAAAGGAACCGGAGGAACGACTGGGCGCCGAGGGTCTCGTCGACCCCCTTCATACAAAAGTATTGCAAGGCGGTCAGGCTGTCGACGACGAGCCGGGAGTACTGGCGACGCTGGACCTCCATCTTCAGCGTCTGCTCGAGGGCCGTGAACGTGACCTCGACGCTCGAGAGCTCGGGGGTCTTCCGGATCCCCGGGGCGACCTCCGTGAAGCGGACCGAGTGGCGGACCGCGGCGATGTCCTTGAAGGGGGCCCGTTCGTAGCGCATCACGTCCGGGATCGCGTCGAACACCCAGACCTGGTCCAAGTCCGGCGCGAGCCCGCGATGGTTCTGCCGGATCTCGTTGGGAGGTTCCTCGAGGGTCACGAGGAGACAGTTCTCGCCCCGGCGGACCCCCTCGCAGAGGAACTGGAGCGCGAGCTTCGTCTTCCCCGTCCCCGAGGGGCCGACGATCAGGTACGGCCGGTGGGGGAGAAGCCCCCCCATGAGGATCGCATCGACCTTCCGGTTCCCGGTCGAGAGCCGTTGCTCCGGAGGCGCCGTCGGACCCTCTCCGGCCGGCGTAATCGGCTCCCTTCTGGCCCGGCGGGGCTCGGCGGGCCCGGCGAGCGCATACGTCGAATGGTTGAGCCCCCCTGATAATCCCTTTCTTCTCGACGGCGCCTCCGCCCCCGAGGAGCGCCCACCCGCGATGGGACACCCCCGGGCCAACGTCCGGAGCCGTTCCCGCACGCGGGGGGTGGCGGTTCGACCTCGCTCGTCGGCTCGCATCGCCGATCCATGGGATGGTCGCCGCGGGGGCGCCGGCCCCCGCGAGCCCAAATAATCGACCGTCTCGACACCGCCGATGCCGGGAACCGTGGCGGCCGCCGCCGACCGCATGCGAAGTCTCGCAGTCGAGTTCCCGAACCAACTTCGCGAGGGGTTCCGGCTGGGCCGGGACGCCGATGCCCGGCTCCCCCGGTCGCCCGGCGTGGCGGTCGTCGCCGGGATGGGAGGATCCGCCATCGCCGCCGACCTCCTCCGCGGCATCACTGATGCCGAGACGACGACGCTGCTCTCCGTGAATCGGGGTCCGACGATCCCTCGAGGCGCGGGTCGCTCCAGCCTCGCGATCCTCACCAGCTACTCCGGCAACACCTGGGAGACGCTCGCCGCGTACGACGCGGCAAATCGACAGGGCGCGACCCGCGTCGCGATGACGTCCGGAGGAACCTTGGCCGAGCGGGCGGAGCGGGACGGAGTTCCCTTGGTCCTCCTCCCGCCCGGGCTACCTCCCCGGGCCGCGCTCGGTTACATGTTCGGAGGCCTCCTCGGGGTCCTCGACCCCCAGTTCCCGGAGTCGAACGACGGTCGCGTCGACCGGGTCGCGACCCGGCTGTCGGAACTCCAGGCGGAGTACTCCAGTCGTCGGGGCGCCCCCGCGGCGCTCGCCAAGAAGATCGGTTCGCGCGTCCCCCAATTCTACGGGGACGTGGCGTTCGCGGCGCTCGCCCGCCGGTGGACGACCCAGGTGGCGGAGAACGCGAAGCGGCTCGCCCACTTCGAGGCGTTCCCGGAGATCTTGCATAACGCGATCGTGGCGTGGGACGCCCTCCCGAAGTCGGACGCCCGCCGCTGGGCCGTCGTGGCGCTCGAGGGCGCGACGCTCGACCCGAGCACGTCCGCCGGGATGGCCCACCTGGGACGACTCCTGATCCGGCGGGGCCTCGTCGCCGAGCGGATCATCTTCCGGGCCGACGACCGGCTCGAGGCGCTTCTCGACGGCGTCAGCTACGGCGACCACTTCTCCCTCCACCTCGCGGAGCTCGGGAAGACCGACCCGTACGAGATCGTGGCGATCGACCGCCTCAAGGCCGCCGTCGCGAAACGCTGACCCGCCGCCTCCCCTCGCCCCCGCGAGGGACTCGACCCGGCCGGGACCGTTCCGCACGGGTCGGGCGCCCCTCCGGTCCGGGTCGGTGGGCCGCGGCGCGCCCCGATCGGGCTCAGTGGCCGGCGAGGGCATTGCTGTTGGGGGGGGACGGCGGAGGCCCTGGTGGCGGTTGCATTGGGGGAGCCGCCGGGGGGCTCGCCGGGGCGAGCCCGGTCGGACCGGGAGGCGCCAGCGCGGCGACGGCGTGCATGATCCGGACGTATAGCGCGCTCCGGGGCGCCTCCTCCTGATTCCCCGAGCACAGGGCATCGACGCAGACGGCGTACGAGGCGATCATCGCCGCATTGATCGCCACCCGCACCGACTTCTTCGCGACGACCCAGTCGTCGAGCACGACCGCCGCCCGGATCGCCGCGAGCGCGTGGACCGGGTCGACCGTCGACGGAACCTCGTACTTGACCCGGACCCACCGTTCGCCGATGTTGTGGGAGATCACGGCCCCGCCGATCACCAGGCTGTTCGGAAAGAGGACCGTTGGCCCGTCGTCGAGCCGCAAGGCGGTATACATCAGACCGACGTCCAGGACCGAGCCGGTGTACCCGGGGATCAGCAGGTCCTGCGAGTAGAACTTGGGCGGGTACGACGGGAGCAGGAAGCTGTACTGGGCGCTGGTCAACGTGATCCGGTCGCCCGGCTCGAACGGCCGCGCGAGCACGAGGACGATCCCCGCGACGACGTTCGCGAGCGCCGTCTGGCTCGCGAGCCCGACCACGAGGCCGGCGAACGTTCCCCCCGCGAGGAGCGCGTAGCCGTTGACCCCGACGGCGTAGAGCGCGACGACGCCGAGCAACGAGTAGGCCACGATCCGGTAGATGTCGACGACGAGGCCCGCGTGCCGCCGACCGGCGAACCGGGCCGTGACGTTGTGGACGATCCGTCCGATGACGACGACCGCGACGACGCCGAGGCCGACGAGGAGGACGAGTCGGAGGTAGAGGTCGTCGGAGCGGGGTACGGCTCCGGAGCGGGAGACGAGCGTGAAAACGACCGCCCCGACCACGATGAGCGCTAGGAGAAGTCCGACCGAGAGGGCGGTCGAGCGCCAGCCTACGGCGGACCGTTCGCTGGCGACCTCCTCCTCGTGCAACATTCCAGACTCCGGGCCGGGGCGGACGGGGGCCGAACCCGGTGGACCTTCGACCCCGGGGCGGGGGATGGACCCCCCGGCACTCGATGGGAAGCCCGTCACCGAACGGAAACGGCCCGCAGCCGCCCCGGTTCACCGGAGAGCTCGTCGCGGGAGGCGGGGGTCGATCCGGGCCCGGTCCCGAAAGGAAGGCACGGGCTGAAGTCCGAAGTCGGATAACTCCCAATAGGAGCGACCTTCCGAGGGAATCGGGCCCTGGGGTAGTATCAGTCGACGGCGGGCCGGATCGGGGATCGCAAGCCCCATTCTTCCCCGGAGCGTTTGTAGCCGGTCGTGCTGTCCGGCTGCAAACAGGATGGACCATCCCGCGCTGCAACCACGCCCCGCGGGTGACTAATGCGGGTCGGCGCCCGTCTCGGAGGCCGACAATGGATACTGTTTAAACATTCAACCACACTGCCGAAGCGCCTTCCGACCCCGATCCGCTCGGGTCCGGGGCCGGGTCTGAATCGCTGGTTCTCCCGGTTATCGGCCACCACGACCTCTCGGTGAGACCCTAGAACCCCGGAGAGTTCTGTCCGTTCCCCGCAGGTAGGGTGCCGGGCCCTTTAGGTGGTCCCAAAGAGTCGAATCGCGTGAGTCCTCCTCGGAGTAGGGTACGCCAGAAGCCTAAATCCGGGTCCGCAGCTTCCGCGTCCAGGCCACTCGGGGGGTACGCGCTTACTTAGGGTGGCGACGGTTGGAACAGGACGATGCCCGGGCTCGCTGTCCGCCGGTGCGGAAGGCGGCCGCGATTCGGCGCTTGGATTCGCTACACGACCTCGACCCCGAAGTGCCCGGCCACGGAAGAACGTTGGGCTGCCCTGGATCCTGGCGGCCAAGAAGGCGTGCCAAGACCGAGGGCCACGGTAGATGGTGGATCCGTCCCCTCTGCTTGCTTCCGGCGCGCCCGTGAGCTGCTCCCGGTGGTTCGTCAATCGCATAGGGCCGACCTCGGGCAAGACTTCAAGCGGAAAGCGTGCCCCGTCGGGCGGGTCGGCCGACCATCGACCCGACACGCCAATCAACCCAGAGGTTGCAACTCCACCGCGGACTCTCCTGTGACCCGGGCCCTCGCGGATTGGACGGGGGAGCCCTCTCCGCAGGTTCGCCGGGTCAGACGAGGAGGCCGGGCTCTTTGAAGCGGGCCGGGCGCCGCATGGATCTGGCACCGTTCATTCCGATACTCATCCTCCTATTGCTCGTAAACATGACCCCGTGCTTAGCCGGAGGATCGCGAGCAACACCCGCCCGACCCAATACACCGGTTTCTGTGACCGTGCGAGCCATTGGTGCTCACCTGTACGCCCCCGTCGGACCACGTGCCAATCCCCCCCTGCGGGTCACCCCTGTATTTCCGAGTGCCACGAACAACACGCTCCCACCCGAGAAGATCGCATATACTATCGAGCCGCTCAACGGGTCGCTTCTGCAGGGCCGGCACGCATCCAACCTTCTTGTCTCGCCTACTGGCCTCGAGTTCGACTCTCTGACGAACCAGCTCCTTGTCGGAGACGCGGGTGGGAATGATGTCTTCTCGGTCAACGCATCAACGGGCCGTCTGGTTCGCGCAATCTCGGACTTCCCTACATCGACTGGTTCTGACCCGGAGTCGTTCGCCCTGGACCCACGCACCGATATTCTTTGGGTCGCAAATCAGGGCGCCGGGATCACGGCGATCGACCTCACAAATGACACGCTCATCAAGCGGATCCCATTGACGGCCGGCGCGGATGGGATCGCCTACGACCCGATTAACGGGATGGTCTACGCCGTTGGCTTTGACGGCAATCTTACAGTCGTCAACGCCACGACTCAGAGCGTCGTGGGGGTCCGGGCGGTGGGAGCCGGATGCCAACAGTCGCTGGCCTTTGACCCCGCCTCAGACTCGATCTATGTCGGTGGGGGAGGCTGCCGGAATGGCGTGCTCGTGGTAGACCCAACTACGCTCAACACCACCGCGCAGATTCAGGCACCAGTCGCCGCCGGGCTTGATGCCTATGCCGTGATGTACGATCCCGTTGCGAACGTGATGGTCCTCCCCAGTGTTACTTCGGGAAACGTGAGCTTCGTGAACGCAACGACCAACACTCTGCTGACGACGGTCACGCTCGACTCGACGGCGGGTTTCGTGACGGGGCTTGCGATCAATCTGGCAAGGCAGGAAATCTACGTCTCGCCGGCGGGCCTCACGGATGGCACGGGAATCGCGGTACTGAACGCCTCGAGCCTGGCCTATGAACGAGAATTGCCAGGCCGTGGTGGGCCGACCTGGATGCAGTATGACCCCACGCGCAACGACCTGTTCGAGGTGGATCAGGGCTCGGGCACGATCTCGATCTGGAATGGCCTGACCGACACGTTGTCGGTTCCTTCGGCGCCCATGCGTACTCCGTACTTTGGGGCGACGTACGACGGCGGAAACGGACTCGTCTACATCGCGACGAACAATGCGTACGATGACTGCACGGCCCCGGGCTCCTTGACCGTCTTGGATCCCTCAGTTCGCCCCAACCTTGGAGGATCGATCCCGACAGGGGATGGGCCACAGCAGGTCGCCGTCGACCCCGCCACCCACCGAATCTACGTTACGAATCTCTGCTCCAACACCGTATCCGTGATCGACGATCAAAACAACTCGCTGGTGAACCTATCGGTCCCAGTTGGCTCCGGTCCCGAAGGGATTGCCATTGACCCGGACAATGGACTCGTCTACATATCGGATATCTACGACGGCTCAATTTGGACGATCAATCAGACGACGTTGGCATCATCTCGACTCCTAAACTTTTCGAACGACGCTGAGCCAAGCGCGCTCGCCTACGACTCGACGAACCATCGGATGTTCGTCGCGTTGTACGGCGCCGATAACGTTGCGGTGATCAACACGACCTCTGGTGCACTCCTTCCGACGACAATCCCCGTCGGTGTCAACCCCCAGGCGTTGATGTTCGACTCGGCTAATGGCGTAGTCTACGTAGCTTGCTCCGCCTCGGCGGCCCTCTTCCTTGTGAACGCATCATCGTTGACCTCTGCCGGCTCTATCCCGACCGATCAGGGGCCTGTGGCCATGGCGTTGGATGCAACCGCCGGGATCCTCTACGTCGCAAACGTCAATTCGGGATCGGTCGACCTAATCAACACCTCGAGCGAAACTCGCCTCAGCGGCTACGTTCGGGTCCTCACCGCCCCGCTGGGGATCGCCTACGTTCCGGCCGATAATCAGCTCGATGTCACCGACGAGAACTTTGGAACCGTAAGCGTCTTGGCCAATGCGCCGGAGATCGTATCTCTGACGGCAAGCCCGAACTCCACCGAGACGGGGGTCCGGACTTACCTCACTGGTCAGGTGTCCAATGGGACGGAGCCCTACGATTATTCGGTCGGAAACCTCCCCGCTGGATGCGGCCCCAACACGGGCTTTGATCTGAACTGCTCGATTGCGACCCCGGGTGTCTACCGGATCTACTTCAACGTAACGGACGCGGCGGGCTACGCCGGATGGGGGATTCTCCGGCTCGCCGTCAGGGCTTCGTTCGGACAAGTGGACCTCAGCGCCATTCCGACGGTATTGGACACCGGGCAGACGCTGGTACTGCAGCTGAACGTCTCGGGCGGGACTTCTCCTCTGTCCTTCGGGTACTTCGGGCTCCCGACGGGGTGCGTCAGCGTCGACAACGCGACGCTCGCATGTCGTCCCGAGTCCGCCGGCACGTTCAACATCTCCGCACAGATTTCCGACGCCATTGGCGGGGTAGTCGAGGCGAGCACGGGCGTGACGGTCAATCCACCTCCGATGGTGCTCGACTTCGCCACAAATCCGCCCGTTGCCTACCCAAACTCGTCCATCACCATCTCAACTGTAGTCGCAGGGGGTACCGGGCCCCTGACCTATTCCTATCGCAATCTTCCTGAGGGGTGCTCCTCGGCTAGTTTGCCCGCTCTGCTCTGTGTCCCATCGGAGCCAGGGAACTACTCGCTAAGCGTCGTGGTGACAGATTCGTCGAACGACTCGACATCTGCAGCCACCCAGCTCCTAGTCGCGGTTCGCCCCCCGCTCGCTCTCGAGTTCGGCGTCTTCCCCTCGAGAGTTACGTTGGGGGGTACGGTGGAGTTCACCGCGATTGCGGAGAACGCCTCGGGCAGCGTCGCGTTCGCCTACTCCGGGCTGCCACCGGGGTGCGCACCCGCCTCCGAGCCCGTTCTCACATGCAGTCCTCGATCGACCGGAAACTTTTCCGTCGAGCTGGTCGTCAGCGATGGCTTAGGGCGAAACACGACCGCCAAGGCAGCCCTCCAGGTCCAGCTCGCCCCCACCAACGTGGGGGACCGAAGCAACAACCCAATGGAGCTAGCTTGGGAGACCGCGGGGGCCCTAGCTCTTCTGTCGGCGCTTGCAGGAGCCGTCCTCGGAGGGATTGTTTTCAGGTGGCTGGACCGAAGGCGCGGGCGAGTCTCCGAATCGAGGACTGAGCCGAACTCGGATGAGGACGCGCGATCCGATCGCAATGGTAGTCCAGGCCAACCTCCCGACGGGCACTAATCGGAGTATTGGGCATCGTTCTTTCCTGTATCCCCCGCATCACCGTGCACTCTCCCATCATTCCCGATCTGGGTGCGCTCGGTTGGCGGCGAGGGTTGGCGGCTTGGAACTCGCGGTCCAGAGCCTGTCGCTCGTCTGACGACTTGTTCCGAACGTTCGGCGGTTTGGTTTCCTGGGCCTTCCGGCGCGTCAAGGATCGCCAGGCCCGCCGACCACCCCGGTCGCCTTCCGTGCCGACCCCGCCGGTTGTGCCGACCTATGAGAAAGGACCAGGGGTCATCGGCACGGCCGAGTTTCGGCCCGGGTCGGCACGCTGGGTCTCACGCTGAGCCGGGGTCGGCACACGCCTGCGAATCGCGAGTCACCGCTGCTGCCGCTCCCGGAGGACCAGGGGACCCCTCGTAGCTTACGACGCGACACCATGGGGCTCGGCCCGTTCGGTACGGAATCCGACGTTTGCGATGATCGCGCCTGCGACCGAGAGCAGCACACCGGCCGCCAGCAGTCCAAGGAACCCGGTCAATGTCCAGGCCGAGCCGGGCGCCACGCAGCTCGCGCTCGCGAGGCACGCGTCGAACGCCGCGAACCACTCCGCGACCACGGCGGAGAGCATCAGCCCGACCGCAAGGACGATGGCCCCGGTCGCGAGCAGCCGGGGGGTCATGCCCGGTTCCGGTCGCGGTGGATCGTTCGGCGAGTGGGGGCTCGGCGTCGTTGGTTTCGGATGCGGTCTCGCACCTTGCTCCCTCGTGGGGAGAGGGAGCAAGGGCGAGGAATCGAGGCTCACACGCGGGGGGGACCCCGAGCGAAGCGAGGGGGAGGACCCGCGGTCGGACGCGGTCTGGTTCGGGGAACCGATATCTAGAGCTGGACCCCTCCCAATCGCGTTCGGACTCGATGGCGCTCCTCCGAAGGCTCTGCCTTCCGCTCTTCGTTCTCGCGCTCCTTGTCTCGCAGACCGGAATTGCTACCCTTGAAGTGGGCGACGGCCACGACCCGACTGGTTCCGCGCTCCCGACCGGCGCCCGGTCGGTGGGATTCGAATCTGGGTTGAGCCCGAGGCACCCTGGATCGGCTCTGGGCCGTTCTTCCGGCTTGCTGCATGACTTCCTGACTTCGCCAGGCCAGCGGTCATACTCAGCTACCGTGACCGGGCCGGGCTATGTCTCAAAGACGGTCGTCCTCTACAACGAATCCGTTCAACCAGGGACCGTGCCTGCCTACCCCGTTTCGGGTGTGGATGCACTAGGAGCCCGTAGCGCTACTCGCCGCGCCTGTTGACGACGGCTCGAACGATGGTACTATAGCCGGCCTCGTCTATTGTCGGGCATGCCTACCGACGGCGGTCCGACGTTCCGGAAGTACGACCCGAAGCAGACGCTCCTCCTCCCTCCCAACCTCGACGAGTGGCTCCCGAAAGATCACCTCGCTCGGATCGTCGCCCAAGTCGTCGACGAGCACCTCGACCTCGGGCCGCTCCTCGCCACTTACCGGAACGCCGAGGGAGGATTCCCGGCCTTCGACCCTCGACTCCAGCTCAAGGTTCTCCTCTACGGCTACTGTGTCGGCGTCGTGAGTTCGCGGCGGCTCGAGAAGGCGACCTACGAGGACCTCGCCGTCCGGTGGCTCGCCACGGACCAGCATCCGCACTTCACCACGCTCGCCCGGTTCCGACGGCGCAACCTGCCACTCATGGACGGCCTCTTCCACCAGGTCCTCGCTCTCTGCCGGGAGGCAGGGCTCGTGAAGCTCGGACGGGTGGCGCTCGACGGGACGAAGATCAAGGCGAGCGCCTCACGCCACAAGTCGAAGAGCTACGCTCGGCTCCGGGAGGAAGAGGACGAGCTCCGTCGGATCGCGCGAGAGATCCTCCGCGAGGCCCAGAAGGTCGACGAGGAGGAGGACAAACTCTACGGGGCGGAAAAGAACCCGCTCGTGCACCCGTTCCCGTCGGACTGGAAGGAACGACTGAAGAAGGCGAAGGAGGCCCGCACGGCGCTCGAGGAGCGGGCGCGGAAGGACGGCAAGGAGGAGCCGGCGACGACGGCCCAGTACAACTTCACCGACCCGGACTCGCGCATCGTGCAGGACAGTGGAAACAAGCGGGCGTTCATCCAGGGATACAACGCCCAGGCCGCGGTGGACGCCGAGAGTCAGGTGATCGTGATGGCGGCGATCACCGAGGAGAACGGAGACGGGCGGCACCTCGGTCCGATGGTCGAGGAGATCGCGCGGGAGCTCGGCGGGGTTCCGCCGAAGCTTCTCGCCGATGCGGGGTACTTCTCGGAGAGCCAGATCCGCGCGGTGGAAGCGAAGGGTGTGTCGGTCTACTGCCCGCCAGACTCTTGGCGGGTGACCGACGGAACTCCCTGCCCGAGGGGACGACCACCGAACGCCGAGACGTTTACGCAGAGGTTCCGACGGAAAGTCCGGAGCCGTCGGGGGCGAGCGGAATACCGGTGGCGGAAGGTCAGTGTGGAGCCGGTGTTCGGTCAGATCAAACAGGGCCGAGGCCTGCGGCAGTTCCATCTCCGAGGGAAGGCGAAGGTCGGGGCGGAGTGGAAGCTCATCTGCCTGACCCACAATCTGAGAAAGCTGCACGTCGCGAGCCTCGGGTAGCGGCCCGAGGCAACCGACCACAAGGGTCGAACGGACGAGAGACCTGAGGATCTGTCACTGTCGAGCGCCGAATGCCGTAGGGCTACGGGCTCCTAGTATATCGACCATCTCGACCTTTGAGCCGTCGACTCGATGGCACTAGTCCGAGTTGAGAACGCCGGGGACATCCGGTCGGCGCTCACAATGGAGGTAGCCGAGGTGGAGCGGCTTCTCGCCGGCCCGCTCGCAGGATTGCGGCATTCCGAACCACGAACCCGAGATCGCCACCTACTCTGGTCTATGCTCGAGGCGACCCGGCAGTGGCTGGGAGCCACCAACTTCTCCTCCCACAAGATCGAGGGATACTCGATCGAGCTCCTCGGGGTGGGAGCACTATTGCGAGCGAGAGCGGGCGACCCCGGACTGCCTGAGTTGGTCGCGGGTATGGTAGAAGCGTCCCAGTACATCCACGCGATGGGGGTGCTTGGTGTCGCCTACGCGATTGCTGACCAACCCTGGGCCCGGCACGTTACTCTGCTCCGAAAGGAAACCCAGCGACCAGGACGAATTGCGGACCTCCGTGTGGAGGTGACCGAAGGCGGCAAGTTCGACATCGAAGTCAAGGCTCCTCGAACCTTGAGGGATCCGAATCGGCCCGTGCGAGTCAAGGCCGCCCGAAGGATCGTGGCGACTGCGATCATGGAAGCCTGCAACCCCAAGAACCCGCAGCTGCCCCCAGGATCGCCCGGAATGGTCGCGATTGTTGGTCACGATCTTCGAGAGAGGGATGGCCGCACCCTCGAGAGCGCCGGCAACGGCTACCTACAGCGTCGCGGCGGGCTGAATCCGTGGCTGATGGGGGTCCTCATGATTGAACTGCGGCGGCAGGCGTCCTTCGGTGACCCGACCGAGATTGTTCTCCCAGATGGGAGACGACAACGCACACGCCAGTTGAGGGCAACCTTCGGCAGTCGTCGAAACTACTCTCGGAATCCGGCGTATGTCGGGAACGTCCAACTGAATCTCGAGGAAGGGCACGATCCCGCGAAGGAGAATCTGGACTTCCGTCTCGGGGCGCTAAACCCTATGGGGGGTGTCAGTGGAGAACGTTGACCCGCGCGCCCTCCGAGACCTAGGAGACGTGCCCGGCACTCCGGGTCTGCAGGTCCACGCGGATCGGATCAAGGCAGAACTTGAGCGACTGTTTCCGGGACGCGTCTTCCGCTGCTTCCCTGTCTCTGCCCGTGAGCCTGTCCGGGTGCCTACGGGGTATCATCCCATCGAAATTCATCTCGACCGCGAGGCATCGGAAGCCGCAGCCGCATTCCAGCACTTACGAGATCGAGTCGAGCTCGCGCTGACAGAGACCGAGCTCATGCTCAGCCAGCCCGGAACTGGGGGCACATACCTCCGGACCGACGACGGATTGCGGCGCCCGATTCTCGGACCGCATGACGAAGGACACCAGTCGGTCGTCGGCTGGTCGTTTACCGTTTACATCGCACCACTCATGGTCCGCGCCGAGGACATCGAACTGATGAACGAGCGCGTGCGAAGTCAGTGAAGTCCTGCAGGCCTATACTTACCGCGCGAGCGGGGAGGCGGGGTCGGGAGTCGGGGTTGGGCCCCCAGGTACCTCGCTGAACTCCCGCCAACGTTTCCTTTAGAGAGGTGGGAGTCTATCGCCTTCCTCCCCCCATGAATCGCGAGGCGAAGAACCTGTTCTCCCGGGCCGTGGACTCCCTCGTGCTCTCCGTCGAACACTTCAACCGCCCGCATGACCGCGGTCGAGTCGAGGCCGTCCTAATCCTCCTCGACCACTCACTCGAACTTCTGCTCAAGGCAGCCATCCTTCATCGAGGAGGAAGGATTCGGAAGCGGAGGGCAACCACCACTCTTGGATTCGAGGCGTGCGTGAATGCCTGCCTTCTGGAGCCGAGATTCAAATTCCTGAAACCTGAGGAGGCGGATACCCTCCGGATCTCCAATAGCCTGAGGGACGGAGCCCAGCACCACTTCATCATCGTCTCAGAAGAGCAGCTCTACCTCACGATCCAGTCCGGGGTGACACTGTTCGACGACATCCTGTCCCGTGTCTTCGGCAAGAAGCTGGCCGACTTTGTCCCGCAACGTGTGCTGCCGATCTCGACGATGCCCCCGCAGGACTTCCCATCGCTCATGGAGCGGGAGATTGCCGAGATTAAAGGGCTCTTGGTTGCCGGCTCGCGGCGGAAATCCGAGGCACGGGGGCGCCTTCGTACTATTGCCCTCATCGACGGGGCGATGCGCCAGGATCCCCGACACCCCACCGACAAGGAGCTTCATGAGAAGTTGGCCCAACTCGCATCGGCGGACTGGATGAGCATCTTTCCGGGAGCGGCATCCCTCAGAATCAGCGCGGATGGAACCGGGCACGCGATTTCTCTCCGATTGACCAAGTCCGATGGAATCCCGGTACGCCTCGCGAAGGAGGGAGAGCCCACAGCGACCGTCGTAGCGATTCGGAAGGTCGACACGCTCTCCTTCTACAGCTACCGGCTGAAGTCGCTGGCCGGGGCCGTTGCACTCTCGCCATCTCGGGCGCTCTCGGTCATCCGATTCTTGAAACTGCAGGAGGATGAAGAGTGCTTCAAACAGCTCCAGATTGGCAAGTCGATCTTCAAGTGCTACAGCCCGACGGCGGTGGCGAGAATCAAGGAAGCCCTCCCGGGCCTGGACATGGCGAAGGTGTGGGAGCAGGCTGGCCTTGCCCGACACAAGAAGGCGGTCTAATCAGAAGGGGCGCCGACGTTGGGTCCTACGTCAACCCTTGCATGGCGCGCGAGCGAGGAGGCGAGGGCGGGGAAGAGGGTTTGGCTGGGCCGAATCCTATTTCCGGTCTGCGGCTCTCAGCCTTCAGGTAGCCCCTCGCGGGGTTTGTCACCCGGCTCCCTCATCAGGCCGTCGAGCGCCTCGTCGAAGCTTTCGCGATCGCCCCTGAATATCGCGTGGGCAATGGGCGCAATCTTTGCGAACTCCTCGTCGCTCGGATAGGTCCGCGAGAATTGCTCGAGCAGAGGACTAACGATACTTGCCAATCCGAGGTACTCGTCAGCTGTTGGCGGGGAGGAGGATTGCCCCCCCGACGGCTTTGGGGTGGAGTAAAGCGCGGCCTCCTTGCGCCGCTGACCCTCCCTCAGAACACGTACTATTGCGGGGTTGCGGAGCATGCGGGTGATACTCTCGCGAAGCCCCGCACTTCGTTCGAGTAGGATGCTCCGAAACTCACGGGGGTCGTCCGGCATGGGAGGGAACTTGGACGGATCGAGCATTCCGGACATGGACGCAATAGTGAGACCTATTCGCAGCCTCTCGAGGTGCATCCCCCCACTCGCGAGGTCGCGCTCCCTGATGTGCCACCATACTGGCGGGTCCTTCCAGTCGATGATGCCCGACTCGGTCAGCAAGCGAATTCCCGCTATTGCAAGCTCCTCTAAGGCGATCGCGGCCAGGAAGTACGCGTCCGCGTAGTAGCCGCCCTTCGCCAATAGTTGGGAGCCGGCGAGATGTTCACGCGCCTTGGCCGCAGCCGCCTTCGTCAGCTCGAACACGGTCGAGTGGGGAAAGGACGAGATCTCGTTTGACGGTTCGTACCTGACCCGACGGGACGCGCGACTCGGTGGGCTATCGGGAAGGGAGGCAGACCTCGCGGACGCCGCCCGGGCGAGGCGGGGACGGCGTAGATCAGGGCTTCCGACCCAGTGAGGAGGAAGCCTGGGATGCCCGGTTACCCACCTTGGTGAAGTCTCCTATCCGCGGCCGGGCGATTTCCCTTCCGCCAGTACCTCACGTCGGACACAATCGCTTGGGCTTGATTCCGAGTGACGTAGGACGGGTCATCGTCCGAATAGAAGCAGGTCGACGCGAGACTGTTGCCCAACATGGAAAGGGATTCCCATGGGTACTCCCCGCGCCAGATCAGATCACGCGAGAGACCGGTAGTCCAGTACCGGACGACTCCGGCCTCGTTCAGTTCGATCCCGAGATTCGTCCCCATGCTCCCCATCAGAACGGCGACGACGCCAAAGATGGCGCCAACGACGAGATCCAGTTCGAGAACTCCCTGGCGCGGGGCTCCCCGACCGAGCGCGGTCCACGAGATGAACAGAGCTATGGGCACCGCGATCACCGCGGTGAATCCCGCGACGGCGAGATACTGCCGGGCGTTACTGGGCCGCACGAGCCGTGGCCACGGCACATCGAGACGGCGAATCTGATCGAACACCGATAGCCCTCAGCATTGACCCACCGGCGACCAAACCCAAAGCCATTGCGCGACCGCCGTGGCGCGAGGTCGGTCGGCGTCCCGGCGGGCTCCTGGGTGCTGCTCGCGGGCTGCATAGCTCGTTCCCCGCGCAGAGGGGAACGAGGGATGCGGCGGATCTGCCGACCGACCTACCGAGGTCGTCGGATTTGCCAATTCACCGCCGTACCGAGGCTACGGCCCGCCAAATCCGCGATCGGCTCTGGCGCCGCTTTGACGTGGAGTGCACGCGACCGGGCTGACGAAAGCATCGCGTCGAATGCCGGTCCGGACAGCGCGACTCCTTGTACCGGGCTACCCAAAATGCAGGGCGTCCCGAAAAGTTGGCCGGCCTTGGTGGTTCGGTAGTCGACCAGTCGAATTGTGCGAGGCGGGGCGAGTCGTCGCTGGGGCGAAAGGAACTCTCCCCAGACGATCTTCCTCTTCCGCCGATTCCCGCCTGCGAAGGACACACCCTCGGAGGAAACCGCTACTTGGTAGGGGCCGCGTCTAGGGGCTCGGTTCAGGTCTCGAATCAAGACCACCGTGACGGCAACGACCAGAACGGCGAGCAGGACCTCCCCAATCCCATTCCTCGAGCTGATGCCGTCGTCGAGCAGCGCTTTGAGAATGAGGAAGACGGCAGCGGTGAAGAAAAGGCCGGTGTAGACGATCGCAATCCCAAGTGCGGTGCGCCGCCTTGAAGCGGTCAGCGCGAAGTGACTGGCCTCGACTATGGTGAGGTCGAAATTGCTGACCGCCGGGTCGTCCGATTCCGGGTATTCACCATCCACGGCCCCGGATGAGCCCGCAGAGTTAAAGAGCGCGGTCCGAGGTGGCCCGGCGGAACGTGCGCGGCACTAGAAGTCACGGGCATTCCCGACGGGCCCGGACTCCCCGATGCGTCGAAACTTGATTCCCAGGAAGCAGACGAGCAGGCCGAACAATGTCACGAGTACAACAAATCCGATCTTTTGGCGACCGAACGCAAAGTAGATTCCCCAGATCAGGGCGATCATGAGGGCGCCCAGCCCGAAAAAAATCCACATCGTCGCCTTCGGAGAAACCGGCCACTGCGAGTTGCCGTGTTCAGCGGTTTTTGGCACAACTCTCCTCTGCGGCGTCCAGGTACCCGAAGTCAGGGATGCTCGTGGAGGTAAGTATTGAGCGGCCTGGGACCGCTGGACTCCGATAGTCGGGGCAACGGGGATTCGTAACTGGTCACCCTTCTGGCTGACCTGAGTACCACTTCTGGTCGGTTCGAGAGTACCGAAAGTACTTTGCCGGAGGAGCGCTTCCCTTCTTGCCGAGGGGACCTTGCTCTCGGTGGCCGCGACGATCCTGTTCGCCCCGACCGAGGACGACGAGCCCGTCACGATCTACCCGCCCGAGAAGAAACGCATTCGCGAGCAGCTCGAGAAGACCGAGCGGCTCGAGGAGGAGGTCCGGGCTCTCCGCGAGAAGCTCCGGCGTGCCAACGAGGTACTCCGGCGGTACAAGGCCTGTGGTCCGATGCTCGCCGCCTCCGACCGGACCGCCGAGGTAGGGAGCATCCCGTCGAGCCGCGTCTTCTACCGCCGACCGATCCGGAGCGACCCGCACTCGACGGGAGCGCAGCCGGGCCATCCGGGCCGCGCTCGAGAGCGACCCGTCCCCAATGCCCCACCGCTGCAGCTCTCCCTCGATCGATGCACCGACTGCGGCTCCCGGCTCGGGGACCCGTTCGAGGTCCGACGGCGGACCATCACGGACCTCCCTCCGCCTCAGCCGCTCGTGTTCGACGTGGAGATCCCTCGCTACAACTGCCCGGGCTGCCACCGCCGCGTGGAGCCGGAGAGCCCGTACCCGAAGCACCGGCAGTACGGGTTTTCCCTCATCGCCCGCGTGGTCCAGCTCCGCCTTCTCGGCCTTTCCACCTCGAAGATCTCCGACTACTTCGAGGGCGCTCACGGAGTCCACCTTTCGACGGCGCCCGTGCTGAAGATGGAGCGGTGGGCCGCCGACTCGGTCGCCCCGCTCTACGAGTCGCTCAAGGCGCAGGTCTCCGAGCAGCCGGTGATCCACGCCGACGAGACGAAGTTCCGAATCGGCGGCGAGAACGGGTGGCTCTGGGTGTTCTCCCACCCCGAGGCGGTCGTCTATCGGATCGCCCCGAGTCGCGGCCAGGACGTCATCCTCGAGGTCCTCGGCGGAGCTCGGGGGACGATCGTGCACGACGGCTGGGTTCCGTACGACATCCTCCGGAGCGCCCGGCACCAATTCGACCTGTTGCACGCGAATCGGTGGCTCGAGAAGGAGGAGATCCTCCATCGGCTCGAGCCGAGGCCTTTGCTCCGTGAGGTGGCCCCGAAGTTGACGGCGGCGGGTCCGCCGCCGAGAGAGTTCCTCGAGTTCGCCGACGGGGTTCGTGGGCTGCTGCGCCACGCCATCGAATGGTCGGAGCGGAACCCAGAGGCGTCGGAGGAGGAGCGCCGGCACTTCTACACGTCGATGCGATGGATGACGGTCGACCACCTTCGGAAGGTGTGGCGGGACCCGGGAGCAGCGCGAATCGCCTCCGAGCTGTGGAAGCGGCGGAGGAGCCTCTTTACGTTCCTCGTCGTTCCGGGCGTGGCGTGGCACAACAACGAAGCGGAGACTCAGATCCGTCAGGGAGTGCTGTACCGGAAGATCAGCGGAGGTCGACGGTCGTGGACGGGTGCGTGGGTCTTGGAACGTCTGCTGACGATTTATCGGACGTGCCGGAAGCGAAGTGTGCCGTTCGTCCAAGTGCTCAAAGACGCGCTGTCAGGATCGGGCTATCCGGAATTCGGAGTTCCGTCGGCACGGCCACAAACCTGAGCAGTTACTTGATCGGGGGAGGGGAACAGGGTTGCGTACGCTACCGGCGGTGGCGCAGGAGGTGTCCGGAGGCACACATCCAAGTAGCCTCCGACGACCCGAACCGCCCGGATACGTATGTTTGCGATAATTGTCTCGTCGAAGAGTTGGGATTGTGGGTCAGCGATCGGTCCGGGGAGCGCTCAGGCGCGATGCGATTGCCGCGATCTTATGCGTCGGGCATTCGCACCTCGCGAACCCGGGGGACGCCCCGGGTCGCCCCGGGGCGGAAGAGGTTGTCTCGGTCTCGGCTCCCTGTTCGGTGGAGGACCGAACGGAGAGACGTCGGGCGAGATCGACGAAGACGCGGTCGCTTTCCGCGACGGTTTCGGGGCTCGGTGCCCGGAAAACTGCCAAATAGGGGCATCCCTCCGAGGTGTTGGGTGCTGAGGTAGCCTAGCCCGGCCAAGGCGCCAGATTCGAGATCTGGTGGTGCGTATGCATCGCGGGAGTTCAA
>JAKIVZ010000021.1 GCA_022750295.1 Candidatus Lutacidiplasma silvani
GAACCTCGACCTCCTGGGCCGCTTCGAGGCCCGCGGAACGGTTCGATGATTAATGCGACGCAGCCGCCCGCCCCAGCACGGCTATATTCCAGAGGGCTCCCAGCGCCGCGCCGATGCGGGTACTCGTCGTCGGATCCGGAGCCCGCGAGCACGCCATCGCCGCGACCCTCGTGCGATCCGGTGCGAACATCGTTTCGGCGGGCCCTCGCGCCAATCTCGGGATCGACCCGCTCGCGAAGGCGACGCTCCGGGCCGACCCGACGGTCCCCGCCCCGGTCGTCGCGTTCGGCAAGGCCCAGCACGTCGACTACGCCGTCATCGGACCCGAAGCCCCGCTCGCCGCGGGGCTCGGCGACGCCCTTCGGGCCGCCGACATCCCGGTCGTCGGACCGTCGAAGGCCGGCGCCCGGATCGAAACGTCGAAGCAGTTCTGCCGGGAACTCCTCGCGAAGTACGGGATCCCCGCGTCGCCGAAGTTCGTCGCGGTCCACAACGCCGACGAGGTGGACGCCCGCGTCGCGGAGTTCCACAACCCGTTCGTGGTCAAACCTATCGGACTGACGGGAGGGAAAGGCGTCTGGGTCCAGGGGGTCGACTTCCCGACTCCGTCGGACGGGGCCGCCTACGCGAAAAAGCTCCTCTCCGGCGGCGGCGACGGCGTCCTCCTCGAGGAAAGGGTCGAGGGCGAGGAGTTCAGCCTCATGGCGTTCGTGACCGACTCCGGCATCTACCCGATGCCGCTCGTCCACGACTACAAGCGGGCCCTCGAACACGACCTCGGCGCCAACACCGGCGGCATGGGCTCGTTCTCCCAGCGCGACCATCTCCTCCCGTTCGTGGCGCCCTCGATGCAGGAGCGCGCGTTCGACGTGCTCCGGAGGACCGTCGAGGCGCTCCGGCAGGACGGCATCCCGTACCGGGGGATCCTCTACGGGGGGTTCCAGCTCACGGCCGCCGGTCCGGTGCTGATCGAGTTCAACGCGAGGTTCGGCGACCCGGAGTCGCTCAACGTCCTTCCGCTCTACGAGGAGGGGGACTTCGACCGGCTCCTCTACGGCGTCGCGACGGGGCGAGTCGACCCGAACCTCCTGACGTTCCGCCAGCGGGCAACGGCGGTCAAGTACATCGTTCCGCCCGGCTATGGGACGACGCCGAAGGTCGGCGCCGAGGTGACGCTCGACCTGCAGAACGTCGGGGACGACGGGGTCCACGTGTTCTTCGGCGACGTCGACTCGAAGCTCCCCGGCAAGTACATCCTCGGCAGTTCGCGCGGATTCGCCCTCGTGGGCGAAGCGAGCGCGATCCACGAGGCCTCGACGCGCGTCGAGCACGCGCTCTCGTTCGTCACCGGCGAATTCTACGTCCGGCACGACATCGCGACGAAGGACGACCTCGCGATGCGGACCGAGCACGTCCGGGGCTTGTTCGTCCCGGGCGCGAAGCCGTCGCCGCTCCCGCTCTCGGTCGCGGCGCCCGAAGCGCCCCCTTCCAGCGCCGCCGGACCCGACCAGGTTCTGTCGACGTAACGCGCTCCCCAACCGTCAAATATCGAACTCCGGCTCGGTCCTCGAGATGTTCTGTCCGAAGTGCAAGCGGCTGATGCGTCCGGACAAGGCCGCCGGGGTCTGGCGGTGTTCGGCGTGCGGCACGAAGGTCCCGCTCGGCGCCTCGAAGCAGGTCGGCACGTCGGTGGCGACGGGCCACGCGATGACGGTCATCGAGACGAAGACGGAGGCCACGCTGCCCACGGCGGAAGAGGAATGCCCGAAGTGCGGCAACTCGAAGGCGTACTGGGTCCTCCGCCAGACCCGCGGCGCCGATGAGCCCGAGACCCGGATCTTCGAGTGCACCAAGTGCGGCCACAAATGGCGGGAGTACCAGTAGCGGCCCCCCCGCCGGTCGACACCGTCGCCGTCGTCTTCGCGGAGAGCGCCGTCGGCCGGTCGGTCCGCCTCCGCGGGTGGGTCGAGAAGACCCGCCATTCGGGCGGCCTCCTCTTTCTCCTCATGCGGGACCGGACCGGTTCCGTCCAGGTCGCGGTGAGGCGCGACGCGCTCGGAGCCGAATCGTTCGAGCTCGCGACGACGCTGCAGGTCGAAGGGGCGCTCGAGCTCACCGGAACCGTCCACGCCGACCCCCGGGCCCCTGGGGGCCGGGAGGTCCGGGCGACGTCGGTCCATGTCGTCGACGCCGGCTTGCCGTTCCCGATCTTCCGGGACCAGACCGAGGAGTTCCGGCTCGACAAGCGCCACCTTGTGATCCGCTCGCACGAGCACGTCGCGACGTTCCGCGTCAAGGCGGAGCTTCTCGCGGCGTTCCGACGGTTCCTCGACGCCGAGGACGTCCTCGAGACGACGCCTCCGATCCTCACGGGGAACCCGGCCGAAGGCGGCGCCGAGGCGTTCCAGTTCGACTACTTCGGCCGGCCCGGCTACCTCTCGCAGACCGCCCAGCTCTACCTCGAGGCGATGCTCGTCCCGAACGAGCGGGTGTACTCGCTCACCCCCTCGTTCCGCGCGGAGAAATCCCGGACGCCCCGGCACCTCACCGAATACCTCCACCTCGAGGTCGAGCTCGCGTGGTGCGACCTCGAACAGATGAACGAGTTCATCGAGCGGATGATCGCGACCGTCGTCGCCGAGGTCGCCGAGCGGCGACCGAAGGAGCTCGCGGTCCTCGGACGGGCGCCCGACGAGCTCACCGCGCTGAAACCCCCGTTCCCCCGGATCTCGTACTCGGACGCGCTCGACCGGCTCCGCGGGAAGGGGTTCGACCTCGAGTGGGGCGCCGACCTGCGGACCGCCGAGGAGGCCGCCCTCACGATGGAAGAGCGGGCCCCGATCTTCGTCACCCGGTTCCCGCGCGAGTTGAAGGCGTTCTACATGCTCCAATCGCCCGGCGACCCCCGGACCGTGGAAGCGGCCGACCTCCTCGCGCCGGAAGGGTACGGGGAGATCGTCGGCGCGAGCTGCCGCGAGACGTCGGTCGAGAAGCTCATCGAGCGATTGAAGGCGATCGGCGCCGACCCGGCGGAATACGACTGGTACCTCGACCTCCGACGGCACGGGAGCGTCCCGCACGCCGGCTTCGGGATCGGCGTCGAACGGGTCCTCCGATGGATGCTCCGCCGCGAGCATATCCGCGAGACGACGCCGTTCCCCCGGACCCCGTCGCGCCACACCCCGTGAGCCGTCCGGGCGGGGACGCGCCCCGGCGAAGGGGCAACATTCAAGAGCGGAGCCGCGCATGAACGGCCGTCCGGGTTCGTCGAGGCAACGCGAGTGGCGGCACAGGGAGGTTCCGACCGGGGCGACTCCCGCCCTTCATCGGCGCCGGCGAAAAGCAATGGAAAGCCGACGGTCACCGTCGAGCGGCTGACCCACCTCGACGTTCCGGAGATCTGCGCCCTCTACAAGCGCGTCTGGGAGACGTTCCGCCCGGAGCTCCCCCCCGAGATGGTGAAGGCGTGGGCACCGACCCCGCTCGAGTTCACGAGCTGGATGGAAGGCGTGACGTACTTCGCCGCCCGCCGGGACGGCCGGATGATCGGCGCCGTCGGGTGCGAGTTCAACGACGGCTCGTGCCGGATCGTCCACCTCGTCGTCGACCCCGACGCCCGTCGCCTCGGGATCGGCTCCTCGCTCACGAGCGCCGCCGTCGACTGGGCGAAGCACAACAACTCCTCCGCGATCTGGGTCGACGCGCTGGCCCGGTTCACCGCCGCCGCCGAGATGTTCCGCCAGCTCGGCTTCGCCGAAGCCGGCGTCCTCCACAAGCACCGGTGGAAGGAGGACGTCAGGTTGTTCGAGAAGCTCCTGTAACGTCGGCCCGCGGCGCCGCGGGGGAGCCGCCGTCCCCCCGCACCGAATGCACCTGGGCGAGGATCCGCAGTCGCCGGAGCGCTTCTTCCGGGTGGCCCTCGACGAACGCCTTCGCTCCGCGGGCGAGCTCGGCGGCCTCGACCTCGACCGCCGTCCCTTCGGAGCGTTCGCGGACGAGGAACTCGCCGTACCGGCTGATGTAGCCGGGAACGGCCTCCTTCAGGCGGTTCATCGCCTGGAGGCGGAGCGCCCGGAGTTGCTGCTTGAGCGGGGCGAGGCGGCCGCTCCGGAGTTCCCGCTCGAGGTCGTCGGCGAGCTCGGCGGGGTCGACGGGCGGATCGAGCCCGAGCGCCTGCATGTCGCGGAAGAGGGAGACGAGCCGTTCGAGCTCGTCGCGCGCCTGGTCGAGGTGACGCTCCTTCAGCGCGACCACCCGGTCGACCTGCTGGTACGTCGTGAGCGCCTGAGAGAGCTCCCCGGTCCGGGCCGAGTGGAGCACATCGTCCATCTGGTCGCGTTCGAGACGGCCGTCGACCGAGTACGCCTCGAGGCGGGAGAGCCGGCTCTTCGTCTGCCGCTCCCACTGTTCGAGGGCCGCGACGACGTTCCGTTGCGCGAGCCGCTCGACGCCGCGCATCACCTCGAGCCATCCGTCCGCTTCGGGGCCGGATTCGGCGGCCGCTTCGGCCCACGCGGGGAACTGGGCGACCCGCACGCCGAGCGGCTCGGCCTGGTCCTGCCACTGGCGGAGCCGGGCCTGGCGCCGCGCGAGCTCCCCCTCGGGGGTCCGGGACTCGGGCGGGGACGAGCCGTCGTCGAGCGTCGCGACCGGCCCGGGGTCGGTAGCGGCTCCGCAGACGGGGCACGTGTCCGAGTCCGCGGCGAGCGTGCTACCGCACTGCGCGCACGGGGACCGGTCAACCGCCACGGAACGCTCCGTGAAGCGGGATGCAGGGGGTGAGATTTGAACTCACGAACTCCTACGAGACCAGGACCTCAACCTGGCGCCTTTGACCAAGCTGGGCCACCCCTGCGCGACCGCGGCCGCGTACGGCTCCTCGCGCATAACCTTTGCCGAACGGCGGGTCCGGTGGCTCGTACCCCGATAGCGAATGGCGCCGCGGCGAGAAAAAGGCTTGTAATGGCCCCCGCATCGGCGCGCGATGGTCCCCGCCCCCCCCGAAGGTCCCCGGTCCGTCGGGGCGACGGTCTACATCGGCCCCCGGCCGACGATGAGCTACGTCTTCCAGGTCGTGGCCGAACTCAACTCCGGTGCGGGGCCTGTCGTCGTCAAGGCGCGGGGCGCGGCGATCGCGAAGGCCGTCGACGTGGTCGAGGTCGTCCGGCGACGGTTCCTCGAGGGCCAGGTCGGGGTGGGCCCGGTGACCATCGGGACCGAGCGGCTCACGAACCGGGACGGCCGGGAAGCGAACGTCTCGTCGATCGCGATCCATCTTACCCGGATCGGGGAGCCCCCGGCGGCGCGACCCACCCCGGCGGTGCCGGCGGGATAGGCGGACGCGTCGTCACGACCCAGGTGCCAGCGAGCAGGTCGCCGACCCGCTGGCGCTCCGCCGTCAACGACATCGTGAGGCCGCCGGCCGCCGTGGGGAGCCCGACACCGAGCAGGATCAGGAAGAGGAACACGGTCGCGATCGCGAGGTCGGGGAAGAACGACGGGCCCGTGATCCCGAGCCCCCCGACCCCGCGCACCAGCAGGAAGACGAGGTCGGCGCCGACGACGCCGATGATCGTGAGCGGCAGGAGCTTCGGCGCGTTCCGGAGCATGGCGGGCACCAGCGTCGGTCGTTGGAGCGACCGGTCGGTCACGGCGAGGCCGAAGAGCCGCTTCCCTAGCGTCGTGCCGTACCCCGATTCGGCGACGACGAAGTAGACGAACGCCCACGCGGCGTACCCGATCGCGGCGGCGTTGTACGCCGCGCCGTCGAGGAACGTGGAGTTGGAGACGGTGGAGGTTTCGACGAGCACGACGAAGACGAGAAGGGTCGGGACCGCCATCACGAGCGCATCGACCGTGCCGGCGGCGAGGCGCGGCCCGGCCCGGGCGAACCGGGTCCGCGAGAGTTCCCGACCGAGGCGGACGAGCCACCGGGCGGTCCACCAGGCGCGGGCCGCGTCGCGGGGCCGACGCTCGGGGGAGGTGACGAGGGCCCGGAGGTTGCGGTGGTCGAGCTCGACCCACGCCGGAACGGCGAGCCCGCTCCACGGCGCGTCGGGAGGCGGGGGAGGGGCGCCGAGGAGGAGGCGGGCCCGCCCGGCGGCAGAGTCGGCCGCGTCGCCCGCGAGCCGGACCGCCGACGACGGGTCGCCCGACATCGCGACGTGGAGCGAGTTGCGGAGCAGGTCCTCGGGAGCCCGGGGCGTGGGGGCCGGCCCCAGTTCCGGGAGGCCCTTGGGGCGGTGGACGAACCGCTCGAACGCCCACGCGGAGGCGAGGGCGATCAGTCCGGAGAGGTACAGGAGGTCCTCCGGCCCGGCGCCCCCGATGACGTAGAAGGCGCCCGGGCCGGGTCCGTAGAGCGGGGGCTGACGAAGGACGTCGGCCCCGATCAGAACGCCGATCGTCGCCGACGCGTACGCCATCGGAAGGCCCGCCACACGTCCCAGATTCAGCCGCTCCGCGACCGCAACCGCCGCGACGGCGACGCCGATGGGCGCGAGGAGATAGTAGGGGAACTGGGACGTGATCCCGAACCCGGGTTCACTTTCGGTGGCCAGGTAGGTCATCACGATCGTGGCGGAGACGAGGGCCAGCGTGGCCGCGAAGACGCGGCCGGCGGCGGTCCCCCGCAGCAGCACGGCGCCGGCGGCGCCGATCGCCGCGGCCGCGGCGATCACGACGATCCACGCGACCGCCGGGACCAAGATCGCCGCGAGCAGGGACGCGGCGGTCTCGACGGTCAGGAGGACGAGGAACCAACGGGCCGGGGTCGTGGCCCCGGGAGCCAACCGGGCCAGGAGGAGCCCGGACAGGACGAGCGGGATGAGGCCGCCCGCGACGTTCACTCCGAGGATGTATTGCCCGATGGGCAAGATCGGCAACTCACCGATGAACCCGAGGATCCCTCCTCCGACGAGAAGCCAGAACGTCGTTCGGCCAAAGCCAGCGGCTCGGGCCCGGTCCTTGTCGACCCAGGCGAACAGGTAGAGGAAAAGCCACAGGAGGGGGGTCGCGGCGAGGTAGGCGACCTCCTCGATGATGTTCGCCGTGATCAGACCGACGTGGATCATGCGAAGGCGGCGGACCGCGAAGCGGTCGCCGGCGAACGCCGAGAGGCCGGCGTCGATATAGCCCGCACCGCCGGCGAGCGGCAAACAATAATGGCCCGCGGTCGCTCGCGACGGTGATGGGCGCGACACGGACCGAGTCGGACTCGTTGGGGGCCCGCGAAGTCCCGGCCGAGGCGTACTACGGGATCCAGACGCTTCGGGCGACGGAGAACTTCCCGGTCAGCGGCCTCACCTCCTCGCCCCATCTGCTCCGCGCCTACGCCCTCCTGAAGCTCGCCTGCGCCCGGACCAACGTGGCGCTCGGCGTCCTGGACGCTCGCCGCGGGACCGCCGTGGAACAAGCCGCGAAGGAGCTCGCCGAGGGGCGGTTCGCCGACCAGCTGGTCGTCGACGTCTTCCAGGCGGGGGCCGGAACGTCCTACCACATGAACGTCAACGAGGTCCTCGCGAACCGGGCCCTCGAAATCTTGGGCGAACCCCGCGGCAAGTACGACGTCGTGAGCCCGAACGACCACGTCAACCGGGGCCAGTCGACCAACGACACGTACCCGACGGCCGCCCAGGTCGCCACCCTGCTCGCGTTCGCCGAGTTGGTCCCCGCGGTTCAGGTCCTGAGCGCGAGCCTCCGAGCGAAAGGGGTCGAGTTCGCCGGAGCCCCGAAGGCGGGGAGGACGCACCTGAAGGACGCGATGCCCGTGACCCTCGGGCAGGAGTTCGACGCCTACGCGACGAGCCTCGAGCGGATCGTCGAGCTTCTCCCGCCGGTGCTCCACGGACTCGCGGAGATCCCGCTGGGGGGGAGCGCGGTGGGGAGCGGGATCAACTCGGCCCCCGGATACCGAACGAAGTCGGTCCAGGCGCTCGCCAGCCTGACGGGTCTTCCGCTCCGACCGGCCCGCGACCCGTTCGAGACGATGCAGAGCCGTTGGCCGCTCGGCGCGGCCTCCGGCTGGATGCGGAGCCTCGCCCAGGAGCTGGTGCGGATCGCGAACGACCTTCGGCTCCTCTCGAGCGGCCCGGCGACCGGGTTCGACGAGATCCGGCTTCCCGAGATCCAGCCGGGGTCGTCGATCATGCCGGCGAAGGTCAACCCCTCGGCCGCCGAGTGCCTCAACCAGGTCGCGTTCCACGTGATCGGCGCGGATCTCGCCACGTCGCTCGCGGTCCAGGCCGGGCAGCTCGAGATCAACGTGATGATGCCGATCGCGACGTTCGAGGTCCTGTTCTCCGCGAAGATCTTGACGCGCTACCTCCCGGTCTTCGCCCGGACCTGCGTCGACGGGATCCAGCCGAACCTGCCCGCCCTCGAGCGCTATCTGCTCGCCTCGACGGCGCTCGCGACGATCCTCACGCCGAAGCTCGGCTACCTGAAGGTCGCCGAGGTGATCCACGAGTCGGCCCGGACCGGAACGCCCGTGAAATCGCTCCTCGTGTCGAAGGGCCTCCTCTCCGAGGCCGAGGCCGAATCGATGCTCGGCAAGGCGGCGCTCCTCGCGCTCACCCGACCCGTCCCCTAGGCTCGCCGGACCGCGCGGCGACCGTTAAGTGAGGCGGCCCCGTTCCCGGGGCCGATGGCCGGCGTCGAAGAGGTGGCCGCCGCGCTCGGGAACGACGGCTCGGAGGAGTACCGCCGCGCCGTCGACGTCCTCGGCAAGGTCGGGCTGACCGTCTACGAGGCCCGGGCGTACATCGCCCTCGTGGGGCGGGGCGTCGGAGACGCCGCGACGCTCGCGCACACCGCCCGGATCCCCCGGACCTCCGCCTACAAGGTCCTCGAGTCGCTCGCCGAGAAGGGGTACGCCGCCCCGAGCGGCGGCAAGCCGATCCTGTTCCGGCCGAAACCCCCGCTCGAGGTCGCCGAATCGCTGAAGGGTTCGATCGTGGAAGTGTTCGACAAGCTCGAAGCGCTCCACCGGGCCGTCGCCGAGCATGGAGAGCCGCAACTCGTCTACCTGCTCTCCGGACGGGAACGGGTGCTCGGCAAGATCGCCGAGCTCCTCGACCAGTCGACGGCGACGTTCATCCTGACGACCCCGCAGGTCGCCGACGTCCGGGATGCGCTCAGCAAGAAGCTCCTCTCCGCGGTCAAGCGCGGCGTGCAGGTGACGTTCGTGACGGCCCCGCTGCAGAAGGTCCCGGAGGGGGTCCAATACGTGACCCGCGGAAACCTCCTCGCGACCGAGGCGCTCGCCGACGGGCGGCACGCCCTTCTGGCCGCCCCCGGCCTCGATGCCTGCGGATTCACCGACAACCCGATCCTGACCGCCCACCTGAAGCAGTTCCTCGAAGTGATCCTGACCCCTGGCCTCGACCCCCACCCGTAGCCCGACCCGTCGATGGCCCGGAACCGAGGCGCCCCCGCCGCCCGGGTGCGGGCGGTGGTGGCGGCCGATTCGGGACCCTCGGCGGCGAGCGCGATCCCGACCGGGTTCCAGCGGGTCGGGTCGGTCGTCCTCGTTCGATTGCCGGAATCGGCCCGCCCCGCGTTCGGGGCGATCGGGCGAGCGTACCAGGACGAGCTCGGCGTGGAGACGGTGCTCCGCCACCGGGGGCCCGCGCACGGGGAGCGTCGGCTCCCCGACGTGGAGGTGATCGCCGGGGGCCCGACGGTCACGGAGGTCTGGGAGCACGGGGTCCGGTTCCGGTTCGACGCGGCGCGCGTCCTGTTCAGCCGGGGGAACGAGATCGAGCGGGCGCGGGCGGGCCGGGTCACGCGACCGGGCGAGACGGTCGTCGACCTGTTCGCCGGCATCGGGTACTTCGCCCTCCCCGCCCTCGTGGTCGGTCGCGCCCGGCGCGCGTTCGCGGTCGAGGAGAACCCGGAGTCGTACCGGTTCCTCGTCGAGAACCTCGCCCGGAACAAGGTCGAGGACCGGGCCGTGGCCCTGCTCGGCGACAATCGGACCGTCGAACTCCCGGTCCGGGATGCGGACCGCGTGTTCCTGGGATTCTTGCCGAACGCGCTCCCGTGGATCCCTCTCGCCCTTCACCTCGTTCGGCCCGGCGGGAGCCTGCACGTCCACCTGGTCGTCGACGCCGGAAACGATGCCGCCCTCGGAGAGGCGGCGGTTCGGAGCGCCGTTACCGCGGCCGGGGGTTCGGTCGAGCGGACGGAAGGACGTCGGGTGAAGGCGTATGGTCCGAGCCGTTCGCACGTCGTGGTCGACGCGACCGTCACACCGCCCGGGGCATAGGGGCGGAGGCGCGGAGCCGCTCCACCGCGGCGGGGAAGACGGACGCGAACTTCGCGATCTCGCTCGGCGGGTTCGAGAACGAGACCCGGACGAACCGGCCCCCGAACTTCGGCGACAGGTAGTTGCCGGCCCGGAGGAACACGCCGTCGTCGCGCAGCAGGGTCTCCTGCAGCCGTTCCGGAGCGATCCCGGTCGCCGAGATGTCGATCGCGAACATGTTCGCCTGCGAGGGATAGACGGGAAGGAACGTGCCGGGGGTCGCCGCGACCGCCTCCCGGATCGTCGCCTGGTTCTGCCGGCACGTGGTCCGGACGTTCCCGAACCATTTCGACTTCGTTTGCAGGTCGGCGAGTGCCGCCACCTGGGCAAGGATGTTCACACCGAGGTCGTTCGTGTTGAACCGGTGGATCGCTTGGGTCACGTCGGGGGCGGCCGCGAGGCCCCCGATCCGCAAGCCGGCGAGACCGCAGTTCTTCGAGACCGACCAGACGGTGAGCGTCTTCTCGGGGTGGAACGGATACGCGAGCGTGTGGACGTCCGCGAAGTCGCGGTACGTGATGTCGTTCAGGAGCCAGAGGCCGTGGTCCTTCGCGAGCTCGGCGATCGCCCGGACCTCCTCGGGCGGGTAGCCGGAACCGTGCGGATTCAGCGGGTCGATCAGGAGGATCATCTTCGTCTTCGGACCGATCGCTTCCGCGACCCGGTCCGCGGTGAGCCGGTACGGCGGGGCGTAGATGTCGAGCGGGACCGGGCGGGCGCCCGCGAGCTCGATGAACTTGTGGATGATCAGGTAGCTCGGGTCGCTGGCGACGACCTCGTCGCCGGGGGCGAGGAGCGCCCGGGTCAGCATGTACAGCGCCTCGGTCCCGCCGGCGGTCAACAGGCACCCGACGTCGCTCGGAAGGCCGAGGTCGGAGACGACCAGCGAGCGGAGCTCGGGGAGACCGGCGGCGAGCGGGTACCCCTCGTACCGCCGCTCGTCGAGCGCCTGGCGGATCGCATTCGTCGCGGGCTCCGGTGGGACGAGGTGGTTGGTGTTCTGGCTCATCCAGACGATCTCGCGCCGGTGGGCGTGGGCGTACGGAAACGGCTCGAACGGCGCGTTCGTCATGGACGGTACAGAAATTCCGGGGTCGTCTTTAACGGCTCGCCCCGGTCGCCTCGGCGAGATACGTCGTGACAATCCCTCCGGCCTGCGGCACCGCGGCGGCCCGCCCGAATCCGGCGGTCCCGAGGCGGGCCAGGAGCTCCCGGCGCGGGGGGAGGTGGCGGAGCGACTCGGGGAGATACCGGTAGGGTCCGGAGTGGCCGACCGCGGTGCCGAGCCATGGGACGACGGCGTCGAAATAGGCGTGGAACAGCTTCCCCACGAGAGGGCTCGTCGGCTCGGTGATCTCGAGCGTCAGGAGGGTCCCCCCCGGTCGGAGGACCCGGTGGAGTTCGGAGAACGCCCGGCCGAGGTCGGGGAGGTTTCGGACGACGAACGCGGACAGCACGAGGTCGAAGCTTGCCGTGCGGAATGGAAGGAGGAGCGCGCTCCCGCGGGCGTAGCCGATCCGGCGTCCCTCGCCCCGTGCCATCGTCCGATGGGCGGCGAGCGTGAGCATGGGGGCGGTGAAATCGGCTCCGACCACCGAGGCGGATGGAAAGTGGCGGGCGGTGAGGCGGGTGAGGTCGCCCGTCCCGCATCCGATGTCGAGCGCGCGCTCGAGGGCCGGCTGTCCGTCCCGGAACCGGTCCAGCGCCCAGAGGGCGCGGGGCCGCCACAGGAGGTCCTGCCCGAGGGAGGCGACATGGTCGAACGTGTCGTACCCGTCGGCAATCTCCCCGAACATCGCCCGAACGTCGCGCTCGAACCCCGGATCGCTCCGGTCCGGGTAGGGGGAGCCGTCCGGCGCCGTCCGCCGGGCGCGGGGGGCCGACACGGGGGCGCCACCCGTGGTCGCGTCCTTAACCCTGGGGGGGCAGGGCGTTGAGCCGTTCCTCGAGGGCCTTCAACTGGCCCGAGAGGTCCCCCCGGTGCTCGAGGATCCCGGCCTCCTTCGCCCCGGCGAACCATTTCCGGGCGACCGGGGCGTCCCCGCGGGCCACCGCGAGGCCTCCCAGCCGGAGCTGCATCTCGGCGATCTCCGGCCCCAGGCCGAGTTCGCGGGCGAGCGCGAGGGCATCGGAGTACGCGGTCGACGCGTCGTCGAACTTCCCTTCGACCTCGGCGATCATCCCGCGGGCCATCGTCGCCTGCTGGTCGGCGAGCTGGTCCCCGAGCGGCGCGAGTTGGGCGACCGCGCGGTCGAGGGAGCGCCGCGCTTCCGGGACGTTCTTCCGCTCCGCCTGGAACTGGGCCATGTTGAGGTGGCAGTACCCAATCCAGATCCGCGACCGACTCCGTTCGGCGGCGGCGATCGCCTCGGCCATGTCCCGGACGGCGTCCTCCACGCGGCCGTCGTTGTGGGAGAGGAGGGCCCGGTTCATGAGGACCCGCGCGCGGGCCGAGTGGTCGTGCGTCTGGGCGAAGACGGCCGCCGCCCGGTCGTACAGCTCCTCCGCCTCGGCGAGGCGGCCCGCGCCCCGCACGACGAGGGTGTTCGCGAGGTCGATGAGGGCATGGCCCTGCTCCGTAGGCGTCCCGACCCGCTCGGCGAGCCGGATCGCCTCCTTCTGATGCACCTCGGCCGCGTCGAGGTCGCCGAGTCGCCAGCAATCGACCCCGAGGACCCGGTGGGCGACGAGGAGCCCGCGATCGTTGTGGAGCCGCTCCATCACCCCGAACGCCTCGGTGGCGAGCTCGCGGGACGAGCCGTACCGGCTCAAGTCGGACCGAGTGCGGGCGAGGCCGAGGAGGGCGAGGGCGAGCTCCCGTTCCCGGCCGGGTTCCGACCGGGCCCGGGCGACCGCGTCGAGGAGGAGCTCTTCCGACCGTCGAAGGTCGCCGAACTCGTCGAGGACCCCGCCGAGCTCGATCAGGAGCCGGAGTTCGAGTCCGGCGTCGCGGGGGGTCAGGCGGCGGGCCGATTCGAGGGCCCGCTCGAGATGAACGATCGCCGAATCGAACGCGAACGTCGCGGCCGCGAGGTCCGCGGCGCGCCGGTTGTATTCGACGGCGCGCGAGTCGTCGCGCCCGAGGTACGACTGCCGGGCGAGCTCGAACGTCTGCGCCGAGGTGCTCGGCCGCTCCTCCAGGGCCACGGCCGCCTTCCGGTGGAGGATCCGGCGCCGGGTCTCCGTGAGCTCGGCGTAGACCGAGGCCCTAGCCGGCTCGCTCACGAACTCGTACACCTCGCCTCCTTTCTCTCGAAGGATTCCGCCGTGGACCAATCGGTCGAGGCTCTCGCTGAGGCGCTCCTCCTCCTGGCCCGAGGCCCGGATGAGCGTCGCGAAATCGAACTCCTTGCCGAGGACCGCCCCGTAGACGAGGACCCGCTGCTCGGACTCGTCCAAGGCATGGATTCGGCCCTGGAGGACCGCGTCGAAGTCGGTGTTCGTCCGGTCCGTCGGCGGGGTCGTCGTTCCGAACCCCATCGAGGCCCGGACGAGGTGCTCGAGGAACAGCGGGTTCCCCTCGGTCTGCGTGAACCACCGCATCACGTTGTCCCGCCCCGGGTCGCGCCCGTTCAGCAGCCACCGGACGTACGACCCCACGTCGGGCTCGGCCATCGGTCGGAGGGACAGCCGGGTCGTCTCCGGCGCGTCGACGAGCCGCTCGAGCGCCGTCTGGGACCGGGCCGGCGCGTTCGCGAGGGGGAGGGTCGAGCCGACCGCGACCACCCGGCTCTCGGGGATCGCCGAGGAGAACTGCTGGAGGAACTCGAGGGAGGAGTCGTCGGCGAACGCGAGGTCGTCGAGCGTGACGAGGAGCGGCCGGTCGGTCGCGAGCTGGAGGAGGAAGTCGGTCAACTGGGCGAAGAGCGCCGCCCGGTTCGCCTGGACCCTCTCGACCGGGTTCTCGAGGCGGGTGAGCAGCCGGTTCGCTTCGGCGGCGTCGCGGGATCCCTCAGACGGGGTCGGGGACGTTCGTCCGGCCCGACCCTCGGTCTCGAACGGCGCGAGGAACATCGGAAGGATTGACTCGCCCGTGGCCTCGTCCGGGCTCTCGGTCGCCGGGCGGCTCTCCCCGGCGGAGCGGACGACCTCGCCGAGGAGGGCAAACGGTTGCGGAAGGTCCGTCGGGAGGGCCCGCCCGTGGACGACGCCGTAGCCGAGCCCGAGCGCGAGCCGTTCCAGGTGCCGGAGGAGGATCGACTTCCCGACGCCGCTCTCCCCGACCACGACCACGAAGCCGCCGCGGGCATCGCGGGCGTCCTGGATCTTCCGGACGAGCGTCTCGACCGTCTCGGTCCGCCCGAAGATCGGGGCCGGTTCGGCCGGCGGGGCCTGGGCAGACGCCACAGTGGACAATTAGGCGGTCCGGGGGTTATTAGCGCTCTCGGCGGACGACGCGGCGATCCGCGATTCCCGGTCCGCCGCGTCGAGCTGATGGCCCAGTTCCTCGAACGGCCGCGCGAGGTTCGGCTTCAGCGTCGCCAGCCCTTCCCGCCGGGCTTGCTCGTACGCCGTCCGGGCGGCCGCGAGGTCCCGGGTCTTGAACTTGAGCCGCGCGAGATGGAACTCCCCCTCGGCGATCTCGGGGTGGACCTCGAGACTCTCGGCCCGCTCGATCGCCTGGCGGAAACACGTCTCCGCCTCCTCCCACTGGCCCCGTCGCTCGTGGATCAATCCCGCGTTCATCTCGACCTGCTGGCTCCCGAGCGGGTCGTCGGCCCGGTCGAGGAGGCGGCCCGCCTGCTGGTTCTCCCACTCGGCCGCCTCGAGCTGGCCGAGAGCGAGCCGCATCGACACCCCCGAGAAGAGCGCCCACCCGGCGAGCCGCAGCTCGTGGGCCCGCTCGGCATACTCCCGGGCCCGGGCCAACTTCTCGAGCCCGTCGGCCGGGTCGGTCTCCCCGAGCGTGATGCCGAGGTTGAGGTGGGCCCGGGCGACCTCGACCCAGTCGCCGACCTCGACGAGGTGGTCGATCGCCCGTTCGTACCACTCGATCGCCTCCCCCCGAAGGTCGTCGCCGAGCATGCTGAACGAATTTCCGATGTCCGTGCAGAGACGTCCGAGGATCTGCGGGTCCCGGGCCCGCTGGAGGAGGTCGAGCGCCTGCATCTCCTCCTCGAGCGCGGCGCGATAGTCGCCGGAGTGGAACTCGATCCGGCCGAGGATCCGGTGGACCGAGGCGACCCCCGCGAGGTCGCCGAGCGAGCTGAAGATCTCGAGGGCCTGGTGGGCCCCCCGCGTCGCGACGGCGACCTCCCGGCTGGCCCGGGCGACTTCGGCCCGGGCGAGGACGAGGCGGGCCCGGACCGCCGAGGGCCGGGGTCCGATGAGGTCGAGCCCCTCGCGGTAGAGCCGGTCGGCCCCCCGCGTGTTCCCCATGGACTGGTAGACGTTGCCGAGCCGCTCGGCGAGGCCGGCCTCCTTCTCCCGGTGGTCGCCCTCGAGGGTCTTCAGGTCGATCCGGGCCCGCTCGAGGTGGTGGGCCGCCTCCTCCGGGTCGCCCGCGAGCTCGGCGATGTCGGCGGCGCGCCGATTGAACTCGAACCCCCGATCGGGAACCTTGCCGAGGAAGTAGTGGCGGCCGAGCTCGCTCACGATCTCGTCGGGTACCTCCGGGTGGAGCCGCTCCATCGCCTCGCCGATCTTCCGATGGAGCACGCGGAGCCGGCTCGCAGTCAGCGACTGGTAGATCGCCGCCCGCATCTCGTCGAGCGTGAACCCGAACCGGTCGCCGCCCGGCCGCTCCCGGAGGACGCCGAGGTGGACCAGCTGCTCCACCTGCTCGGCCAGCTCCTCCTCGGGAACGCCGATCGCCGCCACGAGGAGGGGAAAATCGAACTCCCGCCCGATCGCGCTCGCGTATGCGAGCGTCCGCCGCTGGTCCGGGTTCAGCCGGTCGAGGACCGCGAACCGGGCGTCGCCGTCGGGCGGGGCGTCGACGCTCGCGGAGGACATAGGCCCGATTTACGAGCGCGCGCCGGCGCTAAATGGGTTCGCTTTCGCCCGACGGGGCGCGACTCGTTCCCCGAAAAGGGAGCAGGCAAGGACCGCTTCGCTTGAACCCCGTGGGAACGAACTCCTAAGTGGCCGGTCGGCCTGGTTCGCCCAGAGCCGGGCATGGGAACGATTCCGGAGGCCGCTGTCGCACGGTTCGCCAAACTCGCCCGCGAGCTCGGAGAGGAAGGCGGGGCCAAGACCGCGTACCGCGAGGGGTTCGGGACCGGTTCGCTGTTCGTCGGGAAAAAGATGTTCGGGGTCCTGGACACCTGCGGAGCCCTCGTCGTCAAGCTCCCCCGGCGCGGGTCCAGGAGCTGATTGCGGGCGGCGTGGGCGCCCCTTGGCACCCGGGCAGCGGCACCCCCCTGAAGGAATACGTGGCGATTGGGTTCGACCGTCAGGCGAAGTGGCTCGCGCTCTCGCGGGAAGCGCGAGAGTACATTGGGGTCGAAGAGGTAGGTCCGCCCCGGTCAGCGCGCCCGCCCCCAAGGTTCGGGTAAACCGGGAGAGGGGGTCCCAGGGGCCGGGATAGGCCAGCGTACTCGATCGGTCGAGCCCGAGGTCACTTCGACTTTCGGGGTCGCTTCACGGGCGCCGCCCGCTTCTGGTGGATCTTCGACTGGAAGATCCGATTCCCGCTGCCCTTGGCCGAATCCAGGTTGTCGATGGAGCTCAGGATGATGATTGCGCCCTGCCCCCGGGGAGTGAGTCGGTACCGTTCCCCGGCGAGATGCGCGACAAGTCCGCTCTCGGTCAGCTTCCGGAGGTGGAAGGCGATTTTCGATGTGTCGTCGAGGTGGGCGGCCTCCATCGCCTGGGTGAAACTGCAGGGGCCGTCGGCGAGCCGGCGCAGGACGAGTCGGCGGATCGGGCTCCCGAGCGATTCGAGGGTGTTGTGGGCATCGGCCGAGACGATTGAGGACCGGACGGCGAGCGCCCCGGTCGCCGTGATCTTGTTCGGGTCGTAGCCGACGGCGAGAGGTCCTTTCCCCTCGAGGACGGCGCGCATCCCCTCGAGCAGGGCGGCGATATCCTCCTCCCGGTGCCGGGCCAGCAGTTCCTCCACGGCGGCGAGGACCACGGCGGCCCTCTCCTTGGGAGTGACGAAATCCTCGACCGCGTCCCGGACTCGGAACGGATTGTCCGGGTCGAGCGGGAGATAGCTCACCTTCTCGACGACGACCGGGACCGGTGGGGGCGAGATCAGCAGAACCTCGTACCCGCCCTCCGCCGCGAGCGCGCTCGCGTACCGAAGCGGGTCGAGCGGTTTCGCCCCAGCCCGAACGAGCGCGAGCTGTTGGCCGACGAGGTCGAGCACGCGGTCGACCTGGTCGGCCCGAATGGGCTTGCGGAGGTAGTCGAACGCGCCGAGCTGGAGGGCCCGCACGGCGGTGTCGATCGTCGCCTTACCGGTGAGCATCACGACGAGGACGCGGGGCCACCGCTGCCGCGTGTCGGCGAGGAGATCCATCCCGCTGTGGCGCCCCATCCGAATGTCGGTGAACATCACGTCGAACTCGTCGCGTTCGAGGGCGCTCGTGGCCTCCCCCGCCGAAGGTACGGCAGTGACCGCGTGCTGACCGTGTTGCAGCAGGTCGACGAGCTCCTCCCGGAATTCCGCGTCATCATCCACGATGAGAATTCGCACCTGTGCCTCGCTCCTTCGCGCCGCCCTGTCGACGACCGAGCTACTAACGGGAGTAGGCTGGGAAAATAGAGCCTTCGGCCGACGTTCCCCCGTCGGACGGACCGCTCGCCGAGGGAGGGCGAGTCGGGGCCACGCGGTTGGCGCCGACCCCGCGGCGTCGCGGCGATACGAGGAGAAAAGTCCGGATTCTCGTCAACCCGGGCTAAGGGAGCCTATACCCATCGCCCCGAATTCGGTCGAGGAGTCAGTAGTGGAGGAGTCGTTATGGAAACCAACCTTGCGCCAGAAACCAACCCCGATCCGGAGCCAATCGTGACCACCCCTGAGACGGTCGACACCCCGGTCGTCCCCGGCCCCCAGCCGGTGAGCGAGACGCCGTTGCCGGCGCCCGCGACCGACGGCGCCGCGGTCGTCCCCGCCCCCGGGCCGATGTTCACGGAGACCATCGAATCCGGCCCGCCCGCCTCGCCCGGCCCCGGCCCGGTCGCACCCACGGAGGTACCGAGCGTGCCCCCGTCCGCGGCCGTCGCCCGGGTCCCCACCGCCGACGCGCCGCTCTAGGGGCGACCGTGATCGGATGGATCATCGTCATCGCCGCCGCGGCGATTATCCTCGTCATGCTCGGGTACCTCGTGCTGTAGGTCAACCGCGCGATCGCTCGCCTGGGGTATCGCGCGGTTGGACGCCCGCCCTCGGGGGGAGGTTCGATCGGACCGTCCCTCCCAACCCATTCCCCGGCTGAGATTCGGACGTGGTCTATTTTTTTGGGCTCCTTCGGAGCGACTCCCGCCGATGCTCGGGCGGTCGGCTTCGAACCCTCACCGGCCCGAAGTGAGGATCTCCGCCGGCATCCCCCCTGTCGGTGTCCGCGCGGACGTGGCCGGCCCCGGCTCCCGAGCTCCCGATCTCACCCGGCTCAAGTCCGGTTCAGGGAGGGGCTATCCCGTTCGCTCGGCGATAGCCACTTGGTAAGCGAACATGGTACAACGAAGCTTGGTCACGCTCCTCGCGGCACTCGGCGGAATTCTGATTGTGATTGGCGGGCTCTTGGGGGCCCTCTTCAGTCTCGGACCCGGGCGGTTCGGGATGGCGTTCGGGGGAATGGCGAGCGCCTTCGTGCTCGGTGTGCTCGCTGTGGTCTTCGGCCTCGTCATCCTCGCCTACTCGGGAGCGACGCACTTCGGTGGCACTCCGCGGAATCTGACCGGCGGGGTCGTGCTCGTGGTCCTCGGGCTCGTGACCTGGGTCGTCGTCGGTGGGTGGATCCTCGTCGCGGTCGGGTCGTTCCTGACCGTGGTCGCGGGAATCCTCATTCTGGGCGAGCTCTTCCTGTCGGAAACCCGGGTGACGAGCAACCGCTCTTCGTAGGTCGACCCCCGGTGCGACCGTTCCGGGCAGGCCCCAGCGGGTCCCGCCGTTCCCGTCGCACCGCCCTGCTCCGTAAGGGTTAAGCCGCGAGTCGGGTGGAACCGCTCGCGATGCCGGACGATTCGGCGAGCCCACAGATGCCGTTCGCCCGGACAGTGTCATTCTTCGGGTTCGCGGCGTTGGTCGTCCTCGCCGTTGTGTTCTACTTGTGGTGGGGCCTCTCCTATGGAGTCTGGATTGACAATGGCGTCTACGCGGTCGTGATCGTGCTCCTCCTGTTCGGGCTGGCCGGGATGTGGCTAATCCTACCGAACCCTCCCGTGCCCGCGGCCGACGAGAAGGCAAAGTCAGGCTGAGCGGCCACCGGCCCAACTCGAGCGGGTGGTCCCGGCACGACTTGCCGTTCCCGCAAGCGTCCGAGTCGGGACGGCCCCAACGTCGAGCCGACGCCTCAAGAATCCCACTGCGAATGGGGAGCCGTCTCTATTCCGAAGCGGCGCGTTCCCCACGATACGGATCCGTTCTCTCGAATCTCGGCCCACCATCCGACCGGGAGGACCGGCCCTCGCCGCGCGACCCAGCTCCGGGGACGGGGACGGGCATGTGTGCGGCCACGGCCGGCCCCGGCTCTCGCCCGGGCGGGCGGGGGGAGCCTGCGGATCGTACGCTCGGCGACGTTCCCCCCGCCTCGCGACGGACCGCAGTCGCCTCCCTGCGAGGTGAAGCTCGCTCAAACCAGTTTGAGGAGAGGCACAACGCTAGGATTCGGGCTCAATTCCCGTTGAGGTAGTCCCCATAAGGAGCGGACCCGAAGAGCCCATCGTGCAGAACATCGGGCAACTTCCCTTGGGCGTCGCCATCCTCGCATTCCTGATCGGGATCTTCGGATTCTTCGTGATCATCCTTGGCCTCGCCTTCCTATTTGTCGCGGCCGGCTTCTTGCTCGGGGGCGTCGGGGTCGCTACGGTCTTCGGGTACACGGGGACCGTCGCCGGGATCATCATCCTAATTCTCGGCCTCGTCATTCTCGGAACCGCCGTCGGACTCTGGAACCAGGAACTCTGGGCGCTGGTGCTCGCGATCTTGGTGCTCATCGTGTACGCCGTGGTCGAGTATCTTTCCAGTGCGTGGTTCGGGCTCGTGATTGTCGTGCTGCTCCTCGTGTATCTCGCCGCGGTGTCCCGGCACTTCGACTGAACCGACGCGCCGGCCCGGTCGCCCTGAGGAGCGCGGCCCGGGCCTCGCCGCGTCTGCCCCTAGTTCGATCCTGGCAGAGACTCCGTCCCCCCCGTCTCCTGTGGCCCGAGAGAGGGAGAGTCGGACGAGATCGGGCACTCTCGACTCCGTACCTCGCCCTCTTCCCGACGGCGAATGGACGAGGCGCGGCGACCGTGGGTCCGTGATCGCCGGAAACCCGTGTAGCTTGTTATCGTACGCTGGAGGGTTCCGCTCCGTCGGGCGGCTTGTGAGACCTTCGGGCGTCCCGCCTGCCTCAGGGTTAGAGCGCGCCCGAGAACAACCGGCAGATGGCTTCCTTGAACCGAACCGATCCCGACCGCTGGGCGTAGGTGGTGCGCGTGATCTCGGTGGACCGGGCCATGTCCGCCTCGAAGATCTTCCGGTACGTCTCCCCGAACGCCGTGTCGTAGATCACCGCGTTCGTCTCAAAGTTCCACTTGAAACTTCGAAGGTCCCAGTTCGCGCTTCCGACGGAGGTCACGGCATCGTCGATCGTGATCGTCTTCGCGTGGAGGAATCCTTCGTTGTAACTGAAGACACGGACGCCCGCATCGAGGAGTTCGCCGACGTTGGAGAGGGACGCCCAGTGGACGAACGGCAGGTCCGGCTTCGTCGGGACCATGATCCGGACGTCCACGCCGGAGAGGGCGGCGATTCGCAGCGCGGTCATGACGCTCACGTCCGGGATGAAGTAGGGTGTCTGAAGGTAACAGGTCCGGCGCGCCGAGCCCACCATCTTCACGTACTGTTCCCGGGGCGGATTCCATGTCGTGTCCGGCCCGCCGCTCACGATCTGGATGGACGCCGAGCCCACTCGGGAAAACTTCGAGAAGTACGTTTCAGCAAGGGTCAATCCTTCCTTGGTCGCGTAGTTCCAATCGAGCAGGAACCGGAGCTGGAGGGCGCGGACCGCCGCCCCGCGGATCCGGACGGCCGTATCTCTCCAGGGGCCGAGCGGCCCACGGCCGAGATATTCAACGCCGACGTTGAACCCCCCGATGAAGCCGACCGTCCCATCGATCACGGCGATCTTTCGATGGTTACGGTAATTGATCCGGAACCCGACCGAAGGGATGAGGGCCCGATAGAAACCGGAGACCCGGCCGCCCGCGTCCCGGAGGGCCTGGTAGCGACGGTGCGGGATCTTGTTCCCGAGGTCATCGTAGAGGAGGCGGACCTCGACCCCCTCCCGGGCCTTCGCCTCCAAGAGGGCGAGCAGCCGCTTCCCGAGTTCGTCGTCCCGGAGAATGTAGTACTCGAGGTGGATGTGGGACTTGGCGGATTGGATCGCCGCGAACAGCGCCTCGAACTTCGCCGAACCGCCGGTGAAGACGTCGACCTGGTTTCCCTCCGTCAAGAACGCCGCGCTATCGGCCCAGAGCAATCGGGCGAGATCCGGGTAATCGACCAGCCCTCCGATCGTGCGCTCGGTCTCGTCAGGGACGCCCGGTTCGAGCCCCTTGCGGACCCGGTCGAGGATCTCCCGGTCGCCCGTGGACTTGAGTCCAAACGCCCGGTTCTTGAAGTACTTGAATCCGAAGACCAAGTAGAGCACGAAGCCGATCACCGGAAGGGTGACAACGGCGAAGAGCCAGGCGAGGACGCTCTCGGGATCCCGCCGCTCGAAGAAGATGAGTGTGAAGATCGCCACGACGTCGAAGGTCACCAATAGAGCGGCGACTACGAGAAGCAGTTCGCTGACCACGATCTTCTCCGCCTCGGCGCGGCGCTAGGCCGGGACTCTCGAAACCGATCCGGGGACTCCTGGCGGGAGGGTGAGGGACCCCCCTTCGGGAAGCGCAGTAACTTGACCCGAGACTCCTCGTCGCCTCGCCCCGTCGTTCAGATGCTGGAGGGGCGCGTCGGAGGGCTCGAGTGAGGCCGGAAACGTCCCGAAGTGCATCGGGAGCATTTGGCGAGCGCCGAGCCAATCGAACGCGAGGAGCGCGTCCTCCGAATTCATGTGATTGGGTCGGAACCACGGGAAGACGGCTCCGGCGATGGGAAGGATGGCGAGGTCGATGACGAACCGTCGCCCCAGCTCCCGGAACAACGTCTCGTCGAGGCCGGTGTCACCGGCGAAGTAGATGCAGCTCGGCCCAGTCAGGACGTACCCGAGGTGGCCGGAGGTCCAGAGAAGAGGGAGTCGCCCGCCAAAGTGCCGGGACGGGACCGCGACGACGTTCCAACGGCCAATCCGCGTGGTCTCCCAGGCTCGGGTCACCCGGATGTCGCGAAACCCCCGCCAACCCATCGGAACCGACACCCCCCACGGGACGACCACCCGGGGCGGCGGCTGGATCCGCTTCAACGACGGGTAGTCCAAGTGGTCGTGATGGGCGTGGGAGATCAACACCCCGGCGACGCCGTGGAGGGCCTCCGGTCGGAACTCGGACGGCCGTGTCCTCTTCGTGAACACGTGGGCGATCCGGTTGGAGAACACCGGGTCGGTGAGGATCGATTCCCCGCCGGATTCGATCAGCACGGTGGCGTGACCGAGGTAGGTCACCCGCGTCGAGTCGACGGAGGGGGAGGAATTCCGTTCGATGTCCGACTCGATTCCCGCGGGGGGGAGGGCCCCCGGGCGACCCAGAAGGCCCCCTCGGGCGTGGGGTGAGTCGGCCACGGATGGGGGCTGGGGCAAGGGCCGTTCGAGGTCCGGGCTAACTCTGCGCCAGGGCCCGGCTCCCGGGACCGAACGCCCACCAGAACAGGATCGCGACCAAGATCAGGAGGAGAAGACCGAACGGCCCAATGACGAAGAGAAGGAGGATCGCGAGGACCAAGAGAATGAGCGCCCCTGCCAACGAGATGGTGTGTACGGCCATGATAATCGTCGGACCGCGGGTCGATACTTAGCGCGTCCCTGAAATCCAATCCACCTCGCTCGGTCGAGGCCCCCGCACAGCGAACGAAAAGAACGGTGGATTAATGTGGCAGTCCGAGGAGCTCGCGTGGAAGGCAGGGCGGGCCAGAGGTGGATTGCGGTCAAGCGGGCCGTTAACTAGCGAACCCCGGGATGGGTCGTTCGTGTCAACACAGGCCGCGCCTCCGCGAACCAAGTATCTCCGAGAGGCCTACCTCGCCAACGGGGAGGAGATTCGGGCCGAGAGTCGCACGACGAAGTTCTACTACTTCCCCGGCCCGCTGCTTGCCCTCCTGATCGTTGGGCTCCTCGATTACGCCGCCGCCGCCGCGAAGTACACGTGGCTCCCCGCTATGCCCGGCCTGACGCGATTCTTCGGCGCGCTGCCCGCGGGGGGAACCTGGACCGGAGCGACGTTCGCGCTCGCCTTCCTTCTCCTCCTCACCCTCGGCGCGCTCATCCTGCTCGGACTCCGGTACCTCGAGTGGACGCGGACCGTCTACGCGGTGACCTCGAGCCGAGTGATCATTCAGAAGGGTGTCTTCTCCCGGGAGTTCGAGGAGATCCCCATCCGCCAGGTCCGTGGGATCGAGATCCACCAGACGTTCCTCCACCGCGTGCTCGGATACGGGACCCTCCGACTGTCGTCGGAGGGCGGGGCACGAATCGGGAACGAGAAGTGGGCCGGGCTCCCGAACCCCTTCCGCTTCCAGCGCGCCATCGAGACCGAGAGTCAAGCCATTTCTCGCGGGCAGTCTCCCCCGATGAACCCCCCGGTGACTCCCGCGGCGGCTCCGCCCGTGGCCCCCCAGCCGGCACCCGCCACTCCCGCGAGTCCGGCGTGAGCGGTCGTCCTCCGGCGGGGCCGGCGAACTCGGGTCCGCCGGACCGCCGGGCCAAACTCGCCTCGGACTCTCCGTCGCGGCGAGCGTCGGTCCGGCCCAATCCCCGGGAGGCTCCTTGCGCGCCTACCTGATCGCGATCGGCCTCACCGCCCTCATTCTCGGACTTCCGTTGCTGCTGGCCGGAGAGGTCGGGATCGGCTGCACCGTGACCAATCACGGGGGAACGACGGTCTACTCCGACTGCGGAGGAGCGCAGTCGCTCATCTTCGGCGGGGCGGTCCTGATCATCGCCGCTGTCGTCTGTATCATCGCGTCGTTCGTACCGAATACTCAGTCGCGCTACGCGTAGCGCGGAATCTCCGCACGGTTCCCGGACTCGTCTCCAAATCCCTCCAACTCGGGAACCGCCGGACCCCCGGTGACGACTGAGAGCCGGGGTTGGACCCCTCGGGCGACTCAGAGCGGCTGACCGGCGAGAGCCCAACGGCTGTCCGCGGTTCCGCAACCCACGCACGGCCCTGGCACCCCAAGATCGATGGGTAAGGGACCCTCGGGAGTACCGAGGAGGGCGCCCTCGATGGCTTCCTCGACCTTGTGACCGCAGGCCTCCGACCCGCACCAGGCGATCACGCGGACGGTCGTACTGGCGCGGAGCTCGTCGAGCGCCCGAGCGACGGTGAACGACGCGGCGAACGTCGCTTGGGCCTTCGCCCGAAGCCGCTCGTCGAACTCGGCGAGCGCCGCGACGATCCCATCGTCCACGCCGTCCGGTCCGATCGGTCGCTTCGAGCCGAGTCGGTCGGCGACCGTGACGCTTTTCTGCTCCGCCTCGCGGCGCCCGACCTCGACCCGGAGCGGCACGCCGTGCGTCTCCCACCGGTAGTACTTCGCCCCGGGTCGTTCGTCGGAGTCATCGAGGTGGACCCGCAGGCCGCGCGCGCGGAGGCGCTCGACCAGCTCCCGGGCGTACGCGAGGACGGCCTCCCCGCCGGACCCGCCGACGATCGGGACCACGACGACCTGATACGGCGCGAGGGAGGACGGGAAGACGACGCCCTTTGCGTCGCCATGGACGCTGACGACGGCGCCGACGAGGCGTTCGGAGAGGCCGAACGTCGTCTGGTGGACGTGCTTCGTCGAGCCGTCGGTGGCCTCGTACTGGATCCCGTACGGTCCGCTGAAATTCTCGCGGTAATGATGCGTGGTCCCGATCTGCAGGGTCCGCGCTCCCCCGACGGGGATATCGAGGGCGACCGAGTAGAACGCGCCCGGGAACTTGTCCCACTCGGGCCGTCGAACGGCTACGTATGGGAGAACGAACGACCGGGCCATCCCCTCGAACGCCGCGAGGTTCGAGCGGACCCGCTCGGTCGCGGCCGCCTCATCGACCTGGCACGTGTGCTCCTCGAAGAAGTGGATCTCCCGGACCCGCAGGAACGGCCGGGTCGTCTTCGTCTCGTACCGGAACGTGTTGACGATCTGGTAGACGTTGAGGGGGAGGTCCTTGTGGGACCGGACCCACAGGGCAAACACCGGGTACATGGCGGTCTCGCTCGTCGGGCGAAGGACGAGGGGAACGTCGAGGTCAGTCGCGCCGCCCTTGGTGACCCAGTAGACCTGCGCGTCGAACCCCTTGATGTGGTCCTTCTCCTTCTGGAACTCGGTTTGGGGGATCAGCGCCGGGAACTCGACCGGGAGCGAACCGGTCCGTTCGATCTCACGGATCATGATCGCGTCGAGCTGGCGACGCGCTTGGAATCCGTACGGGGTCCAGACGTTCATCCCCTTCACGGGGTACCGCTTGTCCGTCAGTTCGGCCGCGTCGAGGACCTCGAGGTACCAGTCGATGAACTTCTCGGCCTTGTCCGGGAACGTCGGCATCGGCGGGGGCCGGGGGAGGGTCGGCCTCCATAAGGGTGCTGGGGGGGACGTCCGGGCCCGACGCGAGTCCGCACTAGGGTCGGGGAGCGGTGTCGGGGGACGCCGGGCCGAGCGTCGCCCGTCCGGCCGAGCGGAGCGAGTCGACGACGTGGAATCCGTTCGCGGCGAGGAGCGTTTCCTGCTGATGCTCCGGCCGGAAGTTGAGGCGAGACGTCACGACGAGGAGCGACGACGCGCGTCGCCGATGGTCGAACCGGCCGACCACCCACCCTCCGGAGCGGGACCAGACCGGGGCCGTGGACTCGGCGGCCGAACCGGTCGGTTCCGGCGGAAGCTCGACGGTGAGCCACCGACGGGCCGACTGGATCGAAACGATCGCCGACCGAGTCGCATCCGATACCGGATCGGGTGCCGGGAGCGAGAGGTTGAGGGCGTCCCGCATCCCGTCGGGGGGCGACCGGCCGCGGATTCCGACGGGCTGCCGGACCGAGAACGACCGGCCCGGGCGGACATGGACCTGGGCCCCGGGGAACGTCCGGTGGACGATTCCGGCGATCTGCTCCGCATCCTCGGCTGCGGGCGACGTGATCTCCAAGGTCGGACCCGGACCCCCGAGGGCCAGTCCGATCGAGAGGACGTCGCGGCTCCACGAACCGCGGGCCCGGCGAACCCGCCCTTCGGTGGGTCCGGGACGGGCCTCGCGGACGATCGTTCGGAGGATCCGAGTTCCGTCCCGGACGGCCCGGAGCTTTGCGACCCCGAGGCGCTCGTGGTACGTGACCGGAAACTGGTGGATGCTGTAGCCGCGGCGGATCGACCGGAGGACGAGCTCCGCCTCGATCGCGAAGGTGACGTCGCCGAGTCCTAGGTCCACGAACCGCTGGGTCGAAACCCCCCAGAATCCGCTGCAGAGGTCCAGGATCGGCCGTCGGCTGAGGACGCTGGCCGCGTAGCTCAGCGCGAGATTGCCGGCCCGGTGGGTGAGGTCCTTCAGGTCGCTCGGTGGGCCCCAAACGGGACGGCGCACCCCGACGACGAGGTGGGTGCCGCCCGCGAGGAGCTCGAGGGCGGGAAGGATCCGGTCGGGAGGGTAGGTGGCGTCGGCGTCGAGCACGAGGACGAACGGAATGTGATGCGCATGGATCCAGTCGATCGCCTCGATCATGGCGCCGCCCTTTCCTCGGCTCGTTTGCCGGAGGACCGGGACGCCCCACGCCCGCGCGACGTCGAGGGTCCCGTCGGTGGACCCCCCATCGATGATCAGGGTCTGAATGCGCCGCCCCGGTTCCTCGAACCGGTCGGTCGGGAGGTCGCGAAGGGTCCGGGCGAGACCGGCCTCCTCGTTGAGCGTCGGCAGGAGCACGACCGCGAGCACATCCTCGAAGCGGTGGAGGTCCAGCGGCTCGGCGAACCCGGGAACGGACTTGGAGTCCTCGACGATCGAGGAATTCGGGATAGTGGACGGGGGACCGCCCGGGTTGGCCTCAGATCGGGTGCTGCGCCGCTCCACGGTACGAACGGGACCTCGGCGCGAGGATAACGACCGACTGAACCGGAATTGAGCCGCCCGAGGCGAGGGGGAGTCCGGGCCGGCTCGTCGGCGAATCCCACTCCCCGCCGGCCCTCGAGGGCCGGTCGACGAGGCCGCGCGGCCCCGTGACACCGCCACCGAGCGGGGCGATCACCCTGCCCGACAGCTGTCAGATGGTTGTGTCTGCGGTGGGGATTCCGAGTGGCAGATTCGGGGGCCACCCCCCGGATGGGAATCGCGCGACTCGAGCCAACTCAGATCGGGTTGAGGGGGGAACGAAATACTCGGAGCCTCGGTAGAACGTCCATGGCGAAACGGACGCGGGGCGCGAGAATGGTGGCGGCTCGAAAGCGATCGGCGAAGCGACCGGGCGGAAAGGGGCCGATCGCGAAGCGCGCGGCCGGCCGCCACATCATGAAAACCTGAGCCGCTCGGACGCGCCGAGGGATCTCCCCTCGGCAATCTGGTCCCTACCGGGGGCCGGGAGTAGGGGGCTCGCGATAGGCGGGCCTCCCCCGGTAGAGAAGGACCGCGGGGATCTCGATCGGTTCCACGACCCGGAGAAACGCCGTCCGTGCGGTCCCGGGGCGTAGGACGACCGCGGAACGCTTTGCGTTCGAAATCGCCCGGATCACCGGGGAACGGCACGTCGCGACCGCTGGAACGACGACTCACCCACCTCGCAGGAGATGGGGACTCCGCCAGGAACTCGTCCGAAGCGGATTGGGAGTCGAGACGAGCCTCGGCCGGGGAATCCAGTACTTGGCAACCGGCCGCCTGACGTGAACAGCCGAGTTCTCGGGAGC
>JAKIVZ010000010.1 GCA_022750295.1 Candidatus Lutacidiplasma silvani
GCGACGAGATCCAGCGCCAGATCGACGAGGTCCAGCAGATCTTCAACATGGGCGAGTTCGTCAAGGCGTCGCGGGCGTCGCAGGAGATCCGCACGCGCGCCCAGCAGCAGCAACTGATCCGGAGCGAGGAGTCGGTCTCCCACGCCAAGCTCGCGCTCGTCGAGCTCGGCAAGATGGGGCTCGACACCTCCTCGCTGAAGGAGCGGTTCGAGAGCGCGCAGGAGTCGGCCCGCGAGCACCGATTCGCGGAGGCGTTCCAGTCGGCGAAGGCGGTCGAGGAGGAGGCGTCGGAGATGCGACGGTCCGCCGAGGCGGTCGTCGAGGGGCTCCAGCGGGCGGGCGACGTCTGGCAGGGGCTGAAGGACGACGGCGTCGCGGTCGACGGGTACCGCGAGCAGATCCGGGAGACCCGCCTCGCCTACCAAGCGCTCGACTTCGCCGGCGCGAAGACGAAGCTCCGCGCGCTCGAAGAGGCGCTCACCACCGAGCGGGCGTCGTCGAACGCCGCGCGCCGGTTCACCACGGTCGAGCTCCTCCTCGAGGACGCCCACCGGCTCGGCCTCTCCACCGACGCCTACCGGGCCGAGGTCGACCTCGGGCGGACGGCCCTCACTGGCGGCGACCCCCGCAAGGCGCTCGAGATCGCGACCGCCGCCCAGGAGAACCTCCTGCACCTGCTGCGGCCGGTGCTCGAGGAGAGCGTCCGGGCCCTCGAGCAAGAGCTCGACATCGCGCGCGCCGCCGGGGTCGACATCACGGCCGTCGTCGAGGACCTCGGCGACGCCCGGCGGGGGCTCGCCACCCCGGTTCCGACCGGCGTCGCGGCCCACATCGAAACGGTCCGCGCCCGGCTGATCGAGACTCGCGGGTTCCTCGAGCAGGCCGAGCGAGCGGTGAAGCGCTCCCGCGAGGCGTTCGCCGAGGCCGAGATCGTACGGGCGGCGAACCCGGGCCTCCAGGCCCGGCTCGCCGAGGTCGAGGGCCATCTGACCCGCAAGCAGTACGCCCGCGCGATCGAGCTCGGCGGACCGCTCGAGCGGGAACTGATCCAGGCGACGCACAACCACGTGGCGAAGACGCTCGCGAACCTCCAGGGGATGGTCGTCCACGTCCGGCAGGAGGGGTCGCCGACCACGGTCGCCGAGAACCTCCTCTCGCGGGCCCGGCAGGCCCTCGAGGAGGGTCGGGCAATCGAGGCGCTGACCCTCGCCGCTCAGAGCGAGGGCGAGATCGAGCGGGTCGAGCTCCAGACCCGGATCGCCCGGGCCGCGCTCGAGACCGTCGAGGCGAAGCTCGGCGAGGCCGAGCGCGACGGCGTCCGGGCCCCGGTCGCCGGCGAGCAGGTCAAGAAGGCGAAGCACGCGTACGAGCAGAAGCAGTTCCCGGCGGTCTTCGAGCTCGCGCTCGAAGCGACCGATCAACTCGCCGTTTCGCGCGAACAACAGCGGAGGGCCCGCGACGCGCTCGACGGGGCCGACCGACAGGTGAAGGAGGCGCTCGAGCTCGGGGCCGAGATCGACGAGGTCCTCCAGGCGCTCGAGCGGGCGCGTCATTTCGCCCAGGCCGGCGAGTACCCGAGCGCGACCCACGCCGCCCGCGAGGCCGCCGACATGGCCCGGTGGGCCGTGGAGCGGCTGTACGCCGGCTCGTTCGCCTCGATCCATTCGCTGGTCGAGACCATGACCGCCGCCGGCACCGGGCGGAGCGAGGCGGTCGAGGCCGCGGTCGCGGAGGCCGAGACGGCGATCCCGGCCCGGGAGTGGAAGCGGGCGTCGGACGCGCTCGACCGGGCCCGGGCGGCGGCGTACGAATCCCTCGACCGGCTCCTCGACGCCCGTCGCCAGGACCTCGACGCGGTCTACGACCCGAACGTCGACCCGGCCGGCCCCGAGGCGGAGGCGCGCGCCCAGGCCCACCTGGGCATCCAGGACGCGCGGGAACGACGCGAGTACTCCCTCGCAGTCCAGCGGCTCACCGAGGAGGAGGCCCGGGCCCGACTCGGTCGGATCGCCACGCTCGAAAAGCAGGTCCACCTCCTGAAGGACCGGCTCTGGGTCGGGGAGAAGCTCGGCCTCGACACGACGCCGGTCATGGAGCTCTTCAGCGAGGCGAAGTCGGCCCTCGAAGCCCGGAAGTACGCGAACGTCGAGACCAACGTCCGCGAGGGGAACGAACGCCTCGCCCACCTCGTCGAGGCTCGTCTCGCCGAGCGCCGGCGCTCCGTCGAGAGCGAGCTCGTCTTCGCCCGGGACGGACTCACGGTCACGCTCGGCAACCTCCCCGACCGGCTCGCCTCCGTCGAAGGGCTCGTCCAGTCCGGGGAACTCGTCGAGGGCGCCCGGACCCTGCTCGGCGTGGAAGAGGAGCTCAACCAGCGGAAGGCGCTCCACCGGGAGCTTCTGAACATCCACTACCTGATCGACTCCGCCCTGTCGAAGGCCGCCGAGCGGCACCTCGACACGACCGACGCCCGGAAGCTCCTCGAGGAGTCGATCCGGACTCGGGCGGAAGATTACCCGAAGGCGCTCGACAAGGCCCGGGAGGCGCTGAAGCTCCTCCAGGGACAGCAACCGAAGCCGCCCGAGGCCCCGACGACGTTCTGGCCGTTCAAGCGGCCGAACCCGTAACGGACGGCGGTCCGGCGCTCAGCCGAGCCCCACGGCCCCGGTGCCACTCCCGACCGGGGGGACCGGGGGCAGGCCGCGGGGTTGGCCGAGCGGAAGGCGGTCGTACTCGACCGCGTGCTTCAGTCCTCGTCGGCGCAGGAGTTGCGAGACCTGTTCGGTGATCTGGACGATCTCCTGGCACCGGGCCGGCTTCGAGAAGTAGAACTCCGGGTGCCGCCGGTCGCAGATCGGGAAGATCAGCCGAAGGGCGAACGGGTCCGAGCGGTTGTAGCCGGCCGGCTTCCGGTCGGCCCGGAGGTCCCGCAGATTCTCCTCCAGGAGAACCTCAGGGAGGAGTGGCTCGGACTCCTTCTGGAACGGACGGTTCGCCTCGACGACCTTCCGGTGGATGTCGGGATAGACTCGAGTGAGGTCGGAGTAGGACAACCGGCCCTCAAGGATGAGATGGCCGCTTCGTGCTTTGACGGGGGGAGTCACGGAGGCTTGAAACCGCGCGAGGCACATAGGCGTTGCCCGCGACGGAGAAACTCCCGTCGACAGTGCGAAAGCCTCAAAGAGCGGGCCCGATACCGAGCCCGAGGCTGCTCCCGTAGTCTAGTGGTCAAGGATAGAGGCCTCTCGAGCCTCTGACGCGGGTTCAAAGCGGGTCGGCGACCGACGCCGTCCGGAGAAACTCCCGCCGGGAGCACCTCAACCTTAGGGTAATACCCTTAAATCCGACGAGTCCCTGAGCCGTGCGATGGCGTCCAGGCCAGGAGTCGACGAGAAGCGCGAGCGGCTCAGCGATCCCGAAATTCGACGGTGGTTCGAGAACGTCGCCCGCGGCTCGCAAATCACCGCCGACAACTACCTCCGAAGCCTGTTCAATTTCTCGGCGCGAACGGGGCTCACCCCCGCTCAGATTGTCAAGCTGGACGGGAAAGCCGTGCACCGCCGCCTGCTCGATTTCGTGTCCGGCGAGGAGCGACGAGGCATGGCCGGCTCGACGATCGTCACGTACGTCAAGGCGGTCCGAAGTTGGCTTGCTCATCACGGAAAAAAGGTGAATCGACCTGTCAAGATTCGTGGCGCCGGCCGGTCTCCGACTCTCGACGACGAACGGGTGCCTACGCCCGACGAGCTGCGCGACATCCTGCTGGCCGCTACCCCCCAACAGCGTGTGGCGGTCGCGCTCATGGCGTTCAGCGGCGTCCGGCCCGAGGTCCTCGGCAACTACTCTGGCAAAGACGGACTCCGAGTTGGAGACCTCCACGAGCTTCGGATCGAGCGAGGGAAGGTCTCGTTTGAGACTCTCCCCACGCTGGTCCGGGTACGAGAAACGCTCTCCAAGACCGGCGCGCCCTATTTCACGTTCCTCGGGGGAGAAGGCGCCCGCTACATCGCGGAGTACCTCGAGCAACGACTGCGCGACGGCGAGGAACTCGACCCGGCGACCGACATAATCCACCCAGGCTGGGCCGCGAAGGCGTTCATCAGGTCAACGAAGGTCAGCGAGGCTGTCAAACGCGCGATTGTGAAAGCGGGCTTTTCCTGGCGGCCCTACGTGCTGCGTCATTACTTCGACACGCAGCTTCTAACGGCGGAGTCGAAGGGCAAGGTCGCGCACGATTTCCGCGTGTACTGGATGGGTCACACCGGCTCGATTGACGCGCGGTACACGACGAACAAGCGCCAGCTCCCCAAAGCGTTCATCGAGGAGATGCGCACGGCCTACAAGCGGTGCGAGCCTTTCCTCTCGACGATTCCGACGAAGGACGCAACCGATCAGGTTGCGAGCACGCGCGAGCTTCTGCTCCGTTTCGCTCAAGTCCCGGAAGCGGAGATAGCCAAACTCGACCTCGGTGGGATGACGAACGACGAGATTCTCGCCGTGGCCGAGAAGGCGCAGAGCGCGTCGCGACCGAGGCGGGGTCTGGGCGGCCAGAAGGCGGTCCCGGTTGCCAACGTGCGGTCTATGCTCGACGACGGGTGGGAGTATGTCGCACCGCTTGGGCTCGACCAAGCCGTCCTTCGCGGGCCTGCTTCCGTCCCAGCACCTCGGAGCCAAGATCGCGGCGTGCCCGGACCGACGTCTATCTGATGTAGAACGAGCGCTCGGAGGGTTTGAAAGGGTCGACCACAAACACGGTCGGCCTGCCCTCGTCGTCGAACGTGACGTTACCCTCGATCCGCCTCGACTCTCCCTCCGAGGTGTAGCTTAGCCGAAAGAACGCGGTGCCACTCTTCGAATTCGGGTGCGCCGGGTAGGGCGCGTAAGACGGAGGCGGCCAGTGAACTTCGGCCGCCTCGCCGGGCCCGATTGCGGAAACGGTGTCGGTCGTCCCGCTCGGTCCGAGCCAAAGTTCGACCGTGCTGACTGGGTGGCGTGAACTGTTGAACAGGTAAAGCCAAGGCGCGCGGCCGGGCTCGAAGACGGACGGCTCAGGGCGAGCGCCTGGGACAAGCCGAAGTCGATCCGCGGGACCAATGGGCAGGAGTTCAATAGTTACCGACCGATCCGTGGACGGGCGCGCCGCGACGACTACGCGCTGTTCACCGTCGTCACGAGCCGGCTGCGGGGGCTGCAGCCCTCGCTGGCCCGAGCGCCGTCCTGGGGTCGGGTGAGTGGCTCCTGGTGGGCCACTGGCAATGGGTTCCCGGACCTTCTGCCCGCGGGTTCGAATTGGAACTCTGGCCGCGAACAAGATCGCTCGAACGGTCCGGAGCCGGTCATTCGGCCCTGGCTGACGGAGCGTCCACACTCCGGCGAACGCGCGATCCTTCATCTCCATTCGACGGAGAACCTCACGGGCGCTGGGGTCGCGACCCAGGTCCCGCCTGAGTTCGTCGCGCGCCTCGAGTGCAAGCGCCTTCCGTCGGACGTTCTCCGCCTGCTTCATTGATTTTTGACCGGCCGCGCGGGCCGTCGATTCTCCTCCCCCTTTCTTCCGACGAGAGGGCGGAGGAATGGCCGGCGTTTCTCCCCCAATTCCCCCGAGGGGTTATGCATCAATATAACCGATGGCAGCCAAGGAATCGCGACGCATCGGAGAGATTGGCTCGGCGAAGTCGAGGTACCTCATACTCCCCAAGACCTGGTGTGACGGATCGGGACTCGCAAAAGGGACTGAGGTCACCGTCCTCTCAGACGGCGTTCTTGTCGTCGTGCCCCCGGGGATGCGAAGCGCGGCCGGCCGCATCTTGGCCGCCCTCCACGGGGGGCCGAGATGAACGGCGAGCGAGAGTACTCGAGAACGGCCCCACTGAAGAGGGCCATCCGCGGGCTCCGTGCAGCCGACGACCCGCTCCGGGTCGCCATCGAAGGGCTACCGGAACTCGTCACGCAGGAGCAGTTCCTCGCCCAGCTCCGGGTCCTACTACCCTTGGTTTCGTTGAAGGAGGGCCTGTAGATGACGATCTACCCGCCTGGGCTGCCGGATGTTCTGCTCCCGTTCCTGGCGAAGGGCCTGAGCATTTTCCCGGTTCGCGGCAAAATACCGTGCACCCCGAACGGGCACAAGGACGCTACTCACGACGCCGACCGGTGGCAAAAATGGGCGAAGGAGTTCCCGGGCTGCGGGTGGGCGGCGCCGACGGGCGAGACGAACGGATTCGACGTCCTCGACGCAGATGCGCCTGAGGCGGTCGAAGAACTCGAGGAGCGGCTGCCCATCGGACCGCGGGTTCGTACTGGCGGGGGAGGGATGCACTTCTACCTCCGACACGAATCGGGTGCGAGGAACTGGGCGAAGAGGATTCCGGGGTGCGACTATCGTGCCGACGGAGGCTACGTCGTACTTCCGGGCAGCCCGCACGAGAGTGGCCGCTGGTACGAATGGATCGCAGGAACTTCCGACCTCGACTTGCCCGAGACTCCGGGATGGATCTCCGACCTCCAGCGCGCGCGCGCACTGCCCGTCAGCGGCTCTGAGCGATACCTTGAGGGGGAACGCAACGACCGGCTCTTCCGGCTCGCGTCCGCCGTCAGGTCGAAGGGAGGCGACGTTCTCTGCGAGGTGACTCGCGCGAACCTCGAACTGTGCTTGCCTCCCTTGGAAGAGGGTGAGGTACGACAAATCGCCGACTCGGCCGCGCGGTATCCGGTCGTCGTACGAGCGGCGGACCCCACAGTGAGTCGGCCGCTTTTCGACTCGGGGGAACATCCCGACCGGGCCGGCTTCGTCGAGGGCGCGATGGCGCACTTCGCGCTCGCCGCAGTCCAAGACACCGAGGAGCTGCTCGTCTATCAATCCGGGGTCTACGTTCCCCATGCCTTGGCGGTCGTCAAGTCCTGGGTCGAGCAGCAGTACCGAGCGCGGGGTCAAACGGCTTCGTCCGCATTCGTCGCCGAGGTCATCGCCGGCGTCGTCCGTCGATCGTACGTTCCCCGCGCCCAGTTCAATCCGACCCACTCGGTGTGCCTTGCGAACGGCGTTCTCGACCTCTCGTCCCTGAGCGCCCCGATCCTGTGCCCCCACGACCCGTCCATTCGATTTACGGTGAGGCTCCCCGTCGCGTTCGATCCCTCCGCGACATGCACCCGCTTCGACGAGTTCATGGTCCAAGTCCTCCCCGAGGAGGCGGACAGGCGCGAGCTCCGCAAGCTGTTCGGCTACTGCCTGCTCCCGGGGAACGAGTACCAGCTTGCTTTCATGTTTCTCGGCGAGGGCTCGAACGGCAAGTCAACGCTTCTGGGAGTGCTCGTGGCCCTCCTCGGGTCCGAGAACGTCTCCGCCGAAACGCTCCAGACCCTCGTCTCGAACCGGTTCGCGGCCGCTCGCCTCTGGGGGAAGCGCGCGAACGTCTGCGCGGACATCCCGGCGAACCCGCTGGCTTTCACGGGCACCTTCAAGCTCCTGACCGGCGGGGACCCCGTTCGCGGCGAGAACAAGTTCGGGCACCCGTTCGACTTCGTCAATGGGGCGAAGCTCGTCTTCAGCGCGAACGAGCTCCCCGAAGTCAGCGACCGGACAATCGCCTTCTGGAGGCGGTGGATCATCTTCCGGTTCGCTCAGAGCTTCATCGGGCGCGAGGACCGTGCTCTCCCCGACAAACTCAGGGCGGAGCTGTCCGGGGGCCTGAACTTCGCCCTCAAAGGGCTCGCCGACCTCGTGGCCGACCACGGGTTCAAGGTAACGCGGTCGACCGAAGCGCTCGCGCTCGAGTGGAAGCAGCGGGCCGACCCGATCTTCTGGTTCGTGAACACCTGCGTCGAGCGGAACCCGGGCAGCTGGATCTCGAAGGCGGACCTGTACGAGGCGTACACCCAGTTCTGCGAACCTCGCGGCTCCTCGTATAGAAAGCTCGAGGTCTTCGGGAAGCTCCTCCCGACCCATGCGCCCTGGACGCGAACAGAGCGCCGGACGGTCCTCGGAAAATCGGTGCACGGATGGTCCGGTATCCGTCTGCGGCCCGAACCGAAAGAGGGGGACCCTGACGACCCTGACCAGCCTGCCCCGGGCGAGCCGAGATTGTCAGGGTGGGCAGGCAAGCCAGGCACCTATTTTCCTGACGCCGGGTCGACAAGCCCTGACCCCGAGGACCTCTTTGGCGGAGCCGAAACGCGCGCCGACCGGGCCCGGCGCGCCAGTGGGGGTGGGAACGAGTGATCGGCCAATCGCGCTCCCCACTCCGTACGAATCCCTCCTCCCCGAAGTCGTTCGCCGGAAGTTCCCGGAGAGCTCGTCCACTGAGAATTCCGCGTGATTCCGGAGGAGCCCTGGAATGACGGATGCCGCTGGACCTGCACGTCCGGAACGGGCAGCGCTCTACTTGCGAGTCTCGACCGAGGAGCAAGACCTCGCCGGCCAGGAGCGTGACGTCCGGCTCGAGGTGGAGCGCCGTGGCTGGGAGGTCGCCGCGGTTTACTCCGAGAAAGTCTCCGGAACAGGCCGGGTCGAGCGGGCGGAGTACGACCGTCTCCTCCGGGATGTTGCGCGACCCGACCGGGGCTGGACCATCCTTCTTGTCTGGTCGCTCGACCGCTGGAGTCGCGAGGAGCGGTTCGACCGGGCCGTCGGCGCAATCCTCGACTTGGAAAAGGGTGGTGTGCGATTTGCATCGCTCAAGGAGCCCTATCTCTCCACTCCCGAGACTCAGGACGCCACAGCCTCGTTTGCTCGGAACATCCTCCTCGGGGTCACAACCTCGGTCGCCTCGTTCGAGTCCCGGCGGAAGTCGGAGCGGGTCCGCGTTGCCATGCGGGAGATTCGCGAGGGTCGGCGCCCGACGCGATCGGGGCGGCCCCCGGGCCGACCGCGAAGGGTCACGCCGGAAAAGGCCGGCAAGATCCTCGAGCTGCGCCGTCTCGGCCTCAAGTGGCGAGAGGTGGCTGGCCGCGTAGGATTGCCCGCGGGGACGTGCGCCTCGGTATGGTCCAGGGCGACCCGGAACGGACCCAGCCTTGGAGGTGGAGCCGATGGGGGAGAATGAGCCCGAGGCTGAGAGGGACAAACCCCCCCCGAATATCCTCGAGTCCGAATCGATCCACGTCCTTCACTGGAAACGCGGAACAAACCTCGCCCGTAGGCATTGCACCTACCCCGGGTGCGGCGTCACACTCCCCAACAGGTACTGGTCCGGACTCTGCGGCGAGCACTACAAACTCTGGCTCACCGAGTCGGCGCGACTGCGGATGGCCCGCATGAGGGCCCGGCGGAAGGCCGAAGCTGGCGCATAGACGCCGTGGGGCCCTGAGCGGTCGGAATAGTCGTAACATCGTGGAAGAACTGCTGCCGCCCACCGCGCAGAATCACCGAGTCTGCGGATTCTGGTGACGAAAAGTTTGTAATGGCGGCGCTCGATGTTCGTTCTGACTCTTCCGCCACCACGTTCTTGGGTGAAATCTTGAGCTGAGGCGGATCCAGCCTCGCTCTCGAATCCGATGTTACGACTATTGGGCTCTGAATACGGTCCCGTTTTGAGAGCTTCGGAGGAGGGTCTCGACCCCCAAACGAAGCGTAGAATCGGACCCCCTGTTTCGGCAGAGACCGCGCGTTCGGGCGTGCGCCCGGTAAACTTTACGGTTCGCGAGGTCTCTTCCGCCCCTGCAGGCGCTGCCCAATGTCGATCTTGGGGTCGGGCCACATTCGGGCCGAGGTCCGCCCTGTTCCAAGGCGGGCCCTGGTTTTCGTGTTCGCCATCGTTCTGCTGATCGCGTGGGGGGTCGTCGACCCGGCCCTCTGGTGGCTCGGCGTGTCCGCTGGGGTCTTGGCGTCCATCGGCATGTGCCAGATGATCGGCTGGGTCCCGTCAATCTGACCGGGCCACCCTGCCTCACCTCCGAGACGGACCCCTTCGCTCTCTGCAAGAGTCGGAAGGCCCCCCTGCCGAGCGATCTGAATCGGGTCCCGGTCCCGGGGGCACTACTGGGTAGTCTCTACCCTGAGATTTCCGGACGCCTTGGGCGATCTTGCTGCCCGGGCGGACTACTTGAGGGGTCTCGGACGGACCCCTTCCGACTCCGGCAGCGTAGGAAGGCCCCCCCACCAAGCAGTCCGGATCGGGTCCAGGTCCGGATGTTACGGCCGGGGTGTCCCCGTCGGGCAGTCCGTACATGCTTGGACGGAAATCGGAAGTTCTACCCGGGGGCGTTACGGGGGGTGGACGGGCGAACTCGGCGATCCGCCCGATTCCGTCACGCAAGGAATCGACGATATGCCGTCCGAGGAAGTTCCTCCGGAAGTTCCGAGGGGTCCGATCCAAATCGGAGTCCGTACCGGACATTCCGTTGATTCCGCCCAGTTCCGTTGGAGCTCCGGAGGCTTGGGCGGAACCGCCTTCCGCGCGGTTTGGCAACTGTTTACCGGAAAGGACGGCGCGGTTCGACTTGGGACTACACGCCGCCTACCATAGGCTTCGCTCGCTGGCCCAGAAACGCGGATGTTCAGGCAGGTGGTCCCCGGACGGATGGCAGCGAATGAGAGTCCCAAGTTCGAACTGGATCAAGTCTTCCAAAAAATGGCAGCCGCGGCGATTCAGAATGCCCGCGACCTGCTCGACTCAGCGCAGGCGGTAGCGAGCAAGAGTCATTTCGGCCACGCGCGATCGCTCGCGATTTTGGGTCTCGAGGAGGGAGCCAAGGCGTACGTCTACCGAGGTGCGGCCTTAGGAGTGTTCACTTTCGATGCCTCCCAAGCCGGGAAGACGCGACTGATTGCGGGTGAGGAGGTCAAGCTGAAGTTCATAGTCTCGGAAGGGGCGCTCAACTCCAAGCACCCGGAAAAACATTCCCTCGACGCGGGCCTTGAGTTCACCCTCACCATGATCGAGGGAGTCTTCAGTGCACTTCCGCGGATGCTCCGTGGAGAGCAAACGGACTCGCTTGAGCCCGCGGAAGTCTTCCCGGGGTTCGAGGCGAAGCTGGACGCCCTTTTGGAGCGGACCGAGAACGATAATCGGCGCAAGAACGAGGGGCTCTATGTTCGCCACATCAAGGAAGTTGTGAGCAGTCCCAGCGCGGTGACTCAAACCGAGTTCGCGCCGTACGAAGCCCGCCTGAGCAGACGGCTATCGTTCCTGGGACCGTTCGTAGACTCGGACCTCAGCACTGGTTCAGGGGAGGACTTGGCCAAGGCGTTCTTCGGAGACTCCTGGCCCGCAATCGAGGAGCTCCGGAAGCTTCAGGGAGCCACCGAAAAGGCCGGCGACGATGTCTCGAGATGAGGGGGTCGGACTCCCGCGCACTGCTTGAAAGCGGGCGGCTCGCGCCGCGTGGGGGACTCTTGAGAAAGACTGGCATTGGAAAAGGTCGGCAGTACGGGGTGCGAGCCAGACATTTACAAGGGACAGGTTTCGGGAATTCAGATTTCTCCTCTGGCGAGGGCTGAGACCATTCTGGAGTGCCGGAGGGTGAGAGCCCCCGCCACGACGACGAGGACGACCCCGATTACTACGAACACGGTTCCCGTCGAGGCGCTGCCAAAGTTCCAATCCAGTATCCCGCCGCCGATCACGACAACTGCGAGTGCCCACACGACGTTTTCCATGGTCTTCACCTCCCGCAATCTGATCTTCGCGGCCTCGAGGCGTGCCATGTCGCTGAGGGTGGCAGGTCCACTACCGACCCGTGGGAGGGCAGCCCCGCAGTGCTGACAATGGGCAAATGACGAGTCAGTGGGTTCCCGGCAGGATGGACAGGGCATCTCGGCCATCGGAAGTCCAACCGCTGGCGGGGCTATGAAAGCAGCCTACCTGACGGGCCACGACCTGGGCGGAGCCGCAAGAGGCCCTTCACCTTGGCACGCGGCTTTCCATCACGTTTTCGGGTCCCGCTGGGCGTTCCGGCAGGCAGAACATTGGAATCAAGTCAGACTCCGCCCTCGAACCTCTCCGAATAGAATGCCACCGGCCGCATCCAGGAAACGGACACTTGGCCCACGGTGAGTTCCCCCCCTTAACGCTTCGGCAGTTGAACCACGGCACGTCTGAGAGTTCCACCCGAACCTCGTACACATGGGTGCAAGGCGAGTTGCAGTAGCCGGCGAGAGCCCACCTACCGTCAATCAGGAAACACGGCACGCCGGCACGATGCTGATTCCGTGCATCAACCTACACATTTTCGACGGAGCGCACGTCGGCGCCTGCAAATAGGCCCGATTCCCTCACAGCGAACCAGGGGGATGGCTGCCCGGCTCGTCCGGAGCCCTGGTCTCGGGAAGGGTCGCGATCCCAGGACGAATGTTCCCCGACTGACGAGACCATGCCTCCTCGTGTGCTCGTACATGGGTCGCCAAGTGCAGCATGACCCAAGCGAGCCCGACAATCAGGAAGCTGACTGAGAAATCCAACGGGATTGCCGCTCGAGACGGCCCGACCAGCGCGGCCAAGATTGCGATGATCCCAGCGCTGTTTGTCAGGATCGCCGGGAAGAACATCAGGCGCTTATCCCCCGCTGTTCCTGCAAGCACCAGGGTCGACCAGACGCCAATCCCAAGCGCCGACGTGATCCCGAAGTAGAGAAAGAGGAAGTCCTCGCTCAGGGCGGGGCGAAAGTTCGCCGCAACGAACGCAACGGCGAGGGCGCAAGGTACGAAGACGAGTAGGAAGAATGTGGAGGCGTAACCTCTTCGGACACTCGGGGGCCGCGATCGCGCCTCGCTCCAGGAAGCAGCGACGAGTTCCCTAAATGACCCAGGCCGAGGACTCGCGGGATTCGGGGAATCATCAGCGGGTGGGCTGTCCTCGCTCGACGAATCCGCACCACTCATCAACGGACACCTTTCAAGAGCGCTTGCGGCCCCGAGCGTACTCGAGAAGCAAGTCTCGCGCCGCATTGATTCGTTGGAGCTGTTTGGTCGCGTCCTCTGGACTCGGATTCCGGTCGGGGTGGAGACTCTTTGCCCACCCTCTATAAGCTGACTGGATGGTCTTTGGAGACGCGGTGACCTCAACTCCGAGAATCGTCGCCGCCTCACGGATGTTCGCGGGCGGCGTCGGCTCAACCGGAGTCGAATCGGAGCCGCCCGGTCGGTGGGGTGGCTCGGTGCGTGAAGGACCCTCGGTCCGGGGCGGACGACTACGCGGACCAGACGACTCGCTCGGGGGTGGCCCGGGACGCGCCCGAGGCGGGGGCGGTGGGGGCGCGGCGGTCGCTGATGGAGGTGGGGGTGGCCGTGGCCACCCATCCTGAGCCTGACTCGTTGTGGGATACCGTCCGGAGTGCTGCCGAACAGACCCCTCGCTCCTGATCCTCTCGTTCTCCTTGCTGGCCCTTCGATGGAGGAGCAAGCCCCACCCGATCAGAGTCACGCTCGCGAAGAAGAGCAGGACGCCGAGTGCCTGCAGAATAAAGTTGGATGATCCGAGCTCGATTCCGAAGTAGGTCCAAAAGAGGGCCACACCCAGAAGAGCGCGTTTCACACCGGGCATCGAGGCCGCGGGAGCCGACCTTGGGGGATTACCGTTGCCCAGTCGGGGGCTGGCGTCGACAAACTCCTCCGGGGGCCTGATTAAGCGGAAGCATTTCTACCCGGTAAACGTAGGGGTGGCACGGGTTGCCGATGGACGTCAGTCGCAAGCCGTGGCCCATCGCGACCCTCTGTGGAACGAAGGGGCGAATCGATCCCTCCGCGGATTTTCAACGACCGCCAGTTTGGTCGACTTCGCAGAAGCAACTCCTAATCGATACGATACTTAGAGGGCTCGACATTCCGAAAATCTACTGGCAGCGCGTCTCGCGGAACCCAGATCAATACGCGATCATTGACGGACAGCAGCGAGTCCGCGCCATCTGGGAATTTCAAGAGGGCAGGTTTGCGATGGCATCGGACGCCGACCCTGTCAACGGCAATGTCGTGGCGGACCTCCGCTACTCAGACCTTCCAGACGACATCCGGATGGAATTCGACGTCTATCCACTCGACGTCGTTGTCCTCAGTGACGCTACCGACGACGATGTCCGGGACCTCTTCCTAAGGCTCCAGAATGGGACTCCACTAAAAGCCCAAGAGAAACGCAACGCCATGGTCGGAGGCATGAGGAATTTTGTGAAGTCCCTCACGTCCCACCCGTTCTTTAGCGCGGTTATTTTCAAGAATACTCGATACAATCACGACTTGGTTGCCGCACAGATGATGTGCATTGAGCTGGCCGGCCACCCCGTTGACATTAAGAACGCCGACTTGAACCGGATGTATCAGACGAACGAGCTGTTTGACGGGACCCTCCCCTCGGCGAAAAAGGTTCGACGGACTTTGGACCTTCTTGCAATCGCGTTCCCTACCAAGACTCCCGAGCTTGAGCGCTTCAGCGTGATATCGCTCTACTGCCTCGTGTCGAGTCTGATTGACGGCTTTGTTCTCGGCGGGCGGGAACAAGCGCTCGCGTCGTGGTTTATCGAATTCGAGCGGAAGCGGAGGGAGGACGGGGCCCAGCCGGCGGAGGCTCAGGACAACGAGCTCGTCCAGTACCACGAGTTGACGAGCCACTCGACTGACTCAGAGGCCTCGCTGTCGAAGCGCCACGAGATTCTCGCACGGAGCTTTCTACTCACTGTGCCGGACCTCGCCCAGCGGGACAATCAGCGCGATTTCACCCACGAGCAACGGCTGGCCATCTATCGCCGTGACGATGGGGTTTGCAGACTCGGGCTCAAATGTCCAGGCGTTAGATGCCAATGGGACGGATGGCACGCCGACCACAAGATTCCCTGGGTTCGCGGGGGTCAAACCACCGTCGCAAACGGGCAAGTTGCCTGCCCTGAGTGCAACATGGCGAAGGGAGCGCAGCTGGAGGAAGGGATTCGGGCCTCGTGATCCAAGAGGGTAGCTCCATCACCCGAACTCGGATAGTTGGGTTTGATCCTTATCGATGGATCCAGGTTTCCGGAGGGCCCGAAACATGTCATAGTGATCCTCGACGCCATAAACCGCCAGTACCTTGTGGTCCAGCTCTTCGAGCAGCCCGGCGACCCGCATTCCAGCCTTCGGCCAGTCCTTTCGGGGGAGATTCATTGCCGTATCCTGGATACGCTTGGCGACGGCCCCGATCGCGATTTGGTCACGGGGCGAGGCGATCCGGATCGGCATCTTGCCGAGGTACGGTGTGTCCATGTCCATCGTGAGGATACTCCTATCGAAGACCATGTCGCGGAGGTAGACCGTCCCGAGGATGCTGTTCAGTACCCCGTACAAGTAGTCCAGGCTAACCTCGGAGTCCGAGTGGGGGACAATGTTCGTGACCGTGTCTATCGAGAAGTACTGTCCTTTCTCGTCGAGGAATGCGTCAACCTTGACGTCGCTACTCACGAGGCGCTTGCACAAAATCTTCGGTCGAGTGATGAGGTCCAGTTTCCTGGCCCCTCGTTCACCCTCGCCGGCCACGAGCTTGGGGTCGGCCCAAAGAAGTTCCCCCAGCGCGAGGCTCCAACAGGTGAACGAATGGTCGAGGCCGATGTTAGCGCCCGCGAGGAAAGCCCGCTGCGACGGCGATCCTCGTTTGGACGAGCCCGCGGCCACCACGGCGACCTTCGGGTACCCCCGGAAAATGTCCGCCAAATCCGCGAGTCGTCGAGATCCCTGCTCCACCGTTCGCCATACGGCCGCCATCTCCGGGAAATCCGGGTCGGAGGCATAGAGTCTCCACGACCCACCCAGCGGGGCAAGACTCGATTGAGCTACTACGTGCCGACGAACCTGATTTTCCGCGAGAAGTTCTGGAGACTCGACTCCAGAGACCACAACTACCTCGCCATTCCGGTCCGGACGCGCGCCTTTCTTCGGAGTACGCAGGAAGACGATTATCTGTTCGAGCCCGACCTCGTCCCATGCCTTGCCAAGGTCGACGATCTCGACGACTTCGAAGTTGTCGGCCACCCAATCGCGCACTTTAACGTATGATTCGTTCCATACGAAGACCTTCGGAAGGATGAACGCGAGCACGCCTCCGGGAGAGAGGAAACGAAGCCACCGCACCAAGAACACGCTCGAAATGTTCGTCAGGCCGTTCTTGAATGGGGCGAAGTATCCATCCAGTGCTGGAGAGTAAATTGGGTTGTCCTGCCGAAGAGGATGGTGTGGCGGGTTTCCCACAACAAGTCGTAGTCCCTCGGGGGAACGCCTCCGCATCTGGCGCAAGATGTCGGTGAGGGAAAGAGCCTCTCCCCCATTCGGCGCGGTGTCTGTGTCGAATGAGGAAAGGGTCTGAGTAAGTGAGTTCCCCCGCACAACTCCCCGGACAGACGCCGCCACGTTTGTATCGCGGAGCAAGAGGTTCATCGTCGCGAGCTGAACGGCAAATGCGTCGATGTCAATTCCAACGAGCGTGTTCTTCAGGAGAAACTCGTGAGCGGCCGCCGGCTTTATCTTTGAGGAAAGTAGCTCCTGCTTCATTCGGTCATAGGCCGCAAGCAAGAACGTCCCGGACCCACACGCGGGGTCAACAACCACATCGTCCGCGGTCGCTCCCACAAGGTTGGCAGCCCGGTCGACCATGTAGGCGCAAATTAGCGGGTCGGTGTAGAATTGGCCGAACGCCTTCCGAATCGGACGGGGAGTGTGATGCTGATAGACGTCTCCAAGAAGGTCTCGGTCGAGTTCAGCAAAATTGTGTTTCTGGGCGTGCTCCAGAACCGACCGTAAAACACCAGCTTCCCAGTCGACGGCCTCAATTCCGATGTTGTCGTAGAGCGGGACATCGTACAGACTCGGAAAGAGTCCGCGAACTTTGTCGAAGAGGAGTTGAATCGCGGCATGAACCGCCTGCATTGAGCTGTCCGCGGGGAGGAGAGAATTTAGAGATCGCGTTGCCCGAGAATTCGGGTCTATCCGGTCCTCATACATCCGGAGAAACAGGATTCGGTTGACGAACGCGTACGCGCCCTCGAAGCAAAGCTTGTCAACCCAGTCCAGCGGCACGCCCGCTTCTCTTAGGGCCCGTGATATGGGCAAGTCGGCCAATCCGTCCTTTCCCGCCCGACGTTTGATTGTGGGGAGGTCAGTTGGAAGTGCCGCCTCTTTCAGCGTCCCTCGAACCAGGTTCAAGAAATCTTGGTCTTCTGTGGCTTCCTTCAGCCACGACCACTCCATGCTCGAGGGATTCTTGGCGAGCCAATCGTTTACGGAACTCCTGAATTCGGGGTCCTCGGGATAGTGTCTGTCGAAGTGGGCACGAATGAGAACGTAGAGAGAGGACCTGAATCGCGTGAGGCTGTTTAGGAACGCCTCCTCGTCGATCCTGCGCTGAAGGGCGGCCTTCTTCGGAGCGGCAACTTCCTCGAGGGCGCCGAATCGTTCCTTTGAAATCAGAGAGTACAGCAGGTCTGGGTTCCGACCGATGGACCCCAATGTGAAGACATAGTACGGGATAATCCGCTCAATCGGCACGCCCTTGACTAACGTCGGAAGAACTTCCCAGCTGACGCCGTTTGTGAGAACTGCGAAACTGGCTCCGCGGGCATGAGCGTAGCCGAGAGCCTGCACGCGAGCGGTTGAGAGCCGAATCTCGATGCTCTTGCACTCTACGACGAGGGATTGGCCGCCCTCGTGCCGTAACAGGATGTCCGCCGAGCCGTCCTTCTTCCGGTGCTCGAAGTCCATGTCTTGAGGGTTGCGCCAACCGAGCGCTTCGAGAATGGGAACGATGAGTCCTGTCTTGACGTTCTCTTCTACGCCCCTCCTTCGGCCCTTGCAGACATCTCGAAGGATGTCCAAAGCGGCGACCTTGCGGATCTGAGCTGCCCGAGTCGGGGAGATGCCCATTTCGAGTTCAGGACATTCTGCGACGGGATAGAGGTTCGGGTGGCCAAGCTCCTCCAGGGCACGTGGCCCCTACGAGGGAGGCAACTCGAGCGCAGCTCCGGAGCCCAACCTCGCCCGGGGGGCCAGCACACGATTCAGCATTCGTCGGCCCAGTCTGCCTCGAATAGCCCTTTACCCGACGCACAGATCTGGATGGCGCAGGGGAGCCGATTGCTGAGCTACTTCTACTGCCTCGCCTGCGGGGTGGACCTTCGGCTCGCCGCCGGGCCAGCGGTCATAGGGCGACCAGTGGCATGTCCGTCCTGCAGATCGGCGGATATCATGTCCTCAATCCGAGGGCCGACCGGGGTCTCGATTCCGCCGGAGACTCGCTCCGGCCCGAGGCCGAAACGGAGCGTGTGCGGATGGATTCGAAAACCGGGTCCATCTAACAAGCGACCCCGCCGGGCGGGGGACCCGGGCCGTCCGTTAGTGGCAGCCTCCTCCTGGACCCATGGCGGTCGGTCGGCGCGGTGTGGCCGATGCGTCCATGAGGGTCAACAGGTATCCCGGCCCGCATGCCTCGCAAAGTCAGCGTAAGGGCTCTATCGTCAGACTTTCTCCTCGAGATCGTTGAGGTCCATTCGTTCGTGGCACAGGCAAGGGCTGCTGGTCAATCAGTCCCGTTTGAACGGTCCGCGTACGAATTCGCAGTGATCCGCCTGCATGCAGCCTTCGAGCAGTTCATGCTGGATGCGCTCGTGGGCTGCATCAACAACCGGCCAAGCGATCTCTACAGGGTGACCGGCGCGCGGTTCCCAGCCCATCTGCGAGCGGAGGTGTGCGAGTTCTTGGTCACTGGCTCCCGATACTTTGATGTCCGAAATCGCGACCATCTTCTGGAGGTGCTTAAGGGGTTCTTACCTCCGCAGAACTATCTCGTCCAAGTTGTGGGCAAGCCAGCGTACAAGCCTGGCCTGGAACGACTTTGGGCGCTCAGGAACTTCGCGGCTCATCGCAGCAAGCGGGCAAAACGCCGCGCGTTGATCGCGGTCAGCGCGAAGAAGATGGCGAGCGCTGGCGCGTGGCTGAGCAAGCGCAGTAGGCTGGATGACCTCGAGGACTGCTTGAGGCAGCTGGCTACGGACATCCATGCTGCGGCTCCGTACTGAGCCACCCTCCAGCGCGGGCCCGAAGCCAGTCGTATTCAAATCCGACTGAGTTCGGGAACTTGCGGATCAGGCCGTTTCACAGGGCATGCGTCGAACCGCTGTTCGGCAAGGTATTACCCTAATAGTAGCATAAATCCCGCCGGGAGCACCTCACCATAGGGCGGACTTCTGAGTCGGGGGGCCCGGGATCTCCCGCCGATCGCCGTTGAATCCCTAAGTAGTCCGGGATCGGCTGGGTTGCGGACATGCATTGGCGCCTGTTCGCCGTGGCAGCAGCGCTGATCCTAGGCGGAAGCGTCCTCGTCGTTACGCCCCTGAGTCAAGGGAGTGTGTCCTCGACGAACTTGGACTCGGGACAATGGCTGGACGTGCCGGTTCCCAGAGTCTCGTCGTGGACGGGGTCTCCCGTCGACGTCCTGCTGAGCTGGGGAACGGTCTACGTGCCGCGGTGCGAGGTGGGCTACTATTGCCTCCGGTACAGTCCTCCCCTAGGCAATCGGACCTACCTCTTGGTCTTCGATTGCGGCCCTGCGCCCTGCAGATTCGGCGTAAACTACACCTTCGTCGGGGCGACGGACGACGGAACCGGTGGGAACACCGGGTTCGTTGCCATTCCAGGCGATCACTACCAAGTCTGGCTAATGGCCGAGACGAACGATAGCCCATCGACCGCGATCCCGGTCCGGTTCGCGCTCCAGACCCCGATCCTCGGGGGAGTCTTCGGCACGGTGGGAGTCGCGTGGGGGGCCATCGCCGCGATCGAAGCCGTGCGAAGATGGCAGGTCGCGAGGAAGGGGAACTCGCCTGGGAAGGCATTCCTGTGACGAACGCCACAGCCCGCCCGAGGTGGCCGGCTTGCGTAGCGGACATTTTGTTGGGCTCGAAAAGCGAGCGGCGTCAGCTACGACGACGCCAAGGCCTGGTGACCCCTGACCGGAAGCGCCGGCGTATCTGCTCCGGATTATGTCTGAGACCGGGAGTGAACTCCGGTGTCGTCGACCTCCAACGGCGCCGCAGGAACCGTTCCGACGAGGACCGCGAACGCCATACTGGCGGCCGCGATTCTGGTCGTCACAGGGGTCATTTTTGCGTTGGGGGGTCCCTCTGCGCCCACTCCCATTGCTGGCCCGCCGGTCGGCGGCGGGTCCGGCAGCGGGGCGAGCGCTTGGGCAGACTGCACTCAATCGGCAAGCACGACTTGTGATCTGGCCCCGGCCGGGGAGACATGGTCCCTCGGCCCCATCTCCTCTTGGTGCACGCGTGGCCAAGGGGGCTCGTGGATTTGCGCCTCGAAAGCGCTCGTCCTCTCGTTCACGGTGCCACGGGATTCCAGTCCGCAAGGAGTCCTTTCAGTCCTGGGCGCGTTCCAAGTCTGGGTCATTCCGTCCGTCGATGATTGCGACCTGATGGGCGCCCTGACCCACTTCGCGTTGCCATGTGCGCCGTTCATCGGTTATGTGCCTCCGCTCTCGTGGAACGCCACATACCCCGCTGGGCCTGTCGACCTTTCATCCCTTGCCTTCAGCTTGAACGGCTCGACCGGCGTGCTTCCGGCGTTCACGTGGGCAATTTGGATCGTGGACCTCGAGCCCGCCGCCGTCGAAGTCTCGTCCGAGACCGCCTTGACAGTGGTCGTCTCCTGAGCGTCGACTCACGTCGTTGGGCAACGGACACAAGTCGAACGGTCAATATAGGCGGGGCGAGGTTTGCCCCCGGTCTCTCTCGCGGGGTCGCGCCTCATGTACGGAGCATCGAGCGGCGCTCATGACACGCCGGAGAGGTTTGTTGAGTTTCAGCATCGGGCCAGGATTGGGGCGGCACGTCGACTCGCGCTCCTCGCGGTTGATACCGCGTTGCTACTCTGGCTGTCCCTCTCGCTGAACTCGATGCGGCTGTTCACCATATGACAATCCCCCTCGTACGTCCCCGAGAGCGTGATGCAATACTGGTTCACCTTCGGTGCCGTTATGGGGACGAGCTTGGGTCTCGTCGCAGAGTTCGACGTCTTCGCATGGCGCATTCGAAACACGGTCCAAACGGAGTTTCCGATGTCGTTTCGTTCGAGTCATGGAGGAATTCGGACACTTCCTCCTCCACCGCCCGAGTTCAGGCCGTCGGGACCGTGAGGAGTGACATCTTGGCCGCCCGGGCGGCCCGGGCACTCGAGTGCGAGGGTCGGCAGCGAGTACCGTCTCGGAGTTCGATATGAGGAGAGTCCTCGCGTACTCGCCTGCGGTTGCGCTCTTCGCCGCGGGGATCGTCGCGGTGCTGGCGATCCCCCCGTTGACGCACGAGACCCTATGTTGTCCCGCAGGGCCAGCAGAAAATGCCCCCTGCCCGCATTGCGCCGGCGTCTCCGTGAGTTATCCCGGAGTACTCGTCCTCTTGGCGACGTGGGCGGCGGCGTTGGCGTACGCACTCGCGATGTTCGGGCTCCGCCACTGGAGTTCAATCGAGTTGCTACAGTCGGATCCCTGACCAGGGAGATCTCTGCAACCTAAGTCGAGGCGCCGCCGGGGCCCCCCGGTTCTACCAAAGGATTCTAAGCGCGTACCTGGTTGCCCCGGGAGATGACGAGTTACGGAGACGCACGACGTTCGGCGGCGGCGCACGCGGACTTGACGCGATTCGTCGGGACCAGTTCGCGAGTGGGCCTCGTCCTGTTTGACGAGGATCATCAGGAGCAATCGGTCATCGAGGGGGAGGTCGTCCGGATCGGGGTCGACTCGCTGCTCTTCCGCCACGAAGGGATGGACGAGGAGATCTCGCTCGCCACCATCTCGAAGCGGGTTCTCGGCGACGACGTCCTATCGTACTAAGGGGACCCGCGTCCGCGGGACGCGCCCCGGGGACCGACCACGGTCTACTCGGCCGGAACGACGTCCGCAAACACGAACCCCTCCCGCTCCACCACCACGCCCCGTGTGAACGCGACCGGGGAGCGGAAGGAGGGCAGATGGTGGACGAACGTATGGAACTCCCCGTTCTCCCCACACGGGTCGACGGTCGAGGGAAGGTCGGCAAGGAAGTCTTCGTCGAACTCTCGGCCGGCAAACCGGGCCGGGAGCTTCCGGGGGTCGACGCAGACGACGCTCGCTTGAAGCCCGTCCCGCAGCATCGATCGGGCGAGAGCACCGGTCGGCCGCCCCCAGAGCGGAAAGACCGGGAGGAGTCCCGAGCCGGCCATCCGCGCCTCGCGGTAGTCCCGGATATCCTGGAGGAACAGGTCCCCGAAGATCACGGCCTCGACGTCGCGCGCTCGGAGCCGGGCGAGGGCCCCCGCCATCTCCCGCTCGTAGACTTCGTTCGGGCACGGCGCCGGAATCTCGACCCGCTCGACCGGGAGGGCGAGGGCTTCCGCTTGCCGCGCCAACAGTTCCTCGCGAACCCCGTGCATCGAGACTCGAGAGTACGGGCGAGTCAGGGTCGTCAGGAGACCGACGATGTCGTACGTTCGCGAACGTCGGATCTCCTCGAGGGCGTACGCGCAGTCCTTGCCGGAGCTCCACGCCACGACCGCCTTCGCGAGGGTCACGGCGGGACGAGCCGCGGCGGTTCGTAAGGACTCGTCCGTTCCCCCGAGCGGCGCCCCGGTCCCGACCTGGAAGGCGGCCGAGGGACGTCGAGGTCGTTTGCCAGTCGTTATGGTCCGGTCCCCCTCGTTCGGCGACGTGCGTCCCCCGGAGTATGTGGTGGTGTTGTCCGACGTCGACCCTGTGGCCCAGGCCGTTTCCGAGGACCTCGGCACGGGATCGGCGACGGGCGACTCGGTGGACGGGGCTCCGCTCCGGCAGCTCTCCGATCGGGTCGTGACGCTCCACCGCTCGGTGGCTCACATCCACGACGAGCGCCTGGACCTTCGGCTCCCGCAACCGTGGCGCGAATCGCCCCCGACCCTGGTCTTCCCATCGGTCCACCGGAGCGAATCCGGCCACGACGCCCTCACGGTCCACCCCCTCGGAAATCCCGGTCCAACCGCCGAGGTCGGGGGCCAACCGGGGGTGCTCGATCCGACGGACCCTCTCCGAATGACCGACGCGCTCCGCCGGCTCTCCGAGGGGGCGGGGGCCGTCGGATGGCCCGTCTGTTTCGAGGCGACCCATCACGGACCCGAGCTGGAGTTCCCGGCGTTCTTCGTCGAGGTCGGGGGGCAGGATCCGGATCATCCGCCGGCGGCGGCGACCCGATTGATCGCGGCGGTCGTCCGCGAGCTCATTCCGGACACTACCGACCGCGTCGTTCTGGGCGTCGGGGGAGGCCACTACGCGCCCCACTTCACCGACCTTGCCCTTCGGCGGTCGCTCGCGTTCGGCCACATCCTGCCACGCCACGTGCTGGACGGGCTTCTCCCGGCGACGGCCGGGAGGGCGTGGAGGGGCACCCCCGGGGCCCAAGGGGCCGTGTACGCCCGCGCGGCCGATTCCGAGCGGGCGGTCGCCCGGGAATGGGGGGCCCGATTTCGAGAAGCCGACGCGCCGCGGCGCGAGGGGCGGACTATTCCGACGTCGCCACGGTCCGGCGACGATCGTTCCGCTGGTACATGATCGCGCCCGAGCGGTAGACGGCCTTCCCCAGTTTGATGTTCTGGATCGACGCGACGTGAGGCGCCCGCTCGGCAAGCATCATCGATTCGACGATCTGGCGGAAAAGGGCGCTCTGGTTGATCTCCGGGTGGCGCTCGAGGAACGCGTTCTCCTCGTGGGTGATGGTGATGTTCTTCCGCAGCATCCCGGCAGCATCGCTCGCGCCTCGGCGCGGACCCGGCATGGCTCGCCCATTTGCGTTCGGTAGATATACGTATGGGTGTGGAGTCGTCCAAGGTTATACGACGACTCCGAAATCTCCGAACTAGGGGGCGGTACCGGCGATCACCACCACGGCGTGCGCCGGGTCGTACACCGGGGCGGCGGCCGCTTGGATGGCGACGGTCGAGATCGCGCGCAACCGTTCGGGCCAGTCGCGCCAGTGTTGTTCGGGGAGGCGGTGGTACGCCGCATCGACGGCCAGTTCATGCGCGTCGGCGGCCGTTTCGAGTGCCAGCGGAATCTCGCCGATCGCGCTCTCCCGGATGAGTTCGAGTTCGGGGGTCGGAATCGTCCGCTCGGCGATGGCCCGGACCTCCTTCTCGACCAGCGGGACCACCTGTGCCGTTCGTTCCGGTCCCGTCCCGGCCTGAGCGGTCCAGTATCCTCCCCATCGCATCGCGTCGAGGTCGCTCGACGCGTGGTACGCGAGCCCCCGTCGTTCGCGCACGTGTTGGAACAGTCGGTTGAGGAGGCTCCGTCCGCCGAGGACCTCGTTTGCGAGGTACAGCGCCGGGAACGTCGGGTCGTCTCGCGGAGGGGCGAGCCCGCCGACCCGGATTTCGGTCTGCGTCCGACCAGGCATCGGAACCGACCTCTGCCCGGCACGAACCGGGGGCGCGATGGGGTGTGGCTCGGCGACGCGCGGCCGTTCGGTCGGGAACTCCGCGAAGAGCCGACGGGCCAGCGCCTCGACGTCCGCGTGCGAGCGGGAAGTGGTGACGACGAGGAACGCCCCCTCCGTCGAGGTTTGGGCCCGGTGGAAACCGACGACGTCCGCCCGCCGGATCCGTCCGATCGTTGCTCGGGTCCCGAGCCCGGTCTCGCGGTACGGGTGGCCTGCCGGGAAGAGGGAGTGCAGGAGTTCCCGTTCGGCCCGGCTCGCCGGCTGGGTGGCCTCGCGAAGCTGGCGCTCCCGGACCTGGCGACGGACGCGTTCGAGATCGTCCGGGTCGAACCGCGGACGGAGGACCACATCCGCGAGGATCGCGAGGAGCGGTTCGAGCTCGGACGCCGGCCCGGAGACGGCGAGTTCGTTCGACTCCGGGGCGCAGTGCCGGTGGATCGAACCTCCGCATCGGTCCAGTTCCCGGGCCAGGGCCACGCGGTCGCGTCGACCCGCGGCGCTCGGGGCGAGGAGGCTCGCAACGACCGCGGTACCCGCCCGCCCCGCCGCGTCGTACGCCCAACCCGCGGGCCCGACGTAGGTCGCGGCGAACCCGGCCGAGCCGACGGGCGCCGGTTGTCGGACGATCGTGAGTCCGTCGGCCCGCAGCGATCGGGAAATCACGAGGGGGTCGGTACGGTCACTCGGCATGGGACTCCTGACCCGGGAGGTAGCGGACGACGACCCGGCGCCCGGGGGCGAACAGCTGGGTCGCCTGGCGTTGGACGTCGGACCGACGGACCCGGAGGATCTTCTGCAGGATGCGGGACTCGAACTCAGGGCTCCCGAGGATCGCGAAATAGCCGAGCCGGAATCCGACGCGTGAAGCCCCCTCGTACGAGAGCTCCGCGCCCCGACGTACCTTGGTCCGCGCATCCTCGAGCTCCGTGGCCGTCGGGCCGTCGTGCGCGAGCCGCGCCCCTTCCTTCTCGACCGCGGCCTCCAGACGGTCGAGCGCGACTCCACCGGCCGCTTGGACGGACACGGTGAATAACGCCGGGTGAACCCGGGGGCGGAACTCGCTCGTCGCGCGGACGGCGAGGCCGGTGTCGACGAGGCCCCGGTACAGACGGGACGATGGATGCTCTCCAGCGCGCCCCCAGGAGGCGCCCGCCGAGAACAGACGGGTCTCCCCGCCGAGGACGACATCCAGCATGATCGTCGCCGGGGTGGCGGGGTCATCGATCGACGGCGCCCGCCATCCGAACGCGAGGAGCGGGGTCGTTCCGGGTCCCCGCAAGGTCGCGGACCGGTCTCCGTTCTGGGCGGGCTCGACCTCTCGGACAACCGGGTCGGCGCCCACCCTCGGGAGTTTCCCAAAGGTTCGGCGGACCGTCCGTTCGATCTCCGCCGCCTCGAACCCGCCGGCGATGACGAGGACGGCGTTCCTCGGTCCGTAATATTTCTGGTAGTACGCGCGGAGGGCGGCCGGGGTCAGGGATCGAATGTCCTCCTTCCGGCCGAGCGGGTCCCACCGGTACGGGTGATGGCGGAACGCCAGGAGGTAGAGCTCCTCCTCGGTTCGGTACTCGGGCCAGTTCTCGTCCCCCTCCCGCTCGGACCGGATGACGGTCCGCTCCCGCTCGACCTCCCGGTCGGCGAGGAAGGCTCGGGTCATTCGGTCCGCCTCGATCGCGAGCGGGATCGCCAGCTTCTCTCGGGGGACGGTCGCGAAGTAGGCGGTGAAATCGGTGTCCGTGAACGCGTTCAGGGTTCCCCCGGCCTCGACGACGGCCCGGTCGATGGCCCCCTTCGCGTAATTCGGGGACCCCTGGAACAGCATGTGCTCCACCCAATGGGACGCGCCCGTCACACCGGGCCACTCGTTCTTCGAGCCGACCCGGTACCAGACCCAGACGCTCGCGGTCGGGCTCTCGGCCCGGGGGGCCAGAAACACCTCGAGACCGTTCGCGAGCCGGAACCGCCGGGTCCCCGTCGGTGGCCCTCCGGTCCTCGGCATCACCGTCGGGACGCCGCCCGGCTTATAACCGCCGACGAACGCCAACGCCAGCCCTCTCGATACCGTTATCCCCGTCGACCTTCCATCGGGGCCGCGTGCAGCCGTGGCTCCGCCTTGTGCGGGTCGGCAACACGTCGACCGCGCTCGCCGGAACCATCGTGGGTGGGCTCGCGGCGAGGGGGGCGGGGATTCCCCTCGCGCCGTCGTTCTGGACCTTCCTCGTGCTCGCGGCCGTTTCGACGGCGTGCGTCACCGCCGGAGGGAACGTCGTGAACGACGTCCTCGACCGCGAGTCCGACCGCGTGAATCACCCCGACCGCCCGATCGTGACGGGAGCTATCTCGCCGGGGGCGGCCCGGTTCGGGGGAGCGGCCCTGTTCGTCGTCGGGACGGCGGCCATGGTCCCGGTCGCCCTCCGCGCCCCGCTCGTCGCCGTGCTCTTCGTCGCGGCGGTCGCAGCGTTGCTCGGCTACGAGTTTCGGCTCAAGTCCGAGGGGTTCGTCGGGAACCTCCTCGTGGCGTTTCTCACGGGCGCCGTGTTCCTCTACGGGGGGGCGGCCGTGGGGAATCCCCTCGTCGTCGCCCCCTTCGCCGTGATGGCGTTTGGGGCGACGCTGAGCCGCGAGGTCATCAAGGACATGGAGGACGCGGAGGGCGACCGCGACCGCCGGACCCTGCCGAGGGTCCGCGGGTTCGGCGTCGCGACCGGGGTCGCCCGCGTCGCGGTCGCGCTCGCGATCGTCCTCAGCCCGGTTCCCCTCGTCACGGTCCTTTCCCTCTCGTCGGTCGCGGGGATTATGTATCTCGCGCTGGTGGGCGCCGCCGATGCGTTGTTCGTCGTCTCGGTGCTGTGGCTCCCCCAGCGGCTCCACCGGGAGCAGACGATCAGCAAGGGCGCCATGACCGTGGCCCTCCTGGCCTTCCTCGCCGCGGCGTTCCGGTAGTGGGAACGATGGGTCGGGTGCTCGACGGGCTCAACGAGAAGCTCCGCTCCGGACCGCTCCATTTCACGCTCATCGACCCGGACAAGTCCCCGGGGGCGAGGGCCGCCGAGATCGCGCAGGGGGCCATCGAGCTTGGCTCCGACGCGATCCTGCTCGGTGGTTCGACCGGGATCTCTCGGGCCAAGATGGGCGAGGCGGCCCGCGCGGTGAAGGGGGCGGTATCGGTCCCGGTGATCATCTTCCCGGAGGGGCCGTCGTCGTTGACCGAGGCCGCCGACGCGGTTCTCTTCATGAGTCTTCTCAATTCGCGGCGGCTCGACCTGGTGATCCGCGTCCATGCCCTCGCGGCGCCGGTGATCCGGCAGATGAATCTCGAGGCGATTCCGCTCGGCTACCTCGTCATCGCCCCCGGGATGCGGGTGGGCGAAGTCGGGGAGGTCGATGCCGTTCCCCGGGACGCGGCGCCCATCGCCGTCGGCTACGCCCTCGCCGCCGAGATGCTCGGGATGGGGATGGTCTACCTGGAGGCCGGCTCCGGGGCGCCGTCCCCGGTTCCGACGGAGATGATCCGCGCCGTCCGAGCGTCGCTCCGGATCCCCCTCATCGTCGGCGGCGGGATTCGGACCGCCGGCGATGCGCGCGAAGTGCTCGAGGCCGGCGCCCAGATCCTCGTGACGGGAAGCGTCACCGAGGAGGAGGGGATCGCCGGAGGATTCCGGGGAATCCTCGGGGAGGTGCGGCGTGCCCGCGGACGATGACCCTGCCGAAGCGTTTCGGGAACCCCGCTACACGCGCCTCCTCGTTCGGGCCCCGTCGCTCGCCCTCTGCGTCGGGTACGCGGCGCTCGCGGCGGTAGCGACCGCCGCCCTCGCGGCATTCCCTGACCTCCGCGGGATCGAGTTCCTTCCCGTCCTCGCCTTCGTCTTTCTCGGCCCGGCGCTCCTCGGGGGCCTCCTCACGGTCCCGCTGGCCGAGGCGCTCGGCGGACGCCTATCGTGGCGACGGTCGTTCCTCTTGGCGGCCACCGCCGCGGCGGTCCCGCTGCCGATTCTGCTCACCGAACGAATCGCCGTGTTCGCCGTTCCGGGCCTCGCTCCGCCGGCCGGCGCGTTCCTGCTGTTCTTGCTGGGCCCTGTCCTCTGGTTCCGCCACATGAGCCTTTTCGGGCTCTCCCGGCCGGACCACCTGCGGTCCCTTCCTGCCTCCGTGATTCAGCCGCTCCTCTCCTTTCTCGGGGTTCTGGTCATCGTCCACGTGACCGGTCCCCTCGTCCTCGAGGGCGGGGCGTTCCTGGTCCTTGGATTCCTCGGCTGCGCCCTCCTTCTCCGGGTGGCGGACCGTCCGCTTCGGCGTGAGTTCGGTACCTCCGGGGTCGCGCTCATCCGCCCGGTCTTGGACCACATCAATCTTCGGGACCCGGGGGCGACCGCGGAGCTCGAGCGGTTCTTCGACCGGTTCTCCGTCCCTGCCGACCTGCGTCTCACGCTGATCGGAATCCGGTCGGGGGGCCGGACGAAGGCCACGATCGTCCTCCCGACGGTCCACCCGGGCCCGTTCGCCGCGCTCGGCGCCTCCGACCTCCCCCGGAAACTTGCCGACCGCCTCGGACCGGAGGCCGGGATGGTCTTCGCCCCCCACACGCCGTGCAATCACGACCTCGACCTCCCGACCGAGGCCGAGGTGGCGAGGGTCGGGGACGCGGCCGTCGCTCTCCTCCGCTCCCTTCCGGTCGTGGGGAGTTCGCTCGCCGGCCCGCTCGTCCGAAGTTCGGCCGACTCGTTCGCTCGCGGGCAGCGGCTGGGAGATGCGGTCCTCGTCACCGTGACGCAGGCCCCGGCCCCGACCGACGATATCGACTTCGCGATCGTCGACCCGCTGGTTCGCGCTTCGGCCGAGCGGTCTCCGCGGCTCGCGCTCATCGATGCCCACAACTCGTACGTCGAGGGCCAGGGGGACCTCACCTATGCGACGCCGAACGCCGAGAAGCTCCGGCGCGACATCGGGGCCGCCGCCGCGGCGGCCGAAGCGGCCACGGTCAACGGGCCGTTCCGGTTTGGGGTCGCGGCCCGGACCAACTACTCGCTCCAGGCTCACGGGATCGGTCCGACCGGGATCCGCGCGTGGGTGATCGAGGTGGCGGGGAAGCGCAGCGCCCACGTCCTCATCGACGGGAACAACCTGATCCTCGGATTGCGGGCCCCGATCCTCGAAGCGCTCGCCCCGCTCGTCACCGAGGCCGAAGTGATGACGACCGACAATCACATCGTGCACGAGGTCGACGGCGGGATCAACCCCGTTGGAGAGCGGTACCCGGGGCCCGCGCTCGCCCGGGACGTGAAGGCGGTCGTCGAAGCGGCGATCGCCGACCTGAGCGAGGCGACGGCGGCGAGCGGGTCGGTCGGGATCCCATCGGTCCGAGTCCTCCAACCGGCGTGGACCCAACGACTTTTGACCTCCCTCGGGGACACCGTGTCGGTGTTCGGGACCATGCTCCTCACCACCTACCTGCTCGTCGTCGCGAGCTCCCTCGTCGTTCTCCAGAGCGTGCACTGAGGGAGCGAAATGGACGACGTCGGAGCCGGGGAACCGCTCTCCCGAGCCGCGGCGGACGCGCTGGGCGACGCCGACGCGCTCCGTCTCCTCGCCGAATTGGTGGCCATCGCTCCTACGAACCTCGAAGACCCGCTTCACGGCCGGTACGAGAAGCCCCGGTATCGTCGGGCCGCCGACCGGATCGTCCGGGCCGCCCGGGACCGGGGACTCGCCACGCGGCTCTTCGACCCGGTCGTCGACGGGCCCCCCGCCCCCGAGCTCCGAGGGATCCCGCGGCCGAACGTGGTGATCGACCTCGACGTGGGGGCGCCGAAGACGGTCCTGATCCTCGCCCATTACGACGTCGTGCCGGTGCCGGTCGAGCAGCTGGGTCGCTGGAAGTCGCCGCCGCATACGTTGACGTACCGGTCGAACGGCCGGCTCTACGGACGTGGGTCGAACGACGACCTCGGCAGCGGGGTCGTCGCGAGCCTGCTGGCGATGCAACGGATGGCCGCCGGGCCGGCTCCCCCGGCCAACGTTCGGTTGCTCGCCTGCTGCGACGAGGAGACCGGCGGAGCGGGGGGCGTGGAGCGTCTGAAGGCCCACGACGAGGCCCTTCCGGAGGAGGACCCGTCCCGGTTCCTCCGGGGCGAGGTCGCGCTCATCCCCGACGGCAGCCCCCACGCGACCGCCGGCTCGTCCGGACTGGTCTTCCTGGACGCGAGTTTCGGCACCGTCCCCACGCTGACCGAAACGCTCCGGTACGGCACGACCCTGATCGCGCTCCACGATCTTGCGAAGACCTGGAAGTCGGTGTACCGGTCCCCGGACTGGCCCGACCACGGCGCTCCCGAGCCGGTCGTGACGGGCCGGGCGACCCTCACCAAATTCGACATCGACCCGACTCCCGCGGTTCCCGGCGCCGCGTTCGTCGTCGCGGCCCACGCCGAGACGGACGCGGCGAATCAGATCGCCCAATCGGTCACGGTCGTGTTCGGGGGGGACGGCACGGCGGTCGAGGCGGCGGTTCGCGGGCTGGAGGCGGACGTCCGGCCCCCGTTCACCGTCGTGCCCGCCGCCGGGACGGCGCTCCAGGTTCCGGCCTCCGCCCGAGCGGTCCAGGTCGTCGGGGTGAGCGCGCACGGTGGGTACCCCCACCGAGGGGCCAACCCGGTCCCCGAGTGCCTCCGACTGCTCGAGCTCGCGAGCCGCGCGGGCCGAATCTCCTCGGACCACCGGTCGGCCGCGACGTTCTCGGTCGACCTCCGTCTCCTCCCGGAGATGGAGCTCGCCGCGGGCCGGGACGTCGTCCTCTCGACGTTGCGGGCCACGCTCGCGACGTCCCTCCCGACCGCTCGGGCCGAGGCTCCCGAGATCCGCGCCCGAGGCGGGTACCACCTTTCCCCGACCCACCCGATGGTCCTCCACCTCGAACGGCTGTGCGCCGACCTGTTCGGCGCGCCGGGCGTCTTCGGGGAGTACGGCGGGACCGACGCGAGCTCGCTCGAGGGTCTCCGCACGCCCGCCGGGGCTCCGCTCCCCGCCCTCGTCTTCGGGAGCATGGATCGGGAGTCGCACATCCACGAGGCGGAGGAGAGCGCCGACCCCCGGGAGATCGCGAAGGTGGCCACGCTCCTCGAACGGTTCGTCCGCGAAGGGTAGGGGGAACGGACCTCCTTGGTCAACCCGCACCTCGTCGTCCCAGCGGACGTTCTCTGGGTCCTCCTCCCGGCGCTCATCGCGAACGCGACGGCGACGATCCCGCGGGGACGGGGTCCTCCGATGGATTTCGGCCGGACCTGGCCCCGCGACGGGCGACGGATCCTCGGTGCGTCGAAGTCGTGGTCGGGGTTCTGGTTCGGGACGTTCTTCGCGATCCCGTTCGGCCTCCTCGAAGCGTATCTGATCCTGATCGCCCCGCCGGACCTCGCGATCGTCCCGAAGTTCGGCTCCACCGTGCTCGGAGCGCTCCCCGTCGTCTTCCTGCTCGCCGCCGGAGCGATGACCGGCGACGCGATCGGCTCGTTCGTCAAGCGGCGGCTCGGCCGGGAGAGCGGGGCGCGGACGCTCCTCCTCGACCAGCTCCCGTTCGTCCTCGTTCCGATCGGGATCGGCCTCGTCGCGTTCCCGCAGATCTTCTGGACCACGTTCGGGTCGCTCGAGGCGGTCGCGTGGCTCCTCGTCTTCACCCTCGGCCTCCACGCAGCTTTCAACTACGTCGGCTACTGGGCAGGACTGAAGAAGGTCCCATGGTGAGGCGCGGGAGGGGAGAGGCCGCATGACCGACGCCGTCCTCGTCGCCGACCTCCTCGAATCCGGGGCCGTTCGCTTTGGCACCTTCACCCTGACGAGCGGGCAGACGTCCGACGTCTACGTCGACGTGAAGCGGGCCACGACCGACCCTGCCCGGCTCCGTCGGATCGCCGAACGGCTGGCCGGTCGGGTCGCGGACGCGGACCGGTTCGCGGGGATGGAGCTCGGCGCCGTGCCGCTCGTCGTCGCGCTCGCTCTCGTGGCGGGGAAACCGTACGCGATCGTTCGCAAGGCGGCGCGGACCCACGGGACCGGAACGCGGGTCGAGGGGGAGGTCCCGCCCGGCGCCCGGGTCCTGGTCATCGAGGACGTGACGACGACGGGCGGCTCCGTCGTGGAGACGGTGGGGCTCCTCCGCGAAGCGGGCGCGACCGTCGACCGGGTCATCTGCGTCGTCGACCGGGGCCAGGGAGCGACCGAGAAGCTCGCGGGGATCGGGGTCCGGCTGGAACCGCTCGTCACGCTCGACGAGCTCCGAGGGTCTCGTCGGTGAGCGCCCTCCTCGGGCGCGACGCCACGTCCCGGGTCGCCGACCCGTCCGACGCCGGCACCGTGTACGGACGGGGGTTCTTCGGAACCCCCAGCGCCGACGGCCTCGCCCTCGACCGGTACGAGACGGTGTACCTCGGTGAGATGGGTCGACTCGCGGTCGTCGACGGGCGCGAGCGGGCCGTCCTCTGGCCGGACCTGTTCCGTCGGGCGCTCCGCGCCGAGAAGGGATTCGGGGTCCGCTACATCGTCTACCGCGACCTCCGCCAGCGGGGGTACGTCGTCCGGCGGTCGCCGCCCCCCACGGCGTTCGCGGTCCTCCCCCGCGGCGGCGTCCTGAACAAGAGTCCGGCGAAGTACTGGGTCGCCGCGTACTCCGAGCGCCAGCCGTTCGACCTCGCGGAACTGGAGGCGCTCGCCGACCGGGCCCATGGGGCGAAGAAAGCGCTCCTCGTGGCGGTCGTCGACGAGGAGTCGGACCTGACGTTCTACCGGCTCCGTCGCTCCGCCCCGGTCGGCTCGCATCCCTCCCAGACCCTCCCGGCTCCGGCCGGCGGGTGGCTCGCCGAGGACCGGGTCGTGGTGTTCGAGCCGGCGGCGGTCGCCGTCCTCGGCAAGGGGCTCGCCCACGGGAGCCGGATCGGCGAGCGGCTCGAGCTCTCCCTGCTCGAGGCCGCCCACTTGGTCGAGTCCGGCCAGCTCGCGCTCCGGGACGCCCGCACGGGGCGGCACGTCTCCTTGGAGCAACTCGGGCTCCGCGCCGCCAAGATCGAGAGCGGATTCTCCGAGCGGCTCGCCGCGTACCGTACCCTCCGGACCCGTCAGCTCGTCGTCAAGACCGGATTCAAGTACGGAGCCCATCTGCGGGCGTACCCGCGGAACCCCGAGACCGTTCACGCCCGGTACCTGGTCCGGGCCGTTCCCGCGGACTACCGGGCCCCGTGGCCCGAGCTCGCGGGGGCGGTCCGGGTCGCGCAGGGGGTCCGCAAGGACCTCTTGATCGCGGGCGTCGCTCCCGACGGCTCGGTCCGATTCCTCGGCCTCGAACGGGTTCGGCCCTAGCGGTCCGGAATCTCCCCGAGCGTGCCGCGGGGATCGTGATCGACCGATGAGTCAACCGTCGGTCGACGGGGACGGCCGGCGCCCACCGCGCTCCGAGATCCACCGAGAATTGGGAAGGGGTTGAGTCTCCCCGGTCCGCCACCGAGGGTGGCGGGCCGGGGATTGCGCGTGCGTCCTACCAGTGGCCGTGGTGGTGGTTGCAGCGGCCTCCGCCGCCGCAGCCCGAGCCGCCCCAGCCTCCGCTGCCGCCACCGCAGTGGCCGCCGGTCGAGGGCGGGCAGCAGGTGACGGTCGTCTGGCCGCCGTGGCCGCCCCATCCCCAGCCCGACGCGTTCGTGACGCTGATCGAGATGCTGGCGACGATCGCGCCCATGCTGTCATGGACGTGGACGAGGTAGGTCCCCGCGGGCAGGTTGGTCCCGTTCTGGTAGGTGGCGTCGATCGAGTAGACGAAGCACGAGCCCCATCCCCCGTTCTTCTCCGTCTGGCAGTTGAGCTCCTTCCCGTTCGTGGTCTCGATCGCCGTGTGGAACGTGGTCTTCTGGACCGATCCCCAGAGCGCGATCGTGAACGCGGTCCCCGACATCAGCGTCGTGTTGCTCGTGTCATTGACCTGGACGAACGGAGCCGCGACGAACACGCTCGGGTAGTTCGGGGCGGTGACGGTCGAGGTCGGAGTGCTCCACTTGCTCGTCGTGGGTCCGGAGCGGTTCGCGGTCCAGCCCCAGCGGAACTCGAGGGTGACGTTCGACGGAGCGCCGCCGATCATGACCGCGAGGTTCGCCGTGGACAGGTAGGCGTGGCCCCCCGTCGTGAAGTCCAGCGTCGAGGCGAGGACGTCCGTCTTGACCACGGGGGCGGACCAGTTGCCGTTGCCACCGGGGAGCGTCATCGGGGCGAACTGGAGCGTGAACGTTCCGTTCGTCGCCGCGTCGGGGAACCGAGCGTACGTCGTCGGAACGGTAACGGTCGTGTTCGCGTCCGCGCTCGTAAAGCCGACGATCGCGAACTCATACGATGCGGTCAATGTCCCGCCCGCGGGGACTCCTTTCGTCGGCGACGCAAGCGTGATGTACAGTGCGGCGGGCGCCTTGCCCGGGGTGCTGCAGACCGGTGGGGCGCCGTACCCGCCGCCTCCCCCCGTGCCACACGCCGCGGCGAATCCCGCCAGGAGCAGGAGCGCCGTGGCCCCGACTCCGAGCGCGACCACCCGGCCGGCCATTCGCGAGCGAATTCGGCGAGTCCCTGACCCCACGGCCTGCGATACCCGGTTCGTCATTCCATCCCTCTTCCGAGGCAGGCGGCGCTCCGGATCCGGGGTCTTAAGCGCTTCTCGCCCGGCTCATTCTGCGGACGCGCATGCCGACGTATCCGTTGCGACGGGGCGGTCTCGAACAGGTTGGGGACCTGAGATTTCGGGGAAGCCGTCGGCCGCTCAGCCGGACCCCGATTCCGTGCCTTCGATGGCGGCCAGGAATGCGGCGACCTTCGCCGGGTCGAGGTGGCCGGGCGTACTCTCGACCCCCGCCCCCACGTCGACGCCCCAGGGCCGGACCGCGGCGATCGCCTCGGCGACCGATTCGGGGGTGAGCCCCCCCGCGAGGGTGAGTTTGCGTCCGGGCTGGGAATCGACGACGCGGGCGGCCATCTCCCAGTCGGGCCGGGACGCGCTCCCGTCCGCGATGGGGTCGCCCGCGGCGTCGAGGTGGAGCCGGGAGTAGTCCTCCGCCGGCGGGATCTTCGGTTCCGGACCGGTCGACCCGGCCCGGGGGATCTCGAGGGAAGGAACGAGGTGGTGGATCTCAAGGAACTCGAGGTCCGGAGGGATGGTCCCGTAGACCTGGACCCGGTCCACCCCGACCTCGTCGAACAGCCGGTGGATGAGCGCCGCCGTCGGGGAGCGGGTGACGGCCCACACTTCCGCCCCCGGCGGGGCGGCCGTGACGAGTTCGGCGGCCTGGGACGGCTCGAGGTTCCGCGACGAGCCGGGAACGCCGACGAGGAACCCGATGGCCCCTCCGTCGGGCGCAAGCGAGAGGGAACCCGGGTCGGTCACGCCGGTGAGCTTGACGAACGTCTTCACGAAGTCCTCGGCGCCTTCCTCCGCGTCCGCGGAGGCGGGGGCGCTCGGGCGGGGCGACCCGCGGGGGGGGGAAAAGCCCGTCGCCCGGCCGTCGGGGCGCGCGAGCGGGGCGTCCCCCGCTCGATCACCGCGCGGTGAAGGCGCCGCAGCTCCGCGAGCCGACGGTGGGCCGGAACGGCGATCGTCACGCTCGCGCGCGTGGCGCTGATCCCCTCGGCCCCCTCCAGGAGTGAACGGGGGTACCGGGGGAGGTCCGCGATCGCCCCGGAGCCGATGCCGGCGATCAGGGACACCGAGACCGTCGGTTCCAGTCGGGCCGACCTCTCCACGACCGTCGACCGGAGGACGCGGCGGGCGGACGCCGACCGATTCGCGGCTGTGACGACGGAGACGACGGCCGCCGAGGTGAACACCTGGAGGACCGGCACGCCGGCACTCGAAAGCCGACGGCAGATTTCCGACAGCACGCCGGTTCGTCCCCGGGCTCCGGGAAAGCGCATCCGGAACAGCGCGACCGGCGGGGACGCCGTGACGGCGCGAATTCCCGGCGGTCCCCCGCGGGATCCGACCACCGTCTCCTCCTCCGCGCCCCCGAGCGAGCGGATCCGGAGCTCGATTCCCGCGAGCCGCGCCGGTTCGACGGTCATCGGATGGAGGACGCGGGCGCCGAACTCGGCCAGCTCCTCCGCCTCTTCGTACGTCAGCGATCGGATGGGCCGGGCCGCGGGGACTTCGGCCGGATCCGCCGAGAGGACCGACGCGTGACGTTTCACGAGCTCGACGAACTCGGCCCCCACGAGGACCCCGAGCGCGCTCGCGGCATAGTCGGAGCCGCCTCGCCCCAGCGTGACGGGCTCCCCCGCGGTGCCTCGCCCGAAGTATCCGGTCACCACCGGGAGCTCCCCCCGGGCGAGGGCGCCCAGCACGTGGTGGCGAACCGGTCGACGGGAACGGTCGAGGAGGACGGTCCCGGCGCCGTGCCGTCCATCGGTCCACATCCCGATCTGAGCGGCATCCAGTCCGGTCGACGGGAGTCCCCGCGCTCGGAGCTCGGGGACGAGCCAATCCACCGCGAGCCGCTCCCCGAAGGCGAGGATACGGTCGGTCGCCGCGCCATCGAGCCGGTCGCGCCGCTCGCACCACGCGAACGCCCGTTCGAGCTCCGCCAAGCGGCGCCCGAGCGCTGGCCCGCCGGTCGGGTGGGCGGCGCGGATGTCGTCGAGCGCGCGGCGGTGCGCGCCGGAGTCCGACGGGCCATTGGCCGCGGCGAGCAGACGATCGGTCACTCCCTCCCGCGCCGAGACGACGGCGACGACCGGACGACCGCCCGCCCGCAACGTGGAGAGCCGACCGGCGACCGCCTCCACGTCGGCGAGGGCAGCCCCGCCGAACTTGACGACCACCGGGGTCCGCGTCATCCGGTTCCCCGAGGTCGGAGATCGCCGGCGGCCAGCGCGAGTTCGGCGTTGAGCACCGAGCCGCCGGCGCCCCCGCGGACGGCATTGTGCGTCAGCACGAAGAACCGAAGGTGGGGCGCCGACCAGCGGATCCGGCCAACGACGGCCGCCATCCCGCGGGCGCTCGCCGGGGTCCCGGCCCAAACGTCGAGGGCCGGCTGCGGTCGGTCGTCCTCCGTCGCAAGTTGGATGGGCGGGTGCGGCGCGGTCGGGAGGGGGAGCCGGGCGAGAGGGTCGAACTCGGTCCAGGCGCGTCGGAGAGACGACTCGCTGGGGGCCCGGCGCGCCACCACGGTCACCGCTTCGAGGTGGCCGTCCCGGGTCGGGACCCGGGCCGCGTGGACGAGGATGGGAACGGCCGACGGAACGACCCGCCGTCCGCGGCGTTTCCCGAGCAGGACCGCGGTCTCGACCGCGACCTTCTCCTCCTCTCCCGCGATGTGCGGAATCACGTTCGCGGACAGTTCGGCGGCGCCGAGGCCCGGGATTCCGGCCCCGGATCGCGCCTGGTACGTCGTGACGTGCACTGCGGCCGGCGCGAGGAGGTCCCACACGGGCGCGAGCGCGAGCACGAGCCCCGTCGCGGTGCAGTTGGGATTCGCCACGAGGGGGGGGCGCCGGGAGTCGCGGCCCCCGAGGACCCGCAGATGGTCGGCGTTCACCTCCGGGACGAGCAACGGCACTCCCGCGTCCCGGCGGTGGTCGGCGGCGTTCGTGAACACCGCGATCCCGCGCTGGAGGAGCTCGGATTCGAGCGGTCCGGCGTGGCCCGAGGGGAGGGCCCCGAACGCGAGGTTCACCCGCGCCGCTTGGAGCTGTCGCGGGGTCCGGGCCACGAACCGGCGGTCCGCGAGCTCGGGAGGAACCGGCACGTCGAGGGCCCAAACGTCGTCGAGCCGCCGACCGACCGACCGGTCCCCGGCGAGGAGCAGGGGATCGGCGAACGCCGGGTGTCGGGCGAGCCGGCGCGCGAAATGTTGCCCAATGTATCCCGAGGCGCCCAAGATCGCCGTTCGGAATTCGGGGCCGCTCAGCGGAGAAACCCCCCTCGCAGGGCGAGGTCGGTCAGCCCGATCGCGACGATCGCCTCGAGGACCGGCGCCGCCCGGGGGACGATGCACGGGTCGTGGCGTCCGGTCACGACGATGCGGGCGGGTTGGAGGTTCCGAAGATGCACCGTCTCCTGCTCCTTGGCGATCGAAGCGGTCGGTTTGACGGCGAACCGGGCGACGAGCTCGGCCCCGTCGGTCAGGCCCCCGAGGATTCCTCCCGCGTGGTTGGTTCGTGGGACGATCCGACCGGCGCGGACCTCGTACGGGTCGTTGTGCTCGCTCCCCCGGAGGGTCGCCGCCCGGAACCCGTCTCCGAACTCGACGGCCTTCACCGCCGGAACGGAGAACGCGGCGTGGGCGACCACGCTCTCGACCGAGTCGAAAAACGGTTCTCCGAGTCCGACCGGAAGTCCCGACGCCCGAACCTCGACGATGCCCCCGATGCTGTCCCCGGCCCGTCGCACCCCGGCGATGCATTCCTCCATGCGCGCGGCCGCCGACGCGTCCGGCGTCCCGACCTCGTTCTCCGAACTCCGCCGCCGGAGCTCGGAGAGCGGCGCCGTCTCAGGTACCACGGCGACTTCCGGCCCGATCGACCGGACGAACCCGAACACCTCGACCCCGAGCGGGGCGAGAAGGCCGGACGCAATCGCTCCGGCCGCGACGAGGCCCACCGTCATCCGCCCGGAGAAGATCCCGCCGCCGGCGAGGTCGGCGTTCGCCCCGTATCGGACCCGGGCCGGAAAGTCGGCATGCCCCGGCCGCGGGGTGTCTCGGAGCCGGTCGTAGTCGCTCGAGCGGGCGTCCTGGTTGACGACGTGGAGCCGGATCGGACCGCCGTCGGCGACCCCGTGGGAGATTCCGACGTCGACGATGATCTGATCCTCCTCGTGGCGCCGGCTGGCGAGCCGCCGGCCGACCGGCCGGCGACGGTCGAGCGCGCGCTGGATTGCGAGGAGGTCGACCGGTCGTCCCTTCGGGACCCCCGCGATCACGGCGCCGACCTCGGGTCCGTGGCTCGACCCGAAGACGGTCACGCGGTAGGCGGTCCCGATGGTCATCACGGGAGGAGTACCACCTCGCCGCCGAGCTCGGAAAGAGTGGCCCAGAACTCCGGAAACGACTTCGCGACGTGCTCGGCGCCCGCGATTGAGGAGGGACCTGCGGCGCCGAGGGCCCCGACGGCGGCGGACATCACCACCCGGTGGTCGGCGGGGGCATGAAAGCGCATCCCCGTCGGTCGGGCCGTTCCCCGGACCTCGAAGCGCCGCGGCGAGACGCGGACCGTCGCCCCCATCGCCCGCGCCAACCGGCCGCTCTCCCGCCGTCGGTTCGATTCTTTGCCCGTGGCGTGGGCGGCTCCGGTCCAAATCGAGGTGCCCGCGACGGCCGCTGCGAGGACGCTGACGAGCGGGAGGAGGTCGGGGCTCGCGGTGAGGTCCGCCTCGGTCGGAGTGGCAATCGGACCGGCGACCTCCACGGTCGGACCCCGGACGACGACGGAAGCGCCCATCTCGCGGAGAATGGGGAGGATCGCGAGGTCCGCCTGGGGCCAGGCGGGATCCAGTCCCCCGACCCGGACCCGCCCGGCGGAGACGGCCGCGGCGGCCCAAAGGTAGGCGGCGGACGAGGCGTCGCCGGGGACTCGAAGCGTCCGGGCTCGGAACGGTTGCGGCGCGGGCACTCGGACGGCGCGAGTCGACTCGTGGATGGTCACCCCGTGGTGGGCCAGCACGCGGAGCGTGGCCTCGATGTAGGGGCGGGAGACCGTCCGGCCTCGAAGGTCCATCGTCGAAGGGGACCCTAATGTGGGCAGGGAGAGCAGCAAGCCCGAGACGAATTGGGAGCTTTCCGAGCCGTCGACCGGGGCCCGCGACCCGTGGATGGGTCCCGCGACCGAGATCGATCGTCGGGATCCGGAACGGGCGCTCACGCGGGCTCCCGCGACGCGCAGGAATCGGAGGAGCGGTTCGATCGGCCGGCGGAGGAGGACCGGGTCGCCCGTGAACCGGGTCGTGCGGTCCAACCGAGCGGCCACCGGGAGGAGGAACCGAAGCGTCGTCCCGGACGCCCCGCAGCGAACTTCCGACCCTCGGGGGGACGAGGGCCGGACGGTCCACTCGGTCCGTCCGCGGTCCACGCCCACTCCGAGAGGGAGGAGCCCCTCGGCGGTGGCGATCGTGTCGACGGAGTCTAGGGGATCCAGAATGCGATGAAGCCGACCGGTCATCGCTCCGGCGACCAGCGCGCGGTGGGTGTAGCTCTTCGAGGGGGGCGCCCGGACGGTCCCGCGAACCGGCCCCGGGACCACTCGTGCGGTCGTCATGGAACCCCCGCCTCTGGCGAAGCGGGCGGTACGAATCGGGTGCTCCAGGTCTCTCCCTCCGGAAGCAATCTCGTCAACTCGCTCGTTCGGGCCCCCGGGCAAATCACGGCGAGCGCCGGACCCAGCCCACTGACCCCGCTCGCGATCGCCCCCGCGGCGCCCAGAGCAAGCCGGAGATCGCCGACCTCGTACTTCAGGATCGACTCGACCAGGCGCGTGTTCGCCTCCATCGCCGCGGCCCAATCGTGGCGGAGCGCCGCCTCGACGGCCGGCTCGGCCTCGGCAGCGCGGGCACGGAAATTCGACCGCCAATCGACGCTGGGGGCGTGGACTCCCAGGGGAACCCACGCGACCACCGACCACTCGGTCGGCAACGCCCCGCGGTACCGCACGGTCGGGCCGGAATTCTCCGTGACCACCACCCCGCCCCCGGCGGCGGCGAGCGCGTCGTCGAACGCCCCGGTGGCGCTGAGGCCGATCCGTTGGGAGACTTCGGACGAAGCGAGCGCAAGGGCCCACGGGGAGGCGGGGACGCCGAACGCCCGGGCGACCGCCCGCCCGATCGCGACGCCGACGGCGGACGAGCTCTTCAATCCCTTCGAGGGGGGGATCTCCGACCGGAGTTCGAGGGACCCTTGATACCGACCTCCGTGGCCCCAGCGTCGGAGCGCGTCGGCGAGCGAGGCCCGAACGAGGGGCGTATCCGACCCCGGTTCCGAGACGCGGACGGCGGGGGAGTCCCCGGTCGCCGGCTCGAGATCGACCTCGGCGGTTAGCGTGAGGTCGATGGCGGCGGCAGCGCCAACGCCGGTGAACAACGCATTGACGAACGTCACCGCGGCGGTCGCCGAGCCTACGCCGTGCAACCGACCCTCCCGAGCGCGTCCCGAATCGCCGCCGCGCGCGGCGGAGATCCCCACCAGATCCGGTGGGCGTCCGCGGCCTGATACACCAGGAGCCGCCGGCCGTCCTCGTACCGAGCCCCGGCCCGGTCGCAGGCCGACGGAATTTGCGGGTCCCTGGCGGCGTAGACGAAGTCGAGCACCGTCGAGCCGGGTCCAATCCATCCGTCCAGCCCCGGCTCCAGCGGGCCCGAGTCCCCCCGGCCCACGGTCGTGCCGTGGACGACGAGACCGACGGCGTGGCGGTCCCGCTCGTCCGCCGCCACGCCCCCAACCTCGCTCGCGACTCGGTCGACGGCGTCGCCGTCGCGCCCCAGGATCCGGACCTCGGAACCGCCCGTCGCGAGCGCCAACACCGCCGCCCTCGCCGCCCCTCCCGTCCCGACGACGAGGGCTTCCCGGCGGTCCCAGCGGCCCTCGGACGAGAGTTCCGTGGTCCGGCGCGCCAGGGCGCTCGCATCGGTGAGATCGGCGAAGATCTGTCCTCGCCGGAACGTCAGGGTGTTCGCGACTCGGGTCCGGAGGACCGCATCGGTTTTTTCGTCGGCAACGGCCGCGGCGAGCCCCTTCCATGGATGGGTGACGCTCCACCCCCACCACTTCCCCGCCCGGCCGAGGTCGAGCATTTGCTCAAACTCGGTCCGTGTCGTCACGTCGATCGCCACGAACGCGCCCGCACGCCCTTCGTCCGCCAGCCAGACGCCGTGGATCGCGGGCGAGAGCGAGTGGGCGACCGGGGAGCCGACGACCGCGAGACACCGAGGGCGCGCCCCCGCCCAGAGTCGACGGAGTTGATCCGCGGGGATCTGGGCCGGGTCGACCGGGGGGGTTGAGGCACCGTCGGGCAACGCCGCGAACACTACGGGTTGGCCGAGCTCGGGCGCCCACAGTCGGGCGAGAGGGCCGGAGGGGCCCGTGGTCAGGACGATCGATCGGACTCCGACCCACGAGGGATACCTCGGCAGGAGGTCGCGGACGAACCGGCCGACCGTCGACGGGACCACGGCCTTCACGAGGGCGCACCCGGCCGGGGCGTGCCCGAGGAACGTCTCGATCGCATCGACCGACGACCGCTCGGAGAAATGGCGCGATCCGAGGACTCCGGGGCCCCCGGGGGGCCAACCCTCTACGGAGTCCCGCTCCAATTCGAGGTCGATCATCGCGAACGGCAGCGCTCGCATTTGGTCGATCCAACCGCGTCGCTGCGCGCGGTCGACCGGACCTTCGCCGCCCTCGGCGGACGACCGGAGCGTGGCGACGAGCGGCAGCGGGGTCGGGAAGAGCCCCGCCGCCTTCGACCGTTCGGATTCGGGCCATCGGTCGAAGCGGACCTCCGCCAGGTCGGCACCCGCGGCGTGGGCCGCGGCCCGCTGCCGATGGGCCTCGGCGAGGGAGCGCGCGGGAAGGGTGACGATGAGCCGCGGGAGCCCCGTCACCGCTCCTCGATCGATTCCGTCACGACCTGTCCGAGATGCCGTGCGGCGGGGAGCCTCGTGACCCGGATCGTCGCCCCCGGCACCAGCGATGTGACGGGGACCGGGCCGGATCGACCGGAGAGCCGGACGGTCTCGGCTTCCTGCAAGAACACCGTGGCCGACGTGTCCCTTCCGTGAACCTCGACGAGGACGCTCGGCCGTCGTTCGACCTTCCTCCGGCCCAGCCGGACGCCCCGCGACGTGCCGGCCGCGGTGATGGCGAGGAGCTCCTCCCCCGGTTCGACCTCGGAGAGGTAGCGGGTGGAGCCGTCCGCCATGAGGACGTACGAGTGGGCGGCCCCCGCGTTGACCCGGAACGGGCGGGGCCGGGTGAAGCGCGAGCCCACCGCCTCGCTGAGCACGAGGAAGAGGGTCGCCGCCTGGCTTCCCACCGCGAGCCCTTCCGACGGCCCGAGGAGCGACGTGGTATCGAGGAGGACCCGGTCCGAGAGTCCGACGGGTCGAACCGTCGCGACGGTCGCGTCCTCCCAGACGACGGCCCGGAGCGGGCGCGCGTCGAGGATCGCCTCGAGTTCCCCGAGCTGCTCGGCGGTCCGGATCTCCACCACGACCGTGTCGGCGCCGTGCTCGAGGGCGCCGAGCGCCGCCGGAACCTCCGCGATACGGGACACCGCGACCCAGAGTCGGAACTCCCCTCGGCGCTCCGCTACGACGGTCTCCAGGGGGATCACCCGGTCGTTCGCCCACTCGACCGCGACCGCACCCGCCGACCGGCCGACGTCGATGGCGCGGGCGAGCTCCTCGGGGGAGGCCACGAGGCGCCGCGGGACGACGCCCGTCTTCGACGACTCGTACCGATCGGGTAACACGTCGACGCGTTCGAGCCCGTCGGGAACGGTCCCTTCCCCCAGGTTCGCGAACCGTCGAAACCCGCGTCGAAGCGCGAGTTCGACGAGCTCGTGGTCCGACGCCGACCGTTCGGCCGGGAGTCGCAGGACGATCCGTTCCAGGTCCATGACGACCCGCCGGTCAGCTCGGACCGTGGAGGAGGCGGGCGACCTCGGTCGCGAGGGGGAGGAGCGGCCGGCGCTGGAACAGGTTGCGCCCGATGCAGATCCCCGCAGCCCCGGCGTCGACGATCTCCCGGACCTGCCGGAGGAACGTCGCATCGTCGTCGACCTTCGTCCCGCCGCCCAGAAGAACGGGCACCGGCGTCGTCTGGGTGAGTCGCCGGAGCTCTTCCGGCGTGCCGGGATGGCTCGTCTTGACGACGTCCGCCCCGAGGTCCGCGGCTGCCCGGCACGCGTGCCGGATCTCCTCCGGCGTCGGCGCCCCGGCCGGCTTCTTCACGTAGGCCATGCAGAGCAGGGGAACTCCGACCGCCCGGCACCCATCGGCCATGACTCCCAGGTCGTGGAGCATTTCGGCTTCCTCCGGGATCCCGAAGTTGACCTGGACGCTCACCACGTCCGCTCCGAGGGACGCGGCCTCGGCGGCCGTCCCGGTGAGGACTTTTCGGTTCACCGCAGGACCCAGGCTGGTAGAGGCGGAGAGGTGGACCCCGAGCAGGGTCGGAGGGCGGAGGACGGGGGCGACGTCCCGGACCGCCCCTTTGGTCACGATCAGCAAGTCGGCGCCGGCGCCCTGGAGGACCTCCGCGAGCGGCGCCGCGGCCTCGAGTCCGTCGATCGGTCCCATCGTCACCGAGTGGTCGAGGGGGACCGAGAACAGCCGGCGGGCGGGCTGGGGGAAGAGCCGCCGAAGTCGGATCGCCGAGCCCGAGCCCACCGATCCCTCCCTGCGACGGGTCGTTCGAGAGGGGCGGCTACTTCGCCGCACCTGCGGCGCCGTTCCCCGCGGCCAAGACTCCGTCGACCAGGAGCCCGTGCAGCGAGAAGCCGCGAAGCATGGTATTCCACATTTGGAGTCGGATCTCGGGGGTCGACGCGAACGCGGCGACCATCTCCCCGACGAACCGCGAGTGCTCCTCGTCGGCCGTCACGTGGAGCCGGTAGTACTCGAGGGCGGCCTCGGGGACGTGGTAGTGCTGGGAGAACGCCGGGTACAGTCGCTGGCAGAGTTCGACGTTGGGCGGCTCGGAGGACCCGGCGGCGGAGATGTAGAACGGCGACTCGCGGTTGATGTAGAGGAAGTCGTCGATCGCGACCATCGTCGACGGGAGGTGGGGGGTCGACTGGACGGTCGCGCGGGGGAGGCCGAGCCCCTCGCAGAATCGGAGCCAAAGCTCCGGGTGGCCCGGCTCTTTCCCCTTCGGGTCGCCGGCCTCCTCGACCAGCTGGTCGAGGATCATCTTCCGGAACCGGTCGTTCGACGGCTCGTACGAGCACCGGGCGAACCGCTCGGCCATGGCGATCGGAACGCAGGCGAGCCAGGGGTAGAACTGGGCCACCCACCGATGGACCGTCTCCTTGGGGACCTTGCCGGCCTCGAGTTCGCGGAAGAACGGGTGGGTCTTGAACGGGTGGTTGGCCATCTTGTAGTTCGTGAGCTCGCGGCGGAACGCCTCGCCCTCGAACCGGACCCACGGGGGCTCGGTCATCCCGATTTTTACCGGGGCACGCTATTTGGACGGCGAGGTTCCGTCGTGAACCCCCATCGACGGCAGTTTCGGCGCCGGTTGGGTCCGACTGAAATGGACCCCGACCGACGAGGACGGGTCCTCCCGGCCCCGCAGCGCGTTCGCGATCGCGGCCACGATCAGGAGCGCGAGCCCGACCGCGAAAAGGACGTGGAGTCCGTTCATGAACGCCCCGGCGTCGACGGTCGCGCTCCCGGTTCCCGCAAAGATCGCCTGGAGGGTGGCGCGAGGTACGTCGGCGGCCAGGATCGTGAATGCGAGGGCGAGCGACCCGAGCGTCCCGGCGTTGAGGATCGTGATCCCGATCCCGGAGGCGATCCCGCGTCGGCTCGCCGGGACGCTCGACATCACCTCCGCCCGGTTCGGGGCCCCGAACATCCCCTGGCCGATGCCGAGGATCGCCATCGCTCCGCCGAGGAGCGTGTACGAACCGTGGGCGGGGAAGCGGAGGAGGATCAGGAACCCGACGGCCCCGACGAGAAGCCCGGTCGTCCCGAGCGCGCGCGCGCCCCGACGGTCGGAGAGCCACCCGCTGAGCGGGCCCGCCGAAACGAACCCGACCGAGAGCGGCAGGAGGAGGATCCCGGCGGTGAGCGCCGAGTCCCCGAGCACCCCCTGGAGGTAGAACACCATCACGAACGAGAACGCGCCGCGGGCGAGGGCCGCGAGGCCGGCCGCGACGTTCCCGGCGAGGAACGTCCGGATCCGGAACAGGGTCAGGTCGAACATCGGGTGCGGGACGGTCCGCTCCGCGAACACGAATACGGCGAGCAGGGCGACCCCGACTCCCACGGACCCGAGCACGAACGGGTCGGTCCAACCGGCGAGCGCGCCGAGGGTGATCCCCACGAGGGCGAGGGTGAGCCCCCCGCCGAACGAGAGGTTCCCGACCCAGTCGATGGGAACGTCGCGTTCCGGCGCGTGCATCTCGCGGAGCTGCAAGTACGCCCAGATCGTCCCGAACGCCCCGATCGGGAGGTTGACCCAGAAGATCGACCGCCAGCCGAGGGTGGTGGTGAGGACCCCGCCGAGGACCAGGCCAACGACCGAGCCGGAGAGTGCGGCGACCTGGTTGATCCCGAGCGCCTTCCCCCGCTCCCCCGGGGGGAAGGCATCGGTGAGCAGCGCCGCCGAGTTCGACCACAGGAACGCCGCCCCGACCCCCTGCACGACCCGCGCCGCGAGGAGCTCGGGTCCGGTCTGGGAGAAGCTCGCGAGCCCCGAGCCGATCGTGAAGACCGCGAACCCGAGCGTATACAGGCGGACCCGACCGTACATGTCGGAGAGTCGGCCGAACGACAGGAGGAGCGTCGTCGTGACGACGCTGTAGGACAGGACGACCCAGAGGAGAATGACCGGGTTCGACCCCGGGAGCTGCCGGCCGATGGTGGGCAGGCTGATCAGGACGATCGAGGCGTCGATGGACGCCATGAGGGTTCCAATCGTGGTATTGCTAAGGACGACCCATTTTCGATTGACCATGGCGAGGGGAGTTGATGCGAGTTCGATGGCGTCCGGACGCTTAGGGTTGACGCCGCCGCCGCCGTCGTGGGACAGCCAAGGGTAAACCCCCCTGCTGAGTCCGGTCGCCCATCGGGGGAAGTCGATGCCAACGGAATCTTCCCCAGTCCCGGCCAAACGGAAGCCCGATTCTGAGCCCGGGCGCACCCCGGGAGCCCCCGGCGCCCCGACGCCGGATCCGGTACCGACGCCGGGCCCGACGCTCAATTCCCCCCCAAGGACTCCGGCTCCCGCCCCCGCCGAACCGGCGGCCCCGCCGACGCGCCGCTCGCCGCTGAGCCGGACCCCGGGGGCCCGGCCCTCGGAGGAGCAGCTGGAAGCCCTCTCGAAGGACCTCGCCTGGCAGCGGCCGGCCCGCCGAGTTGCGGCCCCGCGTGACTATTCGGCGACGCGCCGGATGCACGTCGTCATGATCGGATGGGAGTTCCCGCCCCACCACTCGGGTGGACTCGGCGTCCACTGCCTCGAACTGTGCCGGGAGCTCACCCGGATGGGACACCGGGTCACGTTCCTCACGCCGTTCTCGGGGCCGTTCACCGAGGTGCCGGGGGTCGAGTTCCGGTACCCGCAAGGCCCGGAGCCGGACCAACCGACCCCGGAGTTCCCGGCCACGTACTACGCCGGCGAGCTCGCCCACGGCTCCTCCCGCCAGGCAATCGAGGGGTGGGATGCGTGGGTCGCTTCCAGGACCGGTCTCGAGGATGCGAGCGTGGTCCACATTCACGACTGGTTCGGCACGGTGGGTGGGGTCGAGCTGGGTCGCCGCCTCGGCTGCCCGGTCGTCCTGACGATCCACTCGACGGAGTACGACCGCTCGCTCGGACATCCGGGCGAGACGATCCGTGCCCGCGAGGAGTTCGGGGTGCGGAACGCGGACATGGTCATCGCCGTGAGCCAGCATCTCGCGCGCCAGCTCATCGAGCGCTACGGGGCACGTCCCAATCGGATCCAGGTCATCTACAACGCCGTCCGCCCGACGGCTCGGCTCGAGCCCGTCGAGACGGCCGATCGGACCGTCCTCTGCCTCGGTCGGCTGACCGCCGTGAAGGGGATCGATACGTTCCTCCGGGCCGCGGCGCGGCTCGCCCCGGCGTTCCCGGATGCCCTGTTCGTCGTCGCCGGAGAGGGGCCGGAGTACCCGCGGCTGATCGACCTGGCCGTCCATCTGGGAGTCAGCGACCAGGTCGTGTTCCTCGGGCACGTGACCGAACCCGAGCGGCTGGTACTCCTCGCCTCGGCCTCCGTGTTCGTCTTGCCGTCGGTCGTCGAGCCGTTCGGGATCGCGGCCCTCGAAGCGATGGCCGCCGGGGTCCCGGTCATCCTGTCGAAGACGAGCGGGGTCGCGGAGGTCGCGACGAACGTCTTCGCCGTCGACTTCTGGGACGTGGAGGAGTTCGCGAGCCGCATCGCGGAGCTTCTTGTCTACCCGGAGCTTCGGGGGACGATGGGAGCCGGCGGCCGGGACGACGCTCTCCGCGAGGGCTGGGCCGAGCGGACCGTCCAAACGGTCGGTGTCTACGCCGAGTTGATGTCCCGCTCGAGGGGTCCCCCGTGAAGGTCGCGCTCTACCTCCACATGCACCAGCCGTGGCGGCTCGCCCGGTTCCGGTACATGGACCTGGGCTCCGGACGCCCGTACATCGACCGGGAGCGGAACCTCGCGATCTTCCGGGGGATCGCCGAGCGTTCGTACCGTCCGACGCTCGACCGGCTCCTCGCCGCGACCGAGCAGTTCCCCGAGTTCCGGTTCAGCCTCTCGATCACGGGTTCGTTCGTCGAGCAAGCGGCGGCGGCCGCCCCCGACGTCCTCACCCGGGTCGCGAAGCTGGTCCGCTCCGGCCACGCCGCCCTCGTCGGGGAGACGTACTACCACTCGCTCGCCTTCCTGCTGCCGCCCCCCGAGCTCGCCGAGGAGGTCGAGCGGCACGCCGAGATGCTCGAGCACCAGTTCGGGCGTCGGGCGAAGGTCCTGCGGATGACCGAACTGGCGTTCTCCGACGACCTCGCCCGGTTCGCGGAGTCGCGCAAGTACGCGGCGATGCTGGCCGAGGGGTGGGAGGGGCTCCTCGGGGACCAGTCGCCGAACTACCTCTACTGCTCCTCGAGCGCGCCGACGGTGCGGCTCTTGCTGCGGAATTACCGGTTGAGCGACGACGTCGGATTCCGATTCTCCTCGAAGGAGTGGAACGAGTACCCGCTCCTCGCCGAGAAGTACGTCCGCTGGCTCGGCGACTCCCCGGGCGACATCATCGGCCTCTTCCTCGATTTCGAGACGTTCGGCGAGCACCACCACGCTTCGACGGGGATCCTCGACTTCCTGACGGCCCTCCCGGCCGCGGCCGCTCGCGACCGGCGCCTCCAGTGGGCCACCGTCGAGGACGCGCTCGAGCTCGCCCCCGTGGGGACCGTCTCCGCGCCGATGACGGTGAGCTGGGCCGACGCCCAGCGCGACCTCGGGGCGTGGCTCGGGAATGACCTGCAACGGTCCGCCTTCGAGGCGGCGAAGAAGCTCGGGGCCATCGTCCGGCAGTGCGGCGAGCCGGGGCTCATCGAGGAATGGCGGTGGATGCTGACGTCCGACCATTTCTACTACATGTACGTCAGCGGCCACGGGGCCGACGCGGACGTCCATCGGTACTTCAGCTCGTACGGGAGCCCGTACGACGCGTACGCGAACTACATGAACGCCCTCACCGACCTCCGTCGGAGGGCCCTCGCCGTCCTCGGTCGGCCGGAGCCCCCGGCACCGCGTGGTTCCGGGTGAGCGGGATTTCGGGACCGCGACTCGAACAGAGGGCGGAAATACCGCGCTCCGAACTGGGGGGAGCGGTGCGACGAGCCAGAGCGGGACCGGGATTCGAGGCCCGGAGAGTCTTCGGGGGGTCGACGGGATGATCACCCAGATGGCCGGGAACGGCCGGATCCTCCTGACGGTGAACGGCGACGGGGAGTGGAACCAGCTGTTCTACCCGTACCCGGGTCAGTTCCAGCACCTTCGGGAAATGCGGCTCGGCGTCTACGACGTCGGAGCCCGACGATTCTCCTGGCTCCGCCCCGGAAACGGCTTCTCGGTGCGGCAGGAGCCGAGCGGGGCCGCGAACTTTCCCGAGTCGCGCTGGAGCGGCTACGGTCTCTCGGTCAAGGTCGAAGACCTGGTCCATCCCAACCACGACCTCATCCTCCGGGTGATGCGGGTCCGGGCCGACCCCGCCCGGACCGTCCGGCTGTTCAGCTACCAGTCGCTCCAGATCGCCGAATCGCAGTATCAGGAGACCGCGTACGTCGACCCGGAGGCGAAGTCGCTCGTCCACTACAAGCGGCGGTTCTACTTCGAGTTCTTCGCGGAGCCGACGTTCACCCGGGCCGTCTGCGGCGAGCACTCGTTGAAAGGGCTCCGGGGGACGTACGTCGACGCGGAAGACGGTCTCCTCGAAGGACGGGCGATCGCCCATGGCGCCGCCGACAGCGCGCTCCAGTGGGACCTCGAGGCGGTCCCCGACCGGGACAGTGTCGTCTCGCTGTACCTCGCCATCGGGACGAGCACCGCGGAAGTCCACGGAATGCGCGAGTACGTCCGAGCGGGGAGCGTCGGCCGGTTCGAGGAAGAAGCCCGGGCCTTCTGGCGGGCGTGGACCCGCCGACGAATGCCCGAATTTCCCACCGATCTGAGCCCGGAGGCGGCGAGCGTCTATCAGACGAGCGTCGTGATGATGCGTCATGCGTCGGGCCCGAACGGCTCGATCATCGCCTCGCCGGACACGACCGCGCTCGCTGTCGGGGGGGACACGTACAACTACTGCTGGTGGCGCGACGCCGGCTACGTCAGCAAGGCAATGGACGAGGCCGGCCTCTACGAGTACGCCCAGCGGTTCCTCGAGTTCGCGGCCCTCTGCCAGAGCCCGGACGGTTCGTTCCTCCACCGCCACTTCCCCGACGGCGCCGTCGGCAGCACCTGGCACCCGCCCCCGTTCCTCCAGGTCGACCAGACCGCGACCGTCATCGCGGCGGTCTGGCACCACTTCAAGCGCGGAGCCGACTCCGACGCGCTCCTCGGACTCTGGCCGCTCGTGAAGGGAGCGGCCACGTTCCTCACGACGTTCCGCGACCCCGAGACCGGTCTTCCCGCGGCGAGCTTCGACCTCTGGGAGGAGCGGAAGGGGATCCACACCTATTCGACCGCGACGGTCATCCACGCGCTCGAGCGGGCCGCCCGGATCGCCCGCGAGCTCGGCAAGGACGCGACCAACTGGCGCTCGGCGAGCGAGGAGATGCGGGCCGCGGTCCGGACCCATCTGTGGGACGCCGGCGAGGGTCGGTTCGTCCGTTCCCTCGGTCCCCGCGATTCGAAGATCGATTCGTCGGTCCTCCTCGCCCTCAAGCTCGGACTCGTCCCCTGGGACGACCCGCTCGCGCGAGCCACCGTCGAGACGGTCGAAAAACGTCTGTGGAACCCGACCGTGGGCGGGCTCGCCCGGTTCGAGGGGGACGAGTACTGCGGGCGCGAGAACCCGTGGATCATCTGCACCCTCTGGCTCGCCGAGGCCCGCCTCCGACTCGGCCAGCGGGACCGGTGCCGGGAGCTGATCGAGTGGGTCGCCGGGCACGCGACGCCGACGCGGCTCCTCCCCGAGCAGATCGACTCGTCGAACGGCCAGGCGAAGAGCGCGGTTCCGCTCACCTGGTCCCACTCGACGTTCGTGGACGTGGTCCACAAGTACCGGCTCTCCTCGGCCCAGTCGGAAGCGGCCGAAGAGTAGCCGGCCCCGCCGGCAACCTTAGGTAGCGCGGGCCGCTCGGGCGCCCCGCGCGGGCCGTCGGCCCGGCGAGGGTCGGTCGATGGAACTCCGCGGGGACCGGGAGGCGTTCGGGGGGCCCGGCATCGAGCCCAAGTGGACCCATGGGAACAAGGACGGGGTCGGGACCGCGTTCTCGGCCGACAGCAAGCTCTGGTTCACCGTCTGGCGCGGGATCGTCACCGAGGTCTACTATCCGCTCGTCGACCACCCGCAATTGCGGGACGTGCAGTTCCTGATCACCGACGGCCACCAATTCTTCCACGAGGAGAAGCGCCACCTCACCTCGGTCACCCACCGGATCGTCGACGCCGGGCTCGGGTACCGGATCACCAACACCGACCCCGACGGACGGTACGTCCTTCACAAGGAGGTGATCGCCGACCCGCATCTCCCGGTGCTCCTCCAGCACGTCCGGCTCGAATCGAAACTGGAGGGGTCCGACCCGCTCGGACTCTACGCGATCGCGGCCCCGCACCTCGATGGGGGCGGTTGGGGGAACTCCGGCACCGTGGGCCGGATCGCCGGCCGCGAGGTCCTCGTCGCCGAGAAGAACGGAACGTGGCTCGCGATGGGCGCCACCGTCCCGTTCTCGGACCTCTCGTGCGGATTCGTCGGGGCGAGCGACGGCTGGACCGACGTCGGGGCCCACCTCGCGCTGACGTGGGAGTTCGACCGCGCCACGAACGGGAACATCGCCCTCACGGGGGCGTTTCCGCCGGCCCGAAGCTCCGAGTTCACCCTCGGGATCGCATTCGGCCGCGGCCGCCAGCACGCCCTCGCGGCACTCCTCCAATCGCTCAGCACCCCGTATGCGACCCACCGCGACCGGTTCGCGGAGCAGTGGGGCCGGGCGACGGCGCATGTCCGACCGCATCCGAGCCACCCGCAGCGGCTCCGGGAGCTCCACGTGGGGAGCTATTGCGTCCTCCTCGCCCACGAGGACAAGTCGTTCCCCGGAGCGTTCGTCGCGTCGCTCTCGATCCCGTGGGGCTACGCGAAGGGGGACGGCGACCGGGGCGGGTACCATCTCGTCTGGACCCGCGACCTCGTCCAGACCGCCGAGGGGCTCCTCGCGGCCGGGGACCGCACGACGCCGCTCCGCTCGCTGATCTACATCGCCACGAGCCAGCGGGCCGACGGAGGGTTCCCCCAGAATTTCTGGCTCGACGGGACCGCCTATTGGGGGGGGCTCCAACTCGACGAGGTCGCGTTCCCGATCCTCCTCGCCGACCGGCTCCGGCGGGAGCGCGCGCTCGCCGACTTCGACCCGTACCCGATGGTGGTCCGCGCCGCCCGGTTCCTCGTCGAGCACGGCCCCGCGACCGAGCAGGAGCGGTGGGAGGAGGCGTCGGGGTACTCTCCCTCGACCCTCGCGGTCACGATCTCGGCCTGTGTCGTCGCCGCGGAGTTCGCGAAAGAGCGCGGGGACACGGCGACCTCGGAGTTCCTCCTCGTCTACGCCGACTTCCTCGAGGGGCATTTGGACCGCTGGACGACGACCCAGACGGGGACCCTGCTCCCGGGGGCCCCGCGGCACTACTTCCGGATCCTCCCGGTCGCGCTCGAGGACACCACTCCCGACGAGGACCCCGAGCACGCGGTCCTCCGGCTCCGGAACCAGCCGCCGGAGGGGCCGACCGACTTCCCGGCCAAGGAGGTGGTCGACGGAGGGTTCCTCGAGCTCGTCCGGTACGGGGTCCGACGTCCGAACGACCCGATGATCGTCGCTTCGGTCGACGTCATCGACCGGATCCTCAAGGTCGACACCCCCGCCGGGCCGTGCTGGCGCCGGTACAACCACGACGGGTACGGGCAACGGGACGACGGGGGAGCGTTCGACGAGTGGGGGAGGGGCCGGCCGTGGCCCCTCCTGACCGGGGAGCGGGCCCACTACGAGCTCGCCGCCGGGCGTTCCGCGACCCCGCTCCTCGAAGCGATGGCCCGGTTCGCCTCGGAGACCGGGATGTTCCCCGAACAGGTCTGGGACGGCCCCGAGCGGCCGAGCCTTCACCTCTCGCCGGGCAAGCCGACCGGTGCCGCGATGCCGCTCGCCTGGGCGCACGCGGAGTTCCTCAAACTCGCCCGGTCCGTCGAGGACGGGGCGGTGTTCGACCGGATCCCGGCCGTCGAACGGCGGTACGGCCATCCCAGGATCGCGCGCGCGGCGTGGGAGCTGTGGAAGCCGAACCGTCAGCCCTCGACGTTCCTCGCGACCGAGCGGGTCCGCATCGTCGCCCCGGAGCCGTTCCGGCTCCACTGGACCTCGGACGGTTGGAAGACCGTGAAGGACACCGAGTCGGTCGCCGTCGAACTCGGGATGCACTTCGTCGACCTTCCGACTCCGGTGCCGGTGGGAACCGCGTTCGAGTTCACGTTCTATTGGACCGACCGTCGGGCGTGGGAAGGGTCGAACCGCACGATGCGGGCGGTCTGACCGCGGGTTCCTCGGCGCCGCGGAGCGCCGTCCGTCCACCAGTGTCCCGTGCCAGTTCCGCCTCTGGGACGCCCCGCTAGCGTTTTGAAGGATGGCCGGGCCAAGAGTCCCCGTCCATGGTGCCCGACCCGTCCGACTCCCTCCGTATGTGGATCGATTTCGACGGGACGCTGGTCGAGCCAAACGTCGCGATCATCCTCGTCGAGGAGTTCGCGCGGGACGGGAAACGGGTCGCCCACGAGATCGACGAGGAGCTCCACGCAGGGCGGATCACCCTGCGGGAGGCCTGGGAGCGCCAGGTCGCGCTCCTTCCCGGGGACCGAATGGACGAGATGGCGCAGTGGGCGGTCCGGAACACCCCGTTCCGCGCCGGCGCCCCGGACCTGCTCCGGCTCCTGCGGGACCACCGGGTGCCGACCTCGGTCGTCTCGGGGGGCCTCGACTTCTACATCGACCCGATCCTCCGGCACGCGGGGATCGAGCTCCCGGTGTTCGCCGACGTGTTGACCGCCGAGCCCCCGAACGGCCTTCGGCTCTCCCACCCGTACGGTCACGCCACCTGCCGACTCTGCGGGATCTGCAAGGCGCAGACCGTCCAGCTCCTGGGGCACGACTCGCGTCGCTCGGTGTTCGCCGGCGACGGCAGCACGGACAAGTACGCGGCCGAGGTCGCGGACATCGTGTTCGCCCGGCGGAGACTCAAGGGGTACTGCGAGGCGTCGGGGATCCCGCACTACCCGTTCGAGGAGTTCGGTCCCGTGACCGAGCAGCTCCGGCGATGGCTCGAACTCGAGGAACCGCTCCCCGCCCCCCGACACCTCGGGCTCGTCGACTCGCCCTGCCCGATCTCGCGGGCTTCGTTCGCGGTCGCGTGACCCGTCGTCGCGTCCCACTCCCCGAACCGGGGCCGAGACGTCCCCGAGTCCGTCCACAAAACCTATCCCCCGCGTCCGTACCGTTCCGGGCGATGCTCCCGAGTGTTCGACCCCCCCGCGCGACCGCCTCCGCCGGCCCGGCCTCCCCCACGAACGGAGGGACCCGACCGTGACCGTCCCGGCCCATGGCGGCCGACTGATCCACCGCGAGCTGTCCGCCGGGGACCGGGCGCGCCGGGAATCCGAGGTCGACGCCCTTCCCAAGCTGCGGCCCGCGCTCGACGACCTGTACGACGTCCAGCAGATCGCGGTCGGCTCCTACAGCCCGCTCGAGGGGTTCATGGACCGGGCGACGTTCGAGGGGGTCCTCACCCGGACCCGGCTCCCGAACAACCTTCCGTGGTCGATGCCGATCGTCCTGACCCCTCCGGGTCCCGCGAATGCGGCGACGATTGCCGGGCTTTCGCCCGGGGACGAGGCGGCGATCCTCGACGACCAGGACCGGCTCATCGCGATCCTCCACTTGGAAGAGAAGTTCTCCCCGGACCGAACGACGTGGGCCCAGGCCACGTACGGGACCACCGAGGTCCAGCACCCGAACGTCGCCGACATCCAGGCCACGGGCGACGTGGCGCTCGCCGGGAAGATCGACCTCGTGCGCCGACTCGAGCTCCCGACCGGCTCGGACGAGATGACCCCGGACGACACGCGGGCGTTGTTCGCGGAGCGGGGATGGAAGCGGGTCGCGGCCTACCAGTGCCGGAATCCCCCGCACACCGCCCACGAGTACCTCCAGCGCCTGACCCTCGAGCGGGAGGACGTCGACGCCCTGCTGATCCACCCGGTCGTCGGACGGCTCAAGAAGGGCGATTATCGGCCGGACATCATCCTCGAAGCGTACCGGGCGCTCGTCCAGCACTACCACGTCCCGAGCCGGGTCCACCTCGCGGCGTTCTCGATCACGATGCGCTACGCCGGGCCGCGGGCGGCGCTGTTCCTCGCGATCGTCCGGAAGAACTTCGGTTGCACGTCGTACATCGTCGGGCGAGACCAGGCGGGGGTCGGGAAGTACTACGACCCGTACGCGTGCCACAAGATCTTCGACGAGTTCCCGATCGGCATCGAGCCGCTGCGGTACGACGAGGCGTGGCTCTGCCGGAAGTGCGGCTCGATGGCGACGATGAAGACGTGCGCCCATCCCGCCACGGAACGGGTCGATACGAGCCAGACTCGGATCCGCAAGGCGCTGAGCGAGGGGCAACCGCTCCCGTCGGAGATCCTGCGCCCGGAAGTCGCGGAGATCCTCCGGCAACCGAACGTCACGCAGGGCTGAGGGACCCCGGCCGGGAGGGTCGGTCGACCCGCCCGTTCCGCCCTGGGCGGCCTACTGGGGCAGCCAGCCGAGCCGGTGGAGCTCGCCGAGGATCTTCTCGGCCGACTGCGCGGGCGTCGAGCTCCTCGTGTCGATGACGATCTCCGGATGCTCGGGGGGCTCGTAGGGGTCGTCGACGCCGGTCATCTCGTGGATCTCGCCGGCCCGGGCCTTCTTGTACAGTCCCTTCACGTCCCGCTGCTCGCAGAGCTCGAGCGGGGTGTTGACGTAGACCTCGACGAAGCTGCCGATGTCGGCGCGCGCCTTCGCGCGCGAGGAGCGGTACGGGCTGATCAAGGCGACGACGGGGATGACGCCGTTCCGTGCCAGGACCTTCGCGACGTACGTCACGCGGGCCGCGTGGGCCTCCCGGGCCTTTCGGTCGAACCCAAGGTCGGAGCTGAGTCCCTTGCGGATCTCGTCTCCGTCGAGCAGTTCGGTGAACCGACCCATCGCCTGGAGCCGGGGCGTGAGCTCCTTCGCGATGGTCGTCTTTCCGGCGCTCGGCAACCCCGTCAGCCAGATGCAGAATCCGCGCTCTTTCATCCTTCGGTCACCGTGCTGGATGGCGGGCCGACTCGCCTTCCCTTAAGAACGTTGCGCGTCCGATTCCGCTCGTCTCATCGCCGGATTCGGGCCCCGTTCGGCGCCGGGCGCGGACCGGCCTGAGGTTCCGGTCGGGACCGTCTCAGCGCGGACCGGCGCCGAGCTCGGCAAACAGTCGTACGTAGTCGCCGGCAACGTCGTCCCAGGTCCGGACGGGGGGAGGACCGGTCGGTCGCTCCTGGCCGAGGAGCCGTCGGAGCGCGTGCGCGAGGGCGCTCGCGTCGCGCGGAGGGACGAGGATTCCCCGGACTCCGTCGTGGGGAATCGATTCCGCGGCGCCGGGCAGGTCCGAGCCCGCGACCGGGGTCCCGCACATCGCGGCCTCCTCGAGGGCCGTCGCCGACGATTCGAGGGTTCCGATCGACGGGCAGCAGACCACGTCGGCGAACCGGTAGAGGTCCCCGATCTCCTCGTCGGGGACGAATCCGAGGAAACGGACGGCGCCGCCGAGCCCCCGACGGGCCGACTCGGCCTTCAGCTCCTCCAGGAGCGGACCCCGACCGGCGATCAAGACGGTGAACGCGACGCTTTCGCGTCGGAGCAGCTCCGCCGCTTCGAGCAGCACCGAGACGCCCTTGTACGGAACCAGCCGCCCGACGAACACCACGGTCTTTCCGGCAACGTCGGCGGGGATCGAGGCGGGGCGTCGGCCCGATGGGCCTCGCCTCAAGCCCAACCGGTCGGCGTCCGCCCCCTTCGCGATGACCCGGACCTTCGGGAGGTACCGGGAGAGGACGGGGGAGGCCTCGGCGTACCCGCGGCTGTTGGAGACGACGACGTCGCAATTCGCGAGCGCCGGGTAGGCCGAGAGGCGGCGGTACGCAGGGGTGACGAGCCCCGCGCCCGGGACCTTCGACGCGCCGGAAAGGTCGGCGTCCATGTGGTAGGTGAGGACCGTCGGGACGCCGGCGTGCTTCGCCCACCGGACCGCCGGGGACTCGACGAGCGGAAACGGCATGTGGAGTTGCAAGACCGACGCGGAGGCGATCGCGCTCCGCAGCCGCTTCCGGGGCGCGTGTCCGACCAGGAGCGGACGTTGCATGACCTCCCGCGCCGCGAGGAGCTCGAACGTCGCCTTTCCGAGATCGATCGCCCCGGTCGCCGGCGTGTACCGCACGGTCGTGGCGAGCGCCGAGGTCGGCCCGTGGTCGGCGTAGCGTCGGACGAGCTGGTAGGCGTACTCCTCGGTGCCCCCGCGGTAGGTGGGAGGCAGGGGGACGACAACGGTCACCGGCCCCGGTCGGGCCGTCACGCCGGTGCCTCCGGCAACGGAGCCGGAGGGGCCGGGACCGAGTAGCGACCGATGATGCGCCGCACGAGCGGCATCGGGCGTCCGGTCAGCCGTTCGAGGACGTTGGCGGCGACCATGTCCCCCGGGTCGAGGCTCCGGGAGAGGACGAGCACGGCGAGGAACAGCGCGACGCCGAAGAAGTACATCGGGAAGACGATGAATTTCGTGATCGGGAGGGCGCCGACGAGGTAGAAGATCGGGACGCCGATCGCGAGGGTGCCGAGGACCGGTACGAGGAGGATTCTCCGATACGGTGTGATCCGGTCGGTCCGGAAGAGATAGATCAGTCCCACGCCCGGATACAGGCACCGGGCGACGGTCCAGGCGATCGCGGCCCCGATCAGCCCGTAGAAGGGGATGAGCCCGAAGCTGAGGGCCATGTTGGCGAACGCCGCGATCCCGGTCGTGACGAGGAGCGGGCGGGCGTACCCCATTCCGGCCATGCACGCGTTCACCGGACCGAGGGTCACCGAGAAGAACGAACCAAAGACGAGGATCTCGAGGGCGGTGGTCGCCCCGAGGAACTTCGGCCCGAACACGGTGTCGATCGATTGCGACGGGAGGCAGACGAACAAGAGGAACATCGGGACCGTGATGGCGAGGGTCCAGCGGGTCGAAGTGACGAACGTCCGGCGAATCGTCTCGTGGTCGTTCTCGGCGGTGAGCCGGGCCGCGGTGGGCATGTAGATGTACGTCAGGGCGCCGTTCCCGACGAGGAGCAGCCGGGCGAGGATCATCGCGGTCGAGTAGAGTCCGACGGCGGTGGTCGGGCGGAACACCCCGAGGATCAACGTGTCGACGTACGCCGTCACGAACTGCAGCGAGGCGACCCCCCACAGGGCGACGGAGAGGGTCCACAGTTGGGAACGGGGTCGCAGGGGGACGTGCTCGGCCGGAGGAAGTCGGGCCGGAAGCTTGCGGATCGTGTAGACCACGAGGAGGGCGAGGGTGACCCCCTGGCTCGCGGTGTACCCGATGAGGGCGCCGGTGAACCCCCAGTGGAAGACGAGGACGCCCGCGAGGAAGATCACGAAGAGCGCGGGCGCGGCGACGCCGTTGAACCAGGCGTTCGGGACGCTGTCCTCGAACCCCTGGAAGATCGACGCGAGCATCGCGGCCATCATCTGGAACCCGACGGTGGTGCTGAACAGGCGGAACACGACGGTCAGCCCCGAGTTGTGGAACAGGGCGGCGAGCTCGGGTGCGGCGAGATAGATGAGCGACGAAACGACGACCGAGGCGGCGCCGGTGATCAGGAGTCCCCAGCGGATCAGCGCCCGGCGCTCGCCCGGGTCCCGCTCGTAGGAGATCGACCGGGCGACCGCCTGGTTGAGCCCGAGGAGCGCGACCAGGGAAAGAAGGCCGGTGAGCGCGAGACCGATCGAGAACTCGCCCCACGCCTCGAGGCCGAACGACCGGGCGAGTCCGACCCGGCCGAAGAAGCTGAAAACGAGGAGCAGGACGGTGCTCGCCGCCATCACGGCGGTCCCCTTCCCGACGATGTTCAGGGACCGGTGATACGCGGCCTCCGTAGCGTCGAGCGGGCCCGGGTCCGGCGCGGGGCCGGCCTCGAAGGCGGCCAGGGCCTACCTCGGCCCGGTCGAGGGGGACGATTCCGCGACGTACGCGCTGACGAGCCCGACGGCCCGCTCGCACATCGTCTTCGCGCGGTCGGCATCGCGGCTCTCCGCGTAGACGCGGCAGATCGGCTCGGTCCCCGACGGCCGCACGAGGATCCAGCCGTCGGGGTAGAACGCCTTCACGCCGTCGATCGTCACCATCCGCTCCGAGTCCGCGCCGAGGGTGGTGCGGACCCGCTCCAGGACGGCCGCCTTCGACGCAGCCGGAAGCGGGACGTTTCGCTTGACGACGTGGAACTTCGGGAGGTCCGAGAGGAGTCCGCCCAGCGACTTTCCGGTCTCCGCCAGGAGGTCGAGCATCATGGCCGAACTCATCGGGCCGTCCCGGGCGTCCTGGTGTTCGGGCCAGTAGTAGCCCCCGTTCTCCTCGCCACCGAACACCGCATGCTCCTCGAGAATGCCGCGCGCGACCGGGAGCGAACCCGAGCGCGTGATGACGAGCTTGCCACCCGCGACCCGGACCGCCTCCTCGACGCAACGGGTCGAGGTGACGCTGGTCACGACGGTCCCGCCGCCCTTGCGGCGCAAGACCTCCCGGGCGAACAGCCCGAGGGACTCCTCGCCGGGGATGTACCGGCCCGTCTCGTCGACGAACGCGATCCGGTCCGAGTCGCCGTCGTGGGCGATCCCGAGGTCGGCCCCGACCGCAACCACCGTCTTCCGGAGGTCGGCGAGGTTCGCTTCGGTCGGTTCCGACGGGTGCCCGGGGAAGTGACCGTCGGGGTTCGCATTCAGCGTCGTGAGGCGGCAGCCGAGCGACCGGAGGAGCTGCGGGCTCGTGGCCGCGCTGGTGCCGTTCCCGCAGTCGAGAACGACCCGGAGCTTCCGGGCCGCGATCCGGGGCCGGTCAACGCGCGAGACGATGGACTGCAGGTACCGCGCGACCCCGTTGGTGTCGGGCCGGATCGGTGCGGCCTTTTCCCAGACGGGGACCGCGTGCTTGCGGAAGTGGACGTTCCGCTCGATCGCGTGCTCCTCCTCCGGCGTGATCTCGAGCCCTTCCGGGCCACAGAACTTGATCCCGTTGAAGTCGGTCGGGTTGTGCGAGGCGGTGACCATCAGTCCGAGGCGCGCCTTCAGCGCCAGGACGTTGTACTGCAGGCAGGGGGTCGGCATGGCGCCGAGCTCGACGACCTCGACCGCATCCATCGAGAGGACCCCGGCGAGGATGCGGGCGATCCCCGGACTCGTCGTCCGGAAATCCTGGGCGATCAAGACCGGTCCTTCCCCTCCGAGGATCTCGGCGGTCGCCGCCGCGACCTCGGCGATGAACACCGGCGAGAAGTCGGCGTTGACGACGCGACGAATCCCGTCGGTCCCGAAGAGTCGGGGCACGGCGGGTTCGGTCATGGGCTCGCCGGGTACCGGGGTGTCTAATAACCTTACGGCGCGGCGCTCCCCGCCGTCTCACTCCCCGGCGGAGCGTCGGAGCCGGGCCGCGTCGCCCCGGTTCGACCTACGCCGAGCTGTCGGCGGGGACCAGCATCGTGGCCCGTTGGCTCTCGTCGATCTGGCGGTAGACCTTGAGCGAGTCGGCGTTCGCGGTCAAGAGCGCGAGCTCCTTCTGGCCCATCGACGAGTGGAACGACGACGTGAGGATCGCCAGCGACCGGAACCGGCTGCTCGCCCCGGGTTCGAGTCGGTAGCCGCCCGACCGGTTGAGGTCCGTCGGGAGGGCGAACGGGTCCTCGCCGAGGGGGACGTAGACGAGCCGCCGGGTGTTCGGCAATCCGACCACGGCCACCGACATCGGGTCGGAGCCGGGGGCGTCGGACGGGAGCGAAACGACGATCGGAACCCGACCGTCCCGGCTGACCGCCGCATCGAGAGGGAGGGGGCTCGGGGGTCCGACGACCGACTGCTTCACCGGGTCGTAGGGGATGACCGTCACTTTGGAGCCGATCTTTCCCGCCTTCAGGCGGGTGGCGAGGCTGTTCGCCTCGGCCAGGCGGCCGATCGGGCTGAAGACGACGAGGTCGTGGGCGTCCGTCGCGAGGCAGATCGCCTGCAGGTCCCGGAGCGGTTGCTGGAACGGCAGGTCCCGAGGCTTCCGGAGCGGGTCGGCCCGGATTCGGGCAGCGCCGGAGTGGCGCACGATTCCGAGGAAGATGCGGGCGCCGTCGCGGACCGCGTGGAGCTTCGCCACCCCAATCCGGTTCCGATAGGAGATCGGGATCTGCGAAACCCGGAGCCCGGAGCGGAACGACTTGAGGAACACTTCGGACTCGATCTCGAACCCGGTCGACTCGAGGGCGAGCCCCGGAACGACGTCGGTCCGGACCCCCCAGAGTCCGCTGCAGATGTCGAGGATCGGCGAGTGGCTCAGCTGGGCCGCGAGGTAGTTGAGGAGCCCGTCCCCGACGCGGTGCACCGCAGCCCGGACGACGCCGAGCGGGTTGAACTCCGGTCGGCGGACCCCGATGACAAGGTCGGATCCGGCTTCCAGAAGCGAGAGGACGGAGGCGATCCCCGCGCCCGGGTACGTGTAATCGGCGTCGATGAGGACCGCGTAGCGCATCCCGTGGGTCCGGGCCCATTCAAGACCTTCGCGGGTCGCGCCGCCCTTCCCCTTCGTCGTCTGCATGACGACGGTCGCGCCGTACCTGTTCGCGACCTCCACCGTGCGGTCGGTCGAGTGGCCATCGAGGACGAGGAACGTCGGGGCGAATCCGGCCGCCACGAGGTGCCCGACGGGAATGTCGTCGAGCGTGCGGGCGAGGCCCTCTTCTTCGTTCAGCGTCGGCAGGACGATGGCGACGGGCACCGGGCCGTTGCCCGATGCGGGGGAGGAGGTTTCGTCGGTCATCGTGAGTTGGTTCTCCGGCGTCCCGCCGCGTCGGTCCGACTGACCTTCCGCGAAGGTCCGGTCGCCCGATCGACGGTCCGTTTGAGCAAGCGGCCGACGGAGGTCCCCCTCTTAAGGCCTTTTTCATCGCTCCGAATTTGCGTGACTATGTGAGACACACGCATACACATTGGCCGATTCGGCGCCGACCCGATCGAACTGCGACGCATCCATCCTCCGTTCGGTCAAGCTTTTATCCATGGGTCGGCCGCGGCGGCCCGATGACAACCACTCCGGAACGGGTCCTCGTTCTTGGACTTGACTCCGTCCCGCCCGAACTTCTGTTCGACCGATTCCGGCCGATGATGCCGAACCTCGAACGGCTTCTCGCTCGGTGTCAGTGGGGGACGCTCAAGGCGTGCGACCCGCCGATCACGGTACCGTCCTGGGCGGTGATGTTCACCGGAATGGACCCGGGGACGCTCGGGATCTACGGATTCCGGCATCGCCGCCCCCGGACGTACTGGGACACGTACTCGCCGAGCCCGCAGATGCTGCCCCATCCGCCGGTCTGGGAGGTGCTGACGCGCCTCGGCAAGCGATGCGCGGTGATCGGGATGCCGCCCGGATACCCGGCCCCGAAGATCAACGGGGTGTACATCTCGGATTTCCTGACCCCGGAGAAGGCGAAGGATTGGGTGCATCCGGCTTCTCTCGCTCCCGAGGTCTTAGCCGTGGCCGGGGGTTATGAATTTGACGTAACATTCCGAGCCGACGACCGCGACCGGATCGGGGCGGAGCTGTTCGCGATGACCCGCAAGCGCTGGGCGGTGGCGCGGCACTTCTGGCAGAAGGAACCGTGGGATTTCTTCGCGCTCCACGAGATCGGACCGGACCGGCTCCACCACACGTTCTGGAAGTACTTCGACACCGCCCACCCCCGGTACGAGAACCACCCGGTGTTCGCGAAGCTCGTCGACGACTATTACCGGCTCCTCGATGAGGAGATCGGGAAGCTGCTTGCCATGGTCCCCGATGACGTCACGATCATGGTCCTCTCGGACCACGGGAGCCAGGGGATGGACGGCTGCTTCTGCATCAACGAGTGGCTGATCTCGAAGGGGTACCTCACGCTGAAGACCCCTCCGACGAAGCGGGGGACAGCGATCGAGAAGTACCCCATCGATTGGTCGAAGACGGTCGCGTGGGGCGCGGGCGGATACTACGCCCGGATCTTCTTCAACGTCAAGGGCCGCGAGCCGGAGGGGATCGTCCCGGCCGCCGAGATCCCCACGCTCACCGAGAAGCTCGGACGGGAGCTCGCGGAGGTGCGCCGGCCCGACGGCCAACCACTGAAGCCCGATGTCAAGATCCCCAGCAAGACCTACCGGCAGGTACGGGGGGACGCTCCGGACCTGATGATCTACTTCGGGGACCTCCGCTGGAGGTCGGCCGGGACGATCGGCTACGGCGGCCTCTTCCTCGAAGAGAACGACACCGGACCCGACGATTCGGTCCATTCGTTCGATGGCGTCTTCGCGGTCCGAACTCCCGGCGCGACCGCCGCCCGGCATCTCGAGCCCAAGGTCGGAATCGATATCGGGCCCACGATCCTCAAGCGCATGGGGGTCGAGCCCGCGGCGAACGTCCAGGGCAAACCAATCCCCGAGCTCCTCTAAGGACCAGCGTCGTACCCCCGTCGAGGCAAGCAGGAGCGAATCGGAACTCCGTGGTGGCGGCGCCGGGTGGGGGCCCTCGTCGGCCCCTTGTCGTGATCGGGCTCGACTCGGCGACGCCCGAGCATCTGTTCGGCCAGTGCCTTCCGCGGATGCCGAACGTCCAGCGGCTCCTCGCGAAGGGGGTCCACTCGGTCCTCCGAAGCACCGAGCCACCGATTTCGATCCCGTCGTGGCCCGTCATGCTCACGGGGGTCGACCCCGGCACCCTCGGGCTCTACGGATTCCGGCACCGGAAGGACTTCTCGTACACCGAGACGTACGGTCCGACCTCGAAGCTGCCGGTCCCGTCGGTCTGGGAGTTGTTCTCCGAGGCCGGCCTGCGGGTCTGCGCCATCGGGATGCCGCCCGGGTACCCCCCGCTCCCCCTCAACGGCCTCTCGATCTCGGATTTCCTGACCCCCGCGGGCGCGAAGGACTGGACCCATCCGGCGTCCCTTGCGACCGAGCTCGAGGCGAAGTACGGCCGGTACCGATTCGACGTGACGTTCCGCGCGTCCGAGCGCCGCCAGCTCTACCGGGACATCGTTCAGATGACCCAGCAGCGATGGGCGATCGCGGAAGAGCTCTACCAGCGGGAACGCTGGGACGTTTTCGCGATCCACGAGATCGGCGTCGACCGCCTCCACCACGCCTATACGAAGTACTTCGACCCGGCCCACGCGGCGTTCGTCCCGGGCAACCCGTTCGAGCACGTCGTCGAGGACTACTACGCGATCGTCGACGAATGCATCGGACGTCTCCTCGCCAACGTCCCGGACGACGCGGTCGTGGTGGTCGCCTCCGACCACGGGAGCATGCCGATGTCCGGATGCTTCTGCATCAACTCCTGGCTCGTCGAGCACGGGTACCTGAAGCTCCGTTCCGCCCCGACCGGGCCGACGCCGTTCGAGAAATGCGACGTGGATTGGGCGAACACGACCGTCTGGGGCGCCGGGGGGTACTACGCCCGGCTGTTCTTCAATATCCGCGGCCGCGACCCCGAGGGGTGTGTGGACCGGGCGGACCTGCCCGCGGTCCGCGAACGGCTCGTTCGGGAGCTCTCGGAGTTGAGGGGACCCGACGGGGCCTCGATGCCGGTCCGATTCCTCGACCCGGTCACCGCGTATGTGCAGGTCACGGGGGACCCTCCCGACCTGATGGCGTACTTCGGGGAGCTCAAGTGGCGCTCGGCCGGCTCGGTCGGCCACCCCGGCCTCTACCTGGCCGAGAACGACACCGGTCCGGACGACGCGGTCCACTCGTACAACGGCGTTTTCGCCCTCTACGACCCGCGCGCCGACCGCGGGACCTCGCTCGAGCCCCAGGCGATCCGTGACGTTGCGCCGACGCTCCTCGCCCTCGCCGGCCTTCCCATCCCCTCGCACGTCCAGGGTCGGACGATCGTGGCCGACGTCCCCGCGCTCCGGTCGACGAAGTAACGCCGCCCGGACGGCCGCCGGATCCCGGCGCACCGGCTCAGTCGTAACCCCACGACTTCATCCGCACGTCGTCGAGCGAGTCGCGCTCGAGCTCGCGCCCGTCTCCCGCGTAGCGGGTCACGTCGTCCTTCCCGAAGATCCCAAACACGGCGTGCTTCGCTTCGATGGCCGCGTGCGCTCCGAGAGGTTCGGGGAGCGTCGGCGACCCCTGGTCCCCCTCGGGCCAGTGCCGGACCTCGCCCGTCCCGAGGTCGAGCGTCCACTTCTCCGGACCCCGGAACGCGGCGATCTGCCGCCGGTTCCACGGCGCGTCGGTCCGGATCCCGAGGAGCGAGCGGTTCGGGTCCGACGCCGGTCCTCCCTCGGCGAGGATGAACGTCCGGTCCGGAGGGGAGATCGGGAACGGGATTGACGGCCGCCCCTCGGCGTCGAACGCCGGGCGGCCGAGCGCGGCCGACTTCATCCAGGACGGGATGTCGCAGAGCGTCACCCACCGGTCGACCCGCTTCGGCGCCTCGGCGTCCGGAGGACCGATCGCCCACAGCGGGACTCGGAGCACCGAGTCGGTCGCCCCGCACCCGTGGTAGACGTTCGACCCCTCCCCGAACGACTGCCCGTGGTCGCTCGTCACGAAGATCCACGTTCGGTCGAGCTCGCCGGCCGAAGCGAGCGCGGCCACGAGCCTCCCCACCTTCCGGTCGGCCTCGGTGATCGCGTGCTGGTACGCGGCCCGCACCCGGTTCCACGGCATCCGCTCGAGCATCCCCGGGACCGCGAGGAGGTAGAACCGGGGGATCTGGGCGTAGGCGCGGCCGGTGAACCGGTCGAGAAAGCTCCCCGCGAGCTCGGGGTACGGTTCGTGGGCGTCGACGAAGTTGAAGAACGCGTGGAACGGCCGGTCGCTCGGGCGCGTCGCGAGCCACTTCGACCAGTCGTCGAGGAGGTACTCCCCGCAGACGTCGCGCTTGTACGCCGCCTCCGCGGCGAAGTTGAGCGTCGTGAACGGGAGCGCGAGCGGCGGGACCCCTTCGAGGAGCCGTCGGAACGAATCGGAGTAGAAGAACTTCGCGTGCCCGAGCGTCCGGTTGACCGACGTTCGTTGCTCGTCCGAGGTCCCGATCCGTCGGCTGAAGAGGTCGTCGTACCCCGCCTCAAGGCCGTAGCCTCCGGTCAGGTGGGCCTCCTCCGTGAACATCCCGGTCGAGTACCCCCGCTTGCGGAGCCACATCGCGATCGTCTCCATCGGGGGGTCGCCCCGAACGAAGGTGCGACGCCGGTGGACCCACGGGTAGGTCCCGGTCATGATCGACATGTGGGACGGGACGGTCCAATTCCCCGGCGCGACCGCCCGGGTGAAGACGGTGGCGCCCCGCGCCGCGAGTCGGTCGAGCTCCGGGGTGGGCGCGCCCTCCGGGGCCCCGAGCGACGCGATGCTCGCCGCGCGGACGCAGTCGAGAACGACCGTGACGAGGTTCGGGGGTCGCCCGCGACCCTCCGAATTCGCTGCGACCGTCGCTCGACCGCCCCCTCGAGGGACGATGCGGGCCGCGGGCGATAAGCGAATCGGGCGGTAGGGGGACCGACCGGTCTTAGTCAACCGCCGGCGGCGGGACCGCGGGTTGGGCGGGCTCGGGGGGACGGCCGAACCGCCAAACGAGGACCACGGCGACGAGGAGCGCGACGATCACGAAGACCGCGACGATCGCCCAGTCGATCCCGCCCAATGCCCCGCCCCCTGGGGTGGACGTCGTCGTCGGGACCGGGCTGATCCCGAGCGAGGCGACGGTCGAGTCGTTCACGCCGAGTGCGTCGGTGATGATCACCGTGACCTGGAAGGTGCCGAGGACATCCGGCGTGCACGTGAACGCCGAGGAGTTCCGCGAGGGGCACCCGGCCGGAAGCCCCTGGTAGGTGTAGTGGAAGCCGCCGGTTCCGCCGTTCGCCGAGGCGGTCACCTGGGTCGACTGGCCGAACGTGATGCTGTCCGGGGCGAACGAGAGCTGCGCGTCAGAGGGCCGGGAGTTCACGGCGACGGCGACGGTTCCCGTCGCCGTCCGGCCGAACTCGTCGGTGACCGTCACCGAGACGTTCGAGCCCCCCGGCGTTGTCGGGACACAGCGGAGGGAGGCGAGGTCGCTCGTGGAGCATCCGGCGGGGAGGCCGGAGTACACGTATCCGAGGGGGGCCGCGCCCCCGATGGCCGTCGCGTTGAGCACGGTGGCGATCCCCACGTCCGTCGTCGACCGGCTCGCGACGAAGCTCGCCACCGCCGGCGCGGCGTGGACCGTCAGGGTCGTGCTTTCCATCGCCGAGCGTCCGAGTGAGTCGGTGACCGTCACGGAGACGTCGAAGGTGCCGGATCCCGGGGCGTTCGGCGTGCAGGCGAACGACGACAGATTCACCGTCGCGCACCCGGACGGCAGTCCCGCGTAGGCGAACGAGTAGGGTCCGAGTCCCAACGTCGGGGTGGTCGAAAATTGGACGGGAACCCCCACGTCCGTGGACGCCGGGACGACGGTGAAGTCGCTGACGGCGGGGTCGCCGACGACGGTGAGCAGGGTGTTCGGCGTCGTTCCGACCGCGCCACCGGCGTCGGTCACCGACGCGTGGACGGGGTACGTCCCCGACGCGGTTGGAGTACAGGTGATCTGCGGCCGGTTCATGCTCGGGCAGCCGGGGGGGAGTCCCGAGTAGTGGAACGTCAGGATCCCGCTCCCATTCTCGTAGACCGAGACTACGGCGGGAGTGCCGACGTCCACGGTCGCGGGGGCGACTCCGAGCCCGGCCAGGACGAACGTGGCGACGATACCGACGACGCTCCCGGGACCATCGACGTGGAGGAGCGCCGTCCCGTGGGCCGCCGAGAAGTTCGAGACGGTGAGTCCGCTGCTCCAGCCGAGGAACGAGTTGTTTCCCCCGAGGACCGTGGCCGTCAGGTTGTACAGGCCGAACGCCATTTCGAGCGTCGCCCCGCTCGCCACCGCGGCGCGGTTCACCGTCATCGAGACCGAGCCCGGGTGGGTCGCCAAGAACGTCACGGGGTAGAGCTTCACCGCGAACTTCACGGTCACGACCCCGCCGGTGCCGGAGACGGTCACTTGATTCCCGGCCACGGCAACGGGCCCGGAAGAATTGACGCTCTCGAGCCGGTACCCGAGCGCCGGAAAGACGCGGAACTCGTACGTCGTGACGACGACACTCGCGTTCACCGTGGTGTTCGCGGTCAGATTCTGGAAATTGAACTGGACGAATCCGACATTGACGGGGGTCAGGTCGATCGTCATCGACTCGTTGGTCGAGCTGGCGTACACGGCCGTGAGCACGCCGGGACCGCCGACCGTGAGCTTCGAGATCGGGAATCCAGGTCGGGAGAGCGAGAGCGCGCTCGCGTGCGAGACCGTCCACTGCTGAAACGCCTCACCGCCCCACGGCGCGGCGGTCACCGAGTAGCTGCCCGGGATGAGGGCGAGGGTGGTGTTGTTGGCGAGCGGAGCGGCGTTTCCGAAGGAAACGCGGCCATCGGACGGAGGGGAGCTATCGATCGTCACGAGGGCGGCGAACGTTCCATTCAAGTAGCCGGTGCCGGCCACGATCGTCACGTTCGTGTCGTTCCCGGAGGGCAAGGCGACCGCGCCGGGCGCCGAGTTCCATCCCAGGAACGTCCACCCCGGGGCGGGGATGGCGACGGCCTCGTACGTCCCGGGCCCGCCGGTCACCGACCCGGACGACGAATCCGTCGCCGGGTTGTAGGCGATCGGCGTCCCGTTCAGGAAGATCGTTCCGTTTCCGACCGTGTCGGCGATGACGGTGACATTTCCCGTTGCGGGGCCGAATGCGGCCGTGAGGTTCACCGACCCGGGGCCCACCGGGACGACGAGCCAGCTCGCCGGGTCCCCCGGGGCCAGGAGGCGCCCCCCGAGGGCGAGGGTCCAACCGAGGGGGCGGAGTCCGAAGGCGGGGGCCGCCTGGACCGGGTAGACCCCCGGAGCGAGGGAGAGCGACCCTCCCGCAAGGACGGTGGCCGGGAGCCCAACGGTCGTCCCCGGGACGCCGGCCCCCACGACGAGCGAGCCGTTTCCGCCGGCCGAGGTGAACGCGAGGGTTCGCGGCGTCGGATTCGTGGAAAACGTCGCGACGACGGTCCCTCCCGAGTTCGGGACGAGGGTCGTTGTGGAGCTCGCCGGCCCGACGACCGTTACGGCTCCGGTGGTCGTCCAACCGTCGAAGTACCCGCCCGCGGCGGGGATCGCCGAGATCAGGTAGGCGCCAGAAGGGAGGAGAGTGGGGGTGGGCGCCGTGTAATTTCCGGCCAAGAGGTGGACGACCCCCGCGCCCGCCGAAACGCCGACCGTGACGTTCACGGCGCCGGTGCCGCACGCGGGGATGGGGTACCCGCTCGAGCCGAATTGAGGGTCTCCAAGGAGTCCGGGGCCCGGGACCGTCGAGTACTGCATTTCTTTGCCGAAGTCCTGCGTGACCCCGGAGTAGTCGGTGGCCCCGAACTCGAACGCGCCGGCACCGCACGAGTAGCTGTACCATGGGTAGGTGCAGAACGCGCTGCCGAGCTTGCCGTTGCAGGTCCCATTGCTGAGGGTTGCGATCCCCGCCGTCGCTCCCGTCGTGCTCGCGACGAGGAGTTCGCTCGTCCGCTGGGAGACGGGCCCGTTCGAGAAGACCGGGGCGGTGACGAGGAGGGGAGCGACCGTATCGTCGACCCACGACGTCGGGTCGTAGCTCGGGCACGGAACGGCCGGGTCGTTCGGGGTGCCCGGGGGAACCCCGGGGGTGCACCCGCCGAAGGAGCTGTTGGAGGGGATCGAAGGGTTCGCCCCGCCGGCGAGTTCCACGCCCACGGAGAAGGGAGTCACCTGGGCGGACGCCTCCGCGAGAGCGTCCGGGACGTTCGACGCGGAGTACGTTGGATCGAGTGGGGTCCCGTTGTCGACAATCCCGCGGACCTGCGCGGTCTCGCCGCTCGTCGAGTCGTCGACCGTGACCTGCTCGCCGGTCGTGGAGCCGACCCACCCGACCGTCGAGACGTTCAGAACATCCCCCCCGGAAAACGTCAGGGCTCCGCCGCCGGTCCCCGACGACGTCAGCGGCTGGTCGAAGCAGGCTTGCTGGGCCTCCGTCGTCGGGTTGGTCTCGTATCCCACGACGACCCCGGTCCAGTTGTTCGGCGAGGTCGCGACCCCTCCGCCCGTTCCGTTCCACGAGGAGTCGGGCTGGAATCGGATCTCCATGAAGCACTGGAACATCCACGCGTTCGGGTCGGTGAGAACGAGCCCGAGCCAGACCGCCCGGTACAAGTCGGATTGATTCGCGGTCGGGGACCGGTCTACGGGGAGAGTCACCTGGAGCGAGACGTTGCCGCCGCCGCCCGCCACGTTCGAGTAGAACCCGGCGATCGCCTGGTCACGGCCCACGCAACCGGCCGGAAATGGGCCAAGGCCGGCGAACGAGGGGTACGGTCCGTCGCACGGGGAGGACGGTCCCACGGCCGGGTGGGCCGGACCAGTCGGGCCGAGGTTGGGAGGGACGATTCCCGGAGTCGTGAGGCGGGCCGACGACGCGACGCCGGAGGCGGGGCCCGACGCTCCGAACGAGGCGACGGGGACGGCCATGAGCACGGCGAGGAGGAGAGCGACAGCCACGATCGGTCGATCCGGGCGGGGTATGCGGCGGCGCTCCCTGGGGTTCGGCATCGATTCCAGTCGGCGACCGGTCGGCAACCCCGACGTCGACGCTCCGGTCGCAACCGGGACCCTCCATAAGCCTTCGCTCGCGCTCACGTCTCAACTCCAGGTCCGGCGGGGGACGCTCGGTCGGTCGAGTTCGAGACGGCCGACGGAACTTCCGACGGCCGGGGGCCCTGGGGAAGGTAGCCGGGGGCCGGGAGGAGGATCACGCTCCACAGCCCGGAAGTACCCAGGATCCGGGCCCCGTACTCGTCCTCGAGGTAGCCGATCTCGTTCGGAAGGAGGTTCGCGAACGACCCTTCCTCCGTCGGGGAGCTCGAATAGAGGACGAACCGGACCGACCAGTTCGCCCACGCCGTGTCGGCCGAGATCAGCGGCGGAAGCCCCACGACGAGGTTCGAGGCGCCGGGGGTCGTGAAGGTGAAGCTGAGTACGAGCTGGGAGTGGCCGGAGCCATTCACCGACCCGACCGAATACGCCGCGTGCGCTGGAACGCCGGGGTGGTTGAACTGGGTGATCTTTCCCAGCGCGGAGCCGGGCGAGACGGTCGCGGTGGTCGCGAGCGTGGCGCCGAACTTCCCGGGCGTCAGGTCGAACGCGCCCCCGCCGCTGGCCCGCACGAACCGGGCCGCCCCCGCCGACGGACCGGTGACGTTCCCCTGGACCGCAAGGAGTTGGTAGCCCGGGTCCGCGACCGTGGTCAACGTGTACTTCACGGCCGGGCTCGACGCGAGCGCGACGGCCAAGACGGTTACGACGAACCCGACCCCCGAGTAGGCGAGGGAGTACGAAGCCGCGCCGTCGGGGGCGAGCCGCAGTACGCCGCCGGTGGTGACGCCTCCGGAGGTGACCGTGCCATCGTGGACGACGGTGACGGAGATGTTGCCGACCGGAATCGCGGCCACGGGAGTAAAGGTTCCGTAGTACGCCGCTTGGTACTCGAACGTCGCGTTTCCCGAATCGAGATTGGTCCCGAGCGCGGTGGCGGCCACCACGTCGTTCGTCGCGACGTACCGACTCGTCAGGGCGAAGTAGGCCGTCTCCTCGTCCACGAGGTGGGTCGGGTCGAAGGTGTACCGGGCCGCCAGATTCGGGAAGTAGGCGTCGCGGACGAGCAGGGCCCGGGACCATTTCGCCACCCCCGGGACGGTGAGGAGGCTGCCCGGGATGCCGCTCGATTGGATGATCTGGAGCGCGTTGAGGAACGTCTGGTCGTGGCCGACTTTCGTCGTCGCCGCCTCGTCCTTCGGAAGCGATTTGACCGAAACCACGTCGCCGACGAGGATCACCACGATCGCGACCAGCGTGAGGACCGCCGTCGCCGCCGGGGCATCGGCCCGGCCCCCACCCGGCCGCCAGCGAGGCGGGCGGAGCGGTGCGATCGGGGACTTCGCGGACGGCCGGCTGGCCCGGACGTTGATCTCGGTCATGATCCGGTCCACCGTGAGGGCGATGGCCAGCGCGAGCGGCGCGACGAGGAAATAGCTGAACCGACCGTAGTCGGTGACCACGGAGAGCTCCCATCCGACGGCCGCGAGCAGAATGGGGCTGAGGCCCAGCGAAGCCGCGACGATCGTGCCGAGCGTGAGCCGCTTCTTCCAGAACAGTCGGAGACCTAGGGCGTAAAGCCCGATGCCGACGGCGAGGATCCACAGGATCGCGAGCGAGTCGGCCGGCTTGACCTTCAGGGCGTGGACGAACGGTTGGAGCATCAGGTTGAAGATCGCCGAGACGCCGTTCCGGACGTACGCAAACGCCCCGCTGTGGAGGTACTGCGGGTGCGGGATCTTCAGCAGCGACGTGGAGAGGTAGAACCCACCGACGGTCGTCGCAAAGATCCCGAACCCGATCCACCCGGCCTTCGTCCGGTACGACTCGCGGGGGATCGCCTTGATGCTCAGGGCGAGGAAGATCGCGATTCCCGCGGCTGCGGCGAGGACGACGCCGACCAGACTGTGCGTGAGGACCGTCGCCGCCGCGCACGTCCAGAACATGATCCCGTGGAGCGGCCGACGGGACCGAATGTAGCGGACGAGGAACGCGAGGGTGAGATTGAGGAAGACGAATCCGAGGAGGTTGGGATAGAACCCCCAGAAGAACATCTGGAGGAACGTCGGGTTGAGGAGAACGATCGCCACGGCGAGAAGGGCCGTGGAGCGGCGCCGGGTCACTCCGCGGGCGAAGAAGTACATCGAAAGCCCGATCAGGACCGTCACGACCCCGACGTAGAGTCGGGCTCCGCCGATCGGGCCCCCGCCGAGCCGCACGAGCAGCCCGAGAAGCGGGAAGAGCAGCGGGGGATACTGGCCCGGCACGATCCACGATGGGTACGGCAGCCCGGCGTAGGCGAACGCCGTCGAAGTCCACTGGCCGGGGTCGCCCCCCGGCGGGATCGGCATGGTCGAGATCGCTCGCTCGAGAAGACCGGCGACGACGATCCCAATCGCCAGCGCGACGACGACCGCCGGCCACTCGGCGAGCTGGGCCGAAAGGACCCCCCGCCGGTTGGTCGTGGGCCCGGTGAGCGGTGGGAAGAACGTGTCCTCAAACCGGTGGAACCACGCCGTGAACGTCGGGGCGACCGGTGCCACCGTCCCGGTGGGCGTCGGGTCGGCCGGGGAGGCAGAGGTCGGGAGGTTCGCCATGGGCGGACCCTAGATGTAGCCCCAGGACCGGAGTCGGTCCTCGACGTCGGTCGGGACGCTCGACTCCGGACCGGCGAGGATCCGACGCCCGATGTCGCGCACCCCTTCGGCGAGTGGGGCGAGTTCGGGGCCTTGGGACGCCCACACGTCGGTGGCCTCGGCCGGGTCGCGGAAGGCGTGGAACGCCCGCAGCTCCCCCGTCGCCGGGTCGTGGACGACCTTGAACTCCCCGTCGTAGCCCGCGACCAGAAGCCGGTCGATGGCGGCCCGCCGGAGGCTCGGGGCCTGGTTAGCATCCGAGGCGTGGACGAGTCCGTCGGACATCGCGTACACCGGCTCGGACCGGGGGCTCGCGATGAGCTCCTCGAGCGAGACGGGCCGCGAGGGGCGCAGCGGCACCGGAACCTGGGCCTCGGACAGGAGGGTCGCGTAGACGTCAATCAGGCTCGCCCAGCCGACGGCCGTCGCGCCGGCGTGGCGCCGGCGCGCGTACCGGACACTGAGCGGCACGCGGAGTTCGGGCTCGTCGACCCCGAGGATATGGAAGAGCGCGTCGTGCTCGCCGAACGCCTGGCCGTGATCGCTCGTCAGAATCATCGTGGTGTTCTCCCAGCGCCCCGAATCCCGGAAGGCCCGGACGACCCCTTCGACCCGCCGATCGAGCGATTGGATCATCGCCCGATACAAATCGTGGAGGAGTTCGAACTCCGTCTTCGTCGGCTTCCAATCGCCGCGGACCCATCCCAGGCGGTCCTGACGGGTCCGGGCGTACGACCACCACGCCCGACCGGAGCGGACGACCTCAGGCTCCGCGAGGTACGGCTCGTGGGCGTCGAGGAGATTGACGAAGCAATAGACGGGGCGTTCCGGCGGGGCTTCCCGGAGCCATCGAACCGCCGTCGGTTCGAGCCAGTTGGCGAGTCGGGGCCGGACGCCGTCGGACGGGTGGCGAACGCGCATCGCGATCCGAGTCGCCTGGTCCCACGTACCAGGGAACCGGGCGAGCCACACGGCGGCCCAGTACGATAGGGTGCCCAGTTGGTCTCGAACGGCGTGCTCGACGTGGGCCGCCCGAGCAGCCACCTCGCCCGCGCCCTGCGGGGGCCGGTCGCTCGCGCCGACCCGATTGAACAGCGAGACTCCCCACGCGGAGCGGTCGATCCCGTCCACCAGGCCGAGGCTCGGGGCGATCAGGCCGTTCGCGGAGATCGAGAGCGTGTGGTACCCGGCGCCCTGCAGGAGCGATCCGACCGCCTCCCCGTGGGCGTCGAGCTTGAGCAACCCTTTCGCGTGCACCCCGTGCTCCCACGGGTAGAGCCCCGTGAACATGCTCGCGTGCGCCGGCACGGTCCAATGGGCGACGCTCGAGCACCGGGGGTGGTCGACCGACTCGCGCCGGAGGGAGTCGACGAACGGCATCGGCCCGGCGGCGCTGGATCCCCCGGGGAAGTCCGAGGCCCGAACACAGTCGAGGACCACAAGGAGCAGGTTCGGCCGGTCCGCTCCGTCGGGGCCGGGCATCTTCCGCCCGACCCGCTCCCGTTCTTAAGCGTCTCGCGGCGGCGGTTCCCATCGTTCCCCGGGGGTGGGACCGTCTCGACGGCGTCGCGGCGACGCGGAATCGGGAGCGCCGCAACGACTTTACCCCCTCCCGGTTCGCTTCGCGGGCCGATGGGCCGATTTGGACGCCTCCCGACCCCCGCCCGCCTCGCGACATCGTCGGTCGTGGTGGTCGTCGTGCTCGTCCTCGTCCTCGTCGGCGGGTGGGGGTCGGGCGGCCCAGGGTCCTCGGCCCCGGCCTCCTCCGCCGTGGCCGCCCCCGCCACGGTCGGGGCCGAGCCTCCCCGCCCTGGCGCGGGCGGCGTGGGGGCGTGGGCGAATCTGACCGCCGGACTCCCCGGCTCGCCGGGTCCCCGGTTCGCGAGCGCGGGGGCTTGGGATGCGGCGTTGAACGAGACGGTGGTCTTCGGAGGATTCAGTCCGATCACCGGCCCGCTCCGCACGACTTGGGGGTACTCCGCAGGGAGCTGGCACTCGATCGGCCCGGTCAACCTGAGCGGCGGGAACGCTCCTTCGTCTCGATACGGTTCGGAAGCAGCCTACGACCCAACGCTTGGGGCGCTCGTGGTCTTCGGTGGGCGCGATTCCCAGGGAGGCCTCCTGAACGACACTTGGTCGTTCTCGGATGGAAACTGGACCAACCTGTCCTCTCGCTCCCCCCTCGCCCCTCCACCTCGGGTGAACGCCAGCATGGCGTTCGACCCGGCCCTCGGCGAACTGCTTCTGTTCGGGGGACGATCTCCCAACGCGCTCTACAACGACACGTGGGCATTGAACGGTACGACCTGGACCTCGGTCGGCCCTCCGAACGCGAACGCCACGAGCTCGCCGTCGGCCCGGTACGGCGCGTCGCTGGTGTACTCGGCCGCCGCGTCGGAGCTCGTCCTGTTCGGCGGAACCGGCTACGCGGCGGGAACCTACCCCTTGCTCGGGGACACATGGACGTTCGGGAGCTCGGGCTGGGCGCTCGCCGACCCGGGGAGCTCCCCCAGTCCCCGCGCATTCACCGCCATTTCGGTACTCCCGAACGGAACGCCGGTCCTGTTCGGCGGCCTGGGAGCCCACGGTCCGCTCGCCGACACATGGGAGTTCACCGGCCCGTCGTGGATCAATGAGACGACCAGTTTCGGGGCGGCCCCCCCGGCCCGCTCGGGGGCGTTCGCCTCCCCGGTGTCGGTTGGGAATGGCACGGGCTACGTCCTGATCTTCGGAGGGGAGTCGGCCACGAGGGTCCTGGACGACACCTGGGCGGTCGGCGCGAACGAGCTGGTCGTCACGGCGGGCGCGGTGACACCATCGGCACTGGACGTGTTCCAGACGACCTCCTTGACCGTCGTGGCGTTCGGTCCGACCACGAACATCTCCTACGCCTGGAGCGGCCTCCCCGCCGGGTGCCTTTCCGCCAACGTCTCGACCCTACCGTGTACCCCGACGGCGGTCGGGAGTCCGACCACTGTGGTCAGCGTGACCGACGACTCCGATGGCAAGTCGGTGTCGCGCATCCTCTCCTTCGTCGTCAACTCGCCCCCCACCGTCTCCGCGGTCCTCGTGAAGCCGTTCCCATTCGTCCTCGGGGCGGGGAACGTCTCGATCACGGTCCACGCGACCGGGGGCACGGGGATTCTCCACTACTCGTACACCGGCCTCCCGCCCGGCTGCCTCACGAAGGACACCGCGTTCTTCGGCTGCGCCCCCACGGTGCTGGGGAGCTGGACGGTCAACGCGACGGCGACGGATGCCACGAATGAGTCGGCGAGTCAGAATGCGACCGTCGTCGTCGTCGCGACCGGACCGACCCCCCCGAACCGACTCGTCCAGGCGCTGGAGAGCCCCCTGGGGGCGACCGCGGTGATCGTCGGGATCGGGCTCGTGCTGATGCTGGTGTACGCGCTCCGCCGTCGCTCCCAGACTCCGCCGCCGAACGGTTCGACAAGGCCGACGGGCCCCGAGCTCGCGGCGGCCTCCCCGCGCGACGAGAGTCGGCCGCCGGCGCCCTGATCGGTGCCCGACCGCCCCCGGGTCGGCCGGAGTTGGGCCCCGGACTCCCGATGGCTATCCCCGGGGCGGCTCGTCCGCGGGCGTCCGGACCGGCGGCTCGCGGCGCACCACCACTACGGTCGTCACGCCGACCCCGACGGCCCCGAGCCCGATGACGCCGTTCGCGTAGTCCGACCACGTCCCGGGCAACCCGTAGGACTCGGGCGTGGTCGTGTTGTTCCCGACCTTGACCTTCACGATGTAGAGGAGCAGGGTGACCGCCTCGTAGTCCCAGACGTGCATCAGGATCGTCTGGGGCGTGATGTTCACCGGAATGACAACCGTGAGGCACCAGGTCGACGGGCCACCGACCGGGTCGCGCGTCGAGTTCCCCACGAAGTCGTCGAACGGTTTCGGAGTCTCGGCGTGGAGGGAGAACGTCCGACCCTGGAGCGGACCGGTGAGGCACGCCGTGACGGGGGCCGGGGGTGCGAGCGCACGGGGCGTGAGCGAGGCGAGGGTCGCGATCTCCGCCGGCTCGATGGCGGGCGAGGGGGACGGGCCCCAGCCGCTCGAGGAGGTGGCCCCGTTCGCGGTCGTGAGCGTCCAGTTCCATTGGACCGAGACGGTGAGGTCACCGAACGGTTCGGATCCCATGAGCGACACCAGCTGGCTGTTCAGGGCCGCGGTCCGGGTCCCGTTGAACGAGGTGGCGTTCCGGATCGTGAAGGTGCCGGGACTCCCGGTCGCCGTGGCCCCGACGCCAGCCGTCAAGTTCCGGGGCGGAAGGAAGAGATTCACCGGCGCCGGGGTCGCCGCGAACGTCGCCAGCATCTGGGGGAAATATACGGTCACGGCACTTCCGCCGGAGCTCGCCGATACGACCGTCACGCGGTAGGTCACATGGACGACCGTCCCCGGGGCGTACGTTCCGGCGGGGGCCGAGCCATTCAACGAAACGTCGTCGTTGATCGACGTGTTCCCCGCCGGTCGCACGACGGTCGTGACGTCGCGGGACGGCAGGTGGGATTCGATGGGGGCCGGAGCCAACGCCACGCCGGTGGCCATTGTCGCGGCGAGCAGGGCGGTGGCGACGAGGACGAGCGCCGGGGTCCGGTTCACGGCTTCGGGAGGGACTCGTCGGGCCATTAAGAGTGGCGCGAACGTCCGGCCCGCACGGGGCGGGAAGTCGTTCGGCGCAAGGCCGCTGCCCGGGCGAGACGGACGGAATCGTTATGGGCGGTGCCCGGTCCCCCGAACCGCCATGGGGGTCCGCACCGCCCGGGAGTTGGGCGCTCCCGGACGCCGACGAGCGTTCCGGCCGCCGCCTCCGGTGGCCGAACTCCCATGAGTTCCCCCTCCCCAACCGAGCCGGCGCCCGGGCCGTCGGCGCGTCCGAATCGTCGACCGTCGCTCCTCCACCGGTTGGAGGACTGGGCGTTCCCGCTCGTCACGCCCGTTCCCTCCAATCCAGAAGGGGTCCCGGAGCCGGGCAAACCCGAGCGAATCGCCTACTTCCTCTCCCTCGTGATCGGAGTGTTCGCCGCGGGCGTGATGCTCCAGGCGATGGCCGCGTACCCCCTCCCGGCGGGCGGCGACCCGGCGGAGTGGGTCACAACCTCGTACGCCTTCGTGGGGCTTCCGTATCCGAGCTGGATCATTCCGGGGCAATACCCGCCCCTCCTCTTCCCGCTCTTGGGCATCCTGGTCCGGATCTTCGGACCGATCCAGGCGTCGCGCGCGTTCATCGTCCTGGTGGCGATGCTCCTGAGCCTTTCGACCTACTACCTTGCGCGCACGCTCGTCCGGTCCCGCTCAGTCGCGCTCGCCGTGGCCGGATTCGTCGTCTTCAGCCCGACCCTTGTGCAGGTGTTCTTCTTTGGGGGGTATCCGAATCTCCTCGGATTCGTCTTTCTCAATCTCTCGATCGCGTTCCTGGTCCGGTTCGTCCGTTCCGGATCCGACCGCCACGTCTTCGGATTCTGGTTGGCGACCGCGGCGGCGATCCTGACCCACGAGCTCGTCGCGGTCGTCCTCGTCGGCACTCTCGCGGTGATGCTCGCGTTCCTGTTCTGGCAGGCCCGAATCCCTCGGGCCGCGTACCGGAGCGCGCTCGGAGTGGTGGGATTCCTCGTCTTCGTGCTCTCGGTGGGAGGCTACTATGGGCTGACCTACATCGCCGGGGTCCCCCATCCGCAGTACCTGCAAACGAACGCGTTCGCGTACGTGAAGAACGGACTCGGGAGTCTGTACTACGTCGTCCTGAGCCCGTACTTCCCTTCGGTCCATCCTTCGGTGGCGGTCGCCCAATTCCTCTCGCTGGCCCTTGCCTCCGGGGTCGTCCTGATCCTCTGTGCGCTCCGGCTCCTCGCGCCCCGCCGATTGACGCTGGGGATCCTCACCGTCCTCGCAATGGCCGGGACCGTCGTAGGCGGAGCGATCATCGGTTGGGAGCTTGCGGTCGTGACCGACTACTTGCGGTTCGGCTACTTCCTGATCGTCCCGATCGGTCTTGGACTCGGGCTCGTCGTCGACCAACTGGTCCATCTTCCGCCCGGCTGGCCGGCGCCGCTCCGCCGGGGCCACGCGGCCGCCGGCCTCCCCGGGGCGCCCGCCGTCTCCGCTCCGAGCGCGGTCGGTTCTGGTCTTCCCCGACGGCCGGGGACGTGGGCCGAATTCGGCGTCCCCGTCTTCGCGATCGCGGTCGTCGCCTTGCTCCTCAGCGTCGCCCTCGTGACCGCGCCCGAGCTCCCCGGGGACGAGCAATCGAATTCGAACTCGTTCCATGATGCGACCTTCCTCGGCGCGATCCACGACATCCAGAACTCGGGGGTCGCCGGGAACGTCTTCACGGAAGGAGGCGCGGCGAAGTGGGCCCGGGCGCTCCTCGTCCGGAACGCGTACGCGCCGTTCATCGCGACCCGCTACACGTTCGACCCGACCCACCTCGACGACGAGGAGGTGACGTACTTCGCGATGGTCGCCCGCGACACCGTGACGAACAGTCTCGTCGCGTCGACGATCGGGGGGACCAACGCCTCGTCGGACAACCAGACGCCCGATTTCGAGGCGTCGTTCTTCGGGGTGTTCGTCCCGGTCGCGACGCTGGCCGCGCAGAACTTCAGCGTCACGGTCACGCCGACGTCGGGGCCGAAGGTGACCGAAGCCGTGACGAGCGCCCCCACGATCACGGAGCCGGACGCCGGCGCTCCTGCCATGACGATGACGTACGCCGAGACCGGATTCACGTTCTCCATCGCGGTGGCGCTCTCGCCTGTGGCGCCCGCCGGTCGGTACACGCTGACCGCCGCCGCGGACCCCGGCTGGACCATCGATTCGATCCGCGGGAATCTCACCGCCCCGGTGCAACCCGTCCAGGTCACGAATTTCAAGGCGGGGACGGCCCCCGGGGAGATCGTCTTGAATCCGACCGGCCTCGCCGGCTCGCTCCTCACGTACGCGAACGTGACGCCGGCGAGCGCGGTGTCGCACCCACAAGCGTTCGACCACCCGTCCGAGCTCGCGCACGACGCGCTGACGGTCACCTCCCCCGTCGCTGGGACCCACAATCTCTCCCTGACCGTCGCCTTCTCGACGCCGACGGCCCGGAACCTCGTCGACAACCTCCCGCGGTTCATCAACGCCCCGACCGTCTGGCAGAACTGGTCGATCCGGTTCGTCCTCCTCACGAGCAACTCCACGTTCGTGAACAACCACCCGAGCGCGATCCTCTGGGAGGTTCCGTATCTCGAGAACGAATTCGGGGCGACGGTCCTGGCGACGGACGGAGTCTGGACCGTCCTCCTCCTGCCCCCGAACCCGTCGTAGGTCGTGCGTCCGGGACGCCGCCCCCCGACGACCAGGGCCGCCCCCGACGACTAGGGGCTCTGGAGGACCGTCCACTCGGAGTTGGAGAAGACGGTCACGAAATCGAACGTCGCGGACAGGAAGTCGATCGTTTCGGCGTAGAGCGCCGTCGACGGGAGGAGCAGGAACCGGATCGAGTTCGTCGCGAGGAACTGCGAGGTGCTGAGGAGCGTCGGGAGGACGACGGCCGGATTCGAGGCCCCGGGCACGAAGAACGACAGGGCGATCGAGAGCGGCTCGGACGGGTCCGGATTCGTGAATGCGTAGGCGGCTTGCCCGGTCCCGTTCGACGTGTTCCCGACGACCATCGTCGGGGTCGGGGAAACGGCCGCGTGGAGGGTCACCGAAGCGCCGCCGGGAAACTGGCCGACCGCGGTCGTCACGTTCCACACGAGGCTGCCGTTGACCGCCTCGATCGAGTCCGTGACGCCGGCGTGGAGGGCGACGACGCGGGGCGGCGGGGAGGCGAGCGTGAAGTTGAACCCGAGGAGCGGATCGCCCGGGTTCGGTGTGATGGTGTAGTTCATCCAGGCGACCGGCGCGCTCGGGTCGAGGACCGTCGTCTGGACGGTGGTTGCACAGCCGTTCGACTCGCTGACTTCGCCCGAGAGGGCGCTCGCCGCCGGGACCTGGAGCGTCGGGGTCCCGTTGCCCGACGCCGAGATCCACCCGGCGCAACCGGGGCCGGACGAATCGGTCGCTTCCGACGCCGGGAGGACGCGCACGATCGGGATCGGTACGCCGAGGACGAGCGCCGAGATCATCGGGGCCTGGCTCAGCGAGGTGGTGGCCGACCCCGAGTACGAGGCGACCAGCACGTTGTTTGTGACGCCGGTCGCCGAGTTCGTCGCGAAGAACGACTCCTGGGCGTTCGAGACCTCCCACGGCTCGAACTGGAGCCAGGTCGGACCCGGGTCGAACGCGCCTCGTGATGTCAGCGCCTCCACCCACCGGGCCGCCGATTGGGTCGTGAGGACGGCCCCGGGGGTCGGATTGCTGGCGAGGTAGCCCGTCGCGGCGAGGAACGCGGCATCGTGGCCGGTCCCCGCGTCCCCCTGCTCGCCGATCGCCATCGTCGGGATCGTCACGTTGACGACGAGGAGAGCGAGGGCGACGGCGACCGTGCCCGCGGACAGGACCCCGAACGGTCGGGGTCGCATCCACTTCTGTCGGGCGAGCGGGGCCGACGCCGGCGGCCGGCTCGCGTGGAGCGCCGGGACGAGGCTTCGCGGGAGCGCCCCCTCGAAGACGACCAGGGCGAGGAGGGTCGCCGGGAGGGGGAAGAAGTAGACGAACCGCGAGTAGTCGGTGTCGACGTGGACGAGGTACCCCCCGACGGGGGCGAGGAGCATGACGCCGAGCCAAGTTCCGGCGAGGAGCGTGGCGACGTCCCACCGAACCGGATCTCGGTGGGCCAGCCAGATTCCGACGCCGAGCGCGGCGAGCCCGGTGACCCCGAGGATCGCGGCGGCGACCCGAGGGTCGAGGTCGATGGTCGCGCCCATCGGCCAGAGGACCGGAGCCTTCGCGAGCGGGGTGAATACGAGGCCGACGCCGACGAGGGTGAACGTGGGGGGATTCGAGAACAGGTAGTTGATGTGCGGGATGTGGAGGAGGTCGGTCACCGCGGTGTACGCCCCGACGGTCGCGGCGAGGACGGCAACCCCGATCACGTTCCCCCGATGGAAGAGGCTCTTCCAGGGGAATCGTCCGAGCACGACGGCGAGGAGGAATGTCAGGACGACGACGCCGAGGACGAGGTCGAACGTCAGCGTGTGCGTCAGGTAGGTCGCAGCGGCCGACCCCCAGAGGAGGAGCCCCCGGAGCACGGACGGTCCCCGCAGAAACAAGATCGCGAACGCGAGAGTCAGGTCGACGAACGAAAAGGCGAAGAAGTTCGGATACGCGCCCCAGAAGAGCATCGAGACGACGGTCCCGTTCAGCACCCCGAACCCGACGAGGGCGATCCGGTGCGTCCGGACGCGGAGCGCGACCCGGGCGAGGAACCAGAGCGTCAGACCGTACGTCGCGAGCACGAATCCGCCGAAGATGAATCCCGTCATCTCCGGCGAGCCGGTCGCGAGCCGGAGCCCGCCGAGGATCGGGAAGATCGACGGCGGGTACAGGTAGGGCGACCCGACGGCGTTCACCGGGGGGTGGGCGAGGCCGACCCAGCCGTACGACCGCTGGATCCAGTCGCCGGGGTCGACCCCGGGGGGGACCGGGAATTGGGAGTAGAACGTCTCGAGGAGCCCGACGGCGAGGCCGATCAAGACGACGACGACGACGAACTCGAGAAAATCGGCGTTCGCGGCCTCCTCGTCGTGGCCCGAGGGCCCGGTCACCGACGGCGGGGCGGGCGCTTCCTCACCGGAACTCGACACGAGACCGCCGCCGACCTCGTCCGGTGACGCCGGGAGGCCTTGGTTCTTTCGGACCGCGCCGAACCGACGGACGGGACGAGAACCGGCCCCGAACGCCGACGGTCTAGCACTACTTCGGGGGTTCATCGCTTCGCTCGGACCGGAGCGGCCGAGCCTGT
>JAKIVZ010000011.1 GCA_022750295.1 Candidatus Lutacidiplasma silvani
TCGCCCATGTTGAAGATCTGCTGGACCTCGTCGATCTGGCGCTGGATCTCGTCGCCGGCGCCGCCCATCGCCTCGAGGGCCCGGCCCTCCTCCTCGAGCGCTTCGACGAGGGACGAGGCGTGGGCGGCGAACACCGCGGCAAACTCCCGCTCGGCCCGCTTCAGGCTCTCGAGCGAGGCGACGAGGTCTTCCTTGACGCGGAGCGACACGTCGGCGTCGGCGAGCATCCGTCGGGCCGGTGCGACGAGCGCCTCGTCGTGGATCTCCCCGAACCCCCGCTCGAGCTCTTCGACGACGCGGGCGACGTACGGCAGCGCGGCGGTCCGGAGTTCGACCTCGGTCCGCGCCAGGAGTTCGGCGGTGTCGGCGAGGGCGCCGTCGGCAAGCCCCTGACGGGCCGTCGCGACCGCCGCCTCCGCGCCCTCGGGGAGGAAGCCGCGCTCCCGGGCGATCTCGACCAGCTTGGAGAGCCGTTCGGCGGCCGCCTCCAGGTGCTCGAGGGCGGTCCGGCCGAGCCGACGCATCGTCTCGCGGATCGCGTCGCGGGCCGGGCCGACCTCGAACTTCTCGAGACGGTCCTGCGCGGCCCGGAGCGGCTCGTAGTACGGCTGGACGGGAACGTGCAGGGCGGTGAGCTGGTCGAGGAGCTCGCGGAGCGAGTCGGCCTCCTCACGGGCCGTGTCGAGGTCTTCGGTGAGCCGGGACGCCCGGTCCATCGCCTCCTGGCTCGCGGCGAGCGCCTCGCTGTAGATCTTGAGACGGAGCGCCTCGCGGGCCCGGTTCATCGCGGCGAACACATCGGACGCATCCCGGCCGAGCCATCGCGCCTCGGCGAGCTTCGGTCGGACCTCGTCGAGGAGTCCCGCGACGATCGCAACTACCGGTTCTTCCGTGATCTGCCGGGCTTTCGTCAGGAGCTGGGGAAGCTCCGCGGGGCTCGCGCCGGGGACCTGACCCAAGAGCTCCCCGACCTCGACGAGGCCGGCTTGGACATCGCTGCCCGACCCCCGGAGCGTCTCGAGCGTCGCGCGGAGCGAACCGACGGCCCCCTGGACCCGGCCCCGCAACTCCTCCCCGACGTCCGCGCTCGCCCGCTCGATCGCCGGGACGGTCTCGTCCCATTCGAGCGGAGTGGCCGTCTGGTCGGTGGCGAGGGCGGAATCCAGGGAAGCGTGCGCCGAACCGAGGTCGCGGGCCGCGAGGAGGATCGATTGGCCCGCGGCCCGGACGAGCTCCCGCCGCTCGCCGGCCGCCGGGATTTGGCCGCGGATCTCCCCCGCGAGCTGCTCGAGGGCCTCTTCGACCTTCCCGTCCCCGATCGGGGCGATCGCCTGCCGGAACCGCCCGTCGAGGGCGGCCATCTGGTCGTCGGGGACGCCGGCCCACTTCGCGATGGCCCGGGCCCGTTCCCGGAGCTGGGAGGAAAAGTCGGTCTGCGATTGACGGACCACCCGGAAGAGGCTCGCGATCCGCTCGACGGCCACGGGGAGTTCGTCGGCGATCGCCGTCCCGGCCAGCTGGTCGATGAGCGCCGGGGTGTCGGCCGGGAGCGGCGCCTTCGCCTTCTGGAGCGCCTGGGCCCGTTCGACGACGAGCGTCCGTCGCTCCTCGAGAGCCGGGGCGACCGAGCGCTGGATGTAGGCGACGAAGTCGCGGGCGCAGATCTCGACCGCTTCCCAATCGGACTTCCGGGTCAGTTCGCGGAGCTTGGTGATCCGCTCCGGAGTCTCCGAGAGGTTGACCCCGATCTCCTCGAGAAGTTTCAGCCGGTCCTCGACCTCGGCGCTCGCCTGGTCGGCGAGCTGGCGCCGCTTCTTCAGCGACTCCGCCTTCTCCTGGAGGATGCGGGTGAGCCGGGACGAGGGGACGCTCCCGAGGCCCCCACCCGTACCGGACATGGCTAGCGCCTGCGGAGCCGCCCGGCCGATACCGCCGAAGCGGGAACGTCGGGCGCACGAAAAAGATGCGGGCCCCCCGATATAAAGCGTCGGGCGGGATGGCGGCCCTCCAGGGCGCGCCGACCTACGGTTTGGTGATACGCCGCTTGCCCATCGCATCGAGGTACTGGACCTCGGTGCCCGGGGTGAGTTGGCCCTTCAGCTCGGCCTCGATCGGGAGGCTGAACGTCTCGTAGTTCTCCATGTCCATCAACTGGACCTCCACGTCGGTGAGCGAGAGGACCTGCGCCTGCTTCTTGCCGATCAGCGGGACGAGGACCTTGTGCTTGACCGGGAACACGACGCTCCGCTTCGAGCCATCGAACAGTCCGATCGCATCGATCCGGGCCTTCGCTTCCCCGTGCTTCCCGGGTTTCGACGTCTGGATGGAGAGGATCCGACACGGCTCCTCTTCGAGGAGGATGTACCGGCCTTCCTTCAGCTCGCGGACCTCTTGCTGCGTCCACGCCATCGATGGGTCCCTTCCGGTCGCCTCGGAGGAAATCCGGGGGATAACCGTTGCCCCCGGCGTCCGACGAAAACCCCCCGGGGCCGAGCGAGGGTTTATCGCCGCCTCCCGGCCATCGTTCTAGCGCGGACCGCCGGTCGCGGACCGCGAATCGAATGGAGCGGCTCGCGGAACGCTACGACCCGGCCGAGGTCGAGGCGGCCGCCCGGTCGTTGTGGGCCGAGCGGTCGCGTCGCCCCGACGGAGACGGCGGGCGGCGCGCCGGCCGTCCGGTTCGCCAATTCCTCGGGACCCTCGCACCCTCCGACACGATCGCCAGCACCCTCCAGCGCAGCATCGTCGCGGACGCCGAGGCCCGCTACCTCCGGCTCTGCGGACGCCGCGTCGAGCCCTCGCTCCGGATCCGGGTCCCCTGGCTCGGGCCCGGCCCGCAGGAGAGCGTCGCCCGGCTCGGCCTCGCGGGGGTCGTGACCCCCAGCCAGGACGCCGCGGGACTCCCGGAACGCCGGCAGTGGATGCTCGGCCGTCTCGCCGACGCCCGGCTCCTCGTCGCGCGCGACCTCCCGCTCCGCGTCTGCCCCCGGTGCGAGACGCCGCGAACCCCCGAGACGATCGTGTACGAGTCGGCTCCCGGCCACGCCTACCTCGTTCGATTCCCCCTCCCCGACGAAGGCGAGCCGACGTCGTTGCTCGTCTGGACCGACGAGGTTTGGAAGCTCCTCGGGACGGTGGCGCTCCTCGTGAATCCCGAGACGACGTACGTGGTGGCGCGATTCACGCGTCGCGGAGTGAGCGAACGAGTCGTCGCCTCCCGCAGCGCCCTCACCCGGCTGACCGAGTGGATGGCCGGCGGCGAGGTCGACGTCCTCGAAGAGAAGCTGGGGGCGGACCTGGCCGGAGCGCCGTACCGTCACCCGTTGGCGCTCGAGTACCCCCCGCTCTCGGACCTCATGTCCCCGGCGGGGACGGTCGTGGCCTCGAACGACGTGAGCGACACCGGGTCCGGGATCGTCACCCTGACGCCCGCCCACGGCGCCGGGGACGCCGCGGTCGCCCGGGCCCACCGGATGGAGGGCCCGGCGGTCGTCGGACCCGACGGCCGGATCGAGTCGAGCCGGGGGCACAAGTACGCCGGTCTCGAGCTCGACCACGCCGAGGCGTTCATCCTCCGCGACCTCGCCGAGGGCGGCTCGCTGTTCGCCGAGCTCGTCGTCCGGCGGGGCGTTCCCCACTGCTCGGTCTGCGGCTCGCCGCTCCGGTGGGTCCCGGGTCGGGCCTGGTGCCTCGAACCCGGGCGCCTGAGCGCCGAATCGCTCGGACAATTCGCCCGTCTCCTCCCCGACGACCCCGTCCCGCTCACGAACGAGGTCGTCCCGTGGACGGTGAGCGCCGCCGCGGTCTCGGTCGACGCCTCGGACCCGCTGCTCTCCGAGTGCTCGCAGTGCGAGCGGCTCTCGACCGCGCCCACGGGGGAGCGGTGCGCCTGCGGTGGAGCGTTCGTCGGGGTCCGTCGGAGCCTCCTCCCGGCGTTCCGGGAATCGGTGGACACGTGGGCGTCGGCGCGCGAGCTCGACACGTCGGACCCGGTCCGACTCTACCTCCCGGGCCGGCGCAGGACCCCGGCGCTCCTCCACCACCTGGCGGCGCGCGAGGCGCTCGACGCCCCCCCCTCGGACCTCCGCCTCGTCACCCTGCCGACCCTGCCGTCGGGGGTGCTCGACCCGGCCTACGGACAGGATGCGCTACGGGCCGCGCTCCTGCGGACCTCCTCTCCGCCGCGCAGCCTGGGCGCCCTCGATGGACGCGTCGCGCAGGAAGCTCGCCGGCTCCGAAAGCTCTGGGCGCTCGCGGGCCGGATCCTCGACCGGTCGATCGCCGATGGGTTCGCTCCGGACCCTTCCATTGCGGCCCACGTCGCCGAATTGACCGACGAGGACCGGGCGTTCCTCTCCACGTTCGAGCGTCTGCGGGCCGACGTCCGACGGTACTACGACGTCGGCGAGCTCGCTCGGGCCCAGGGAGCCCTCGCCCAATTCGCCGAGGAAGACCTCCGGCGGGGGTACTTGCCGATGGTCGCGGCCCGCCTCGCGCTCCCGGGGCTTCCGGCCGAGAAGGTCGCCGCGTATCGGGTCCTGTACCACGTGCTCCCGAACTGGGCGGACCTCTACGCCCCGGTCGCCCCGTTCGCGATGGAGGCGATCCACCGGGCGTTCCGTCCCGATGGGAACTCGATCTTCGACCGGACCCTCGCCCCCGGCGTCGACTCGGTCCGGAACGTCGAGGGGGAGGGCGACTACGACCTCTGGCTCTCCGTCGTCGAATCGGTCCACCACGGTCGCCGCGCGCTCGGCGTCCCTTCCGCCACCGCGCTCCCGCGGATCGTGCTACTCGCGGAGGACGAGAGCGTCGCCGGCCGCCTCCGGGCCACGGCGGGGACGCTCGGGCGACTCCTCCCCACCGCCGACCTCGTCGTCAGCTCCCCGGACCACCCGTGGGAGGGGCGGCATGTCGAAGTTCGCCCCGTTCTCACGGCGATCCAGAGGACGTACGGCGCGCAGTCGGCCCGGGTCGTCCGGATCCTCGAGCAAATCCCGTCGAAGCGGGTGCAGGACGGGATCCGCGACGGGACGTTGACGATCGCGTTCGACGGTCGCACGATGCCGATCCTCGCCGGAATGGTCGAACTCGAAGAGTCGCTCCCCCCCGACGTGGTCCCCGTTCCCTGGGGCCATGGCGAGATCCTGCTGGCGCTGCCGGCCGACGCGGCGCGTCAGCGGCACCGGGCGCCGGCGCTCTCCCTGGACGGCTACCGGGTCCTCCGGCACATCGAGCGGCGCCTTCGACGCGCGGGGGGCGAACGCCCCGAGCTCCTCGTACTGGCCGCCGACGGGGCGCTCGCCGACGAGGTCGCCAAGCACGCCGCCGCCGTCGCGGAGTACCTCGGGGTCGGCCAGGTCGCCGTCGACGACGGTACGATCACACTCCCGCCCGGCGAGACCACTTCCGGGCGTGGGCGACGGGGGTCCCGGTGGCGAGTGTACATTCCGGGTCTCCCGATCCCCCCGCCCCGCGTGAAGGCCGCCGCAAAGCCCCGCAGCCACCGGCGGGTTCCGGAGCTGGCGGTCGCGCGTCCCGAGGCCGAGGCCCTCGAGTTCCTCGACCAGCCCATGCTCGACCGCGAGGCGACGCTGCGCGAGATCGTCGACCAGGTCGACCGCGCCGTCGGCCGCCCGATCGTCGGCCCCGCCAAGGTCGGGCTCGCGTTCGACGCCGGATTCCGCACGTTCGAGGCGTTCTCCCACGCCCCGTTCGAGCAACTCGTCGTCCTCCCCGGGTTCGGCCCGTTCGTCGCGGGGGAACTTGTCGGCGCGTTCGGCGGCCACGTCCCCCCGCGTCCGGCCCGACCGCGCCCGATTCTGCACCGGCCGGGGTCGGACATCGCGGAACCGACTGCCGCGCCGCCGGAGCCCGAGCCTGCTCCCGAGCCGACGCCCGCTCCGGTGGAGGTCGTGCTCTCCCTCCCGACCTTGAGTGCCCCGACCGTACCCCTCGCGGCGACCGTCCCCTCCTCGCCCCTCCCCGCCGGGCCCGACAACCTGACGGCGGCGGTACCCGGGGGGGTTCCGAATCCGCCGCCCTCGGGTCGGGCCGTATTCCCGACCATCCCGCTGCAGCGGCCGACGTCGCCGTCGTTGGCCTCCGCTCCCCTGGTGGCTCCGGCTGCGGCCGAACCGGCCCCGCCGGCGGCCCCCCCCGGACCGACGGGTCCGCCCTCGGGCGTCCGACTTTCGCTCAGCGGGCGGGAGGATGAGTCGTGGCGGAAGTTCCTCGACGCCACGAGCGCGGGCCATCGGGGCCTCTGCCTCAGCCGCGAGTTCCCCGAGCGCCGGCGGGCCCTCCTGGGGCCGCGGGACGTCGAGGTCGTCTGGCTCTCGAACGTCGGGAAGGCGTCGGCCGTCCGTCCGGGCGACCTCGCGGCGCTGACGACGATCTTGACGAAGGCGCTGACCGAGCGGGACGTCACCGCGGTGTTCGTCGAGGGAGGGGAGTACCTGGTCCGCCTGCACGGGGCCGTATCGATCGCGGCGCTGCTGAAGCAGCTCGACGGACTCTCCGTCGAGCGGAGCGCCCGCGTCTGGGTCCCGATCAACCCGGCCCTGATGGCCGCCGGGGACGTCGAGGCGCTCACCACGGTCGTCGCCTCGGAAACGGTCGAGTAGCGGTTCCCCGCGGATCCCGGAACGGCGTTCCGGCCGGCCGGATCGCTCCAATTCGCAGCGCGCGCCGGGAACTCGGACGCCGGAGGGCCGAATGGCCGGAGGGTTCATATCCCCGAATTTACAGGTTACTTCCTCGCCGACCCCACCGGCGAGGCACCGGGTCTCGCCTACCGGACGAGGATCGGCACCGGGACGCAATGACGAACGCCAACTCCCCGCGTGCGTTGAGCTTGGCCGGCCGCACGGCCCCCGGGGAAGCAACCCTGTCGCGCGACAGCCCTCCGACACCCCGTCTGTCGCCGACCAGTACCGCCTATGAGGACGTTCCCCGCGACCTCCCTGCCTCCCTTGTCGCAGAGTACCGCGCCGTCCTCAGCGAGCTCGATTGGCTCGTGGCCGCGTTGGGCGTCCCGCCGACGGCCGAATCCGCCCGTCCGACCCCCCTCGATCCGGCGCCCATCGCTCGCCCCATTCCCCCGCGCCGAGTCCGTCCGGAACCGGAAATTGCGCACGAGGAGCGCTGGGGGGTTCCGAGCCCGTACTTGGACGAACGCCTCGCGGCCGCGCGGGCCGTGGCCTCGACGCTTTCGAACGAGTTCGGCCGGATGGAGCGGCGCCAGCAGGGGCTCCGGAGTTCGGTCGCAAACCTCGAGTCCGAGCTGGCCCGCGCGACCGAGGAGCTCGCCTTCCTGCGCTCGAACGGCGGGTTCGACGGCCCCGACGAGGAAGAGGACGACGACGGAGAAGCCGCCCCGGCCCGGACGCGGTCGCCCCCCTCGGTCGGATCGTCGCCCATGGCCGGACCCCGCTCCGCGGAGACCGGCACCGCGGAGCCGTCCGAGGCTCCCTCGTACGGTGCCTTCACCGTCGCGCGGTACGACGCGACCGTCCGGGACACCCAGTCGCGCCACGGCTGGGTCGCCGGTTTGACCGTCGCCCTCGCGGTGGGGATCAGCGCCGTCCTCCTCACGATCACCTACTTCGCCCACGAGGCGATGCCGGTCTGGTGGCTCGCCGTCCTTCCGGTGATCTGGATGATCCCCGTCCCGTTCTTCCTCGCCTCGTTCCGTGGCACCCACCGTCTGCTCGGCGGGAAGCGCCTCGATCTGTCGGAGGCGGCGTGAGGCCGCCGACGGTCATCTTCCAGGTCACGGCGATCGGGAAGAACCCGCGCGCCCTCGCCGCGTCGGTCGGCTCGGTTCTCCACTGGGTCCGCAACACCCCGCGCCTCACCTACCGCCATCTCGTCTGGCTCGTGATCGAGCCGGACGGGTACGCGACCGCCCCCGACGTGTACGAATCGCTCCGTCGGCAGGGCGTCCGGCTCCTCGTCGTGCCGAAGGAGTACCGGACCCCGCTCGGGACCACCGGGAAGGCCCGCGCCCTCCAGTACGCATGCGAAGTCCGCCGGCGCCTCGACCTCTCCTCGCCGAGCGTCTGGGTCTATCACCAGGACGAGGAGACGTGCGTCGGGCAGGACACGCTCCAGGGGATCGCCGCGTTCGTCCGGCAACGGGAGCGATTCGTCGGAACGGGCGTGATCCTCTACCCGCTCGATTGGAGCGGGTCGCCGAGCCACGTCCAGGAGCTCACCCGCTCGTACGACGATTTCCGGGTGCTCGACTCGATGACGAGCCCCGGCAACCCGACGTCCGGGTTCCACGGCTCGCACTTCCTGGCCCGGGCCGACGTCGAGGACACGATCGGGTGGGACGCCGAGGGATACGCGCCCGCGGAGGACCTCCTGTTCGAGGCGCGCGTTCGCCGCGAGCTGGGTTCGGTCTTCGGACTCCTGAAGGGGTTCGCCTACGAGAAGGGGGCGTTCACGCTGAAGGACCAGCTGAAGCAGCGTCGGCGCTGGATGCACGGCGTGATGCACGCCATCCGGAGGTCGCCGGAGATCCCCCGTCGCCGCCGGGCCTCGCTCGTCTACTCCGCCCTCTCCTGGTTCTCGGCGCTCCCCTCCGTGATCCTCCTCGTGGCGAGCGCGTTCGTCCACTACGGCCCGTTGCTCCTCGCCACCGGGGTCTTCACCGGGTTCATCTGGACGTCGATGGTCCTCGCCTACGTCGAGGGGTACCGCCTGCACAGTCGGTACGTCGACCGGCGGATCTCGATCCCGCGCCTTGCGATGCATGGGATCGTCGGCGCCCTCGTGGACGTGACCGCGCCGTGGTACGCCCTCGCGACCCGGCCGTCGGGCGGGGACTTCATCCCGAAGGACCGGCCGGTTTCGGCGCCGACCCCGCGCGGGCCGTTCGTTCCCGCCTCGGCGTAGGGCCGATGGGCCGTCCCGGTTCGTGGCGCACCGTCTCCCGCACCGCAGGCCGGCGGCGGCACGCCCGGGAAGCAGGGAGCGCGAAGGGATAAGAAGCGGGAACGCCCCCCGAGGGTCGATGCAGCTGAAGGTGGCGGATTCCTCGGACCCGATCGGCGCCGCGCTCGACCTCGCCCGCTTGGCGGCCGCCGACCACACGGAGGACCACCCGCTCACCCCGGAACTGTTCTGGACGCACCTGACCGAGCACGGGTTCGCGTTCCCGGGCAATCCGGCGGGAAGCGACGAACACGGCCGGTTCTTCGCTCACCTGGTCCTCGACCACGCCGTCGCGATGCGGCGGATCACCGGGAACACCGCCCTGCACCACTACTGGCCGCTCTGAGCCGACCGCGCGACGCCGCCGGCGGCACCCGCCATCGTCGTCACGGACCCGGCGGCGCCGGATCGGTCGGGCGGACGATCCGGACCCGGCCTCCGCCCCCGGGAGGCGTAGGGGTCCGGTAGATCTCCCAGTACAGCAGGGCCGCCATTCCGGCGAGGACCGAACCGAGCCCGATGCCGGCATCGGCGAGCCCGACGACGCCCGACAACACGCCCACCCCGATCGTCGGGATCGCGACGGAGAGATAGCCCGCGGAGTAGTACCCCGCCAAGATCTCGTCGCGGTCCGCCGAGGGGGCGACCCGGTCGACGAGCGTGGCGCTCCCCATGAAGGTGAGGCCGACCGCGACGCCCAGGACGGCGGCGACCCCGGCGAGGTCCACCCACGAACGCTGGGTGAGAACGACGACGAGCCCGACGAGGGCGACGAGGAGCGCGGGAAATCCGGCGAGAAGCGCCCGGCGATCTCTCAACTGGGCGGTCGCGAGTTGGGTGACCGCCGCCATTCCGAACATCAGCGCGACGATCGCCCCGGCCACCGCGGGGTTCGAGATCTGCAGTCCGGTCCGCACGTACGAGGGAACGAGCGCCGCGAAGAGGCCGTAGATCGAGTAGCACGCGGCGACGCCCCCGGCCGCGACCCAGAACGGTCGTCGTACTTCGGTAGGTACCGAGATCCGTTGGATCCAGTGGCGCGCCCGGCCCCCGAGGTCGGGCGCGGTCTCGGGGATGGAGCGGAGGGCGAGGAGGCCGAGGAGGGCGGCGGCGACGGTCAGGACGTAGACGAGGTGGGTCGTCCACGGACCGTACGCGACGAGAAGCCCGCTGACGACCGCGCCGATGGCGAACCCGCCGAAGTTGGCGGCGACCGCGACGCGCGCGACGTGGTGCGGGTCATGGTACGGTTCGAGGTCGCTCATCGCGGCCGTCGCGACGCTCGTCGTGGCCCCGACCGCAACCCCGGCGAGGAACCGCGCGAGGGCGAGCCACACGATCCCGGGGGCGAAGGCGAAGACCGCCGCGCCCAGGATCGCGAACCCCATCCCCGCCGCGAGGAGGTTCTTCCGGCCGATCCGGTCCGCCTGGGGAGCGACGAGGAGGATCGTGAGCAGGACGCCCGGAGTGTACGACGCAAAGACAAGGCCGAGGACGCTCGCCGAGAAGTGGAACTCCGCGGCGTAGAGCGGGTAGAGCGGCGTCGGGATCGCCGCCGAGAACGAGCTCACCGCGAGGACGTAGGCGGTCCATCGGAACGGACCCCGAGGGCCTCGGACCACCCGCGACCGCGGGCCGCCGTCGGCACGTGAATTCGCGGTCATGGAACCCCGGGGCGACCTCCGCTCGAGCGGAGCCCCAAAGCGTCGGCCCCGGTCGTTCGCGCTCGTGGCGAGTCCCCGAGCCGTCGTCGATCGATCGTGCGTCGCTCCTTCTGCGTCGGTCCGGACCGGGGGGGTTGCGCGCGCTGACGTCGGTCCGGGTTAAGACCCCGACGCGAGGGCGGCGGCGGGTGGCCGACCCAGCGGGAATCCGTGGCGCCGGGCGGCGATTACCGCCCGGGAACGGTCGGTATATCGCGGGCCCCCGCGTTGCCTCCCGCCAGGGATCGGAATGGCGGTGCACACGATTTCGTTCACGTCGGCGGTGGTCCTATTGCTCGTCGCGGTCCTGCTCCTCTACTTGATCGGACCGCTCGCGCTCCTCCTTGCGATCCTCGGAGTGTTCCTGCTGTGGTGGGCACTCGGACCGGGGAGCCGGCAGATCGTGGTGACCACCCCGTAAGGGGGGGTCGGGTCGCGAGCCCCACGCTCCGCGGCTCGCGGGGCGACCCCCCGCCCCCACGCGGGGAGCGAGTTCCGTAGGGGGCCCGCCGCGCGCGAAGGGATGACGTTAGTCGTCGAGCGCCGCCGGGCGGGGACCCGCCCCCGGCGCTTCGAGGACGGCTTGGATCCGGGACGCCACCACCGGCTTGGTGACGAACTGGGCCCTTCGGTCCGCGAGGAGCCCCTGGATCCGAGGATCCCCGGGGTCGGTCGCCGAGCAAAGTACGATTCGGAGGTTCGGGCTCCGCGCGAGGAACTCGGTCGCGAGGCCGATCCCGTCCCGCGGGGTCCGCTCAGAGCCAGGATCTTTCCCGGCGGACCCGACCGGAGCGGGGGCCCGGAGTTCGACGTCGACGATGACCGTCTCGGGCCGCCAGTCGACGAACATCCGGAGCGCCTCGTCGGGAGTCGTCGCCATCCGGAGCTCGGGGAGCGTGTACCCGAGCCGGAGCAAGATCGCTTGGAGCAGCTTGCGGGCCGACGGGGAATCGTCGACGACGAGCAGCCGGGTCTCCCGACGGGGCGGTCGTCGGTCGGGGTCTCCCCCGATGCGGCCCCATCGGCCCCTCGGCGGGGTCGGCGTTCCGCTCATGGCGACCCCCGGACCCGCGCGAGCTGGGCCTCGACTTCCTCGACGAGCACAGCTCTCCGGATAGGCTTCGTCAGATACGAGGTACACCCCGCCGCCACCGCCTTCTCCCGGTCGCCGGGCATGGCGAACGAGCTGACCGCCACGATCGGGACCGCCTCGGTTCCGGGCCGGGTCCTCAGCTTCCGGGTCAGGGAATACCCGTCCATCCCGGGGAGACCGAGGTCCATCAGGATCAGGTCCGGGGGACCGTCGGCGAGCGCCGCCTCGGCCGATTCGCTGTCGGCGACCCCGACGACCTCGTACCCCCGGTCCTGGAGGATCACGGTCGCGAGCTTCCGGTTCTGGGGGTTGTCCTCGACGACGAGGATCTTCGCGCTCACGGCGACGCTCCGGGTGAGGTTCCCTCAGGGCCGTTCGGCATCGCGAGCGGGAGATGGACGGAGAACGTCGTCCCCGCCCCCACCTCGCTCTCCACCTCGATCGACCCGCCGAGGAGGTCGACGAGCTTCTTCGTCAGCGAGAGGCCGAGGCCGGACCCCCCGAAATGCCGGCCCGGACCGGTCTCGAGCTGCTCGAACTCCCGGAACAACCTCGGAAGGTCGGTCGCGGCGATCCCGATCCCACTGTCCCGGACGCTCAGCGTGAACTGGCCGGGGTCCCGCCGGACGAGCCCCACCTCGGCCGGCCCCCCGTCCTCGGTGAACTTGATCGCGTTCGAGAGGAGGTTGTAGAGGATCTGCTTGAACCGGAGCGGGTCGAGGACCACCGATGTGAGGTCGGGGTCGACCCGGAGGGCGAGGGTGATCCGCTTCTCGGCGGCGAGCGGGCGGACCGACGTCATCACCTCCTCGACGGCGGCGCGGGGCGAGAACGTCGCCGGGGCGACCTCCATCTTCCCGGATTCGACCTTGGCGAGGTCGAGGACGTCGTTGATCAGCTGGAGGAGGTGGTTGCCGCTCGTGAGGATGTCCCCGAGGTACTCGCGCGCCTCCGGGGAGAGCCCCGCCGACTCCTGGGAGATCAGGAAGTCGGAGAATCCGATGATGCTGTTGAGCGGGGTGCGGAGCTCGTGCGACATGCTCGCGAGGAACTCGCTCTTCAGCCGATTCGCTTCGAGGACCCGCTGGTTCTGGACCGTCAGCTCCCGGTTCTGCCGCTGGAGCTGTTCGCGAAGGCGCAACGGCTCGGTGACGTCGCGCGCGGTCGCGATTACGCCCTTCAACCGACCCTCCTTGTCGAAGAAGATCGCCGCGTTGCACGACACCGGCGTCGTCGTCCCCGACGCATGGCGGATCCCGAGCTCGAGGTCGACGACCCGGTTCTCGGCGAGGACCCGGCGCGTGAGCTCCTCGGCCGCCGTCGCGTCGGTGACGTGGTCGCGGAACGGGGTGCCGATCAAGGCGTCCCGCGGGATCCCTGCGAGCGCCTCCATCTCCTGGTTGACGTCGGTGATCCGACCGAGGAGGTCGGTCGTGACGAGCGCGTCGATGTTCGAGTCGATCAGGCTCCGGCTGTACCCTTGCGCCTCCCGGAGGTCCGATTCCAGCCGCTTGTTGTCCGTGAAGTCCCGCGCCGCCACGAGGACGCCCCGGATCGCGCCGGTCGGATCGGCGAACGTCCCCGCGTTCACGGAGACCGGGAGCCCGGGCCCGGTCCGACGGTTCACCGTGAGCTCGCTCCCGGTGACCTGCTGGCGCTCGAGGGCCCCGCGGACCGTCGCCGCGGCCCGTTCGGTCTCGACGAACAGTTCGGGGAACCGGGAGGCGAGGAGCTGCTTGCGCGTGAGACCGGTCAAGCGCAGCATCTGCTCGTTGACGTCGGTGATCGCGAGCTCGGGGTCGACCGTGATCAACCCGTCGAGCGACGCTTCGATCAGGCCTCGGTTGTAGTTGCGGGCCTCGCGGAGCCGGTGCTCGAGCGCCCGCTGCGCGGTCATGTCGCGGGCGACGAACACCACGCCCTGCACCTGACCTTCCGCGCTCCGCAGTACCGACGCGCTCGCCGAGATGGGCAGTTCGTGGCCGGACCGGAGTCGGAGCGTGAGCTCGTAGTTCGCGAGCGCGCCGTTGGCGAGGGTCTGCTGGACCCCCATCACGGCCCGTCGGGGGTCGGCGAACAGTTCGCGGAACGGACTCCCCGTGAGCGCCTCGCGGGAGAAGCCGGTCACTCGGAGCGCTTGCTCGTTGACGTCCGTGATCGTCATCGCCGAGTCGACGACCAGCAGGACGTCGGGCGACGCCTCGATCAGGCTCCGGTGGTAGCTCTGGGACGCCCGCAGGCGACTCTCGGCCTCCTTCTGCTCGGAGATGTCCCGGGCCGCGGCGAAGATCCCCCGGGTCTCGCCCGTCTCCCCCCGGAACACCGACGCGTTGACGGAGACGACCCGGGTCGGGCCCGACGCGGGCCTCAGCGTGATTTCGAGATTCGAGGCGCTTCCCACAGTCAGGGTCATGCCGAGCGCCGACGTGGCGGCGGCGGGATCGGTGAACAGGTCGGCGAACCGCGTCCCCAGGATCTGCTCGCGACGGAGGCCGAGCGCCACCTCCGACTGCCGGTTCAGGTCGGTGATCACCCCGGACGGGTCGATCGAGAACAAGGCGTCGATCGACGCCTCGATCAGTCCGCGGTTGTACACTTGCGATTCGCGGAGAAGGGCTTCGACCCCGCGACGGTCGCTCACGTCGCGGACCCGCAGGACCATCCCGCCGACCCCGCCGCCCGGCGAGGCGTACGCCGCCGCGCTGACGTCGACGGCGACCGAGGGCCCCTCCGGTCGCTTCAGTCGGAGGTCCCAGTCGGTCCGTCGACGCTCGACGAGAACCGAGTGGAGCCCGCGCTCGGCGGAGACGGGGTCCTCGAAGAGGGAGGCCCACCGGGCGTGCTCCAGATCGGCCCGGGGCCGCCCCGTGAGGTCCTCCATTCGACGGTTGACCTCGGTGATGATCCCAAGCGCGTCGGTGACCACGACCGCGTCGGCGTCCGCCTCCACGAGCTCGCGGCGGTGGGCCTCCGAAGCCGACAAGCGCGCGAGCTCCTCCCGGAGGTCGGTCACGTCGCTGGCGAGGAGGAGGGCGCCGCCCGCGGCCCCGGCGTCGTCCGGTCCGAGGGTCGAGATCTCGACCTGGGCATGGGCCATCCGCCCGTCGCCCCGTCGGGTCGTCACGACTCCCGACCACCTCCCGGTCGAGCGCGCTCGGGCGAGCACGTTGGAAAACGCCGCCTCGGAGTCGGCGGACGTCGGGCCCTCCGAGGCGATCGTCTCGAACCTCCGACCCACGATCTCCCGGGAACTCCGGCCGAACACCCGGTGGGCGGCATCGTTCCAGAGGAGGACCGTTCCGTTCGCGTCGAGGACGACCGCGGCCGTCGTGCCGCATTCCGCCACCAGACGCCAGAGCAGGAGCCGCGGGTCGCGCGGCCCGGTCGGAACGATCGGATCGACCAAGATTCACTCCAGGGGGCGACGACTCGGCCCGCGCGCCCTCCGACCTTCGTCGGCCGCTATAAACCCGTCGAAATTCGGACCGGCGGCGCATCGAGCCGGGCCGAACCGAGCGCTTAGGTCCGGACCCGAGACGCGGCGGCGGAGCCGGGCCGGCGCGGCCGTGGCTCCGCCCCGACCTCCGTCGGCTTCGCTCGGGGCGCTCGGAGGTACGCGAGGATCGGCCGCGCGAGCCACGTCACGGTCCACCCCCGGTCCGTCAATTCGTAGCGGACCCGGGGCGGCCGGGAATCGACGATCTCCCGCCGCACGAGCCCCTCGCGCTCGAGACCCTTCAACTTGGAGGAGAGGATCCGGGGACTGATCCCGGGCAACCCCCGGCGGAGGTCCTCGAACCCGGCCGAGGGTACGGAGTGCAGCACGAGAAGGATCTCGGTCGACCACTTCCCGAAGACCGTCCGGACCTGGCGAAGGTCGTCGGGGAGATCGCCGGTGGGTCGACCCGCCGCGTCCTCGAGGTCGTCGACCTGCTCCACGAGGCGCGCCGCCGCCTCCCGAAAGGCCCGGAACGCCCGGTCGAGCGCGGCGTCGGTCGAGATCGGCGCGCCGCTCGCCGCCGGTCGGGGGGACACCTTGGGCGTCGCGGGAGCGGTCGGCATGCTCGACTAGAACGCCGGTACGGAGTCGGGGATTAAACCTCATGGTCCCCGGCGAGAATTCCCCCGACACCGGCGCGCCGACCGTCGCATCGGGCCCGCCCGGTAATCGTTCGGTTACGTCGGGCCCCACAGGTGCTCGACGGGTTATCCCCGCGCCCGATGATGTCCCTGTCGGACGGAGCGCCGACGATGAAAGCACCACGGCGTCACGGGGGTCCCTCCCCCCCTCGGACCGGACGCGTTCGTTGCGTCCGGGGAGGGACCTCCACGCGGACCCGAGAGCCGACGGCTCTGGAGGCTCCCCGTACGGTGCGGCGGGGAGCCAGTTCCGGGCACCCCAGATGGAGGTAAGAACCTTGGAGACGAACGTATTGACGAACTGCGAGAGCTGCGGAGCGAACTTCCCGACCGCGGAGGCCCTGCGGAAGCATCGGGCCGTCGCCCACGGGACGGCCGCCCCTGCGCGTCCTCCGAATTCGGACCCCGACGCACTGGGACGGGCCCGCCGTGAGGAGGACGAGTCTCCGAGTCCGCCCGACCGCCAGCCGATGGGCCAAGCGGCGGCCACCGGAGAGGAACCGGCCCACGCGGCGCCCGAACGGAGAGGGGACGAAGCCGCGCGCGATCGCCCGCCGGCGCCGTCCTCGGGAGAGGAGAACTCCCCCTCGGATCCGGCGCCGAACGACTCGGGCTCCCGCGAGGCGGGGTCGGACTCGCCCCGGGACTCCTCCCGAAAGCAGGCTTGGGTGGAGGCCGACGCGCTGGAATCCGGCGGCCGCCGGGAGACGGGTTCGTCCGATTCGGGGCAGAGCCCGGACTTGGCCCCGGGCGCCTCCCGCGCCCCGACGGAACGCCGGACCGATCGGCGACGACCCTCGGACGACCGCGGATCCACCGACCGGATTCCGACCGAGTCGGACCCGTGGGTCACCGCGGAGGAACGGGCCCGGCGGGGCCGCCGCGATCCCGAGTTGGCGTAGACGGCGGTCGGGCCCGAAGCCGATCCCACCCGTTCCCAGGCCCGTGGGTCTATCGTGAGCCGAGCCAATCGAGCCACGCCCGCGTTCACCCTTCTGGCTTGACGCCGTACCCGGCGAGCTTCACCATGTCGACCTGGTTCTCCGCTCGCCTCTCGTCGCCCTCGTTCTTGACGGCGACGTCAGCGCCGGATTCCACGCGACCGCTCGTCGCGGTCGGGACGTGGTAGTCTTGGGTGAAGTACTGGGCCTCTTCGCCGCAGTTCGGGCATTTGTGGGTCAGGCCGCTGATGAGAACCCCCGAGAGACCCTGGTCGGTCACCCCGATCGGGGTCGGGAATTCGGTATGGCAGTTGTGGCAGGTCACGTACAACGTCGGCATCGTCCTCTCCTCGCACCGGCACGGGGGAGAGGCCGGATAGACCTGCACTATCCGCTCGGATAGGCCGACGATGGAGCCCGGAGCGGCGGGGGACGCGACGCCTCGGTCTCCCGGGCTCACGGCTCCGGAGCGGAGGACCGACTCACTCGAAGTCCGTCTCCGGCCGCGACGATCAGAACCACCAAAGGGAGGAGCGGAGCTCCTGCCCAGTCCGGCGGGAGGGTCGTTGTGGCCAGGCTCGCCCCCAAGGCCCCGGCGACGACGAGCGCCACGAGAGCGACGACGGCCCTCCGTAGGGGGCGCGAATCGCTCGACCGCACACGGAGGGAGGCGACGACGGCGGGCACGAGCCAAGCGAGGAGCAGCAGCCCGGCGACCTCGTGGAGCACGAATCCGGGCCCCACTCCCGCGAGGATTCCGGCCATGAACCCGAGCGCGGTGACCAGCGCTCCGCCGAACAGGAGCGCCAACCACCGCCGAGCCACTGGAGGGGCGAACACAGTCGCGCGGGGAGACGGCGGGGAGAAGTGCGTTGCGGGGGCTCTTCCGCTCGACCGGTCCCCGTCCGCGCCACGAGTCGATTCCCGGGGGTGGAGGAGCGCGGTCCGCGCCGTTGAGATGGGCGCGACGTCGGCGGCGCGACTCGCCCTGCGCGACAAACGGCGCGGTGGTCGCCGGGCAGGCGTTCGGCCCGTCCAAGCTCGCCTCGGGACCGAACTCCCCGCCGGGAGGCCGGTTTCATGGAGGGTGACACGATGACCAGCACCGCAGCCGAACGAGTTGCGACCCGTGCCGGAATCGTCGTGGCCGTCCCGGGGATCGCCCCCCGGCCCCGCCGGGAGGGAGTCCATCGACCTCCGCGTCACTGAGTGCGGCCACCGTTCCGGACGGCGTGGCGGCGGCTCCGGCGGGAAAGTCGGCGTCGCGGGCGACGCCGGCGGCGGGGGCTCCGGCTCGCCGTGAGCCAAGGGCGGCACCGGCGGGGTCGGCGGAACCGGGGGTGCCGCGTTCGGTGGCGTCCTCTACAGGGCGAGCTACCCGACCTTGACCTCCGATTCGTTCACCTACAACGCGGCCGTCGGCGGCGCCGGCGGCTCGGGCGGACCGGGCGGATACGGTGGCACCGGCGGGACGGCGGGCACGGTGGCTCCGGCGGGGGCGGCGGCGACCGCGGCCGCGGGACAACCCTCGGCCCGGGCGGTACCGGCGGCAACGCCGGGAACGGCGGACCGGGAGGGAACGACGGTCCCGGAGGCGCCTCCGGCGTCGGGGGGAACGGAGGGTTCGCGGACGGCGGCGCGGTCTACAACACCACGAAGGCGAACCTCCTCGGGACGATCACCTCCGGCGCGAACAGCGTCGCCGGGGGAGTCGGCAGACTCAATGACTGCGCCGCCCTCTCCGGGTGTCCCGGGGCCGGCGGCACGGCGGGCGCCGGGGGCTCGCCCGGAATCCTCAACCGGGGCGGCACCAACACCGCCGGCCTGAGCCGGGCTCCGAGCGGGGCGAGCGAGACCGCGGGCGCGACGGGGACCGTCAGTGCGATCGGCGTCAATGCCAGCAATGGGAGTGCCGGCGGCGCGAAGAACCAGAACATCCCGCAGGGCGGACTCCCATCGAGTCTCCCTTCCTGCGAGGGCCCGACCCAACCCATTCCCCGTGCCGACCGGGGGGCGCGACGCTATCCGCCGAGGCGGAGTCGGTCGGGCAAGGGTGGACCCGAACGATGACGTCGTCCCTACGGAAGCGGCCGTCTCCGGCCTCGAAGAAGCGACACCACAAGCTCCGGCAGCGCCGGATCGCGGCTCGGCGGCGCCAGGTGCCGATGGGCGGGAACCGCGGCGGCCACGTCGGCGGAACCCCGAAGAAGTCCTCGGCCTAAGGTCGCGTCTCGCGGAACCCTGCGAGGTTCCGGACTCGAACGGTGCCCGCCTCCCGGGGGAGGCGGCGCCCCCCCCCCGCCGGCGCCGACTCCTCGGCGGGAGCCGAACGGGCCCGCTCGCCACGGGGGAGCGAGGCCCTAGACGAGCTGGCCGGCGCGGACGACGGGAGACCCGTCGATCGCGATCTCGGAGCCCGCGAGGGAGAACCAAGTGAAGAAATTCGACCGGTTGGTGCCGAGGAGATGCCGGTTCCCTCCGATCTGGAGAGAAACGCTCCCGCCCTCGATGGTTTCGAGATTGGGGACGTCCTCGACGGCCGGGTTGAGCCCAAGCTTGAGAGCGCTGGTCCGGTCCTTGCCCGCCGCCGCCGTCTGAAACTGACGGACAAACTCCTCCTCCCCCTCCTCGAACGAGTAGCTCGTAAGCTTCCCGCCCGCGAACTCGAGCGATCCCCCGGAATGGACGCTCCACCAGATGTTGGTCCGACGGTTCGCCTGAAAGGTCCCTTCCGCGGTCTTGGAGTCGAGGGCCACGTCGAGGGTGCCGCCGGGAGCCTGCTGGAGCATCCCCGAGGCGGGATCTCCCGTGCGATACGGGCGGGGCCTCCCGTCGGAGACCCGGGGGGCGACCCCGGCAAGGGCGACCTCAAGGTCGGTCCCGTTGGCGTGGGTGATCCGCACCTTCTTCCCGCGGGAGAGTGATTTGGCGAGTCGAGCGCCGCGTCGGGCCGTCTCCTGGGGGTCGACGAGACTGGCCCGCAGCACGCGTTCCTCCCACTCCGCGCGATCCCGGCCCCACTTCTTGGCCCGTCCGTCCGTCACGAACCCGACGGTCATCCGCACTCCGCGAAGCCCCGCCTTCCGGGCGACCCCGTACCAGGGCCAATTCCACGCGAGCGCCTCCTCGAACGTCTTCTCCGGGAGCCTCTCGATGCGGTCGGTGTCGCCCGGGCCCCAGAAGTTCACGTACACGTCGGCGGCCTTCAATGCCGCCCACTCCGGGGCGCTCGACTTTCCGAGGAGCCGACTCTGCTTCCGGTCGATCGTGCGCCACCATGCGTCCTCGTCCTCGTGGACGAGGAGGACGTGGCCGCCCACACGGCGGACCTCATCGACCATCGCCCGGGCGATCGGCATCGTGTGGTCCCACGACTCGATGATCGCATTCTCCCCCGGTCGGACCCGGAGGTACTGGGTCACGATGGTGCGGGCCGCGTCGCGTTGGAGCTTCGAAGGGATCTCGGACATGGCCCGGCGCCGAACTCGACCGGTCTACTTGTAACCCGCGAAGAGGAGGTGAAACCGTGGCCCGGGGGGGCCGATCCCCCCTCCCTCGGAGCGGGGAGTCGGGGGACGACTACGGAGGTCCCTTGCGAGGCGAGCTCTTCGGCTTCGGGGGAGGCGCCCCGGCCGAAGCGGAGCGGACGACGCGAATGTTCACGTCCATCTTGTACCGTCGCACGACCAGCGTCGAACCCCGCGCACGGAGGGCGGCGAGGAACGCATCGGGGTTCATCCCGGGGCCGTCCCGCCACTTCGCGACCAGCAATTCGTCGCCCTGCTGGACCGGGATCGCGGAGCCGTCGGCGACGCACGCGCGGAACGCCTCGTCGGAAAGGGGCGAAAACGGGGTCTTCAGCATCTCGCGTCGCTTCGGATAGCTCGGTCGGATCTTCTTCACGTGCGTACTCCGATGCGACGACCGCCGCTCGGGCGGCCGGGGCCGGCCCCCGAGGGAGAAGCCGCCGCAGATAAGGGACGGCCCACCCCCCGGCGTCGGGGTTCCCAGACGACGGAGCCGGCGGACGAATCCCGGAGGAACGGTTGGGACGCCGGGGAGCGGCCGGGCGCGCCGGCCCGCCCGACCTCCCCCCCGCCGTCGACTTGGGACGTACCGCAGCCGGTTGCCGCGGCGGAAATCGCGCTCGCGTTCGCCCGCAGGCAGAACGACCGAACGGTCCAGTTGTAACTGAACGAGGTGCCTCCGACCGCACCGGCCTCCGAACCGAGGTTGACCTGGGCCAGGTAGATGGACGACATCGCGTGGGTCGGTCCGGTCCAGCACGCGACCGACGTCGCGCGCTGCTCGACGTCCGCGAAGATCTTGCTGAGGTTCACCCCGACGGTGCCCGACGCGTCGCCGACCGACGATTGGCCGCCGAACGAGGAATCGAAGCTCACGTTCGCGTTGGTGCCGTTGTCCACTCCGTGGCACCAGTACCCGACGCCGATGGGCTCCGCCACGGCGACCGAATTCACGAGCGACGCGGCCGACCAGGGGCTGAACTCCGACGGGTACGTGATGCGATGGGCGAACCAGACCATCACCTCCGCGAACGGGCCTTCTTCGTACTCGCTTGGTACCCCGTCGGTAAGGAACATGTCGAGCGAGAAGTCGTATGCGGTGGTGTCTGAGGCAGACGGGGCCCGGAACGAATCGTTCACGGTCGCCCACACGCTCTCGTTCACCACCGCGGAGACCCGTTGCGGCAACGCCCAGCTCGCAACTTGGCCGGTGTACGTAGGAACGCCCCCATCCGTGTAGGCCCAGCTGTTCACACCGTAGGCGACCGTCGGATACGAGAACCACCCTCCGGGGGCCCCAACGTGGGTCCAATTGGCGTACGCGAGCATCGATCCGGCCGACGAATTGTAACACCTCCCGACGGCGCCAGGGTTCCCCGCCGGGACCGAATCGGTGTTCGCCTGCAGGACCCCGTCGGCCAAGCGAACGACGGGTCGGCCGACACCCGGGGTTCCGGCGATGCACCCCGACCCGGTCCCGGGCGAGAGGAGGAACTGAATCCCTCTTTCGGAGGACCCGGACGGCCCGCCCTTCGCCGAGGCGGAATTCCGGCTGAGAATCGCGAAGGCCGCAATCCCCACGACCACGGCCACCAATCCCACGACGACCCATCCCCAACGCCGGGGGCCTCGCGGGGCATCGACGCCCGTACGGTTCGTCACCCATCCTCGCGGGGCCGTCGGGCGCGACACTTCCGAGCCCCGGCGCTCCGTTAACGATGGCATCTTCCTGCGTCCGAGGCACCTCGCGGGACGACGGATGCGAGCCCGGTCCGAGGACCGCAGGCCCCTCGAACCCGTACGGGCGGCCCTCGGTAACCGAACTGGGAGCGCCGGGACTCGGACTAAAGTAACGCTCCCGCCGTCGGAATTCGTGGCCGGCCCGCCGGAGCCCTCCGAGCCGACGGCCCACCCGCCGGCGGCCCCCTCTTCCCGACTCTACCTGCTCGCCTCGCCGCGAGTGCTTCTGGGGATCATGATCGCGGCGTTCACGGCCGTCTCGTTCTACGCCGGCGTCGTCTCGTTCTTCGACCTCCAGACCCGGAACGCGATCGACCTCACGATTTTCATGCAGGCCCTCACGTCGACCGTGCACGGCCATCCGTACCCGTTGTACGAGTCGTACGACTGCATGACCAAATCCCGATGCTCGTTCCTCTTGGTCCACCCGTCGCCGGTGCTCTACCTCGCCGTCCCGCTGTACGCGGCCGCCCCGAGCCCGTTCACCCTCTTCGCGATCCAATCGGTCGGGGTCGGGCTCGCGGCCGTCCCGCTCTACCTCCTGACGCGCCACGTGACCGGTTCGCCGGGCAAGGGCCTGGTCGCCGCGGCCCTGTTCCTCGTCTGGGCTCCGACGTTGAGCGGGGAGGCGTTCTCGTTCCACCTCGAGGCGTTCCTGCCCCTCGCCCTGTTCACCGTCGCGATGCTCTGGGCGATGGGACGGTACCGGCTCGGCCTCGCCGCCGCGGTCGTCGCATTCCTCGTCCTCGAGATCGCGCCGGTGTTCGTGTTCTTCATCGGCGCCATCGTCCTCACGTATTCGCTCGAGCGGATCTTCGTCGCAACCGAAACCGGGTGGCGCCGCCGCCGGGCCCGCGAACCCGGGCCCGGTCCGCTCGGCGCGTTCCTCGCGGCGTTCCGGTCGGAACTGACGCGTCGGGACGTTCGGTACACGCTCGTCCTGATGGCGGCGTCGGCGGTGGCCTTCGTCTTCCTCTTCCTCTTTCTCAACGTCTGGGGCGCGGGGATCCTCGGGGTTCCCGCCCCTCCGTTAGCCCCCGGGCTCGCCGGCGTGTTCTACGACAACAGCAGCCCCGGGGCGCAATCGCTCGGGACGATCCTCGGCGGATCCCAGATCCTTCACACCACCGAATTCTGGCTCATCCTCTACGGCCTCGTCGCGTTCATCCCCCTCCTCGCGCCCCGGACCTGGCTCGTCGCCCTCCCGTGGATCGGCTGGACGGTGCTGACCGACACGAGCCGCTACGTCCATCTCGGCAGCCAGTACACGATGGTGGCCGCCGTGCCGCTGTTCATCGGGGTCGCGTACGGGATGCGGCGAGTGCCGATCCCCGCCCCGACGCCGGCGACGGTTCCGGGACCGAACGAGGAAGGTCCCGCGACCCCGAATCCCCCGGCGCGATGGCGACGTCCGCGGGCGTACCGGGCGGCCTGGATCTCGGCCCTCGTCGCCGTGGTCGCGCTCAACGCCGTGCTGATGCCCGTCGACCCGTTGCTGCAGGACGCGGGGGTCAACCTCACCGAGCCGTTCCAAAGCGGGTACCAGAACCACACCCTCGAACTGCTGCCGGGGTTCACCTGGGCGGATCAGCTCGCCGCCCAGGTCCCGCACGCGGCGACGGTGACCGCTCCGCCGCAGGTGTTCTCGCTGGTGGCGAACGATCCCCATGCGATCGTGCTCCTCACCGACAAGGCGGAAAGCGAGTGGTCGTCGCTCCCGTTCAACGTCACCGGCGGACCCGACGACGTCCTCCTGTACCCCGGTTACGTCCACAACCTCAGCCGGAACTTCACCTCCAACCTCTCCGAACCGTCGCTCTACGGGCTCGACGGCTGGGTCGGCTCGACGACGGTCGGTCCGCTCTTCCTCTACGCCCGAGGTCACACGGGACCCGCCACGCTCTATGGACCGGCTCCAACGCCGTCGCCGGTCACGTGGTCCCCCGAGGGCGGCGGCCTCGTCCCCGGACCGGTCGGGACCGCAGAGACGAATGCGTCCGCGCCCTACGGGTCCACCATCTCGACCTCCCCCGACCCGAACCGTACGGCACTCTGGTGGAGCTCGCCGGGAACGTTCCTGGTCGCGGGCACGTACACGATCCAGCTGGTGGTAGCGGCCGACGGGCCCGGTGTCACCCCGTCCGACCACCGGCCGTTGCTGACGGTCCTCACGCAGGGACTGGCCGTCTCTTCGGCGAACTGGACGTTCGGGCCTTCGAACTTTACGGCCGGGGGGTGGACCACGTTGACGTTCCATCTGTCGCTCGCGTACCCCGTCCCCTCCCTCGCCCTCGAAGGGGTGGTGCACGCCGACGGGATCGGGATGGCCATCGCAGCGGTCACGGTCCGGACGGCCGGCGCCGTCTGAATGGGTGCCGGCCGAGCCGGGTCCGGTCGAACCGAGGGGATGATAATCCCCTGTCCCGCTCGAACCGGGTGTGTCGGACGAGGCGCTCGTCGTCGCGGGCGTCGGCAAGCGGTACGGCGACCGGGACGTCCTGCGGGACGTGAGTTTCTCGATCCGGAGCGGGGAAGCCGTCGGCTATCTCGGGCCGAACGGGGCGGGGAAATCGACGACCCTGAAGATCGTCGCCGGCGTGACCCGACCGACCGGGGGGTCGGTCCGGGTCCGGGGCCTGGACCCGGACCGAGAGTCGACCCGCGCACTCCGACGCCTGGGCGCCCTGCTCGAGACCCCCGGGGTCCCGCCGTATCTCACCGGCGCGGACCTTCTCGAGTACGTGGCCCGCGTGAAGGGAGTTCCCGCGACGGAGCGCCACCGGGCCGCCCGTCGGAGCGCCGAGGCGATGGCCGTCGTCGAGCACCTCGACCGCCCGTTCGGGTCCCTGTCGACCGGTCTCACGCGAAGGATGCTCCTCGCTGCGACGCTCGTCGGAGACCCCGACACGCTTCTCCTCGATGAACCGACGCTCGGCCTCGACCCGGCCGCCCGACAGGACTTGCGGGACGTCCTGCGGGGTCTCCACCGTCAGGGGCTGACTCTCCTCGTTTCCACGCATCTCCTCGACGACGTCAGCGAAGTGTGCGACCGGGTGCTCTTTCTTCGAGACGGGTCGCTGGTCGGGGACGAGCCCGTCCACCCCGGGGCCGACGACGGGTCGGGGACCCGGGGTCGGCGCGTGCGGATGCAATTCGGGGCGCCCGTGACCGCGGCAGAGCTCGCCGGGGCGCTCGGTCCGGCGTTTCAGGTGACGCTCGACGGCCCCCGGGCGGCGGACGTACGCTTCGCGGGCGGGGACGACGAGCAACGCGCGCTCCTCGCGGCCGTGGTCCGCGCGGGTCTGCCGATGATCACTGCCTCGACGCCCGGGTCCGACCTCGCCCGCCGGTACCTGGAGCGGGTCGGGCGAGAGGACGCGACATGAGCGGCGAGCTGGCCGCGCTCGGTCGCAACGCCCGCTGGGAGCTGACCCGGCTGCGCCGGTCGCGGCGGGTCTGGCTCCTCCTGATCCCGGTCGTCGCGGGCCCGGCGGGCAGCGCGATCGCGGACCTCTACCTCCGCGTGCCATCCGCCGGAACCGCCGAAATTCTCGGACTCCTGATCACGGCGGGACTGGCCGCGCTGGTGATCCTCGACCTGACGGCGCTCGCGGTGGGCGAGGACCTCGCCCTGCGGACCCACTACCTAACGTTCGCACTTCCCCAGTCGCGCAGCGCCGCCCTGGTCGGCCGGCTTCTGGTCGTGGTCGGCGGGTCGCTCGTCGCCTTCGGTTTCGGAGCGGTCGCCGTCATCGCCCTCGCGCAGCTTCTCGTCGGCCCCGGCACGGATTCCGTCGCGCCGCTCTTTGTGCCGGCCCATCTCGCCATGGGCTTGCTCGGCCTTCTCCTGTTTCTCGGGGGCATCACAGCCGCGGCGGCGGTCGTCACCCGGAGCGCGGCTCAGGCCCTCGTCGCCGGGGTCCTGGCCGGAGTGGCCGCCGTGGGGGCCGGAAGCTGGTTCCTGCTGCAGCGACAGTTGACCGCGACGTTCCCCGAAATTCTGGGAGTCGTCGGTGGGGCTGGATTCGTCTGGTGCCTCATCGAGTACGCTCGGATCGAAGCCTGACGGCCGGCGCGGCGTCGCCCGGGCCACCCCCGGCGATTCTCCCGGTGGCCTCACGCATGGACGGTGCCCCGAGCGGATCCCCCCCGCGGGGCCGCGCGCGGGCGCGCCGCGCGATTTGGACAAACGATCCTCACCTCGCATGGGGCCCCCGCGACGGTGTGCCGTGACCGCCAAGACATCCCTTCCGGAGCCGTCGAGCCTGACGTCCCACCCCCGGCCCCCCGACCCGGAGAATGGTCTTTCGCCATGGCGGTCGTCGGGACCCTCGTACTCTCGCCACTGGTAGGGGGAACTCTGACCGGCCCCTCGGGCCCCCCGACAAGTCCGGGGGGCCGCCGGCCGCACTCGTCCGGTTTCCTTCCGGTTCTCGCGGCGGGGGCCGGCCGTCGCGGGCCGGTCGGCACTCTGAACAGCCGGGTCCACGAGGGGCCGACGCCGAACGAAGAGCCGTCGATCGCCGTCGTGGGGCTCGTTGCGCGCTTCGTGAACCCGGGACCCCCTCCGTCCCCGGCCCCGAGGGCGTGCCCGGGACCCGCGGGGTCCGATCCGGTCGGCGCCGTGGCGAATTCCGGCCCGAGCGCCGAAGGCGTCGCGTCGGAACGCTTCCGTCCACTCGATCGGCCCCGCGACAGCGGGGGAGCAGGAGCGACCTCAGGGCCCGGGCGCGGTGGGCGCGGATGGGCGCGGCGCGGCGCCCTGCCTCTCTCGCTTCGGGAAGTAGATGTAGATCAGGTAGGCGAGGATCGCCAGGTAGAGAATCACCCCGCCGATGATCGCAAGGGTGACGTTCTCCCACACACGAGAGGTGCCGGCGTCCTGGAGGTACCCCAGCAGGCCGGACACCGCCACGGTGAACGCAAGCCCGAGCGTGATCTGGAGGCCCGTCGGCCGTCGGCGATAGAGCACGGCGGCAATCAGCCCGGGCGCGAACATTCCACCTGAGGAGGTCGGTGGTCCTTATGTGAACCTAGGTGAGAGCCGTGGCGCGAGAACGGCTGGGGCCCGAAGGGGGCCCGATCCAGCGAGGCTCCCGTTCGCCGCCTCGGAGCGGAGCGCGAAGTTGCCGGGTGGTTCGGGAATGCACGCCCCGTTGGGTCAACTCGGCCCGGTGAGACGTCCCAGTCACGCGGCCCCATTCGGGGACGTTCGAGCGAGCCCGTTCCTCGACCGGCGGGGCAGGGGCGTTCGGCCAGGGTCCCGGCCCTTCCGAGTCTGAATGGTACACGTCACGTTCCAGGGCCGCCGGGTCGGGAGGGGGAATCGATGCGGAGCGTTGTGATGACCATGTTCAGGACACTCGACGGGGTCGCCAGGTTTCCGGACTCCCCCGACGACCCCCCGGACTCGACGCCCCGGGAGGGCCTCCGATTTGGACCGCGCGCTTCGCGTCGATCGACACCCTCCTCGTGGGGGGACGAACGTACGGGAAGTGGGCGAGTTTCTGGCCGACGAGGCCCAACGACCGTTCGTGTACCCCCCTTTGATCGCGAACTCTCCCAATTTGCCGACTGCGCCGAAAAGGTCGCCTCTTCCCGAACGCTGACGAGGGCGAGCTGGTTGAATTCGAGGATCGTCACCGGTGACCTCGGTGCGGAGATCGCGCGCCTCAGGGCCCTCCCCGGGCCGGATATGGCGCTCGCGGGACCCCGGATCTCGCAGGCGTTCCTCGCGCACGATTTGGTCGACGAGATGCTCCTCCGGGTGTTTCCAATCCTCGTCGGGAGGGGGCGGCCGCGGTTCCCCGACGAGGGCGACCCAAATCACGACACCGACGTCGTTCCGATCGGGCCGCCGGGGCGCGACGATTTCAAGTTGGTCGACTCGCGACCCCAACGCGACGGCTCGCATTTCGTCCACTCCGTCCGGGCCGAGCCAACGAACCTCGAATAACCCCAATTCGAGGTTCGTGCGGTCGGCGAACCCCCGGGGGCCGTCCCCAGCCAACGGATCGTTCGGGGTCCCGGGAGTCGTAGTTCCCGGCGGGTCAGCACGTGGGTGCCCCAGCGGTTTCCAGTCGGATCTGAGGCGCCGACAGCTGGGGTATCGGCCGGCCCCTCCGCAGCCCGGCCGGCCGTGGGGGGCCGGACGGCGGGGTGGCTCCCCCTTCCCCCGGGGTCGACGTCGAAGCGGATCGCCCGGGTTGGGGGGTCGGCCGGCCGGAAGCGCCGCAATGCGCCACGAATCCGCTCCAGGCGTCCGAGAGTGCCCGTCGACGCTCGACTGGTTGCCATAGTTCTGTGGCGGGCCGAGGTGCGAGCGTCGGGGTCGACACCGACCGGTCCGGCCGAGGGTGCGGAGTCTAGCGGATTCGGCCCCCGGAGACGATGAGCTTCCCGTCGACCTCGACGTCCGCGCCGGCGACCATGGCGAACCCACGCATCTTCGACTTGTTGGTCCCGTCCGCGAACGCGTTGTTCCCGACGCTGATCAGCACCGCGCCCTCTTCCGTATCCTCCGCGGGGGCCGCCTCTTTCCCTTCGGGGTTGAGCCCGATCGAAAAGTAACTCAGGTCGTCCCGGCCCTTCCCCCCCTTTGCGAATGCGGCCTCGAACTCCTTCCCTCCCTCGTCGAACCGGCGCGTCGTGAGCTTCCCCGTCTCGAACGTCCACTCGGCGCCGGCAGAGCGCTTGGCGGTCGCCCCGTCGTAGACGGCCCGGTTGCTGACCAGGTTCCCGACGGCGCTCGCCTTGTCAACGGCGACCATCAACAAACCGGTCGGGTTGTTCGCGAGGACCCCGTAGCGGCGCTTCTTCGACGTTGCGTCGACGATGCCGGTGTCGGCGCGGGCGTGCACCCCCTTCAGACGGAAGGTGAGGTCCGTCCCGTTTGAGTGCCGAATGCGGATCTCCGATCCCTGTTCGATGGCTTTCCGGAGCTTCGCGCCCTTCTGGGCCATCTTGGTGGCGTCCACCGAACCGGCCCTGAGGAGCTTCTCTCGCAGCTCCGGCCCGGTCGAGCCGAACTTCTCCGCGAACCCGTCCGGCATGAGCCCGATCGACATCCGAGTCCCCCGAAGTCCCGCCTTGTGAGCGGCGTCATACCACTCCTCGTTGAACGCGAATGCTTTGTCCCGGATCGAACCGGGAAGCGAGTTCAACCGGACCTGATCCCCAGGGCCGAAGAAGTGCACATAGGCATCCGTTTTTCCGACTGCGGCCTTCTCCGCCTTCGACAGCTTCGCGAACGTGCCGAGATTCTTCGCATCGACCGCCTCCCACCACGCCGTCTCGTCCTCGTACAGCAGCGTCGGCACGGCGCCGAGGCGACGGGCCTCCGCGACGAACGCCCGCGCGTACTCGAGAGTATGGGGCCAAGTCTCGATGATCACCGTCTCTCCCTTGCCGAGGGCGAGATTCTTTCGAAGGACCGTACGCGCCAAGGATTCGGCGGAGTCGCGCATGGCCGCTCGAATGCCGCCCCGGTATTTATCTCGTGAATGGGACTGCTCGTCGTTCCCTCTCGGTGAATTCCTCGGTCGAGGGCGTAGAGGGGGGGGCTTGGACTCGGAGTCCCGAGACACGGAGCGACCGGGCGGACCCCTCGGACTCGCGTTCCGTCGGCGCGTCCGGCTTCCGTTGGTGCCGCGATAGCGCCGCGGACCCTCAGGAGGAGCGGGGAACTAGAGAATCTTGCCGGCCCGCACGACGGGGGTCCCGTCGACGCTGATCTCCGGGCCGGTAAGGCAGACCGATCCCGTATCGTTCGGAGTCCGGCTCCCGCGGGATTGGTAGGCGTTGGCGCCTACGACCAACTGGACGCACCCGCGCTCCAACCGCTCCCGGAACGGCAGGTTCCGGGCCTTGGGGTTCAATCCAATCGAGAGCAGGCCCGGGCGGTCCTTCCCAGGTTTGGGTTGGGCAAAGCGCTTCGCGAACGTGGCTTCCCCTTCCTCGAACGAGAACGTGGTCAGCTTTCCGTCGGCGAACTCGAGCGTGCCACCCGAAAACCTCGTCCAGGGGAACCAAGTCTCGTCGTAGCTTCGGGAGTTCGAAACGATTCGTCCCTCGCCGGTCTTGGCGTCCAGCGCGATTCGCAGCCTCCCCTCCGGGAAATTCGCCAGCATGTCGGCCCCGGTGTAGGCCGAGTTCTTTGGGTGCGGGAATCCGTCGTAGACCCGGGGCGACTCCCGGGCAAGGGCGACCTCGAGGTCCGTCCCATTCGGGTGGGTGATTCGGACCTTCTTTGCCCCCGACAGAGCGCGGGCGAGCCGAATGCCGGTCCTCCCCATCTCCTGCGGGTCGGCGAGGCACGCCTCTAGCACCCCGTCCCTCCATCGCTCCGTGCTGACGCCCCAGTGTCGGGCACGGGGTTCGGTCACCCAGCCGAGGTCCATCCGCCCCCCCCGCAACCCCGTCGACCGGGCGATCCGGTACCACCGATCGACCCAGCCGGTGGCCCAGTCGTCCAGCGTCCGTTCGGGAAGGTTCTCCAACCGCCCCGAGTCTGCCGGACCCCAGAACTGGACGTACACATCCGTCGCCCTGAGAGCGGCCCACTCCGGACGGGACAAACGGCCGAGAAGCTTGGCCTGCTTTCGTTCCACGGCGCGCCACCAGGCGTCGTCGCTCTCGTAGGCCAGGAACGCGCTTCCGCCAAGCCGGCGGACCTCGTCGACCATGGCGGACGACATCGAGATCGTGTGGGTCCAGGCTTCGACGATGACATTCTCGCCGGGCTGGACTCTCAGGTAATTCTTGACCAAGCTCCGCGCCGCGGCACGCTCGAGGGACGAGGGACTCTCGTTCACGCTAGGGCCCCCTAGTCAAGCCCACTACTTCTGCCGTCCCCGCCCGGGAAGTCGGGGTCCAAACCCGCGGTTCCGCCCATCCTCACGGTCGAGCCGATGGGAACTCCGGTCGGGGCGGGTACCGGCCCAGAGAACGGAGACGCGGAGCCGAGGGCCCCTGGGATCAACGGGCCAGGGCGGGCCAGCTGCAATGGTGGGGGTCTCGAGGGCCCAGAGCGGTTCCGGGCGTGCTCCCTGTCCGCCGCGCCGAGTCTCGCGCCCGACCGACGAAAGGCCACAGGCGTCGCTCGACTCGGCGTTAGGTGCGGAAGCCCCGAACTGTCTCGTAGTGGAGCATTAGCTCGCCGTCTTCCATGGGCTTGCACGAAAGCAGCTTGAGGGTCGCTTGCGCCTTCATAGGCCCCCAGTACTGCGGGCCCTTCCCGTAGACCACGGGCTGCACCACGAGCCAATAGTCGTCGGCAAGTCCTCGTCGGAGGAACTCGCGGATCAATCGCGGGCCCCCTTCGGCGATGATGTTGCCGCCTTTCTCGCGCTTCAATTTGGCCACGATCTTGGCGAGGTCGCCCTTCATAATTCGGGAGTTCTCCCATCCCGGCGACTTCAGTCGGGTTGACAAGCAAACTTTGTCGACGTGGTCGAGCCACCGAGAGTAATCGATCAAGTACTTCGGGTCGCTCGGCTTGCGAGCCTTCTCGGTCCAGACGCGCCGGTGACCAACGAACGACCGTCGGCCCATGATGACCGTCGTGACATCGTCGAACCGATTCAGCCACATCTCGCGCCACATGTCGTTGGCCTCCGTCGTCTCCCGGTCCCAGCCGGGGTACTTCGGGAACGCGCCGCGGCCGTCTAGGGTAATGTACATACTGGCGGTGATTTTTCTTGACATCGATTCTCCACTCTGCCCTCGGGTCGGCCGGTTCGGAATGGGCGCACTTGGCTTAGCCCTTTAATCCGGCCATCGACGGGGGGAGGATACCACGGAGAAGTCCGATCGGGGGGCCGGTGGTGTCGGGTTCGAACGGCTGCCGTCGTTTCGAGGGAACTCGAGCGGGTAAGCCCCGCCCGGACCCGCCTCGTCGTCACACGGGAGAGTGACCGGGGACCATTGAGCGCCGCCGGCCTGACCGGCGTGCTTCCTGTCGATGCCCCTCTTTCTCCGAGGGAGGTCGGAGATCGGGTGGATGGATCGCCGGATCGAGGTTCCCACGGGCCGGTGCCTCCTCCACCCTCGCCGCCGCGTCGGCGGGGTGGGCCGGCTCGGAGGTTCGGGATCGTGGGATCGGATTTCCTGTTAAGAAGGGGCAAGGCGTCTCCGATCCCTCCCGCGGCTCCCCTCCGCCGTCGCGCGTCACGGCCGGTTCAACGCACGGAGCGATAGCGCCGTCGACGAACAATCCGAGTCACCCCAAGTGCAGGCCGTCGGTGGCCCCCGAGGGGATTCGACGCGAGCCGGGGCCTCGCGGGTTGGTGACGAGCGTGCTCCCCTTTGTAAAACAATCGGAGGCAGGGCGTCTCCAATCCCTCTGACCGTGACCGCCACGCGGATCGAGCCGGCCAAGAGTTCATCCGCTCGGGCGGATTCGAGGACCGGGCGGACCGACTAGTCCTCCTCGCAAGCTGGTCGCTCTCGAGTAGGACAGCGATCGGAGACCGCTCAAGCCTCGTGGCAATCGAGCGACAGTCGGCGCCGATGTTGCGCCCCACGCGATCTACGAGACTGGCGAAGCTGGGGAGGCCGGCCGGAGGTTGACCCGGATCCGGGCCGTGACTCGGGAGAGGCGCCGGCGACCCCTCGGGACCCCGCCGCGGTTCGGCGACCCGGTCCCTTGGTGTCGGAAGTCTACGGAAGTGCCGCCGAAATAGAGCCGGAGTACGCCGCGGTCCCGTAGACCACTAGAGTGAGACCCGTGCCGCCGGGATTGGCTGCCGGATTCCCGAACTGGACCACGATGTCCATCGATGACTCGACCATCGTGGTTGCCGAGGCGCCGGCCCCGAAGTGTTGCCATGACCCCACGGCGAACGCCGAGTTCTTCGAAAGCTGTGAGTACGCGAGGACGGCGCCGTCCACCCCCACAATCGAGAGTCGCGCGTAGTTCTTCGTGACTTCCCACAACGTTCCGGTGGAGCTCACGACCTTGAACCCCAACCCTCCGAGTGTGACGCCGGAGGTGGCCGAGGCAACGGGCACGTTGTAGCAAGGGTGCGAGGTCTGGCAGAAGGCATTGGTAGACGACGTCCCCTGGACGGCCCGGGCTGGGCCGACGTACAGGCTGGTCCCCAGAGGCGGATGAGGTCCTCCGCTGTCGGTTAAGCGGGTGGTCACGACATAAAGGACTGCGGCGAGGACGACGACGATTGCCACCAGCAGAATCGTCGCGAGGATAGGGGTCACGCCCCGCAGATCCCGCGGTTGCCGCAGCGCTTCGGTCAGGTGCCGCCTCATCCTATACACTCATTCTGCCCGGCAACGGAATCCCGAGCCGGTCCCGCGGGGAGCAACCGGTCAGTCCGATTCGTGAGAACGAGTTCATATGCATTTATATGTATTGGTGAGGACGGGACGAGATCTGGACAGCTCTCACGCCGCTCACGGGCGCGAGTCTCCACTCGACTGGGATCTCTTTCCAGCGAGCTGCGCCGTCGCGGGGGGCGGGCGGTAGCCGGTGTTCGGTCGTCGGGGAGCTTCTCGGCCGAGACCGGGAGGACGACGTTCCCCGTAGCGTGCCGAGCGAACCGCGGGGTTGAGCTCGGGCCAACCCGCGGGGTCCGCCCGCGAGTTGGTGACGGGGGTGCCCCCAGCTGTTTAACAGACGGGGGCAAGGCGTCTCCGAACCCTGCAAGCTCTTCGAAAGGCGAGGACGAAGCAGCGGTAAGGGGCCTCGCGAGGCCGCGCGGGACGCGTGACCCGGCTTGCCGGCCCCATGTCTCAAGACAAGTTCCAACGGAACGGGCGTTGCTTTCCGACGGAGAATGAGAGCCCTCTTATGGCGGGAATCGCTCGCGCTTTCGTGGCCGGCGAGCCTTCGCAGATCGCGGCCCTCCCGCCACCTCCATCCGCGCCGAGCCCTCCGGCGGGAGCGACTACTGGCGGCGCTCCTCCACAGGGAAAACCGCTCACGCCGGAGGACTGGGCGAACCTCGTCGAGACGTTCGGGCCCGTCGGGAAGTGGCTCGGCGAGCAGTGGCGGTGGAAGGTCGAAAAGGATGCCGAGGAGAACAAACGGGCTGCCGAGCACTCGTTCCGCGTGATTCTCAGCCTGATGGGGTTTCTCGCCGGGATTATCGCCGTAATGTCGGTGCTCACCTACTACGGCCGGGTCAGCGGGGACGCTCTGCTGTTCCTCGTCGGAACGGTGAGCGGCGTCACATTGGTGATGATTCAGCGCTATCTGTTCGAGAGCGAGCCCGACGACTCGTCGAGCCTGCTGTAGCCCGACGACGCTGCCCTCAATACCAAGGAAGCCGTCGGCCCGACGGATGATTGCGGGCATCTGCGACAAGTGCGGGAAGGAAACGACCAACCTCCGACGTTTTCCCCAAAGCGAACAGTCGTTGTGCCCGACGTGCCTCGCGGAGATGCGCGACTTCTTCGAGGTCCCGGAGGAAGAACGGACCTGAGCGGGATGGCGACCGTGGACTCCGATCTCACCCTGACACTCGTCGGAATCGCCATCGCGTTTTCGGCCCTCGCGTTCGGCGTTCTCGCGTGGCTCGGGCTCCTCTACGTTCCTGACAAGCTACGACTCGAACTGCTCGAACGTCCCTTCGGCGACGTGGACATAGTCAACCTTCGGCCTACGCCTGCGCGATTTTTCCACATCGCCGTCAGGAACACCGACGAGCGCCGGGTGGCCCGAAACTGCTACGCCTACCTCCAAAGCCTGAAGGACGCCGACAACGGCGAGGAGTTGGTCAAGCAAACCGCTGAGCTTCAGTGGCGCGGATACCCGGGCCACGCCAACGTCTCGATTCTGCCCAACTCCTTCAGGCAGTTCGACGCGTTCTGGGTGTTCAAGTCGGACCCCGAGCGGTTCATTCCGAACGCGATTCTTAGCTCGACCGAGCTACTCCCCACAGCGAAGAAAACGGGAGACCTGCTGGCGACCTACGTCGTGATTTGCGACAACTACAAGTCTCGGACCGTGCGCGCCCGCATCGACTTGGACAAGGACCTCGCCAAGGTCGGGCTCCACCTGCTCTCGTAGCGCTCCGAGCGCCCCCGGGCCGCCCGTTCCCCCGCGCCCGCTCGCCCCGCCTCGCCGGGGCAGCGTTGGGGCGCTTGAGCGACCCCGCGCCGGGACGCTCCGAGCCCCCGAACGGCGAGATCGGCCGAGAAGAACTTCGCCTCGGGTTTTCGCCGGCCGGCCGTCGGAGAGGGTCGGGTCGGTGGTCGGTCTATGCCCCCAGCTGTTTAACAGAAGGGGGCACCCCCCCCGCGCACCCCTGCCTTTCGACGGGATACAAGTAGGCGAAGATCGGCGGCGGACGGCCCCCCATAGCGGCGGACGGGTTGGCGGACTCCAAGACCTATTGAGGAGAACTCCGCGCCCGAGGCCCCCCTCGGGTCGGGCCCCCCTATTATTATGGAGATACCCCCAAATGTCGGAACCGCCGAACCCGCAAACGACACAGATCGCGACAGTTGTCGCACCCTCCGTTCTCACGTCGGCAGAATGGCCTGTCGCGGGTGGGACTCGTCGGGAGGGACTCCAAGGTATTATGAGGAGAACTCCGCGCCCGAGGCCCCCTCGGGTTGGACTCCAAGGATATATGAAAGGTAAGCCGTAAATGGCGAACTACAAGAGGGCGGTTCCTACCGCCAGAACGACGAGCGAGCCAGCGACGAACGTGCCTGCGCCGATTTGGGACCGACTGAGCGAACCCCAGCGGGAGGTCGCCCGAAAGGCGGCCGAGTCTTGGCGGTGGCAAGGAGTGCCTGAGAATCACTTTCGGGTATCCCTTCCGCCCGACCACGATCCCAACTACGACGGGAACGCGGAGACGGCGCTTCGAGCCCACGCGCACAAGCTCGCCGATATGGACGAATGGGCGGGGCGCATTTGGGGCGGGATTGTAGGCGACACGGAACTCCCCGACCGTGGCAAGTCAAAGTCGGGACGGGCCTTTAGCGCCCTGAATGCCCCCCAACAGGCGGAATGCTTGAGCGGGGTCGTTCGGGCGCTCTTGGACGCCGACCTCTACGCGGAGTTTATCGCGGAGGCGGAGCGCGACCGCGCCGACCACCCCGCGCGGTGGGCCAAGGTCCTTCATGAGCGGGTGGACCCCAAGGTCCGAATCGCCATGCTTGAGGCACAGGTTGCCGCGCTTCAGGGGCTCAAGGCATGAGCGACGAATACGACTACTTTGAGCGGGACGGGAAGCTCTACCGAGTCAAGAAAGGGGCTCCGTCTCCCGTCGTCGTCAAGGCCCCTCCCGCCCCCGCCGAGCCCCCCGAGCCGAGCGAGCCCGAGCTTCCGTCCCACTATGGACGGGTTCGGATTCTTTAGGCGGGTCCGTGCCTACGCTCGACCCCGCCAAGAAACGAGCCCAGCGAGCCCGCTATGAGGCCCGTCACCCCGAGCGGCGGGGACGGGCCGCCCGAGCCTTCGGGGACGGCGTGGGCTCGGCGCCGACCCCACGGCGAGCCCCGAGCCCGAGCCCGACCCCGTTCCCGCGCCGAGCCCCGACCCCCGAGCCAGAGCGGGAGCCCAGCTTTGCGACGCGGGCCCTCGGTGCCCTGACGGGAGGGCTTAACGGCGCCATTCGGGAGGTGAACCGTGGCTCCTTCGCGGGAGATCGCGAGATACCCCGTCGGCAGGCGGCTGAGGCGGAGCGCACGGAGCGCCTACAGGCGCGCTTTGAGGCTGAGAGGGCCAACCGCATACGTTCGGAGGCTCAAGCCCGCGAGCGGGCCCGCCAAGGGGCCCTACTCGCAAGCGGCGCGGCCGAGGAGACCGAGGTTTGCGAATACGTCGGGGAGGCCGCATGAGCGATTGTCAGCGGTGCGGGGCTCCCGCCGTCTCGGTATGGTCCGACGACCGCTCGGCGGCCTACAAGTGTCCCGAGTGCGAACGGGTTTGGGTAGGCCGACCCGAGGGGAGACCCCATGTCAAGCGCGGCTGAATCGAAGAAGCTCTACAACGTCGCCGAGCGCGACGCCTACCGATCTTGGGTCGCCCTTCATGGACCCGTCAGGGGCGGCCAAAAGGGCTTCCGCCGAATCCTGCGCGAACGCGGAATGAAGGTGCCCCATCACTATGCGAAGGGCAGCAAAAGCCCCGAGACGATAGAGGCCGAGCGCAAGTTCATCGAGGAAGGACTCGGGCGGCAGGGAGCTTACACAAAGCACCGTTACCCCGAGGCGGACGATATGGCGGAGACCGCCGACCGTGCCGTTTAGTCCCGAACGAAAGAAGGCATACGATAAGGGACGGCGGCGGAGCGGCCGTCACATTCGGCGCGCCGACCGCCCCTTTGTGGGGGTTGACGGGGAAGGCTGGGGCAAGACCTACGCGCTCCTGGCCGACTCGGGGGGACACTCGCTCACTCGGCCGAGCGGGATATCGAGCCAAGAGGCGTTCGACTGGCTGAGCTACCTACCCGAGCGGAACGGGGAGGCTAACTTTGTCGGCTTCGCGCTCGGCTATGATATCAATCACTGGCTCCGCGACCTATCGAGTGCGGCGCTCTATCGGCTATGGAGGGAGGGGCGCGTTCGGTGGGAAGATTGGTGGATCGAGTGGGCTCCCGCGCGGTGGTTCCATGTCAAGCACCTTCCGAGCGGGCGGTCGGTTCGGATATGGGACTCTTTCTCGTTCTTTCAAGGGTCGTTTCTCAAGGCGTGCGCCGAGTGGGGCGTAGAGGTCCCGCCCGAGGTCACGGCGGGGAAGGCGGCGCGGGGGGGATTCACCGTCGCCGACCTACCCGCTATCGAGAGTTACAATCGGACCGAGCTTGCGTGTCTCGTTGAACTGTTAGGCAAACTCCGCGCGGGTATGCGTGCGGCGGGAATCGAGCTATCCCAGTGGTATGGCGCGGGTGCGGCGGCGACATGGCTCATGTCGTCGCACGGTGCGAAGGCCGCTAACCCCGCCCTCCCCCCAGAGGTCGAGGCGGCGGCGCTCGGCGCGTATTTCGGCGGACGAATCGAGGCGGGGAAAACGGGGCACGCCGAAGGGCCGATAGAGAATTTGGACATGAGGTCGGCCTACCCCGACGCTATGCGGAGGCTCCCGAACCTTGGGAGCGGTCGGTGGGAGCGGACGACGGCGGAGCCGAAACTCGTTCCGCTCTACGATATGGCGGTCTATCGGGTCGAGTGGGACTATCCCCACGGCTGGCCCTACTATCCGCTCCCTTGGCGGTCGAAAGAAGGCGCGATCTATTTCCCGAGGGTCGGGCGCGGCTGGTATTGGGTTCCCGAGGTCACGGCGGCTATCCTTACGGCCCGCCAATACGGCGGGACGGTCAAGCTCCTTGACGGCTGGCGGTTCATCCCGACGGACCCGAACGAGCGGGCGTTCCCGTGGGTCGAAGGTCTCTACGGCAAGCGCCGAGAGGTCGGCTCAAAGACGGGGGCGGGGCTCGCTATCAAGCTCGCCATTAACGCGCTCTATGGAAAGACGGCGCAACGGACGGGGGTTTTCAAGCGGACCCCCACCTATCGGAACTGGGCTTACGCGGGCTACATTACGTCGCACGTCCGCTCCATGCTTTGGCGCATGAGTTGGGACGATTGGGACCGCGTGATCGCGTTTGCCACCGACGGAATCTATCGGTATCCGAGAATCCTCGGGCCGTGGGGCGAGGACGGCAAAGCCAAGCTCGGGACTTGGGAGCGGAGCCTCTACGCGGAAGGCGACTGGGTAATGGCTGGAGTCTATCGCGTTCGCAAGGACGACGGCTCATGGGAGCTATTCGGGCGGGGCTATGGTAAGACGGGCGTGCCGTGGGACCGAGTAATCGCGGGCTGGGCCGACGGAACCGACAAACTCACAGTTACGGTTTCGCGGTTTCACACTCTCGGCGAGTGTATCCACGTCTCGCGCGGGCGGCCGTGGGTCGATAGGGAGCGGTGGCGATCTTGGACCGACGAGCCCAAGGAGATTCGGCTCCGCGAGCCGTCGCTCAAGCGAATAGGGGCGGAGCCGTTCGACCCCCAGTTTGGAGTCCCGTCCGACTCGGCGCCGCACTCGCCGAGGTCGAACACCGAAGGACTACCCGCTCAACGAACCGAGCAAGCTCTTTCTCGGGAAACGAGCGAGCGAACCCTTCAACGAGACGCCGACCAGCTTGAGGCCGAAGCCTGAGGCCGTGACCGAATACCTCCCCGAAATCCCGAGAGTTTAGCTTCTCCTTGACGGCGAGGGCGGTCTTGACGGTCGCGGCGCGGAAGGGCTCCATCACGTCATAGACCAAGGCGGATTTGTAATTCTGCGGGACGTGGAGGAACCCGACGGACGGCTCAAGGGAGGCGCGATGGATAGCAAGCCGAGCCCGCGAGCCAAGGAGCCCGAAGGCGTAGTTTATCGTCGCGTTCGTTGGGTCGCGGGCGTTCGGGTAGTCGCGCGTGATACCGAGGTCGGCCCAGAATCGGACGGCTTGCCGACCCTCAAACGTCAGCAGATCGTCCCACGTTCGGTAGGCCGACGGAACGTCGCCGACCTTGGCCTCAAGGATGAATCGTGCGACCGCGAGCCGAGACTCGGGGTTGAGGTAGGCCGCTATCTGCGCGAGCCGTGCGTTCGGGTTGATGGGACATTCGGGGAGCCACTGGCCGAGGACGGTCCCGTTGAAATCGAGGGCCGTTAGGGATACCCCGTTCGTTGCCAGCCAGCGGAGGGCGGGGAAAGTGACGAACCCGCCGAGGTGTTCTACGATAATCGAGTCGAACGGAAAATCGACGGGGAGCCATTCCTTCCGCTCGCCCGAGTCCTGATTCAGTAGGACCAAACGGCGGTCTTTGGTCTTGAGGCACGTCCCCCAATCCGTTAGAAGGAGGGGCTTCATGGCCGCGCTCGGGGCGGCGCGGACACTCTTTCGTTCGGGCTTTGGCGCAAGCTAAGGCTCGGGCGGATGGGCCACACACCCGCCCCACCGATCTTCGCCTACTTGTATCCCGTCGAAAGGCAGGGGTGCGCGGGGGGGGTGCCCCCAGCTGTTTAACAGAACATACACCAAACTAATATAGTCGTTAAATTCTGTTAAACGCCGTGCGAACGGCCCACGAGCCCCCCCGCTCCGACCACTTCCTCGGCGTCCGACTGACGGCCGAGGAGGTCGAGCAGCTCGACCGGTTCCGGACTCGCTCGGGTTCGTCGACCCGATCCGATGCGGTGCGCGCCCTGGTGCGCGACTCGGAGAAGGTCGGCACCCAAGCGAGCGAGATCCCGGTCGCGCTGCTCGCGAAGCTGGAGGAGGTCGTCGAGGACGGTTGGGTCACGGATCTGGACGGGGCGGTGTCCCTGCTTCTGACTCTGGGGCTCAGCGAGTTCTCGCGACTGCACGCCGACCGGCTTCCCAAGCTGCGCCAAACAGCGCGGGACGGAGAGAGCCGGCGACGCGACCGGACCCAACTCGACCGGAAGGGACGGGGGTTGCTCGACCGCTAGTTCGCGCGGGCGGAACGTGGTTGCATGGAGACTTTGGGGATTGCCTGGAGCCAACGGAGCGGATTCATTTGCCGACTGTGCCGTCAGGACGCCAAGCATAATGAGGTGCTCCACATCTCATTCTGCCCCGTCCACGGGTTGAGCTCGCCGATCGACGCGCTCCCCTGGCGACCGGAGGCTCGAACCGTACGCGGCTCTATACCCGGACCGGCGACCGCGGCGAGACCGGTCTCAACGGCGGTGCCCGCGTAAGCAAGGCGTCCGCGCGGATCGCCGCCTTCGGCACGTTCGACGAGCTCGGCGCCTTCCTGGGCGCCGCCGAGGCGTCGCTCCCCGCCGGGGAGACGGAGGTCCGCGCCCTCCTCGTCCGACTGCAGCACCAGCTGTACGTCGCGATGAGCGAGCTCGCGACCCCGCCGTCGGCCAAGCAGCCGGCTCGGCGAATCTCCGCCCGTCATGTCACGGAGCTTGAGGGGCTCATCGACCAGTACGCCGGGTCGATCGAGCCCGTCCACGCCTTTGTACTCCCCCGGGGAACGCCGGCAGGAGCCGGACTGCACGTCGCCCGGACCGTCTCCCGGAGGGCCGAGCGGGAACTCTGGAACCTCCACGAGGAGGCGCCCCAACGCGAAGAGCTTCTCCAGTGGGCGAATCGGTTGAGCGACCTTCTCTTCGCCGTCGCGTTGGTCGTGAACCGCACCGCCGGGTTTGCTGAGATCTCCCCTGACTATTCCGTCTAAGCGGGCGGCGGGATCATGGAGGTCGGGGTCGTCGGCAAACCGAACGTGGGAAAATCGACCCTGTTCAACGCCCTCACCCTCCTCGACGTTCCCGTCGCTCCCTACCCGTTCACGACCCTCAAACCGAACCGCGGGGTCGCGGCGGTCCGCGTCCTATGCCCCCACGCCGAGCGCGGCGGACCGTGCACCCCGGGCAACGCGAAATGCGTCGACGGGGTCCGTTGGGTGCCGGTCAGCCTCATCGACGTGCCGGGGCTCGTCCCGGGTGCGCACGAGGGGAAGGGGCTCGGCCATGAATTCCTCGACGAGCTCCGGGGGGCCTCCGGCTTCCTGCAGATCGTGGACGGAGCCGGAGCCACGGCCCCGGACGGGGTCCCCGCGACCCCGGGGTCGTTCGACCCCGCCGAGGAAGTCGCCTGGCTCGACGAGGAGCTGGTCGCGTGGGTCACCGAGATCCTCTCGCGGGACTTTGTCCGACTCTCGAAGTCGATCGAGCTCGTCGGGGGGCCTGTCGAGGAGCTGCTCCAGTCCCGCCTGACCGGGCTTTCCATCACGCCCGGCCACATCGCCGCGGCGCTCCGCGAAACCCCCGTCGACCGGGCCCACCCGGCCCGGTGGACCGACGCCGAGCGGCGGGAGCTCGCGCGGGCCCTCCTCCGGACCTCGAAGCCGCGATGGGTCGCGTGGAACAAGGCGGACCGGACCACCCCGGAGAAGGTCGCGGAACTTTCGGAACGAATCGCGCCGATCGGGTCGACGCCGACGTCGGCCGAGGCGGAGCTCACCTTGCGAAAGGCCCAGCGGGCCGACCTCGTTCGGTACGTCCCGGGGGCCGGGAGCTTCGAGTTGGTCGATGCGGACCGGCTCAACGCCGGCCAGCGCCGCGCGCTCGACGAGATCCGGACGATCCTGAAGACGTGGGGGTCCACGGGAGTCCAGGCGGCCTTCGAGCGGCTCGTCTTCGACGGACTTCACCAGATCGTCGTCTACCCGGTCGAGGACGAGCAGAAGTGGACCGACTCGAAGGGGCGCCTCCTTCCCGATGCGTTCCTGGTCCCGGTCGGAACCCCCGCCCGGGCGTTCGCGTACCGGATCCACACGGACCTGGGGGAGAATTTCCTCAAGGCCGTCGACGCCCGAACGCACCGGGCCCTGGCCGCCGAGCATCCGCTCGAGTCGGGGGCGGTCGTGCGGATCGTCACCCGCCGCTAGGGCGGTTCGACGACCTGCTCGTCCGGTGGCGCGCTCACAAGCGAGGCCCCCCTCGGCTCCGGGCGGACCACGAACGGGAGGCCGCCGGCCCGGGCCATCCGCCGCGCCGCCTCGAGCTCCCGACCGGGGAGCGGGAGGACGACCACCGAGCCGCCCGCCCCGGCCCCGGTGAGCTTGCCTCCGACCATCGATTCCCGGGCCGCGGCGAGGAGCGCCTCGAGCCGGGGGTGGGAGACCCCGACCTTCCCGAGGAGCGCGTGGTTCGCGTCGAGGCACCGGCCGACGGCCGCCCGGTCCTCGCCCTGGACCGCGGCGATCCCCTCCTCCGCGACCCGCTGGAACTCCTCGAGGAGGCTCGGTCCATCCGGCTCGGCGAGACGTCGTCCGACGGCCCGGACCGCGTCGGCCGTGCTGCGCGGGAGCCCCGAGTAGGCGACCACCCACGACCAAGACGGGTCGGGAATCCTCCGCGCCGTCCAGGACCGGTCCCCCTCCGCAAACTGGAATACGGTGTCGCCGCCGGGGCCATTCAGGGAAAGGTATCCCCCGCCGACGGCCGCCGCGGTGTCCCCGGGACTTCCGACGCCCTGGGCCCCGCGCTCGATGGCGAACGCCCGTTCGGCGAGCTCGGTACGAGCGACCCCACCCCGGGCGGCGGAGAGTCCGGCCGCGATCGCCGCGGAGAACGCGGCGCTGGAACCGAGCCCGGCGGCCCGGGGGACCCGGGAGTTCACGCGGATCTCGAGCGGGGCCCCTCCGGGCCAGAGCCGTTCGAGCGCCGTCCGATAGTACGGGTTCGTCGTCGATGCGTCCGGGTCGCCGTTCAGCCGACCGACGGGGGCCGCCCGGATCCCCACCTGGACGGGAAGGTCGATCGCGAGGACGAGCTCGGGACGGCCGTGGACCACCGCGTGCTCGCCGAACAGGATGCACTTGCCCGGGGCCCGGGCCGCGAGGGGGAGCGCCGCGGCCGGGATCGGGTCGCCGCTCATTCGCCCTCAGCGGGGATCCGCTCCACGGACTTGCCGCGCTCCATCGGGACGATGGCGTGCGTGGCGCCGGGCCAGGCGCCCGGGGCCGGGATCCCGCGGAGCTCGGCGAGCGCGACGGCGAGGGCGGCGACCTCGCTGTGCGGCTGGTGGCCGATGGCGACGTTGTACCTCGCGAGCCCGTAGAGCTGCGGAGGCACCTTCGCCCCCCCGACCACGAAGAGAATCGACTTCGACCTGCGGAGCGCCGGGGCGACGGCCGCGAAGGGCCGACCGTACATCGTCAGGTGGACCACCGTTCCGTCGAACGCCCGGACGAACTTCTTCCAGTCGTCGACGCCCTCGACAGCGAACGTCCCGCCCCACTGGCGGCCGACCCGGTCGACCCGCCCGGCGAGTTCGACGTCGGGGGGATGGAGGTACAGCCGCTCGGCCCCGAAGGCGCGGGCCGTGAGCGCGACGTGGGTGGTCAGCCGGGGGTCCCGGCCGGCCCGATGACCGACCCGCAGCACCGAGATGCGGGGTCGCTCGCTAGCTCGGCGGCGCGGCATGGAACCGCTCGATCCGGTGGCCGCGATACTCGAGCTTGTCCGAGCGCTTGACGAGCCCCTTGAGGCGCGTGGGCGTCATGCCGAGTTCTTCCGCGACGTCGGAGAAGAAGCGGCCGGCGTCGCCGACCGCGTCGAAGATCTTCTTCTCGTACTTCGTGTACTCCTTGTCCGGCATCGAGGCGATCGAGAGGATCTCGCTGACCTCGCTGAGCGGCGCGGTCGTGTTGATGTTGATCGTCGAGTAGTAGAAGTGGTAGCTCTTCTCCGGCTGCCGCTTCCCCTCGCGCGCGACCCAGCGGGTGTCGATGAGCTTCAACTTCTCGAAGAACTGGAGCGCCTTCGTCCCTTCCTTGCCGAATTCCCGCTCGACATCGTCGCCGGTGAGCCAGGCGTCGGCGAGCCGCTGGACGAGCTTCAGCTTGACCGGCGAATCGACCGCGCGGAGGATCGGGACGAGTTCGCTCATGTCGTTGACAACCTTGATGCGGTGCATCATCGCAGCCATGATTCTTCAAGCCCCCGGCACGGCGTTCGCGTCGAAGAGCGCCCGGCGATACTTCGCCCAACGGTCGTGCGGAGAGTAACGGGCCGGGTGCGGGGTCCGGGTGGGCCCATGCCCCTCGGGGCAGAGGTCGGCGAAGGTGTACCGGCCGCAGGCGCGGCAGACGTGGAGAAGCGACTCCGTCATGCGCGGGCGAAGTTCCCCTGGCCGCCCGCGCCTTTGATGGAAGCGATCGCGGCCTCGGTGGCGTGCTTCATCGTTTCCTCGGCTTGTTTGTACTGCGTCCCGGCGACCTGGATCCGGTACCGGGGCGCGCCGACGTACGACACGGTGACCGATTCGGGGTCGACCGCTTCGGCCGCGAGCAGGGCCGCGCGGACGCTCTCGAGGCCCGCGGGCGAGGAGTCAGTGAGCTCGATGGTGCCGCGGATCGCGACGTGCGGGGGCACGATGTTCTCGTGGGCGACCTTAACGAAGGCGGCGACCCAGGCGGCCTTGCCGCCTTCCTTCTGGAACCGCTTCGGGTCGGCGGCGGCGACCTCGAACGCGTCGAACAGGCTGCCGTACCGCTCGATCAGGATCTCCGCGAACTCGGAATGGGTCGCCTCGGGCTCGATCTTCAACCCCTGGGCGACGAGGTTCAGGAGCCGGACCGCCTTCTGCTCGTTCTTCCAGCTCTGGATCTTCTCGCGCCGCTGGTGGTCGTTGATCCGCTTGAGCGAAAGGTCGACCTGGTTCTTCGCCGTGTCGATCCGGAGCACCCGGGCGACGATCTTCTGACCCTCGCGGATGTGGTCCCGGATGTACTTGACCCACCCTGTGGCGACCTCGGAGAGGTGGATGAACGCCTCGCGGTTCGCGTATTCGTCGAGCGTGACGAACGCGCCGAAGTTCCGGATGGAGGTGACGGTCCCTACGACGAGCTCCCCTTCTTCGGGGAACTCGGGCCTGAGCGGCACGAGCGAGCGGACTCCCTTACACCGCCGGACGGAGCAGCTCGCCGCGCAACTTGGCGAGGCCGCCGGTCGGCGTCGCGAGCGTGGCCCCGCAAACGGAGCAGTTGACGGTCGTCGCCGGGCGACTGAACATCGTCTGCTCCCCGGAGCAGTCGGGGCACTTGACGATCCAGAACGGAGCCGGGGGATGCATTGTCGTCATGGGGCCCCTACTTGTGCTCCACGAGTTCGAGCGAACTCGCGCGCCAGCTCGCGGGCTTGACGATGTACTTGCACTTCTTGCACCGGAATTTGAGGTTCACCCGGCGGACCGCCTTCGCGCGCCCTTCGGGCTTGGGACGAGGGAACCCTCCATACCCGCTCGTGGCCCGGCGGAACCGCCGCTGCCCCCACTTCAGCTCCGAGGCGGGGCGTTTCTTCTCCTTTTCCACCTCGTGCGCGGTGTGCACGTGGCACCTCGGGCAATAGGTCGAAACGACCTTCGGATAGTGCATCGGCGGCGCCCAACCTTAGGTTGTATATAGGTCTAATGCGACCGGCCCACGAGGAGGGAGGAAAATGGAGATCACCGAGGTGACGCTCGGAATCCCGGTCGTCGAATTGGCCCGCTCGCGGGAGTGGTACGAACGGCTGCTGGGGTTCGCTCCGGAACTGGAACCCGTGGCCGGAATGGCCGAGTTCCGGGTCGCCGGCGCCTGGCTCCAATTGATGGAGGTCCGAGCCCCGCGGCCCGGAGGGGCGTTTCGGATCGGCGTGCGGAACCTCGAGACCGAGTCCGGCCGGCTCCGGGCCGGGGGTTTCGAGCCGACGGAAATTGAGACGATCCCCGGGATCATCCGGTTCCTGCAGCTGAAGGACCCGGATGGGAACGCCGTGAGCCTGTACGAGTTGCTGCCTCGGACCTCTCCGAAGTCCGGCCCCTGATCCCCGCCTCCCGACCGGCCGAAATTTTGGTCCGGCCCCGGTCCCCCTCTCGCGGACCGTTCCGGCGACCCGCCGACGCCGAACCGCGCAGCGGTCGACGGCCGTTCCCTCGAAATTCCGCCTCAAGCCTTATGTAAGGGTGCAAACTCGGCGGCCCCACCTCTCGAGGAGAAATGGCCGACCGGTCTTCCATCGACGTCGTCACGGAATCGCTCCAAAAGGCGCCGGAGCGCAAGTTTCCGGAGACGGTCGAGATCGCGATCAACGTGAAGGACCTCGACCTCTCGGTCCCGAAGAACCGGATCGAGGACGAGGTCCCGCTCCCGAACGGCCGCGGCCGCAACGTGACCGTCGCCCTGTTTGGTACGCCCGAGATGTGCCAGAAGGCGAAGTCCATTGCGGACATCGTCATGGCGCCGGCCCAGCTCGAAGAGCTGATGAAGGACAAGAAGGCCGCGAAGAAGCTCGTCGATGAGGTCGACTTCTTCCTCGCGGAGGCCCCCCTCATGCCGACGATCGGAAAGCGGCTCGGCGTCGTCCTGGGCCCCCGGGGCAAGATGCCCCGACCGGTCCCCCCGGGCGGCGACCCGACCAACGTGATCAACGCGATGAAGCGGTCGGTCCGCGTGCGGTCGAAGGGAAATCGGACGTTCCACGCGCCGGTCGGCACGCGGGCGATGCCGCCCGAGCAGATCGCCCAGAATATCGACGCCCTGCTCACGCGGGTCCTCGGGAAGCTCGAGCGGGGCCGCAACAACGTCGAGTCCGTTTACATCAAGACCTCGATGGGACCGGCGGTCCGGCTCTGGTAGGGAGAGGATTCACGATGCCAGGCCGCGGGAGTGTCCGACCGGAGAAGCTCGCCCACGTCGAGACGTTGGCGACGACGATCCGGTCCCACCGCACGACGGCCATTGTGGCCGTGCGAGGAGTCCCCGCCTCCGCCCTCCAGAAGATGCGCCGCTCGCTGCGCGAGAACGGCCACCCGATGCTCGTCGCGACCAACAGTTCGCTCCGTCACGCGATCGAGGCCGCGGTTCCCGACCGGCCCGCTCTCAAGCCGCTCCTCGAGCACGTGACCGACCAGACCGCCATTCTCTCGATGGAGGGGAACCCGTTCACGCTCTACCAGGAACTGGCCCGCACGCGATCCCCGACGCCCGCCCGCGGCGGGGAGCTCGCTCCGGCCGACATCACCGTTCCCGCTCAGACGACCAGCTTCAAGCCGGGGCCGATCGTCGGCGAGCTCCAGCACGCCGGATTCCCCGCGGCCATTGAGAAAGGAAAGGTCGTCCTGAAGAAAGACGCCACGGTCGTCAAGGCCGGCCAGCCGATCTGCCGGGAGGTGGCGGGCCTCCTGACCCGCCTCGACATCTTCCCGCTCGAGGTCGGACTCGAGCTTCGCGCCGCGGTCGATGGCGACACCTACTACGCACCGTCGGTCCTCGCCGTCGACCTCGATGCGAAGCGGGCCCAGCTCGCTCGGGCCCACCAGCGCGCCCTGGCGCTCGCGGTCGAGCTCGGGTACGCGACCCCGCAGACGATCCCGCTTCTCGTGACCCGCGCCCACCGGAGGGCGCTGGCGGTCGCGATCGCCGCCGGCTACACGACGCCGGCGACGCTCGCGCCGATCCTCGCCAAGGCGCTCGCGCAGGCGCGCGCCGTTCAGAACTTGACAGGACCCTAGATCCACCCTGGGAACAATTGGAGGGAGAACAATGGAGTACGTGTATGGTGCGCTGCTGCTCAACGCCGCCGGAAAGCCGATCGACGAGAAGGGACTCACGCAGGTCCTCACCGCCGCGGGCGTCAGCCCGGACGGAGCCCGCGTGAAGGCGCTCCTCGCGAGCCTCGACGGCGTCAACCTCGCCGACGTCTTGGCGAAGGCCGAGACGTTCGCGGCCCCCGCGGTCGCGGCCGCGCCCGAGAAGAAGGACGAGAAGGGCGCGAAGAAGGAAGAAGAGAAGAAGGAAGAGAAGGGCGTCTCCGAGGAAGAGGCGGCCGAGGGACTTTCGGCCCTCTTCGGGTAATCGAGCCCGCTCCGCTTAAGACCGAAGACCGGGTGGCTCGGGTCGGGAGCCTCGTAGGCACCGCCCCGAGTCATGCCGGCGCACGAGTTCTGCGGCGTCCTCGGGGTTTCGCTGCAGGGGAAGGGGGCCGCGCCCTACCTCTACCGCGGGCTCCGGGCGCTACAACATCGCGGGCAGGAGTCCGCCGGAATCGCCACCAGCAGCCACGGGATCCTCCATCACCGCAAGGGGATGGGGCTCGTCCACGAGATCTTCACCCAGGAGGCGATCGAATCGCTTCGCGGCTCGGTCGGGATCGGCCACGTCCGGTACTCCACGACCGGGCGGAGCGACCTCGAGAACGCGCAGCCGCTCGTCGTGAAGCTACGCGACGAGGATGCGGCGCTCGCCCACAACGGCGACCTCGTCAACTTCGAGCGGGTCCGGCGGCGGCTCCAGGCGCAGGGCGTCGAGTTCCTCGGCAGCGCCGACTCTGAGACGATCGCGCAGATGATCGCCCTGGAGTACGGGCGCACGCGCGACCTCGAGGCGGCGATCCGGCGCGCGTCCGTCGAGCTGATCGGCGGGTACGCGGTCGTGATGCTCGTCGGCCAGCGTCTCGTTGCGTTCCGGGACCCGCTCGGGATCCGGCCCCTCGTCCTCGGGACCCTCGAGGGGGGGTACGCGGTTGCGAGCGAATCGGTCGCGATCGAGCTGATGGGCGGACGGCTCGTTCGCGACATCCTCCCGGGCGAGGTCGTGATCATCGACAAGGGCCAGACGATCCACTCGAGCCGGATGACCAACGTGGGGGAGCGGGCCCACTGCATGTTCGAGTGGGTGTACTTCTCGCGCCCGGACTCCGTCGCCGAGGGTCGAATGGTGTACGAGGTCCGCCACCGGATCGGCCAGTCCCTCGCGCGGGAGTCGCCCGCGACCGCCGACATCGTGATCCCGGTCCCGGATTCGTCCCGGCCCCAGGCGCTCGGATACTCGGAGGTGTCGGGGATCCCGTACTCCGAGGGTCTGATCAAGAACCGGTACGTCGAGCGGACGTTCATCCTCCCGGACCAGAAGCGGCGCGAGGACGAGGTCCGCGTGAAGCTCCATCCGGTCCCCGGGCTCCTGAAGGGCAAGCGGGTCGTCCTCATCGACGACTCGATCGTCCGGGGGACGACGCTCCGGGAGATCGTGCACATGGTCCGAGAGGCGGGCGCGACGCACATCGACGTGCGGATCGGGTGCCCCCCCATCGTCGCCCCGTGCTACTTCGGGATCGACATGAAGGACCGCAAGGAGCTCATCGCGAACGGCCGGACCGAGGACGAGATCGCCCAGCTCATCGGCGCCGAGTCGGTCCACTACCTCTCGCTTCCGGGCCTCGTCGAGGCGATCGGGGTCCCGCACGACAACCTCTGCCTCGGTTGCCTGACGGGACGGTATCCGCTCGACGTGCCCGAAGAGCGCCGCCGGTTCCAGAAGTCGCTCGCGGAGTTCTAGCGCGTGGCGCCGTCCGTCCTCCTCCGGGAGGGCCGACGATGGGTCGTGGTCGACCCGGAGCGACCGGTCGAGGGTCCCTCGGAGCCGGTCCGGGCGGTCGTCGGCGTTCCCGAACCGTCGGCCCTCCGCCGGCTCGTCCAGTCCGCCCCGGACGCCGTCGCCGGGGATCCGGTCGTTGCGCGAGCCCTGACCGGGGCCGGGTTGGCCCGTCCGATGGCGAGCTCGACCGAGTTCACGCGCGCGCGGCTGGCCCGCGCCCGACGCACGCGAGGCGAGTGGCGCGAATCGCTGCTGGCCGAGGCCCGTTCCGCCCTCGAGCGGACGCTCGCGAGCCCGGAGGAGACGGTCATCGCGCTCGCCCGGGAGGAGGAACGCGTCGAGCGGGCCCGGACCCGGGACGACGGGGCCCTGGCGAGCTGGGTCGGTCCGGCGGACGGCCCCCTCGCCGACCATCGCGTGGCGTGGAACGAGTACCGGGTCGGCCTGGAACGCCACCACGCCGAACTCGTCCGGCGACTGGAGGGGGCGACCCGGGCGTTCGCCCCCAATCTCGCGAGGGTCGTCGGCGCCCGCGTCGCGGGTCGGCTCGTGGCCGCGGCCGGGGGGCTCGCCCCGCTCGGGCGGATGCCCTCGTCGCGCCTCCAACTCCTCGGGTCCCGCCGCCGCCCGTCGGGGGGACGCGGCCCGCGGTTCGGACTTCTCTACCGGGCCGAGGGGCTCGACCGGCTCGCGCCGGACCGGCAGGGCGCGTACGCCCGGAGCCTCGCCGCCCTCGCGGTCATCGCGGCGCGGGCGGACGGAACGAGCCGGGCCGACGTGGCGGCGGTGCTCGTTCCCCGTCGGGAGCGCCGGCTCGCCCAGCTGGAGCGTCGGGGAGCATGAGACTCGCCGACCGGCCGAAGCTGATCGCGTCGGGGGAGAATCTCTACCGACGCGTCGAACGGGATGCCGCGTCCCACTGGACGGTCGCGCTGTCCGACCCCGCGGCGGTCTACGGCGAACGGATCACCTCGGTCGGCGAGGTCGTACTCCGTCGATGGGACCCTTCGCGGAGCAAGCTCGCGGCGGCGCTCTCGAACGGCTGGGACGGGCCGGTCCCGAACGCGGGCCAGACCTGGCTTTACCTGGGCGCGGCGACGGGGACCACCGCCTCGCACGTCGCCGACCTCGTCGGGCGGGACGGGTTTGTCTTCGCGGTGGAGAAGAGCGTGCGGCCGTTCGCCCGGCTCCTCGCGCTCGCCGAGCGGTATCCGAACCTCGGCCCGGTCCTCGCCGACGCCCGGGAGCCGCTGCGGTACCTTCCGCTCGTGCCGCCGGTCGACGGCATCTATCTCGACGTCGCGCAGCCCGACCAGGCGGAGATCGCGCTCGCCAACGCCCGGTGGTTTCTCCGACCGGCCGGCGCGGTCCTCGTGGCCCTGAAGACCTCGAGCATGGGGCGGGGGAGGAACGCGCGCGAGCACCTTGCCGATGCGGTCGGTCGTCTCGAGCCCGCCCTCGAGCTCGACACGCCGGTCCCGCTCGAGCCGTTCCACCGGCGCCACTTCCTCCTCGCGGGGCGCCCGACGCGGGCGCTCTACGGTACCCCGGTCACGCCGGGGCGTACGTCGAAGCCCGGCCCCCGTGTTGCACGACGACGGTGACGATGTCCTCGTCGGCGAGCGGGTGGTCCCGACCGACCGTCTGCCCCGGAAATCGCGCGCTCTTCCCCCAGACTTGGGCCGCCTTGAAGGCGACGTCGAGCTCCCCGGGCAGGCGTTTCAGGAGCTCGTTCACCTTGTCGCCCCGACGGAGGATCACGGGCTCGTCCATGTCCGGCTCGCGGCCCGGCGGCTTGACGTAGATCCGGATAAACTGCAGCGCGTCCCCCATCGCCTCGATGAGGTCGGGGATCGCGATCCGCTCCTTGGCCGAGATGAACCGGGGGCGGAACTCGAGGAGCCGAACGGCGAGCCCCTCCCGGTCCGAGGGGGAGAGCTTGTCGCACTTGTTGATGGCGAGGATCGCGGGTTTGTAGACGCGGTTCGCGGCGAGAACGTCGATCAGCTGGTCGGCGGTGGCGTCCTCGCGGAACACGATCAAACCGTTGTGGAACCCGAATTCCCGGGCGATGTCGGTCGCGAGACCTCCCCCCAGGTGGGTGAGCTTGACCGTGCTCGAGATCGTCAGGCCGCCGCGGTCGGCCTTGGTCACCACGATCCGAGGCGGGCGGGAGTTGACCCGGACCCCGGCGCCCTCCAATTCGTTGACGAGGGCGCGGAAGTCGGTATGCTCCGGATCGATGAGGAACAGGATCAGGTCCACCGACCGGACGACGGAGAGGACCTCCCGTCCCCGGCCCCGGCCCTTGGCGGCGCCGGGGACGAGCCCCGGCATGTCGAGGACCTGGATCGACGCCCCCCCCCAGCGGAGCATGCCGGGAATGATCGAGACGGTGGTGAAGTCGTAGGCGGCGGCCTCGCTCTCGGCCCCGGTCAGCCGCGTGAGCAGCGTCGATTTTCCGACGGACGGGTAGCCGACGAGACCGACGGTGGCGTGTCCGGATTTGCGGACCGAGTATCCGAGGCCGCCGCCCTTTCCCTTCGCTCGCGCCTCCCGCTCGAGCTTGAGCACGGCGATCTTCGCACGGAGCCGACCGATGTGGTGCTGGGTCGCCTTGTTGTACTGGGTCTTGCGGATCTCCTCCTCGATCTCGGTGATGTGCTCCTCAAGCGAGGACACGGACAGCTCCGGCTCACCGACGGCGGACGATACTTATCGACTCCCTCCCCCGAGCGGCCCCGCACCGTTCATCGTCCGGACCGAACGAATCGACCTTCCCTCCAGCCGCCGACCGTTCCTCGCGAGATCCGATGCCGCCACCGTCCCCGCGGGTCCGCCGAACGTGGGCGTTCCGCGGGAGCGGATTGGCGCGGACCCGCGACGAGCGCGAACGGTTTGGGGACCGGGTCGCCGCGGCGATGCGAGTCGCCGGAGGGTGGCCCATCGACCTCTCGCTCATCTGGACCTCCGGCCCGGCCGCCTCGATCGAAATCGCGGCGAACGACCCGTCCACCGAGCGGTGGGTCGCGAGCTCGTTCCTTGCGGCGTACCCGCCCGGGTGTTGGACCCCGTCGAAGGGGCGGGCGCGGGAGAACGTCCTCGCCGTCGCCTTCGGCCGGGCGGTGTTCGGGCCCGACCGACCGTTCCGAATTGGGTCTCCGTCGACGGCGCCGTGGTCCGACTCGGTGGTCGCGGCGCTCTTCCTCCTGCCGGCCGGCGAGCGGATTGAATGGCGCCTTCGTCCTCGCGGACATCCGCGCACGCTCCCTCCAACGCCCGGCGCGAGGCCGCAGCCGCCCGGATTCCGGTTGGATCCACCCGTGGCGGCGACCCGCCGCCTGACGGACCAGACGGCCGACCGCGCGCTCGCTCCCCAGTGGGACGTGACGGTCGAGCTGTTTGGCCCGGACCCGGAAACGCCGGGACCCTTCGCCCGCCTGGTGGAGGCCGCCTCCCGGGAGGACGGTGGGAACGGGATCGTCTGGCGGTCGCGCGGTCGATGGATCGGACGCACGGCGACCGGCATCCCCCTGTCGCTGGCCGAGGTCGTGCCGCTCCTCCCCTCCAGCTGGGTCCGGCTCCCGACCCACGCTTCCACCGGGACGGGAACCCGCTGGGCGATCCCTCTCGGACGGTCGCCTTCGGGAGAGATGTGGAGCATACCGATCGACCCCCACCAAGGTCGACACGCGCTCCTCCTGGGGGAGACCGGGATGGGAAAGAGCTCGCTCTTGCTCCGGGCCGCGGTCCGGGCGAGCTCGCTGGGGAGCCTGGTGTTCTTCGACCCGATCGGGGACACTTCCCGCCGTTTGCTCGACCGGCTCCCCTCGGGCGCCCTCGGCCGGGTCATCTGGATCTCGCCGGGGCACTCCCCGGTCGGGATCAATGCGCTCGCGCCGGTCGCCCTCCCGCCGCCCGCCGGGGACCGGTCGCTCGGGGACCTCGTCGCCGCCCTCCGGCGCGTCCGCGCAGGGCGGTACGCCGACTCCCCCTTCTGGGGACCCCGGGTCGAAGAGATGCTGTCGCTCGCGCTCCGCGCCGCGGCCGGGTACCCGAACGGGACACTCCGGGAGGCCGCGGAGATCCTGGCCGCCGCGGGGGGTCGGGTCGTCGGAGTTCCGCCCGCCGCCGAGGACGCCGTTCGGGCGCTGGTCGAGCGAGTGCGGTCCCGTCCTGAGGAGGTCGATGGAGCCCGCCGGGTCCTCGACGAGATCGTCGGGACGCCGATCCTCGCCCGGATGCTCGCCTCGCCGAACTCTCCGTTCGCCGTCGGGGACGCGATCCGTTCGGGTCGGATCGTGATCGTCTCGGGAGACACGGCCGAGGTCGGCGAGTCGGCCGCCCGCACGCTCCTCTCCGTCCATCTCGCCCTCCTATGGGGGGAAATCCTCGCGGGCCGGAACGCCTTGAAGACGTTCGTCGTCGCCGACGAGATCCAGTGGTACGCGAACGATGCCGTCGGGGAGCTCTTCCGTCTCGGCCGTCGATTCAACGTGCACCTCTGGGCCGCGACCCAATCGCTCGACGCGCTTCCCGACGGAACTCGGGAGGCGGCGTTGACGAACGCCGCCGACGTCGTGTCGTTTCGGGGGTCTCCCGACGACGCCCGGGAACTCGCGCGATGGTCGAGCGAGGTTCCGGTCGAGTCGCTCCTCTCCCTCCGCCGCGGCGAGGCGGTGGTCCTGTTGGGGAAAGGGAGCGAAGTGAGCTGGGTACGGTTGCCGTTCGAGCCGGACCGGCCGCGACCGGGGCGGTACCAGACGGTATGGGAGCAGTGCCGGGGGTGGTGGGCCCCCCCCGCACCCGTCGACCCTCCGGGGAACCGGCCGGGGGACCCGTCGGACGGATCGAACCCCAACCGAGACCCGCTCCGGCGGGGGATCCTCGTCCTGTGGGCGGGTCTCCTGTCGGAAGAAGGTTCGGCCGCGATTGAGGTCGGTCTGGACGATCTCCGGGCCACGCTCGGGGTCGATGCGTCGGTGGTCCGGTCGTTGGGGCAGCGGCTCGCGTCGATCGGGGCGCTCACGGCAACCGACGGAGCGGCCGGGCGACGCTGGCAGGTCCGCCGCGATCGGTTCCCCGAACTCCTCGGGGGCGGCGTCGACCCGGCGGACCTGGCGGCCGCCGATGCGGAGTGGAGCCGGCTCCGGGAGCGTTCCGAATCTCGAAAAGTGCTTTAGGGTGAGCCCGCCTCAATCTCGCAGATGGCAACCGCCGCGAACCCAGAGCCGGCGGACGCGAGCGGCATCCGGGCCCGGTGCCTCACGGGGATCGAGGGCCTCGACAACATCCTGGGGGGCGGCATCCCCCGCGGCAACATGGTCCTCATCGCCGGCAGCGTGGGGACCGGCAAGACGACGCTGTGCCTCGAGTTCCTCGTTCGCGGCGCCGAAAAGGGGGAGCGGACGGTCTTCTTCTCGGTCACGGAAGCGTCCGCGAAGCTCATCGAGAATCTCTCCACGTTCGAGTTCTTTCGGCAGGACCTCGTCAAGGCCGGCGGCCTGATCTTCATCGACGTTCCGGGGATCTACGACCAGCTCGGGCTGAACCACGAGGAACTGACGCTCGAGGAGATCGACCTCCTGCTGAAGACGTTCCTCGACCTCGCGCGGGAAGCCGGAGCCCAACGGGTCGTCCTCGATTCGTTGACCTCCGTCTGCTACCGGATCCGGCGCGACGAGCGGATCCGCGACTTCATGCTGAAGCTCTCGCAGGGGCTCGCCGCCCTCGGCTGCACGACCCTCCTGGTCTCGGAGATCGGGCAGTCGGCCGGGCGGTACTCCCTCCATGGCGTGGAGGAGGCGATCGTCGACGGGGTCCTCCTTCTCGGCAACGCGCGACGCCAGGGCGACATCCTGCGGATCCTGCAGGTCGTCAAGATGCGCGGGACCTCCCATTCGCGCGCCCAGTACGTGATCGAACTCACCCCGATCGGACTCCTCATGGCGCCCCACCTCAAGGGCGGACGGCAGGAGACCTGATGACGCCGGACGACGACATCGGCGAGCGGCTGCGGCAGTTGACGGGCGGCTCGGCCGTCGCCATCCGGCTCAACCCCCGCGAATACGCCGACGATTACTTCGCCGTCCTCAACGCGACGCTGCGCGACGTGGGCAGCGAGACGAACGCCCACACGATCTACGTCTCGGTCACGAACCCGGCGTCGCTCGTCTGGTCGCTCGCCCAGGCGCTCGACGTCGACGCCGGTCGGCTCTCGTTCGTCGACGCGATCAGCCACATCATGATGAACTATCGGGACCCGCTCCCGAACGCGACGTACGTCGAGTCGCCGCGGATGCTGGAAGACATCATGCTGCGGGTCGAGTACCTGCTGCGCAAGCACCCGAGCCCGCGGACGATCCTCGTGATCGACTCGGTGAACTCCCTCGCCATCCACAACCCGAAGGACCTCCTCTCCGAGTTCTTCCATATCCTCGTGAACAATCTGAAGAGTCGCCAGGTCCTCACGGTCCTCCTCGTCGTGAGCGAGGACACCGAGTCGGAGCTCGACCAGATGCTCGGGCTCGTCGTCGACGAGACGATCGAGGTCGTCCGGAGACGGAGCTAACGGACGTGGTGGACGACCAGTCGGTCCTCGGAATCCCAGAACTCGACAGCGAGCTCTTCGCCTACATGCCCCCCGGCTGGCTCGGGCTCCTCGTGGGCCACTCGGGGGCCGGGACGCCGCTCTTCGCGAAGCAGTTCGCCCAGGCGATGGTCGGTTCGTCGCCGGTGCTGTACTACACGACCTACGAGCGGACCGAGGACGTCCACCGTGCGTTCCGGGACTTCGGGTGGGACCCGGACGGCGTGCAGATCGTCAATCTCTCGGAGGAGTACTTCCGCAACGTCCTCGTCCACTCGCTCGAGATCTCCCAGCTTCGCGAGCGGGGCCTGAAGCTCGCCGACCTCGACGGCAGCCGAGTGAAAACGCCCGTCCCCTCCACCTACAACATCACGAGCCGCCTCCTCGCGGACCTTGCGGCGCTCGACGGCCGGTTCCGCCTCGTCCTCGATTCGCTGGACTTCTTCTTCGAGGTCCTCGACCAGAGCGAGGTGATGACCGTCGTCCGGCAGGTCCGCCACCGGGCCCAGGAGCTCGGCGGTCAGGCGCTCCTCGTCGTCCAGGGAGAGTTCCACGAGCGACGGGTTTCGGGGATGCTGGAGGACATGGCCGACCTCGTGGTCGAGCTCAACGCTCGCCCGCGCGGCGAGTCGTACGAGCACACGATCGCGGTGCGGAAGATCCGCAATCACCCCGAACGAACCCGGATCCTCCCGGTCCGGATGACCGAGTCCGGCCTCACGGTGGGGGCGGCCGACCCCACCTCGTCGCCGAAAAGGTAGCGCGTCGTTATCTACCGGCCGCCCGGTTCACCCCCGTCGGGAATCGCAATGGACGACGTGCACATCCGGTGGATCGAAAAGGTCCAGTTGAAGGACCCCGTGCTGATCGAGGGACTCCCCGGAGTGGGCAACGTCGGCAAGCTCGCCGCCGACTACCTCAAGGAGAAGCTCGACGCGAAACCGCTCGCCACGATCTACTCGAAATTCTTCCCGCCCCAGGTCTACGTCAGCGAGGAAGGACTCACCCGCCTCGTCTCGCAGGAGCTCTCGTACCGGCGGGCCGCCGGTCCGAAGGAACGCGACCTCCTCATCCTCGGCGGCGACTATCAGGGAATCACGCCGGAAGGGCAGTACGAGCTCACCGAGCGGGTCCTCTCGGTCGCCCACTCCCTGGGCGCGCGGGAACTCTACACCCTCGCCGGCTTCGCCCAGGGCCGGGTCATCGAAACCCCGCGCGTCCTCGGCGCCGCCACCTCGCCCGAGCGGGTCGAGGCGATGAAGAAGTTCGGCGTCGTGTTCTCCCGCAACGACCCCGGCGGCGGCCTCATCGGCGCCTCCGGCCTCTTCCTGGGGCTCGGCCGACTCTACGACATGCACGGGGTCTGCCTGATGGGCGAGACGAGCGGCTACTTTGTCGACCCCCGGAGCGCGGAGGCGGTCCTCCGGGTCCTCACGAAGATCCTCGAGGTCCCGATCGATTTCTCCGACCTCGAAGCGAAGGCGAAGGAGATCGACCGGATCGCCCAGAAGATCCACGACGCCGAGCAGCGACCGCCCGACGCTCCGACGCCGTCGGCCCGGGACGACCTCGGCTACATCGGCTGACGGACCGATGGCCGTCCCGAGCGGCCCCGCCGAGGTCGTGGCCCGCCTCCGCGACGCCGCCGGGGAGGGGGTCCTCCGCTTCGACCGATTCATGGAGCTCGCGCTCTATTCGCCGGGCGGCTTCTACGACTCCGACGTGCCGGCGCTGGGCCCCGCCGGCGCGTTCTACACCGCCGCGCACGTGACTCCGCTCTTCGGTGCGGCGCTGGCCCGCCGGCTCGAGCAGGAGCAGCGCCGTCTCGGCATCGACCGGCCGTTCCGCGTCGTCGAGCTCGGCCCGGGCGACGGGACGCTCGCCTTCGACGTCGCCCACGCACTCCCGGCCGGCGGACCCGCCTGGGAGTGGACCTTCGTCGAACGGTCGCCGCGGCTTCGGGCAGGCTTGAAGGCCCGGATCGCCGCCGAGGGGGCGGGAACGCCGGTCACGTTCGGGTTCTCCGACGCGCTCGGCGAGCGCGGCACGTTCGTCGGGGCGGTCGTCGCCAACGAATTCCTCGACGCCCTCCCGTTCCGTCGGGTCGTCCGACGCGGCGCCGAATGGCGGGAGCTCGGGGTCCGCTGGGCGGGGAGCCGATTCGAGTGGGCCGAGGAGCCGGGGCCATCGCGGGTGCCCGGGGAACCGCTCCCCGACGCCGAGGACGGCACCCGGTACGAGCTCCTCGAACGGTCGGAAGGGTCGCTCCGCGAGGTCGCGGACCACCTGGCGGAGGGCGTGGCCCTGTTCCTGGACTACGGCGCTTCGACCGGCGAGCTCGTCCGTGGACATCCGAGCGGGACGCTCGCCGCGCTCCGCGCCCACCAGGCCGTCGACCCGCTCGACGCCCCCGGAACGGCGGACCTGAGCGCCTTCGTCGACTTCACCCGCGTCCGCGCGGCCGCGGTCCGGGCCGGGCTCGTCGAGCGGAGTTTCCGCCGGCAATCGGAGGCGCTCGCAGAGTGGGGGTTCGGCGACCTTCTCGAGGCGGCCGCGGGGCGCGCCCCGAGTGCGGAGGCGACGGTGAAACTCCGCCTGGCCGCGAAGAACGTCCTCTTCGGATTCGACACGTTCCAGGTGCTCGAGCTCGCGAGCGGCCGGTCGGCTACGTCGTAACCGGGCGCTCGTCCCGTCGAACCTTCGCGGCCAGCCCGCTCTGGACGAGCAGTTGGGCCCGGTCCTCGGGGAGCGCGAGGACGTCCTCGGCCCGGAGCTCGATCGTCTCCTTCCCGATCTCGACGGCGGGCCCGTCCTTCAGGATCCGAACGTAGGTGAACTGGGGGACCTCTGGCGCCGGGGCGACGGACGTCGGCGGCTCGGTCGGGCGGAGGGAGGGACCCGGGAGGGAGAGCGGCACGGTGGCGGCGGGCAGCGCCGCCCCGGCGGCCGACGGCTCGAGGAACGGCGCGACCGCCGTCCGGTGGTCCCGGAGCACGCGAAGGAGATGGTCGAACAGCCGCCGCTCCTCCGGGAGCGCGTTCGGTACCTCCCGCGACCCGCCGACGCTGGCCTGGAACGCGAGGCTCAGCACCTTTGACATCCGGGCCTCCACGATGTCCCGGGCGACCTGGCTGGCGCGCGAATGGGTCTGTCGCGCGAGGTCGCCCTTCTTTCCGCCGGGGTTCTCCCGCAGCTCCGACTCGAACGTTCGTCGAACGTCGGCGAGGTACGACTGGGTCGACTCGTAGAACTCGAGGGGCAATTTCGCGAGCCCGCGCGCGGCCCCCTCGGCCCGTCGCCACTCCAGGAGTTGGGTGTACGGGTCCGGCATCGGCCTCCCCGCGAAAGGGCCCAGCCTATAGGAGTTGCCGCCTCCGGCGAACGGAGGACCCCCCGCTGGGAGCCCGCACCCCGATGGCCGAGCTGACCCCCCGCGAAACCGCCTGGCCCGAGTTCGTCCGGGTCTTCGCCCGGCTGCGGGAGGAAAGCGCGTCGGGCGTGGTGGTCGTCCTCGTCGAGGGAGAACGGGACCGCCGCTCGCTTCGGAGGCTCGGGGTCGCGGGCCCGATCGCGTTGGTCCACGGGGGGGGCACGCTGAGCGCCCTCGCGGCGAAGTTGGCCCGGGGCGGGAAGACCGTCGTTGTCCTCACCGACTGGGACACCGAAGGAGGCCACCTCGCGCGGAGGCTGCGCGACTTCCTCACCGCCGACGCGGTCGGCCTCAACCTCGAGTACCGACGCAAGCTCGCGAAGGCGCTCCGGGGCGAGGTCGTCCACGTCGAGGGTCTCCACGGGTGGGCGCGGAGGACCGCCGAGGCGGCCGGCGGCACGCTCGAGAGCGAGTTCGGCGATCCGGCGTGAGGCTCGGCCCCGTTAGGGGATGACCTTCGTCTGCGTCCGTCGCGTGTCGCGGCGGTTCCGCGCGCGGGACGGCCGGAACCGTTCGGTTCCCTTGCCGCTCCACCGCAGTCCGCGCCCGTCGCGGCCGGCGCGCGTCAGACCCCGGTAGACCCGGCCGGTGTGCGCCGGCCCGGCGATCCAGCCGAGCTGCCGGTCGGCGACGATCTGGGGGTGGGCGGGGTCGAGCAGGATGACTTCGAAGAACTTCTCCTTCCCGTCTTCGCCGACCCAGTACGAGTTCAACACTTCGAGGTTCGGGTAGTGCTTCTGCGCCCGCTCCTCCGCAATCCGCTGGACGCTCTTCGCGAGCGTCATGCGGAGAATCCCCTTCCGCTTCGGGCGCCGCCCCGCGATGATCGCCCGCTTGCGCTGGCCGCCGCGCCGGACGCGGACGCGCACGATGATGAACCCTTCCTTGGCCTTCCAGCCGATCGCCCGCGCCCGGTCGAGGCGGGTCGGGTGCGCGAGGCGGGTCACCGTGTGCTGGCGCCGCCACGTCAGGAGACGCTCGTGGCGCAGCTCCGCACCCTCCTCCCCGAGGGTGAGGCGGAACGACTGGGAGATGTACCGGTAGACCGACTGGCTCATGGACGGCGGCGGGGGACTTTCGGGGCTATTATAAGCGGGAGGGTTCGGCTCCGTCGAAGCGCGGCCCCGTCGGGGCCCCGTCCGGCGCGGGGACCGGTTCGACCGGTTCCGTCGTTCCGCGACCCGTCGGCCGGAGAATCCGGACTCTCCCGGCCGAAGCGGGTCAGTCGGTTTCGGCCCCCAGGTCGCGGAGCAGCGCGTCGAGTCGACGAACCACCTCGGCCGGGCTCTCCGAGGCGAGGGCGGCGTCCAGGGGGCCGGGAAGCTCTGCGAGGATCTCGTCGATTTCCCGGTCTTCCGAGCTGCGGGCGGCCACCGGCGGTGGGGACACGGCGGGGCGAACGGGGCGCAGCGCTTCTCCCGTCGGTTCGACCCGGACGTCCCGAGGGCGGAGGGTGGGGCGCAGCACCGTCGGTGGGCGCTGCGTCACCCTCCCCGGAGCCGGGGAGGGATTCCCCGTCGGGCCGGCGGACGGTTGCGCCGGGGGCGGCGTCGGGGCGACCGACGGACTCCGTGGAGAAGGCACTGGGACGGCGAGCCTCGGTCGCCGCTCGGCGGGCGCGACGTTCCGGCGGACCGCCGGGAGGGCGTAGGGCAGGAGGAACGCCCAGGTGATCAGGAGAACGAGCAGCCCGAGGATCGTGTTGAAGATCCCCGACGGCGAGGTTTGCGAAATGTAGAAGATCAGGTAGAGTCCCCAGAGGAGCGAGCTTCCCCCCACGACGAAGAGGAGGCCGAGGACGAGTCGGTCGCGAACGAGCTCCCCACTCATTTCCAATGGGGAATATTGCGTCCGTGGGGGATAAACCCCGTCGGACGGGCGGCCGAGGGTACGGACGGTTACGTCGGGGTGTCCCAGGGGAGCCGGACGTCCGAAGAGCGGCTCACTCGGGCCGTCGCGTGGCTCTCGGTGAGCACGAGCCGTTCGAGGTGGTGGACGATCTCACTCACCAGCCGGTCGAACCGGGCCCGGTCGGGGGCCGGGACCGACCTCGGGGCGGTCCAGACGACCGCCGCGCCCCCGCTGGTCGGGACGACGGTGAAGACGAGGTTCCGGGCCGCCTCCGGGACCGCGGGATTCATCCGCTTCAGCTCCGCCGAAACCCGACTCTCCGACGGCTCGTTCGTATCGGTCCGTTCGACCGTGTACCCGATCGTCCCGAGGTAGTCGGCGAGGTGCCCCGCGAACCGCTCTCGTCCCATCCCCCGCACCCGCAGCCACTCGTTACCGTCCACCATGCGACTTCCTCCCCCATCGGTCGACGCTCTTGAGGAATCCGAGGAGCATCCGGTACTCCGGTTCGGTCGGGGTCGACCGCCCGAGGACCCGCCGCCACAGCAGCGCGAGGCCCTGGCGCTTGTGGGCGGGGTACCCGGCCTTCGCCGCCAACTCCTCGACCCGGCGCAGGAGGAGCTCCTTCTCCGACCCGTTCAACGACAGGACCTCGGGTGCGGGCGTGCTCTCCGGGTCGACGGGGCCTCGTTGTCGGTGGATCGCGTAGAGGACGATCGCCACCGCGTGCGAGAGGTTGAGGGTCGGGAATTCGCGACGGGCCGGAATGTGGACGAGGAGGTCGCACTGGGCGAGTTCCTCACGGCCGAGGCCATTGTCCTCGGGTCCGAACACCACCGCGATCGTCCCGACGATCGGGAGAAAGAGCTCGCCGAGCCGCTCCGGCGAGACGGCCCGTCGGAGGTACGACGCGGAGCGGCCGGTGGACAGGTCGGTCGTGCCCACGACGAGGTCGGCGCCAACGGTCGCGGTCGCTAAGTCCGGGACGACCTTCGCCGCCCGAAGGTTCGGAATCCCGCCCATCGCTCTGCGCCGGGCCTCGGTCCCGAGCTCCGCCCGCGGGGCGACGAAGATGAGCTGGTCCGCGCCGAAGTTCCGCGCGATCCGGGCGACGGCCCCGACGTTCCCGTCCTCCTTGGGTCGCACGAGCACGACCGTCAGGCGTGCGCTCACCCCGCGGTCCCCTCCGCGAAGAGCCTGCGGACCATCCAGTCCGGGTCGAACGGTGCGAGGTCCTGGTATCCCTGGCCGAGTCCGACGTACAGGATCGGCCGCCCCGTGACGAACGTCGCCGAGAGAGCGGCGCCGCCCTTCACGTCGGCGTCGAGCTTGGTCAGGATGAGGCCGTCGACGCCGAGCGACTTCTGGAACAGTTTCGCCTGCTCGACCACGTCGTTGCCGGACAGAGCGTCCCCGACAAAGAGGGTCAGGGACGGTTGGACGACCCGACGGATCTTCTGGGCCTCGTGGATCAGGTTCTCGTTCGTGTGCTGGCGCCCCGCGGTGTCGATCAGAACCACGTCGACGCCCTTGGCCCGGGCGTGCTCGACGGCGTCGTACGCCACGGCCGCCGGGTCGCTCCCCTCCTGCTGGCGAATCACGCGGATCCCGAGGCGCTCGCCGTGGACGAGCAGCTGTTCGATCGCCCCGGCCCGGAACGTGTCGCCGGCCGCGATGACGACCCCGAGACCGGCGTCGCGGAGCCGCATGGCGAGCTTCGCCACCGTCGTCGTCTTGCCGGTGCCGTTGACGCCGACGAACAGCACGATGTACGGCTTCTTCTCCGCCTTCCGCGCGGCCTCGATGAGGTCGAGGGGAGGCTTCGACAGAAGCGAGCGGATCGACGCCTCGAGGCTGCTCTTCACGGCCGCGTCGACGTCGATGCCCCATCGCAACCGCTTCCCGGCCAAGCTCTTCCGAAGATCCTTGCGGATCCGCTCGACGACCGGGAGGGCGACGTCGGACTGCAGCAGCACGATTTCCAGCTCGTCGAGCACGTCCTCGAGCTTCGCCTCGTCGATCCCCCGCGAAAGGAGACCCTCCGCGAACGGGGACCCTCCGGAAACCGGGGCGGGGGTGGAGGTGGAGGTGGAGGCCGCCGGGGCCGGAGTCCGCCCGGTCAGGCGCGCCTTAATCGCTGCCCACATCGCCCGGGACCGGCGCGCCGCTCGTCGCCCGCGCGAGCGCGTCCAGGCGCCGGCTGAGGATCTGGATCCGCTCCTCGAGCGTCTGCATCTGGCCCTCGAGTTCCTGGGTGGCGTGGTCGATCTTCCCGACGCGCTGGGCGAGGAGCTCGGTGACCTGGGGCCGCTCGAGCTCGACGACGTACCCGGCGCCGATGCCGATCAGGACCTTCGTGCTCGTGGACGGGGTTCCTCGAAGGTAGGTTTCGCCCCCGACGGGGACCAGGAGTTCGCTCCCGCCCGGGACTCGGTCGAGCCCCTCCAGCGTGGCGCGCGCCCGCTCGTGGTCGCCGCGCGACGCGGAGAGGTACTGGTGCTGTTGCAGAAGGGCGTTCAGCTGATTGCGGTAAGCATCGAGGCGAGAGAGGTCTTCTTGGACCTGGCGCTCCGTCATGGGAGCGCTCGGCGCGCTCACGCGGGGACCTCGGCCAGGCTCGTGATGCGGATCAGCCCCCGCTTGACGTGATGGCACCCGCCGATCTCGCTGAGCGCCCACTCCCGCGCCTGCTCGGCCGACGCGGCCTCGCAGACCTTCGTGAACGTCTGCCAGTCGGCCCGGCGAGCGAGGTACGTGCCGGAGACTTGCCAGTTGGCCACTGCTCCTCGGGGACGGCCGCGCCACCCAGGGTCGTTACATAACCCTTCCGGGAGGTTTTTCAGTCCCGACGGGAGGGTTATTACCGTCGGGCCTCTCGGAACGACCGGCGCAGGGAACCGTCGCCGGCCCCTCCGCGCGGTCCCGGCGCCGGACGCAAGGACCGACCACCATGCCCCCGCCCCTGAGACTGCGCCTTCGGTCGGGACCGCTCCTGCCCGCACTGGCCGTCGCGCTCGCGGGGTTGGCCCTTCTGGGAGCCATCGTCGGTGGGCTCGTACCGACGGGGGTCACCTCCTCCGGGCTCGCCGGGTCCGCCGTGTCCGAGCCCGCCGTTCCCGTCCCGGCCGTGGGTTCCGGTACGGGAGCGATCTCCCTTGGAATCTCGGTGACCCCGGGAATCATCTGCGTCTCGAACAATCTCGCGTGTCCGTCCAGCGAACAGGTCGCCCGCGTCACGCTCCAAGCCAACGCTCCAGAACTCGTGACGACGACCTACCCCGCGGTCCAGGTGGTCTTCCTCCTCGAGACGACGCTGTACGACGGGGTGTACGATGGCTCCCTCGGCGTTCCGGGGCGGGAGAATTGTGCGGATTCGTCGTCGCACATGCCGTGCGAGGAGTCGAACGGGGTCCCGTTCTTCGTCGCCAATGCGGGCGAGATCGCGGCCTCCATCGCCTCCGCGAACCCGAAGTCGTCCGTGACGTTCGGCCTCGTGAACTTCTTCTCCACGGGCGACGTCTACGACAAGTTCTCGGTCGACGCCGCCCAGGGGCTCGAATCGGTCGCCTACCACGTCGACGTCGGGACGCCGGTGCCGGCGAACGCGTTCGAGGAGGCCGTCACCTCGACGTTCCAGGCCGAAGTCCTCGACGGGGGTTGGGTGTACCCGGGGCTCAATTTCGGAAACAACATCCTGCACTCCGACAGCATCACCGCGCTCTACGGCGCGCTCATGGGGTACGGAATCAACTGGATCCCGAACGCCCACCACGTCCTCGTCCTCATCGGCTCCACGGCCCCGCGCGACCCGTCGTACGTCCAGAACTATTGCGTGAGCCCGTCGTCGGCGTGGCGGTACGCGTGCTACGGCCCGGCCGGTCAGTACAACTCCGGGTGCGAGCCGTCGTATTCGTTCGGAGTCGGGACGAGCCCGGAGTGCTTCCCGTGGGTCCAGTCGACGGACGGGAGCGCGAACGATTCGATCGCGGGACTCGCCCGTTCGGCGCCGGATTGCGTGCACTCGCTCGGCCAGCGGTGCACGATCGATGTGGTCGACCTCTGGACGACCTCGACCGACCCGTTCTCGAACGGCTGGCCGAGCGCGTCGCAGGGAGGTCCGGGCGGCGCGTACGTCGTGCAGAACACCGCCCGAGTGCTGTCGTCCGGGTGCGACCTCGCGGCGGCGACCGGCGGTACGTGGGACGGCCCCTCGTTCTTCACCTGCTCCGACGGCCAGACCGGCGACCTCGCGTTCGTCGAGCACGGGCCCGCGCTGACCCCGGTCCTCTCCAACCCGACCCTCTTCTCGGCGTTCCATGGCGTCGGATTCGGTCCGCTGACGACGGACATCATCGCCACGGGGGCGAACGAGTCGATGTTCCGCTACGTCCCGTTCGCGAACATTCGTCCCGCCGCGACCCTCGACCCCGAGACCCAGTGCCTCACTCCGACGGGGGCACTGCCGAACTGCCCCGGTCCGACGTTCCACAACGGGTCGGCGTACGAGAGCCTCAACTGGAACTGGTCGAACGTCCCCGCGGAGAACGTCATCCACGGCGGCGACGCGTGGATCGCCTCGTTCAACGTGATCGCGCTCGGACCCCCCTACGGGAGCATCCCGGTCGACGCTTGCGTCACGTCCACCTGCGGGCAGGGCGGCAGCGGCTCCGTCGGGGGTACGTATACCTCGGCTCGCTACATCCCCGGCACGGGCACGACCGAGGTGAATCAGTCGTTCCCCCTCGCGATCCTCCGGATCATCTACGGGCCCCAGCTTCCGATCCCGGCGTCGGCCGTCCCGCCCGTCGCCGGGATTCCGCCCGCGCCGCCGGCGCCGCCCCTGCCGGTCGTGACGAGCCCCATCGCAGGCGCGACCGGAACGGGAACGATCCCGACCATCTCGATCCAGGCCCTGGGCGCCGGATTCCTTGGCGCCGGGTTCACGCGGGTCGCGCAGCGGAACCGGCCGGTCGCCATGGGGCAGGTCAACCGATCCGGAAAGCCGCCGGGGCAGCGGAAACGCCCCGGTCGGCAGGTCGGCCGGTTCGTCTGATCCCTCAGGTTCCAGGGGTGGGCGTCGTCGCCTCGGCCCGACGCTTTTCGTATCGCTCGCGCTCGCGATACCAGCGCTCGAGCCGGTCCTCGAGCGATTCCCCATCCGCCACCGCGCGGGCCGGCGACGGCGTTCCCCCGGAGGGGGCGGCCGACGGGCCCACGTCCTGCACGCCATCGAGCGGCTGGGCGACCCCGCTCGGGTGGGTCAGCCGGCGAGTTCCGCGACGGCGCGCCATCGCTCTCCCACCTCCTGGTCCGTAAGTCCGACCGTCGGAGAGAAGACCACGACGTCCCCCCACCGGGAGCGGGCCTCCGGGTACTCGTCGACCAGGAGCGGAAGGACCACGCCGTCGGCGTGGACCGCGGCCAGTCGCTCGGAGAGCGCGGGGTTGGGGTCCGACGGCCCGGGCGGGCTCGCGGTCGGCGCGTGCGGGTCGAACGCGGTCAACACCGAGTCCGCGAGCGGGACCCCCTCGCCCGTCGCGACCCAGTCGCATCGGCACCCCCGCTTCATCATCAGGTAGGCGCCGAGCGCCCCGCGCGGGCCATCCACGAGGGCGACGACCCGGCCCGCGACCCCGAGCGGAAGGCCCCCCGGGCCCGCGGCCCGGTCGTCGTAGACGTACGTCCGGGGGCCGCGCACCTCGACGAAGAGCTCGACGTCGGGGGTGTCGAGGTCGACGCGGACCCCCCGGGAGCGGTACTCCTCGAAGATCTCCCCGCCCACGTCGCGGGCGAGTTCCTGGCTCGTGAACGGGTGGGTCCCGGTGCGCCGCGCCCGGAGCGCGAAGCTCGAGTTCGGTTGCAGCCGGCGCTCGGCGACGGGACGGAGCGCCGCCAAGATCGCCAGCCGTTCGGTCGGGACCTCCACGGCCCGGCTCACGGAAGTGACTCCGAAGGTACGACGGAGGAGCCGGACCGCCATCGCGGCGTCGTCGGCCTCCACGTACACGTGCCCGTGGTCGGCCCGGAGCCGGCACGTCGTGCCCGCCCGCACGAACTGCGCGAGGATGTTCTGCCGGAGACGATGCTCGAACTCTCGACGGACGGGGGCCGACTTGAGCGCGAGCTCGCCGTACCGGACGAGGACGAGCGACGCCACGGAGGAATCGTTAAGATGGAACCGCCGATTTAGCCGTTGCTTGGCGCCTACGCCGTCGGAAACCGGGCGCCCGGACGCCTCCTCCGCCGACCCCCTCGCGGGGCTCATCGGACCGATCGTGACGGCGTTGCTCGAACGGCTGTCGGGGGTGCCGGGGGTCGACCGGGGCTCGGTCGAACGGCTGCTCGACACCGCGGGCGGCGATGGATGGGACGTCGCGATCCCGTTGCATCGGTTCGCCGCGGCGGCGAAGCGACCGCCGAACGAGCTCGCGGCCGAGCTCGCGGCCTCGCTCCCGGATACCCCGGGGGTCGCCCGACGGTTCGCCGTCGGCGCCTACGTGAACTTCGAGGCGGACCCGGCGTGGCTGGCCGAGCGGACCCTCGCGATCGTCGGCGCGCGGGGCACATCGTACGGGGGCGGAGGGGCCGCTGGACCCGAGGTCTGCGTCGAGCACACGAGCGCGAACCCCAACGCGCCGTTCCACATCGGCCGCGTCCGCAATGCGCTCATCGGCGACACGCTCGCGCGGATTCTGCGGGCCGCGGGCCAGACGGTCACGACCCAGTACTACGTCGACGACATCGGGCGGCAGTCGGCGATGGTCACCTGGATCTGGACGCAGCCGAAGGAAGCGTGGCCGCCGGAGATCCTCGCGACCCTCGAGGGAGCCGACGAGAGGGAAGAGCGGCCGGACCACTACCTCGGCCGGCCGTACCCCGCAGTCAGCGCCTACGTCAAGACCCACCCCGAGGCCGCCGCCAGTCTCGCCGAGCTCTGCGAACGGCTCGAGCGGGGGGAGGCTCCGGAGGCGCACCGCCGCTTTTGCGAAGCGATCCTCGGCGGGATGCTCGCGAGCCTCGCGAGGGTCTCCGTGACGTTCGACGAATTCGTGTGGGAGTCGAGCCTCCTGCACGACGGCTCGGTCGACCGGGTCGTGGCCCGTCTCCGGGGGGCCCCCCATTCGGTCACCGAGGCGAACGGCGCGCTCGCGATCGACACGACCGTCTACGGACTCCCGAAGGAGGACGCGCGGGCGGTATTCGTCCGGGGCAACGGAACAACGCTCTATCCCACCCGCGACGTCGCCTACCACCTCCAGAAGTTCGGCCGATTCCCCCGCGTGATCGACGTTCTCGGTCAGGATCACCTCCTCCACGCGAAGACCCTCGAAGCGCTCCTCAACGAGATTGGCGAGGCGCGCCGACCAGAGTTCGTCCTGTACCAGTACATCACCGTCCCCGGGGGCGGCCGGATGTCGACCCGAAAGGGGACGGTCGTCTGGCTCGACACCCTCCTCGACGAGGCCACCGACCGGGCCCGGGCCGAGGTCCGCGCCCGGCACCCCGAGCTCTCGGAGGGGGAGGCCGAAACGATCGCGCTCGCGATCGCCGCGGGGGCCGTGCGGTATCACATCGTCCGGATCGCCGCCGACAAGTCGGTCGCGTTCCAGTGGGAGGAAGCCCTCTCGTTCGAGGGACGGAGCGGCCCATTCGTCCAGTACGCCTACGCCCGGGCTTCGAGCCTCCTGAGGAAGGCCCTCGACGACGGTGTCGCGATCCCCACGTCGCCGTCGGGCGCGGACTTGACCACCCCAGCCGAACGGGACCTGGTCCGGGTCCTCGCCCGCCTTCCGCGGGTCGTGGCCAGCGCGGCGCGGACCAAGCACGTGCACACGGTCGCAGGGTACGCCCACGACCTCGCCGAATCGTTCAATCGATTCTATCAGACGACCCCGGTGCTCAAGGCGGAGGCCGGGCGAGACAGCCGGCTGGCTCTCGTGGCCGGGGTCCGGCAGGCGCTCGGAAACACGCTCGACCTTCTCGGGCTCGTCCGGCTCGAGCGGATGTAGGCCGCCGTTCCTCCCCGGGCGAACTCGGGCTCGCCGACATCGCGGACCAACCCCGCCCTCCCCGCACGAAGCGCCGCCCACGGGGACGACCGGCTCGCCACTCGAACTTCTATATAGCCGGACCCGAGTGCGGCCCATGGACGCGCCGATGGGTTACTGGGCCGATTTCAAGAAGTTCCTGAGCCAGGGGAACTTCGTTTCGCTCGCCGTCGCGCTGGTCGTCGGTCTCGCGCTGAACACGGTCGTCCAGGCGCTCGTCGCCGACATCATCACCCCGCTCATCGGGGTGTTCTTCCACGTCGACTTCTCGTCGCTGACCGAATCGGTGAACGGCTCGGTGTTCGCGGTCGGCGATCTGATCAACAAGGCGATCGCCTTCGTGATCGACCTCCTCGTGGTGTTCTTCCTGATCGTGGAACCGATGGAGAAGATGCAGGCCCGCGCCGCCGCGAAGCAGGCGGCGGCCCCGCCGACCACCCGCGCGTGCCCCGAGTGCCTCAGCCAGGTCCCAATCGCCGCGAAGCGGTGCTCGTTCTGCGCCCAGCCGCTCCCGCCGGCGCCTGCCGCGGCGACGACCGGATCGTAGGGTCCCGGACCCCGGCTTCCGCGAACCCCTTGGCGCGGAGCCGGCACGAGTCGCACCGGCCGCACGGGGCCCGACCCCCGGCGTAGCAGCTCCACGTGAGCTCCCACGGGACCCCCAGCCGCTCCCCGAGCCGGACGATATCGGCCTTCGACAGCCGAAGCAGCGGGGCCACCACGGTGAACCGGAGTCGGCCCTCAACGCCCGCCTTCGTCGCCAATCGAGCGAGACGGTTGAACGCCCGCAGATACTCCGGACGGCAATCGGGGTACCCCGAGTAATCGATCGCGTTCGCGCCGAGATAGATCCGGTCGGCGCCGTGGCCTTCGGCGTATCCGAGGGCGAGGGAGAGGAGAATGGTGTTCCGGGCCGGGACGTACGTGGCGGGAATCTCACCGGGGGCGGTCCCGCCCGACGGGATCCTCGCCGATCGTCGGGTGAGCGCGGAGGGGAGTAAGGGGGCGACGGGAAGGTCGACGACCACGTGGCGGCGGGCGCGGTACCGGGCCGCGAGCGCCCGGGCGCTTTCCACCTCACGGGCGTGGCGTTGCCCGTACAGGACCGTGAGGGCATCGACGGGACCGCGTCGGGCGGCGATCGCGAGGCAGGTCGCCGAGTCCATCCCGCCCGAGAGGAGGATCACGCTGGCGGAAGCCGGTCGCCGGGTCGTCACCGCCACATCCCAAAGACGAGGAGGAGAGCTGCGGCGATCGCCACCGCCGAGAGCATCCCGAAGAAGTTCGTGCTCCCCTTCGTCAATCGACCGCGATTCTCAAGGGTCTCGCCCAGCACGCTGTCGATCTGGCAGCCGAGAAACCCGCCGATCGGGGCGACGATCAGGAAGGCCGCCGGAGCGAGGTGCGGCGCGGCGAACGCCGCGAACAGGGCCACGGCGACGATCGAGGTTGTGAGGGCCCCCGCGAGCGCCCAGAGTTCCCCGATTGCGGAAACCCCGCCGTTCGTCCCCGGCTCGACCGGGCGGAACGTCAGGATCGACCGGGCCCGCCCCGCGAGGACCCCGAACTCGCTCGCGAAGGTGTCCGCGGCTCCGAACGCAAGGGCGGAAGTGTACAGCACGGCGAGGGCCCCCGGTGGGAGGAGGCTCGTCGAGGCCCCCGCCGTGAGCACGAGCCCGGTCGGAATCAGAATGTGCGCGACGACATTGGAGACCCCGCGCTCGCCGGACGTCCCTTCGTGGACGTTCCGGCGCTTCTTCTCTGCGAACCGGAAGCGGGTCGCGAGGACGCTCGCGACCACGAACAAGACCAGGAGGGCGAGGAACGGGAACCCTCCGATCACGACGATCACGGCGCCGAAGAGAAAGGCGATCGCCCCGGCCCAGCGGGTGAGAGCGCCGGAGCCGACCGCCGCGATGGCGAGCGCGGCGGTCAGAGCGACGCCGACGCCAGCGTCGAAGAGCGCGAGAACCAAGTCCGCTCGTCGTCGAGAGCCGCGCCGTCGCTAAGAACGTTTGCGCACCGACGTATCGCCGCGGAACTGGCCCCCGAGCTCGATTACCCTCGGTGGAGGATCCGAAGCGCCGCGGCCCGGAACGAGGGGGCGACGAAGTCCGGCCGCACGCCGCTCTTTCGGACTTCCTCGGCGACCTCAGCCGCGTGGCCGGGCGCCGGGACGAGGGCGGTCAGCAGCCCGAGGGTCTCGCCGGCCTCGATGTCGAGGGTCCTGTCGCCCACGATGGCGGAGCCGGCGAAGTCGACGCCCAGGTCGCCCCGGGCCCGCTCGAACAGCTCGACCCCCGGTTTCCGACACCGACAGTGGGATTCCGGGGCGTGCGGGCAGTAGTAGAACCGGTCGACCGCGGACCCTTCGGCCGCGAGGATGGCATTGATCCGGTCGTGGATCGCCCCCACGTCCGCGTCGTTGTAGAACCCGCGCTCGATCCCCGATTGGTTGGTGACGCAGACGACGAGATACCCGTGGTCGCGCAGGAGGCGAATTCCTTCCCCCACCCCTCGGAACACCTCGACCCGGGCGGAGTCCGAGAGGTAGTGGAGGTCCGGGTTCAGCGTCCCGTCCCGGTCCACGAAGACAGCCCGACGTCGGCGCCGGGGGGTCGCGGGGGCCGTCGCGACTTCGGGCACGGCGAGCCGGGAGCCCCCATCCCCATAAGGGTTGACGCCGGTGCGGGTTCGTGCCGGGGAGACGCGGGGTCGACGAGACGTTCGAACGCCTCGATGGGGCCTTGGAGACCTCACTGGGCGACCGCCCGGCCGCCGACGATCCCCCGACCGTGCTGTTCAGCGGAGGCGTCGATTCCTCGATCCTCGCGCTGGCCCTCGCCCGATCCGGCCCGCTCCGACTTTTCTCCATCGGGATGGAAGGGTCCGACGACATCGTAGCCGCCCGACGCGCGGCCGACCTCCTCCGACTCAATCTGACCGAGCGGCGGGTGACGCCCGAGGAGGTCGCCAACTCGGTGAAGTCGCATGGCCTCGCCGCGCGTCCGGAGCCGGCTCGGTCGGTCCTCGCCTCCCTCGGTGTCGCCCTCGCCACCAGCCCCCGGGGCGGGCCGCTCGTCCTCGGTCAAGGAGCCGACGAGCTGTTCGGCGGGTACGCCCATTTTCGGTCGCTCACTCCCGCCGCCGCCGAGCGGCGTCGCCGGGACGACTGGGACCGGCTCCTCCGAGTCGATTGGCCCGCCACGCAGGCGATCGCCGGCACGTTGGGCCGCACGCTCTTCGCGCCGTTCGTCGACGCTCGTTTCGCGACGGCGGCTTTCGCGATCCCCCTCCCGTCCGTGGGGCCGGGCGACCTGACGAAGCCGGTGCTCCGCGCTTGGGCGAGGCACCGGGGCGTCCCGGCCGAAGTCGCGAACCGGCCCAAGCGCGCGATCCAGTATGGGACCGGGATCGCCTCGGTCGTCCGACGGTCGTTGCGCGCCTAGTGGCGCGGCCTAGTGGCCCGGGTCCCCGCCTCCCCCTGCAACGCACGGCGAAGCGTCGGAATGTCACAGACAATCCCCGTACGGCCCCCGTGGTCGAGGAACGTGAGGATCGCTTCGACCTTCGGACCCATCGATCCGTCGGCGAACTCCCCTTTCGATTGGAACTCCCGCAACTCGTCGGCGCCGACCTCGCCGAGCCACCGCTCCCACGGTTTGCCGAAGCCGACGGCCACCCCGGGAACGTCCGTCACGATCGCGAGGGTCGTCGCGCCCAGGGCCCCCGCGACGACGGCGGCGGCCCGGTCCTTGTCGATGACCGCCTCGACGCCTTCCCGATTCCCCGAAGCGCGGCGGACCACCGGGATCCCCCCGCCGCCCGCAACGATCGGGATCAGCCGCTCGCCCCACGACCTCCCGAGAAGGCGAACGACGGCGTCCGCCTCCACCCACCGTACCGGCACCGGGGACGGGACGACCCGGCGCCAACCGCCGCGCGCCCGGTCGTACGCGAGGGTCCACCCGGTCCTCTTCCGCAGTACGCGGACCTCCGAATCCGAATAGAACCGGCCGACGGGCCTCGTCGGGGTCCGGAACGCTCGGTCCCGCGCGGCGACTTCCATCCGGGACACGAGGACGAGGGGAGTACGATCGATCCGGGCCCGTCGGAGCGCGCCTTCGAGCTCCTGCGCGACGAGGTACCCGATCTGTCCCTCGCTCTCGGCACCCAGGACGTCGAGTGGGCGAGGAGGGACTTCGCGCTCCGCGATCTCGTTCTGCCGGAGGATCTGCCCGACCTGCGGTCCGTTCCCGTGGGTGACCGCGAGCGCGTGGCCGTCCCGGATCACGTCGACGAGCGACTCCGCCGTCGAGCGCATGTGCCGACGGGCCTCGGCCCAATCCCCGGGCCCGCCCGCCCGGGAGAGCGCGTTGCCGCCGAGCGCGACCACGGTCGCCTCCATGCCGTCCGACACGGGGAGCCCAGCTACAAGGGCTCTCCGGGACGGCCGGGCCGCCGGGCCCCGGAGCGCTTTTTACGACCCCCCGGCATCCCGGCCCGTGTCCGACTCCGAGAGCTCGGCGATCTGCCCGATCGAGTTCCGGTACGGCCGCGAGGAGGTCCGGGAGCTCTTCTCCCGCGAGGCCCGGCTCCGACGGTGCCTACGGGTCGAGGCGGCGCTCGCGAAGGCGCAGGCGGAGCTCGGAATCCTGCCGCCCGACGCGGCGGCCGCCATCGACGCGGCGGCCGCCTCGGGGGCGGTGACCCTGGCGAACGTCGACGCCCTCGAACGCGTGCTCAAGCACGACGTGATGGCGATCGCCCGGACGCTCGCAACGGCCGCCGGCCCGGCGGGTCGGTGGGTCCACTACGGAGCCACCTCCGGGGACATCACCGACACCGCGCTCGGACTCGAGCTCAAGGAGAGCAGCCACGTCCTCCGACACGACCTCACCGATCTTGCCGAGGCGCTCCTCACCCTCGCCGAGGCGCACGCGTCGACCCCCGAGCTGGGACGGACCCACGGCCAGCACGCGGTGCCGATGAGCTTCGGGTACAAGGCCGCCGTCGGGGCGGCGGAGGTGCTCCGGCACCGCCGACGGCTCGATGAACTCACGCCGCGGGTCGCCGTCGGGAAGATGGCCGGGGCAGTCGGGACGGGCGCCGGGTTCGGACCCTCGGCGGACGCCATCGAGCAGAAGGTGATGTTCGCGCTCGAACTCGGGGTCGACGAGGCCCCGACCCAGATCGTCGGGCGGGACCGGCTCGCCGAATTCACAAACTTCCTTGCGCTCGTCGCGGGCACCTGCGAGCGGCTCGCGACGGAGGTCCGGAACCTCCAGCGGACCGAGATCGCCGAGGTCGCCGAGGCGTTCGACGAGGCGAAGCAGGTCGGCAGTTCCACGATGGCCCAGAAGCGGAATCCGATGCTCTCGGAGAACGTCACGAGCCTCGCCCGGCTCGTCCGAGCGTTCGCGCTCCCTCCGCTGGAAAACATGGTCCTCTGGCACGAGCGGGACCTCGCGAACTCCGCGAACGAGCGGATTGTCGTGCCCCACGCGGTCGTGCTCACCGACGACATCCTGCAGAAAATGACCCAGGTGTTCGGGCACCTCTCCGTCGACGCCGCCCAGATGCGGCGCCATCTCGACTCGGCGAAAGGGCTCCCGATGACCGAGAGTTTGATGCTGGCGCTGACGGCCAAGGGTCTTCCGCGCGCGGAAGCGCACGAGATGCTGCGGCGGCTGACCCGCGACGCCCCCGGGACCGGCCTCGTGGCCCGGGCGAAAGCCGACCCCGAGATCGCCCGCCAGTTCACCCCGGCCGAGATCGACGAGCTCCTCGACCCGGCGTCGTACGTCCGCGCGGCCGCGCGAAAGACCGAGCGCCTGGTACGGAATCTGCGTGCGGAATTGGCCCGATGAGCGAACCCCGGTGGACCGCGAAGTTCACGGTCGACCTCGAGTCGGCCGAATCGGCCGACCACCTGCTCGCCGCCCTCGTCCCCGAGGCGACCCGGGAGGTCCCCAAGACCTCCGCCACGCTCGGGCGACCGTCGGGGACACAGGTCACGATCGACGTCCGGGCGTCGGACGCGGGGTCGTTGCGGGCCGCCGCGAACACGTACCTCGGATGGGTCGACCTCGCCGCCGGCTCCGAATTGGTCGCCCGGAAGGCGGCGAGCTCGCCGCGCTCCCCGAAGCCGTTATCTCCGTAACCCGGCCTCCGCTCGACGTGGCCCTTCCCGCGAAGCTCCAGAACGACCTGAAGCAATTCCAGCGTGTCCAGCAAGACCTGCAGTCCGCCGCCCAGCAGCGGATGCAGTTCGACATGAAGCTCCGCGAGGCCGTCCACACGCTCGACGAGCTGAAGACCCTCCCGGACGAGACCTCGATCTACCGCCCGATCGGGGGCCTCCTCGTCAAAGCGAAGGGGAAGGCCGAGGTCGAGGAACTCTTGACCGAGGAGAAGGAGACCCTCGAGATCCGGCTCAAGGCGCTGGAGCGCCAGGAGGGGCACCTGAAGGAGAAGTACTCCCAGATGCAGAAGGAACTCACCGAAGCGCTCGACAAGGCTGGCGCCGACGGATCCGAATCGTAACGCGCCGGCAGCGCAATCGCCGCCCCAATCGGCCGCTCGGCCCGGAACGTACCGCCAGGTGTTCGATGGGCCGCCGCGAGGAACCGCCCGCGGGATCCCGGGACTACGTCTTGCGCTGCACGAGCCGGTCGGCGATTTCTTCGAGGAGCGAACGGCCCGACGCGGTCAGGGACCGGCTGCGACGGACCCGTCGAACGGCGTCGGCGGTGAGGGCGGCGATCCGCTTCTCGGAGTACTCGAGGCTTCCGGACGACCGGATCGCGGCGCGGGCGGCCTCGAACTCCGCGGGCGAGGCGGCGGGTCGACCCAGGACGGCCCCGATCGCGGCCCGCTCGGCGTCGTTCCCGTGCCGCCAGGCGTGGACGACGAGGAGCGTCCGTTTCCCCTCGGCGAGGTCGTTCGCGCTCTTGCCCGATGCGGACGCGTCGAACCCGGTCCCCAGGACGTCGTCCCGAAGCTGGAAGGCGACCCCGGCGGCGAGCCCGAACGCGTCGAGGTCGACGAGGAGCGGGGGCGAGGCCCCCCCGAGGATGGCGCCGATCCTTAGCGGCGCGCTGACGGTGTAGACGGCGGATTTGAGGCGGTGGACGAGGAGGACATCGGCCTCCGAAACGTCCCCGACCGCGAGCGCGCCGTTCCGGACGTCGAGCAGCTGGCCATACGCGGTGAGGCGGGTCATCCGGGCGTACTCGGCGACGGCCGCGAGGCGACGCGGGGCCGGCGCCCGCACCGCGAGGAGCGCCTCGACGGTGAACGGCTCCTCGAGGTCGCCGAGCGTGATCCCGATCCCCATCCCGTAGTCGTCGGGGGACCCCCGCCCATCGAATCCCCGGTGGTCGTCGGCGAGGGCCCGATGGAGGGTCGGCCCTCCCCGCCGGGTCTCGGAGTGGTCGATGATGTCGTCGTGGATCAACATCCAGCTTTGGAAGTGTTCGAGCGCGGCCGCCGCCGGGACGGCGGCCGACGGCTCCTTGCGAGTCGCCAGGTGGTACCCGGCCAGGACGAGGAGCGCCCGGAACCGCTTCCCTCCGCGGAGGGTGAACTCGCGGGAGCGGTCCAAGTACGGACGAAACGGGGGCGGACTTTGGCGTCGCGCCACCGCGTACGACTCCCCGAGCGCGCACTCGATTCGGGGCAGGTACTCGACGAGCCGGGCGAACTCCACGGGGACCGGCACGCTCGACGTCTGTACATATTTAACTACCGAGCGGACTTGGAACGCCGATGGCCCATCCGGGGTTCGCCGACCTCGTCGGTCGGCTCGTGGAAGCGATGGGGCAGAACGTGGCGGCGGTCCGACCGCGGGACGAGACGATCCTCCTGCAGACCCCCGACGGGTTCCTCTATGCGTTCGTCGACGATACGACGAAGCTCTCGCTGGGCGACGTCCAGCGGTTGTTCCATGAGGTCCCGGATGCCCCGGCGAAGGTCGTGGTCCTCACCCCGGACCGACTCCCCCTGGCCCTCGGGGCCGAGGTTCTTCGGCGGGGTGGGACGGTCGTTGAGGGAACGCGCTTCACGGAACTCGCGAAGGGGCTCGGACTCGGCGAGCAACTCGGAGAACCTCCCCGCGCCACTCCGGACGGCCACCGGCCCCGACTCCTCCCGTCGGCCCGACAGCTTGACGAGGTGGTCCGACGGGCGGAAACTTGGCAGGCCTGGGGGGTCCCGGCGCTCGCCCTTCGGTTCTACCGGCAGGCCACCGAGCTGAAGCCCGAGTTCGCGCCCGCGAAGGTGGGCGTCGGGCAATCGCTGCTCGCACTCGGACTCCCGCTCGAAGCGGATCGCGCCTACGACGACGTCCTGCACGCGCATCCGGGGAACGTCGACGCCCGTCTCGGCAAGGCGGCGGTGCTGGGCGCGACCGGGCACCCCGAGAAGGAGATCGCCGAGTACCGCCGACTCCTCGACGACCACGAAGGACGGTCGGACATCCGCGCCCACCTCCTGGCCGCGCTCCTCGATGGTCGGGCTTGGACCGACGCCCGTCGCGAGGTCGAGGCGATGCTCCGGACGATGCCGGAGGACCCGCGGCTGCGATTCCTCCGGGCGGTGGTCCTCGAGCGCGTCGGGGAGGCCGACCTTGCGAAGAGCGAGCGGGAGCGGGCCCGAGCCCTTGGCCTCCCGTACGACACGGAACGGTCGCTGTGCGAGCACCTGGGCCTTCCGGCCCCGCCTCCGCCGCCCGGCCCCCTCCCGACTCGGACCGTCGTGGCTCCCTCGAGGTCTCGCACCAAGGCGGCGGCCCGGACCAAGCCCGCACGGGCGAGTCCCCCGTCCCGCCGCATCCCGGCGAAGCGCGCCCGCCGACGCTGAACCCCCGGAGGCCGGGCCCCCGTGCGAATCGTTTCCGTGCTCCCGAGCGCGACGGAGACCGTCGCCGCGCTAGGGCACCTCGGCGAGCTCGTCGGGCGGAGCGCCGAGTGCGATGCGCCGGCCGAAGTCCGTCGGCTCCCCGTCGTCATGCGTCCGAAGTCGCTCGATTCCGAACGCCCTTCGGCCGAGATCGACGCCCGGGTCCGGTCGACGCGCGCCGGCGACCAGAGCCTGTACGAGCTCGATATTCCGCTCCTCGCCCGGCTCCGGCCGGATCTGATCCTCACCCAGGACCTCTGCGGAGTTTGCTCGGTGACCGATGCCGAGGTCGAAGCGGCGTGCCACGCCGCGGGGATCGACCCCCGGATCGTGAGCCTCACCCCCCGGACCCTCGGCGACGTCGCGGAGACGATCGAGACCATCGGTGCGGCGATCGGCGCCTCGGAGGCGTCGCGTCGGTTGGCGGCATCGCTCCGCGGGACGCCGTCCGCCCGGAGCGGCGGCCGACCTCGCGTGGCCGTCGTCGAGTGGATCGACCCCGCCATCCTCGCCGGCCTCTGGACCCCGGAGATGGTCGAACGGGCCGGCGGGGAGCCGATCGGCCCCACTTCGGGCGGCGTGGGACAGCGGACGACGTGGGCCTCGATCGCCCGCCGGCGCCCGGAGCTTATCGTCGTGGCGCCGTGCAGTTTCGCCGTCGAACGGACGGTCCGGGAACTCTCGACGACCCGTCTCGGGGATCGGCTCCTGGACCTCCCGACCGGGCGCGGAATCTGGATCGCCGACGAAGCGTACTTCAGTCGCCCGGGACCCCGGCTCGCGGACGGAATCCGACTCCTTCGAACCCTTCTCGGGGACGAGCGTCCCGACCGACCGATGGGGATACAACGGTGGGACCCTCCCCGTCCCGCGAGGGGGGACGTGGCGTGAGCTCGTGGACCAGCCCACCGGGGGGCGGATACTGGGTCGGAGCGGCGCCTCTCCCGTCGAAACGGATCACCACGTCCGAGACGGAGATCCTGCACATCGCGATCGCCTTCGTAGTCCTGACTCTGGACATCGCGATCGTCGAGACGAAAATCCTCGGGGAGGTGACCTTCGGGGGGTTCAACCCGGGGGCGGTCGCCGGCGCGCTCGCCTTCGGTGCGGCGGCGGCCCTGACCGGTTTCCTCGCCCACGAGCTCGCCCACAAGGTCTCGGCCGAGCGTCGCGGGTTCTGGGCCGAGTTCCGGATGTCTCCGACCGGACTTCTCTTCTCGTTGATCACCGCCGTCTTCGGATTCCTGTTCGCCGCCCCGGGGGCGACCGTCATCGGCGGGATGGGGAGCGCCCCGGATTGGGGGAAGACGAGCCTCGCTGGCCCCGCGCTCAACCTCGTCGAGGGGAGCGTGTTCGCGGCCGCCGGCTTCGGCCTGCTCGCCCTCTCGGGTAGCGCGGGAACCGTAGGGTTCCTGGTCCGGCTGGCGTTCGTGAACGCGTGGTTTGCGGCCTTCAACCTGATCCCGTACGGGCCGCTCGACGGACGGAAAGTCCTCCGATGGAGCGCCCCGGTGTGGGCCGCGTCGTTCGTGGTATCGGTGGCGTTCGCCGGAATCCTGTTCCTCATCGTCGTCTTCGGCTGGCCGCTCGGGGTGGCGACGCTGTGACCGCGCCCACCGTGACCGAGCTCGGCAACGGGCGGCTGATGCTGGACCTCGGGTTCCGTGGCCACGAGGGCTTGATCGCGAGCTTCCTGCTCCCCGGTCCCGAGGGGTGGACGATGATCGAGACCGGTCCCACGAGTTGCCTCGACCGGCTCGTCGCGGGGGTTCTGCGGGCCGGGGTCGACCCGCGGGAGGTCGAGCGGATCTTCGTGACCCATATCCACCTCGACCACGCCGGCGCGCTGGGGACCGCCGCGGAGAAGTTCCCGGACGCCGAGCTGTTCGTTCACCGGTCGGGGATCGGCCACATGATCGACCCGGTCAAACTCGTCGCGAGCGCTCGGCGGGCCTGGGGCCTCGAGTCCGACCAGCTGTGGGGGGCCATCGCGCCGACCCCGGCGAACCGACTCGGCCCCCTCGATGGGGGAGAATCGTTCGAGCTTACGGACGGGACCCTCGAGGTCCTCGCCACCCCGGGGCACGCCCGGCACCATCTCGCGTTCCTCGACACGGGCCTCTCCGCGGTCTTCACCGGGGACGCCCTCGGGGTCCGTCTGGCGGGACGACGGAGGGCCCGGCCGGCGGTCCCTCCCCCCGACCTCGACCTCGAGCAAATGTTCGCGAGCCTCGACCGGATCCGGAGCGTGGAGCCGAAGCGGCTCCTCCGAACCCACTTCGGCCCGTCGGAGGCGCCGGACGCCGACATCGGGGCGTACCGGGACGCGGTCGAGGAATGGCGGGACGTGGCCCTCGGCGCCGCCCGCGTGGACCCCGCGCTGGAGTACGTCGCGCGCGCGCTCCGGGAGCACGAGGATGCGGTCGCCCGGGCCGAGGGTCTCCCGTTGGCCTCCGACGGCCCCGAGTCGCTCGTCTCGGGGTACGACCTCGCCGCCCAAGGCCTCCTTCGGTACTTCCGGGTTCGCGGACTTCTCCCGGAGTGAGCGGCCGTGGCCGCGCTTCCGCCCGGCCGCCGGGGGCTCCCCTCCGGGGTGCTGTTCGTCGTACGGGTCGTCTACGCGTTCAACTGGTACAACATCGGCGCGGTCCTCCCGCTGATCGCGGTCACCCTGTCCGCCTCCCCCGCACAACTTGGGATCGTCCTCGGGACATTCCTCCTCGGGGTCGGGATCTTCCAAGTCCCCGCCGGCCTCGCGGCGGTTCGATGGGGGTCCCGGCGGGTGTCGCTCGCGGGGGTCGCGGTCTTCGGGATCGCCGGCGTCGCCTCGGCGTTCGCCCCGTCGTGGGAGGGACTCGCGGCGATCCGGTTCGTCGCGGGCGTCGGGGCGGCGTTCTTCTTCTCCCCCGCGCTCAGCTTGATCGCCTCGTACTTCCCGCCGGGAGAACGGGGACCGATCATCGGGTTCTACAACGGGGGATTCTCGATCGGCGGTGCGGTCGGGCTCGTGGGCGGGGCCGCGATCGGACTCGCGATCGGTTGGCCGGCGGCGCTCGGACTCGGCGGAGTCGCGCTCCTCGCTACAACGGCCGCCGCGTATGTGGTGCTGCCCCGCCGGGACCCCGAGGGGTCCACCCGCGATAGCGCGGCCGTCTACCGGGCCGGTCGGGCCGTCCTGACGAGTCGGTCGATCTGGGGACTCTCCCTCGCGTTGACCGGGTTTTGGACGGCGATTTACCTCGTGGCGCAGGACTACGTGGAATTCGCCCACTCCGTCCACCCGGGCTGGGGGACGGGACTTGCGGCGCTCCTGACGGCCATCGTGGTCGTATCCGCGTTTCCCGGGGGACCCATCGGGGGCTGGTTCGCGGAGCGGGGTCGGGACCGGCGCTTGCTCATCGGGATCTTCGGCGCGGTGGTGAGTAGCCTGATTCTCCTGGTTCCGTTCGCCACGATCTGGACGATTGGGCCGCTCTTCCTCGCGCTCGGCTTCCTCGACGGGGTCGTTTTCGCCATCCTCTACCTGATTCCCACCTACCTTCCGGAAACCCAGGGGGAAGGGCTCGCCCTCGGGGTTGGCGTGGTGAACTCGATCCAGGTGCTCCTCGGAAGTGGGTTCGTGATCCTGTTCGGGGTCCTCGTGGAATCCATCGGGTGGACCGGCGCCTGGCTGTACGCCGGTGTGTTGAGCTTCGCGCTGCTGCCGGCGCTCCTCTGGGTCGCGCCAAACCGGGGGACGACACCGCGCCCGGACTGACGCCAGGTACGCTTGCCTCCGCGGGCGTCGGTGCGAATCGCGGGCCCGGCCCAGGGACTTGCCGCGGAAGCGTTCATTACCTACGGGCCGAGTGGCGAAGCCGCAGCCCCGTGGTGTAGTGGCCAAGCATGCTGGCCTTTGGAGCCGGCGACAGCGGTTCGAATCCGCTCGGGGCTA
>JAKIVZ010000022.1 GCA_022750295.1 Candidatus Lutacidiplasma silvani
GCTCCCGAGAACTCGGCTGTTCACGTCAGGCGGCCGGTTGCCAAGTACTGGATTCAAGGCGCGCGGAGTGCGGCCGTTTGAGAGGGTCTACCGCATCTCCGCTCGACACGACGACTTTCAAATCGAGGAGGTGGAGGGTTAGTGCGCGGCCCGGACCTCGACCTTTCCACGCCGGAGGTGGAAGGTAATCCGAGTCGGCTTGGCGAGGTGCTCCATGACGGGCTTCGGAATCGTGGCGGCGTACCCTCGAACCACGTGGAACGTCACGCTGACGGTGAACTCCTTGGCGTCCTTCTTCCACTTGGGCATTGGTCATCCCCAGCACTATCTCGGTATATACGGCATTCGGGGCGCCCGCCTATCTCGGTAGATACTGAGCGCTTAAGTATCTCGGTAGATATGGCTTACTTGATGCGAGCCATTCCAGGCCCCGAATACGACGTGCGCCTCGCCAAAGCCCGAGAGATTGCCTCCGACCATGAGGAGATCGAGCGACTTTCCACCGAACTCTGGTCCGTCCCCTCCCAGGCCGGATTCGGGCGGTATCAGGTCTACTTCAGCGGCGACAAGTGGTCGTGCGGCTGCAAGGACTTCGGGGGTCGGTTTGGTCAGCCGTGTAAGCACATCCTCTCAGTTCAGCAGTTGATCGCCCCGACACCCGGACCGAGTGCTCACCCGAAGCGGAAGCAGTACCGCCAGAATTCGGCCGCGTTCGACGCCGGTCAGGTCAGGGAGATGCGACTGGTCGACTCGCTTCTCCGAGACCTCGTCCGGACCGTCTACGATTTCCCCCGGATCGAAGGAACCCCAGGCCGCGTTCCGACACCACTCGGCGAGGAGATCTATTGCACCGTCTTGAAAGTCTACTCCGGACTCGCCGGCAGGCGGGCGTGCGGCGTGTACGCGAACGTGGCCGACCGGGGCCTCCTCTCAAAAGTCCCGAGCTACATGGTCGCCTCTCGGCTCTTGAACCGTGCCGAGGTGACGCCGATCCTCTACCGACTCCTCTCGCTAAGCGCACGGCCGCTTGCCGGGCTGGAGGACGGGGGAGTCGTCGCTCCAGATTCCACCGGCGTCCAAACGACGTCTTTTGGGGCTTGGCGCGAGGCCAAGCACGGCGAGAAGCGGGCCAAGAAGTGGCTGAAACTCCACGCCCTCATCGGGACAAAGACGCACGTAATCCTCCGGGCGGTTGTAGGGGACGAGTATTCGGGAGATTCGGTTCAGTTCGGTCCGCTCCTCGAAGGGGCAATCTCCGATGGCTTCCGCCCGAGCGGAATCGTCGCGGACAAGGGGTATCTCTCGAAGGAAAATTACGCTCTTGCTGGCTCCCTTGGCTTGGACGCTCAGATTCCGTTCAAGGCGAACACGCTCTCAAACGAGGTTAACCGGATCCGTGGAATCAAGACTCCGGAATCGTGGGAGAAGGCGTACCATCTCTTCCAAGCGAACCGACCTGAGTTCAACCGTCGGTATCACGCGCGGTCGAATGTCGAGTCGGTGTTCTCGGCTCTCAAGCGGAAGTTCGGAGAAAACATCCGGTCGAAGAATCGGGTTGCTCAGGAAAATGAGGTCATCTGCAAGCTGATCGCGTACAACCTCACGGTGGTCGTCCACGAGATGTTCGAGAATGGGATCGCCCCCCAATTCGGCTAGGCTAGGTTTTCCAATTGATGGCCAGAATGAATCAAATAGGGCTCCTCGGTTCGGCCGAGTGTGCCTCTCGACGACTCCCAGGTTCGCCTGATCGTTCAGGCGTGGCAAAGGCCGGATTTGGTCTACGACACGGACTGGTTGGTCCGTCGGTTGGCCACCATCACGAACCAAGCCCAACTTGGCATGACGGTTCAAGAAGCACTCCGCGATGCCGTAAACGACGGCTTCCTCTACATCGACCAAATTCGGATGCTCAACGCGTTCTCGGGGTACAGGGCATTCCTCGGATTGACCGCATCTGGTCAGGCATACTGGCGTACGGTGTTTCCGAATGCCGAAGCCTAGCCGTTCAAGAGACCGGGGGTCAGATTGACGCCACTTGGGGCAGACTCCCCGGCCTTCGGGTCTCCGGGTCCGCAAACCCCGACCGAGGCCCGGGCAACCTCGCCCACGGCGCCCGAGCAGGCAGGCGCTTCGGGCTTCCCCCCAGAGAGGCCACCTTCGTCCGGCGATCCGCCCCATTCCTCGCCGGGTGGGCCGGTATCACAGGCGGTTGCTCCGCAGGATCAGGTTATCGCCGAGCAGTTGCGGCAGGTCACAAGGGACCTGGAGCGACTTCAGGACCTCAAAGAGAAGCTCGCGGAGTACAATTTTCAGACGATCACAATCATTCTCGGGGTCCTTACACTGGTGGCGGTCGTCCCATTTGCCATCCTCCACGGTGGCCAAGTGGCAACCGGAACGCTTGCGCTGGGAATCTTCGTCATCCTGCTCGTCGACACGGCCATGGCTGCGATTTGGATGGTCCTTTGGACATGGCTGAATTTTCGAGCACCGAAGGGAAGTCGAGCGAAGAGCGGCAGCAAGGGGCCTCCCAAATCCAAACCCACCTAAATTCCTGGACCCCCGACTCGATCAGGCTGGGCTCGACCGCCGTGTTCTCTTTTGGGACCCTATCAAACTGCTCGGGACGAAATCGCCACAAGCAGGCTAATGTATCCCGAAGCCGTGCGAGGCCAGCACACGGTGTCGGATTTGTACAAACAAGGGTGACAGGAGTCGGACCAGAGTATATATACTGGTGGTCCGATGAGCTTAAACGGTCACCATGAAGGCTCACACCAGTTCTTCCGGGCGGTCCTCGTCGGCGACGAGCGTGCCGAAGTCGGCTTCGAAGGCGGCGAAACCGACCGAATCGGATGAGGCCCCGGCGCAGGACGTCTGTCCCGAGTGCGGGTCGACCCATCTCACGCGCGACGACATGCGCGGGGAGATCGTGTGTGCCGACTGCGGGCTGGTCGTCGACGCCTCGGCGCTCGTCTCGGACCGCGGCCAGCGTGGTTCCAAGGAAGACACGGGCCGCGAGGCCCGGGGTTGGGGCCCTGTCATCTCGCCCTTGATGCCCGACAAGGGTCTTTTCAGCGAGATCGGGGTTCCCACTCGCGACTTCCAGGGAAACTCGCTCTCCCGCCATGCTTCCCTCAAGTTCTACCACCTGCGGAAGCTCAACCATCGGCTGCGGGCCGCTCGCACGCACCAGCGGAACCTCGTCGTCGCTCTCGGCGAGCTCAACCGGCTCGCGGGGGTCCTCGGCCTCTCGCGGGAGGTCAAGGAATCGGCGACGTATATCTACCGCCGGGCGCTCGAACACAAGGCGACCCGCGGCAAGAAGATCGTCGCGCTCGTCGCGGCCTCGGTGTACGCCGCCTGCCGGCAGTGCCACGTCCCGCGGACGATGAAGGAGATCATCGCCCACTCGAAGGCGACGAAGATCGAGGTCGGTCGGGCCTACACGCTCCTCGCGCGTGAGCTGAAGCTGGGACTGAAGCCGGTCGAGCCCCGCGACTACCTCGTCCGGTTCACGCAGGACCTCAACCTGTCGAAGGAGGTCCGACACAAGGTCCTCGACCTCCTCGAGCAGGTCGAGCAGGTGTACTCGACGTCCGGCGTGCTCCCGAACGGGATCCTCGCGACGATCATCTACATCGCGTCGAACCTGATGGGCGAGCCCCGGAGCCAGGACCGGATCGCGGCGGTCGCGAACGTCACTCCGGTGACGATCCGCAATCACTACAAGGAGCTGCTCGACCTCTTGGGCCTCCCCAAGAACCTGACGAACCCGCAGGCGCGCGGGACGACTCCGGCAGGTCTCCCCCGACCCTCGGTGTTCGAGGACGCTTCGGTCGGCGCGGGCCACTAGGCCCCTCCCCGAACGGGCCAACCTTTTCTCACGCCGGCCACTTCGGCTCGCGTGCCCTCTCCAGGTCCACTCAGCTACTCGTCGGTTCGGGCGTACCTCGAGTGCCCGCTCCGCTGGAAGTACCTGTACATCGACCATCTTCCCGAGGCGCCGCGGGGGTACTTTTCGTTCGGGCGGACGATCCACTCGGTCCTCGAGGAGGCGGTCCGTCCGCTCGTCGTTCCGGTCGCTCGCCGGACCCCGAGCGGCCGGTCCCAGCGTACGCTCGAGGATTACCGACCGGCTGGGAGCGGGACCGAGCCCGTCGCGGCCCCGGGAACGATCGCGGACACGGAGGCGGTGATGGAGATGTACCGTCGCGCCTGGGTCTCGGACGGGTACACGTCGACGGAGGAGGAGGCCCGGTACCGCCAGCTCGGGGCCGAGATCCTCGGCCGGTATTGGGAGACCGTCCGGGCCGACCCCCCCAGCCCCGTGGCCGTCGAGGAGCACCTCGAGGCGTCCTGGGACGGGGTCCCGGTCCACGGGTACATCGACCGCGTCGACCGGACCCCGGAGGGCGGACTAGAGATCGTCGATTACAAGACCAGCCGAGAGCTTTCCGCGGCCGACGCGCGGGAGTCCGACCAGCTCGGACTCTACCAGGTCCTCGTGCGCGAGAACTTCTCGGACCCGGTGGAGCGGCTCACCCTCTACCACCTGCGCTCGCTGACCCCGCTTCGCAGCTCGCCTCGCGCCGCCGGCGCCCTCGACGCGCTCTACGGGCGGGTCACGACGGTCCGCGACGGGATCCGGGCCGAGGAGTACCCCCCCACCCCGGGTCGGCAGTGCCCGCGATGCGACTTCCGCAAGATCTGCCCGGAGTTCAAGGAGGTCCCCGGGACCGAGCGGGACCGACTCATCCTGCTCGTCGACCGGTTCCGGGACCTCCGTGACCGGGAGCAGAAGCTGAACGCGGAACTCGAGGCGACGGCCGGCGAGCTGCACCGTGCCGCCGAACAGCTCGGCCTCCACCGGATCCCCGGGACCCGCGAGGTCGCCATCCGTCGGCGGGAGGAGACGTGGAGGTTCGACGCGGCGGCCGTCGACAAGGCCCTCGCGGAGACGGGGCGTACGGAGCGGGTCGACGGCTCCGACGCCGACGCGGTGCGGAAGCTCGCCAACGACCCCGCGCTCTCCGCCGAGACCCGGGCCGCGATCGCGTCGGCCGGGAGCCGGCGGACCCGCTGGTACTGGGAGCTCGAGCGCTGACCGGGTGTCGGCGCGGCCGGGGCCGCGCAAAGGCTATCAACCGAACGCTGGTCCATTTGCTATGGGGATAGCCCTCTCGACGGCGGAGCGCGTTGCTCCCGTCGTCGCTCGCCCGCCTTCCGTGGCGACCGTCTGCTCCCACTCGTCGCTCCAGATCTTCTACGGCGCCAAGGTCGAGGGGTTCCGGACCCTCGGGATCTGCGCCGGCTCGCCGCCGAAGTACTACGACGCCTTCCCGTTGGCGAAACCGGACGAGTTCCTCTCCGTTCCGAAGCTGGCCCAACTGGGAGGGGAGATCGAGCGCCTGAAGCAGGCGAACTCGGTCCTCATCCCGCACGGCTCGTTCGTCGAGTACCTCGGCCCCGAGAAGTTCGTCCAGCTCGACATCCCGATCTTCGGGAACCGGGCGGTCATCGAATGGGAGTCCGACCGGGAGAAGGAACGGGTCTGGCTGGAATCGGCGGGCGTCCCGATGCCGAAGCGCTACGCGAACCCGTCGGAGGTCGACGGCCCGGTCATCGTGAAGTACTATGGAGCGAAGGGCGGGAAGGGGTTCTTCCTCGCGAAGAACCGGCAGGCGCTCGAGGGGTTCCAGCCGACGGGCCCCCACGTCATCCAGCAGTACGTGCTCGGCACGCGGTACTACATCCATTTCTTCTATTCCCCCCTCTCCGACACCGGATACCGGGTCGGCTCCGGGTCGCTCGAGCTCCTCGGGATGGACCGGCGCGACGAGGCGAATATCGATGAGCTGTACAAGCTCGGCGGCCACGAGGAGCTCCTGCGCGCGGGAATCCGACCGACGTTCGTCGTGACCGGCAACGTCCCGGTCGTGCTGCGCGAATCGTTGCTCCCGAAGGTGTTCGACGCCGGGGCCCGGATCATCGAGCGGTCGATCGAACTGTTCGGCGGGATGGTCGGGCCGTTCTGCGTCGAGGGGATCATGACCGAGGAGCTCGAGTTCAAGGTGTTCGAGATCTCCACGCGGATCGTCGCGGGGACGAACGTCTACGTCCATGGCTCGCCGTATTCCGACCTCGTGGCCCCCGACCTCTCGATGGGGCGCCGGATCGCGCTCGAACTCAAGCGGGCCCGCGCCGAAGACCGATTGCGCGAGGTCCTGAGCTAACGCCGAAGGGACTGACCCGTTAAGACCCGAGCCCGGTTCGTTCGCTCCCCCATGCCCGTCGCCGTCGAAGCCCGCCATCTCTCCAAGACGTACGAGCACCGGGGCGGCAAGACCGAGGCGCTCACCAACGTCGACCTGACGATTCCGGCGGGCCAGGTCTACGGGATGATCGGCCGGAACGGCGCCGGGAAAACGACGTTCGTGCGAGTCGCCGCGACCCAGCTCACCCCCACCTCCGGGACCGTGACCGTCCTCGGGTACGACATCCTGCGCGAGACATCGAAGGTCCGGGCCCGCATCGCCGCCGTTCCGCAGGAGTCGCGACCGCTGTACTTCCTGAACGTCGACGAACTGATCTTTCTCTACCTCACCATCCGGGGGACCGATCCCCGGGACGCTCGGAAGCGGACCGATGCGATCCTCGAGGAGCTCGGCCTCGCCTCGGTCCGCAAGCGGCTCGTCCACATGCTGTCGGGCGGGATGCGCCGCCGGGCGATGGTCGCGATGGTCCTCGCCTCCGACGCGGAGGTCCTCTACCTCGACGAGCCGACGACCGGCCTCGACCCGATCGCCCGCCGGGAGGTCTGGTCGGCGGTCCGCCGCGCGGTCCGCGACGGACGCACGGTGCTCCTCACGACCCACTACCTCGACGAGGCCGAAGCGCTCTCGGGCCGGATCGCGCTCCTCGAGGGCGGGCAGGTCCGGCTCGAGGGAACTCCGAGCAGCATCCGGGACCGGGTCCACCAGCCGTACCGGATCGTCGTGAGCGGCGTCCTCGGCCGCTCCGAGCTCGAGTCGTTCGGCACCGTCAGTCCCGTTGAAGGCGGGTTCCTCATCTTCGCCCGGGAGGCGCCGGCCCGTGAGCTCGCCCTGCTCGCGCTGTCGAAGGGCGCGAAGGTCTCGCTCGGACCGGTGACGCTCGAGGACATTTTCCTGCAGGTCGTCGGGAAGTCGATCGACGCCGACGACACCTCCGAGGGCGACGGGAAGGAAGGGGGCGCATGACCGAACGCCACCGACTCCGGAGCCTGCTCTGGATCGCCTACATGAACGGCGTCGTGCCGATGCGAACCCAACCGCTGTATCTTCTCAGCATCCTCGCCTCGCCGCTGTCGTTCCTATTCTTCGTCACCGTCGCCTCCCATGGCACGCTCATCTTCTACGGGATCGCGGGGGGGATGATCCTGACCGTCCTCTCGGTCGGAACGTCGCTCCAGACCGATATGTCCCACTACCGGACCGACCTCAAGTTCCAGGACGTCATCGTGGCGTCGCCGGTCGAGGCCCCGATCTACGTGGCGGGGATCGCCCTCTCCGAGCTGATCTATTCGCTCCCCGGCCTCGGCGTCTTCGTCGTGCTCTGGCGGCTCAACGGCCCGATCTCCCCCGAGGCGGCCCTCAGCGTCGTCGGGATCCTCCTCACCGTCTGGGCGCTCGCCACGTCGCTCGGATTCACGCTTTCGACGTACTTCAACGACATCCGGGAGACGTTCGTCTTCTCCTCGATCGTCTCGCTGGGGCTGAGCGTGCTGCCCCCCGTCTACTACCCGATCTCGGCGATCCCGGCGTCGGTCCGGTGGCTCGCGTACCTTTCGCCCACGACCTACGCGGCGTTCCTGATGCAGGGCGCGTTCGGGCTGCAACCCCTGTCGCTCCCGTCCGCCGCGGTCGATTGGCTCATCCTCGTGCTCGCGGCGATCGCGCTCCTCGCGATCGCCGCCGTGAAGGCCCGGTGGCGCGACCCGTAGGGATGCGGAACGCCGTTCCGGCCGTCGAGAAGCGGCGTCTCCACTTCGTTTGACACAGCGCTTATGTACGGGGACCGTGCTCGCGCGGCTCGCATGCTTTCTTTCGCCGACCACCGGTCGTTTTCGACTCCCGAGGACCGTTACCAGCGATGCACGTTTTGCGGCAAGGACCTGGTCGTCCTGCCGAACGACCGGCGGGGCGGCGCCTGCTTCGACTGCCTTTCGCTCCTCGGACCGGACCCGGTCCCGTGCCCGGAGTGCGGCCTCGACATTCCGCTCCCGCAGCGTTCGGGCGGGTGCCCGCGGTGCGGCAGCGTCCTCCTTCCCTGACGGCGAACCCGTCCACGATACCCTTATTCCCCTCGGCCCGTCCGCACCGACCGGAGGTGCCGAGGTGGCTCAGCCCGGTACGGCGCGAGTCTGGAAAGCTCGTGGCGGAACACGCCTCGGGAGTTCAAATGCCGCGGCCGGACGGTCCGGTGCGGCGGGGATTCTCCCCCTCGGCGCTCTCCCCGTGAGGGGGCGGGCCCCGTGAGCGTTCCGCCGCGCCAGACGACCCCCGCGCTCCTCCAGATCGATGCCGTACTCACACGGCTCCAGGGGAAGGACGCGCTCCAAGAAGTCTGCCGGTTCCTCCGGATGGAGTTCCCCCACTACCGGTGGGTCGGCGTCTACGCCCTCGACGGGGAGACGCTCCGGCTGAGCGGGTGGGACGGCGACCAGCCGACCGAACACGTTGCGATCCCGGTCGGCCAGGGGGTCTGCGGCCGGGCCGCGCGCGAGAAGCGGACGGTGGTCGTCGACGACGTTCGGACCGCCCCCGAGTACCTCGCCTGCTTCCTCGAGACCCGGGCCGAGATCGTCGTTCCGGTGATGGACGGGCCGACCGTGCTGGGGGAGATCGACGTCGACGGGAACGCGGTCAAGGCGTACGACGCGAGCGACGCGGCGTTCCTCGGCCAGGTCGCGAAGAAGCTCGTCCGGCCGCTGCAGGACGACCTCGCGCCGACCCCACGCGTGTTGCCATCGCTCGGCGGGCCGCCGTCCGCGCCCCCCTAGCGTCGAACGACGGGAACCGGCCGGGGGTGGTCGGGCCGACCCTCCCGAGTTCCACGACGAGCCGGTCGAGGGCGCGGGTCAGCTCGTCGACGATCGGAAGGTCGGCGGCGACGGTGGTGCGCGACATCGGATTCAGGTCGATCGCGATGACCCGTTTGCCGAGCCGGCGGAGGGCCGTGGTCCGGTCGCCATCCTCCAGGGGGACCAGGCAGACGTCGGCGACCCAGATCCCGCGCCGGTCCACCCGCGCCCGGTCGCTGGGAAGTCCGGGGATCCGCGCGGTCGGTCGAACGCCCAACACGCCGACCACCCCGGCGTCCCGGAGCCGCTCGGCGACCTTCCGGGCGCGCCCGGCGGTCCGATGGTACAGGTTGACCTCGACGAGAAGTCCCGGACGGGCCGCCTGCAGCCGCGCGACCCGGTCGGCGGCGAGCGCCGCCACGTTGCCGTTCACCGAGACCACCGGGTGGCGCGCGTTCGCGAGCCACCGGGCGGCGGCCCGGATCGCCCGCCGGGCCGACGGGGTCGTCCGTTCGCCGAGGAAGTAGTCGAACGCCTCGCCCCGTCCGTGGGCGATCAGCCCCTCGGGGACGACGAGCCCGGTGCGCGCGAGGTCCGCGAGATGCGCCCGCGTCCGCAGGCTCCGGTACCTCGGGTGACGGGGAGAGAGGCGGGTCATGCGGGGGACGGTTCGCCTACGGTTCGGCCGGCGGCGGTCGCTCCCCGTTCGTGGTCGTCGGGGTCCCGAGCCCGGTGTGGGTCTCGAGCGCCGCGACCCGCGCCTCGAGCGGCGCCAGGCCGTCCTCGATCGTCTTCTGGACGACGAGCTTCAGGCTCTCCTCGAGCGCCACGATGTCGCGGCCGAGGTCGGCGATCCGGCGGGCGTTCTCGTTGAGGAGCAGCCGGGTTTGCGTCGCGACCCGGTACGTGTCGCTCACGTCCTTCAGGATCTGGCGGGACCCCTGGGCGAACGTCTCGATCGATTCTCCCACCGGCTTCCACTTCGTGTCGAGGCTCTCCCCGAGTCCCTTCTGGACCGCCTCCACGAGGGTGACGTTGGCGTCGGCGAGCCCCTTGTCGAGCTTCGCGAGGAGGGTGGTGTCGAGCGAGTCGAGCCGGGACCGGAGGTCCGCCTCGGTGGCGGTGTCGTGCTCCTCCAGGCGACCGAGCCGGTCGTCGAGTCCCTGCATGCGGGAGACGAGGTTCGAGTAGGCGGTCCCGATCAGCGTGTCGAAATGGGTGGTCGTCGACTCCTGGGCGCGGACGAGGAGGTGGAGCACCCAGTGCTCCCGGCCCTTCGCTTCGGCGAGCGGGCCCTTGTCGATCTTGTCCCGGGCTTCGCGATTGTCGATGAGCTGCTGCAGCTCCTTCAGGACCTCGACCCGAAGCGTCGAAGCACCGGGCGGGGCGGCCGGTCGCCCGCTCATTCCGGGGTTGGATGGGGCTCCGTCCACTATATAGGTTCGGTTCCCGGGTCGTCCGTCCTCCGTCGTGCCGGGCTCCCAGCCCTTGCGAACTCCGTTCGTACGGTCAACTCGTCCCCCCGTACCGGCGCGTCGGCGGCATTCCGCCCGCACCGGCCCGCGCTCTGCCTTGATAGGGCGGCCGGGAATGCCGGAACGAGTCGACCGGGTCGGTCGTCGATTCGGAGTACAGTACGATGGAGGGGGAGACCGGCTGGATCGGCTCGATCGTGGTCGACTGCACCGACCTCCCGGCGATGCACGCGTTCTGGCAGGCGGCCCTCCACTACGTTCCCCGGGACCCTCCGGAGCCGGACGGGGTCGTCCTGATGGACCCCGCGGGCCACGGTCCGAACCTCTCCCTGTACCGGACCGACGAATCCCCGCTCCCCGACTACCGGCTCCATCTCGACCTGTACTCGTCCGAGCTCGAGCCCGAGGTCGAGCGGCTGCTCCGACTCGGGGCCACGCGAGGGCCCCCGACGCCGCCAGGGGGCGACTTTGTCACCCTTCGGGACCCCGATGGCAACGTCTTCGACGTGATCGACAAGCGAGGCTGGACGCTCGGCCAGCGCGTTGAGAAACCCCGCCCGCCGCCGACCTAGGAGGCGCGCGACTCCGGGTCGAACCCGGGGCCCAGGAGCTCGCGGGCGATGAGGAGCCGACGGATCTCGCTCGTTCCGGCCCCGATCTCGAGGAGCTTCGCATCGCGGGCGAGCCGCTCGACCGGATAATCCCGGGTGTAGCCGTTCCCGCCGTGGACCTGGATCGCATCGAGCGCCACGCGGGTCGACGCTTCGCTCGCGAACGTCAGCGCCGCGCTGCTCGGGCGCCCGGTCCGCAGATCGCCCTGGACCGACGCCAGCGCGGCAAGCATGAGGAGGCGGGACGATTCGAGGGCGAGGTACATGTTCGCGATCTTCTCCTGGATCAGCTGGAACCGACCGATCTTCTGGCCGAACTGCTCACGCTCCCGGGCGTACGCCACCGAGAGGTCGAGGCATTCCGCGATGATCCCGACCGGGATCGCCGCGAGGACGGCCCGTTCGACGTTGAGGCCGCTCATCACGACCCCGACGCCCTCGTTCTCGGTCCCCAGCCGCTGAGCGGCCGGAACCCGCACGTCCCGGAAGGCGAGCTCGCCCGTCGGGGAACCCCGCATCCCCATCTTGTCGAGCGCCCGGGACACCGAAAACCCGGGGGCCGACGACTCGACGACGAACGCCGAGATCCCGCGGGACCCCCGGGAGGGGTCGGTCTTCGCGTACACGACCAGCGTGTCCGCGACGGGACCGTTCGTGATGAACTGCTTCGCCCCGGTCACGAGGTAGTCGTCCCCCGAGCGGCGGGCGGTCGTCGACAGCGCGACCGCATCGGAGCCCGCTCCGGGCTCGGTGAGGGCGAGCGCTCCGACCTTCTCGCCGCTCACGAGGCCGGGAAGGAACCTTCGGCGCTGCTCGTCCGTGCCGTTCCGGGCGAGATTGTCGGCGCAGAGGTTCGAGTGGGCGCCGACGCTCAGGGCCAGGGCGGGGCTGGCCCGCGCGATCTCCTCGAGGACGACGGCCTGCGCCGTGTACGGGAGGCCGAGCCCCCCGAACTCCTCCGGAATCGTGACCCCGAGGAAGCCGGCGCTCCCGAGGGAACGGAAGACCTCGCGGGGGAACCAGTCGTCGCGGTCCATCTTCGCGGCGACGGGACGGACCTCCCGGGTCACGAACTTGCGCGCGGCGTCCCGGAGCGCCCGCTCGGCGTCGGACGGTTGGAAGTCCACGGACCGCCGAGCCGACGGTTACGATAATGGTTGCCGACGGGGCCGGGGAGCCGGAGGTCCCGGGCGTCGGACGAGCCCGAGATGGATCCGCCACGCGGCGACCGGGCGCGGATGGTCGGTCCGCCAGTGCGCGCCGCGGCTTTCGGTGCGGGTGAGCGCGGCTGTCGCGATCAGCCGGGCGGTCAGGACCGCGTTCGCGCCCGGGAGCGGGACGTCGGTCGGCTCGGCCGGCTCGACGTGGGCCGAGACCGCCTCCAGCGTGCGGACGGCCGCCCGGAGTCCGGGTCCGGTCCGCACGATGCCGATCTCCTCCCACAAGACCGAGCGGACCTCGTTGAACGACGAGTCGTCGAGGGGCTTCCCCCGACCGGGGCGCATCACCACCGACGCCTCCCGACCGGGCGTGGAGGGGGTTCCGGAGGTGGGGTGGAGAAGCTGCCGCGCGACCCGCTCGCCGAACACGAGCCCCTCCAAGAGCGAGTTCGAGGCGAGCCGATTCGCCCCATGGACCCCGGTGGCGGCCGACTCCCCACAGGCGTAGAGGCCGGCGAGGCTCGAGTGGCCATCGAAATCGGTCGAGACCCCGCCCACCGTGTAGTGGGCCGCGGGCGCCACGGGGATCCGGTCCCGGGACGGGTCGAGTCCGTACCGCGCGAGGAATCGGGTGATCGTGGGGAACCGCGCGTAGAGCCGGTCCCTCGGGATCGCGGTGGCGTCCAGCCAGACGCACGCGGCCCCCGAGCGACGCATCTCCTGGTCGATGGCGCGGCTCACGACGTCGCGGGCGGCGAGCTCGGCCGCCGGGTCGTACTTGGGCAGGAACCGCTCGCCGGCGTCGTTCCGCAGGACGGCCCCCTCCCCCCGGATCGCCTCGGTCATCAAGTACCGGGGCGCCCCCTCGTGGTAGAACGTCGTCGGATGGAATTGGACGAACTCGAGGTCGGTGACACGGGCGCCGGCCCGGAACGCAAGCCCGATCCCCTCCCCCGTCGTGATCGATGGGTTCGAGCTGTACTGGTAGAGGCCCCCCGCGCCTCCGGTGGCGAGGACCACGGGGCGACCGACGGTCTCCTCCACCCCGGTCCCGTCGTCGTGCGCCAGCGTGGCGACGATCTCCCCGGAGCGGTGGGCGAGGCGCCGGAGGACGGTCCGCTCCCGCGCCTCGATCCCCTCGTCCACCGCGCGGTGGCGGAGGGTCTCCTCGATCTGGAGCCCCGTCGCGTCCCCGCCGGCGTGGAGGATCCGGGGGCGCGAGTGGGCCGCCTCGCGCCCCAGGGCGACTTCCCCGTCGACCGTGTCGAACGGGACTCCGAACCGGACGAGGTCGGCGATCCGCCGGGGCGCCTCGTCGGTCAGCAGCCGGGCGGCCCGCCGGTCGACGAGCCCGTTCCCCGAGCGGAGGGTGTCGGCGAGGTGGAGCTCCGGCGAGTCGTCGCCGCCGACCGCGGCCGCGATCCCGCCCTGGGCGTACCGCGTGTTCGACTCCTCGAGCCTCGACTTCGTGATGATCGTCGGCCGGAGTCCGAGCTCCCGCGCTCGGAGGGCGACGTAGAGGCCGGCGATTCCGCTCCCGACGATGATCGGACCCGGACGCGCCACGGGCCCATCAAGCGCGGCGGGTTATAGCGCGCGACGGAGGTCCCCGAGCGATATAGGCCGGTCGTGGGTCGGGCCCGCGATGAGGGCGGACGACCCGCAGGATCTCGCCGCGCTCGGGGTCGCGGTCGCCGAGGCCCCGGAGCTCGGTACGGAGCTCCTCGCCCGCTACCGGTCCCATCGGCCGGTCCGGGGGGTCGTCGTCACCGACCTCCTCGACCCTCGGGCGGCGTACTGGAGGGCGGTCGCCCCGGTTCCCCCCACCGAGGAGGAGTCCCGTCGGCTCGAGGAGGGGCGTCGGATCCACGAACAGCTCGGACGCCAGCTCGCCCCCGCCACGGCCCGTGAGGTCCGGGTACGCCGCGACGGGGTCGTCGGAAAGATCGACATCCTGGACGGGCGCCCGTTCGAGTTGAAGTCGACCTCGAGCCTCCCGTCGTCCACCGAAGACCCTCGCGCCACCCGCCGCTCGTACCTCGAGCAGCTCGCGATGTACGCCGCCCTCGTCGAGCGGCCCGATGGGCGGCTCATCGTCGTCCGGGCCCCCGCAGACGGGGCCCCGGGGGCGAGGGTGTGGGACGTGACGTTCGGCTCCCTCCCCACGATCCGCGCGGAGATGGCCCTCCGCGCCGACGCCCTCCGATACGCCCGCGAGGTCGCCTCACCGGAAGGACTTCCGCGCTGCGCGTGGTTCGACCGTGGGTGCGCGTATCGGCGCGAGGGTGCGTGCCAATGCGCGGGGAGCGAGCCCGAAATCTCGAGCGCCGTGCTGGAGGAGGTCGGACGCCCCGTCTTCCAGACGGAGGTCGCGGCCCACGTCGAACGGCTGCTCGGCTCCGGGACCGTTGCGCCCGGAGAGGTCGCCCGGTACCGGGAGCTGGCGTACCCTCGCCGCGCCTACTTCGATGGGATCGAGTCCGGCGCGGAGCGGTCGGCCGAAGGGTCCCGGCCCGGAGGCGCCCCGGACGAGACGTGGGGGGCGGTCCTCGCGGTCCTCGAGGATGGGCCGCCCGGTGAGTACGAGCTCCGGCACGACCCGTCGGGCGAACCCAGCGAAGCGATCCCGACGTTCCGGGGCGACCCGATCCTCGTCAAGTCGTCGCGGTCGCTCCGACCGGTGCCGGCCGATTCCGTCGTCACCCAGCGTCCTCACTACCTGTTGGAGCTCGCCCTCCGATGCGCCAGTCTTGGACGGACGGACGGGTGGCTCCTCCTGGGGATGGAGCGGGTCCCCTCCGACGGGGACTGGATCCGGGCCCAGCGAATCCGGTTCGGCTCCGAGGGGGCCCTCTCCAAGCTCCTCGAACGCCGAAAGGAGATGCTTTCGGCCGCCCGCCGCCGCTCCGACCCGACCGGGCTTCCCACGTGCCCGACCTGGATGGTCGAGCGGTGCCCTCACCGACTGGTGTGCGGATGTCCCGGCGAGTCGACCGCCGGCCGGATGTAACGGTAGAGGCGGGCCCGTCCGGTGACGGCGAAACCGAGGGAAACGTAGAGCGACCACGCGGGGCGGTTCGCCTCGGTGACCCAGAGGCGGGCGGTCGAGTAGCCGAGCGCGGTCATCGCCCGGAGGCCCCAGAGGACGAGGAACCGGCCCAGCCCCTGCCGTCGCTGGGACGGGTCCACGAGAATGTCGAGGAAGACGGCCGTCCGCGGGTCGTGCTCCGAGATCAGTACGGCGCCCACCAGTTGGCCGTCGGGGCGGACCAGCGTCGTCGACGCCTCGTCGAGAAAGCGGCCGACGCGGCCCCCGAGCATGTCGGAGACGCTCTGCCGGTCCTCCTCGAACGTGTCCGCGACCAGGTTCTGATCCGGGGTCCCCTGGAACGCGCGCCAGTCGAGGTTGGTCAAGGCGTCGATCGGGATCGACCGGACCGGGCGCCGTTCGACCGAGGGGGGGTCGCTGAGCGCCCCCCCGGGCAGCGGGGGAGGAACGGGTCGCTCCATCCGGGCCCGGAGGAGGATCGACGCCCCGGGGACCCGGACGAACCGGTCGGCGAGCGCCGCCTCCTCCTCGTCGGTGAGTCCCGAGACGCCCCCCTCGAGGCGGGCGAGGGGGGCGTCAAGGTGCGTGATCAAGACCGCGAACAGGGTCTCGGCCCGCTCGACCCGGTCGTCGGGACCCTCGACGTGGACGTGGCCGAACGTACGCGCCGCCCGCGGGGACGCAAAGGCGATCGCCTCGGTGCCGAGGGTCCACCCGACTTGGCGGCCGGCTTTGAGGTCGTGGGCCGCCTCTTCGACCCACGCCGAGCTGATCGACTCCCCCCGCGCGAGGAGCGCCGCGCGAACGGAGTGGACGAGCTCCAGCAGGACGTCGGGTCGGGCCTCGGTCGCCGGTCGCGGGTCGGGGATCGTCACGGACGGCGCTAGGGCGACGGTCCTTCGCGCTTCAGGATCTGGGCGATGTCCGGAGCGACCGACGCCTTCTCGGCCGGGTTCACGAGTGTGTCGGTCGAGTAGACATCGTCGGTGACGGCCTTGATCCGCTCGAACGCGTCGCGGAGGAACAGGCCGTGCGTGCACGCGGCGGCGATCGCCCCGACCTTCCGACGCTTGAGGAGCTTCGCGGCCTCGACGATCGTCCCGCCGGTGGAGATGACGTCGTCGACGATGATCACGTGCTTCCCCTCGAGGTCGACCGGTACATGCTCGGGGAGCGCGAGCTCGACGTGGTCGCTGTCGATCCGCTTCTTCTCGAGCGCCAGCCACGGCTTGTCGAGGAGTTCGGACATCCGGCGCACCCGCTCCACCCCGCCCTTGTCCGGAGAGACCAGGAGGTCGACCGGTCGCTCCCGAAGGAGCCGGGCGATCGCCGGGATCCCGGTCGCTTCGTACGCCGGTTTGGCGAAGACGCTGCGGGTCGAGGGGGAGTGCAGGTCGACGGTGACGACCGCGTCGGCGTCCTGTTCGATGTGCCGGGCGAGGACCCGGGCGCTGATCGGTTCCCCCGGGAAGAACGAACGGTCCTGCCGGGCGTATCCGAAGTACGGGACGACGACGATCAGTCGGCGGGCCCCGGCCTCGCGGATCGCGTCCTCGAGGAGCAGGAGTTCGATGATGTCCTGGTCGCCACGCGTCGATTGAACGAGGACGACGTCCTCGTTGGTCAGCCGACCCCCGATCCGGACGTAGAGCTCGCCGTCTGGGAACCGCTTGACGAACGGGATCGCGAACGGCGCGTTGCCGAGCTCGCGCGAGATCCGCTCGGCGAGCGCCGTGGACGCCGACCCTCCGATGACGTGCATGTCCCGCGACCGACGGCCGGGACGGGGCCGTGAGGAAAAGGGTTGTGGCGGGGTCCCGCCCCCGAGCGCGGAGACAGGCCCCTCAGGGCTCGGAACTCGACGGGCGTGTCGTGGGGGCCCCGCTGAGGGGTTCCGACACGGTCGTCCGAGTCGGCTCGCGGACGGTTCGGACGTGGCCCGACTCGGCCGCGCCCGCCCGGAATTCCCGGCCCCGCAGGGCGGAGAACACGGCGCTGGCGAGGACGAGCAGCGCCGCCAGGCGGAACACCGAGCGCATCCCGGTGAGGAATACCGACGTCAGCGCCGCCGGGGTCAGGCCGAGCGCGCTCACCGACCCCGGCGTGAACGTGCCGCCGAAGATGGCGGCGGCCGTTCCGGCCGGGAGCGAGACCGTGAGGGCGACGAGCGCCACCGCGAAGCTGAGGGCCATCGCCGAGTTCCGGAGCGTCATCATAATCCCCGAAGCGACGCCGTAGCGGGGCCGGGGGACGCCCGACATCACGGCCGAAGTGTTCGCGGGGAAAAACAGCCCCCCGCCCACGCCGAGGGCCGCCTCGTATCCCGCCACGACGAGGAGCGGGGTCCCGGCGACGATCGTCGAGAACGCCAGCAAGACGACCCCCTGGATCAGAAGGCCCACGGTCGAAACGACCCGAGCGCCGAACCGGTCGGAGAGGCGTCCGCCGATGGGTCCGAAGACGGAGAGGGCGAGCGAGAGGGGGATCAACAGGAACGCGGCGGTGAGGACGGGGGTCCCTCGGATCCCCTGGAAGTACACCATCAGGAGGAAGTTGGTCGCAAAGAGCGCGATCCCCTGCAGGACCGCGGCGATCAGCGAGGCGCTGAACAGCCAGCTTCGGAACAGGTCGAACGGCAGGATCGGGTCCCGGCTCACGTACGCCTCCCAAAGGACGAACCCGACCAGGAGCGGGGCCGACGCGACGAGGGGCCAGAGCGTGATGGGCGCCGCCCACCCGTTCAGGATCCCCTCGGTGATCCCCAAGAGGAGGGCCGAGAGCCCGACCGTGAACAGGGCGGCGGCCGGGAGGTCGAACGTGTCCTTCGGGTTCGGGACGACCGACTCCCGGAGGATGAGGAAGGCGAGGGCCGTCGCGACGATGCCGATGGGGACGTTGATCCAGAAGATCCACCGCCACGAGGCGAACGACAGGATGAGCCCGCCGAGCCCGATCCCGAGGACCGAGCCGGTCCCCCAGACGACCGAGATCGCCCCGAACGCCCTCCCTCGCTCGTTCGGGGGGAAGACGTCGGAGAGCAGGGCGAAGCTGTTCGCGACGAGCATCGCGCCGCCGATCCCCTGGAGCCCCCGGAATCCGACGAGTTCGAGACCGTTCGTGGCCAGGCCGCACACCCCGCTCCCGACAACGAACACCACGAACCCGGCGTTGTACATCGCCTTCCGACCCTTCATGTCGGAGATGCGGCCGAGCGAGAGGACCAGGGCGGTCCCCATCTGCGTGTAGATCATGATCGACCAGACCATCTCGGCGAGCGTCGCCGAGAGGTCGCGGGCGATCGCCGGGAACGCGATGATCAGGACCGTGCTGTCGATCGCCCCCATCAGGCTCCCGACGCTGACGACGGCGAGGACCTTCCACTTGAATTTCATGGAGCCCGCGAGGGAGAACGAGGGAGTCGCGCGATAAGTTTTCCGCGCGGTTTTCCTGCCGTCCGTGCGTCACGAACGCACGGCCGTCCGGCGAGGCGAATACGTATTGGTGTGTGTCGAAGTCGAGTTCGTCATTTGCCGATTTGCTCTGCGGAATATTCAAATACCCCAACTGGCCCCTCGCGTTCTCCACAGGGAGAGATACCCTGGAGGAACAAACGAATGCAGATGTGGACCGAGAGCCAACGCCGCTGGAGAAAGAAGGGACGGCGCGGAGTGTCGCCGATCATCGCTACGATCTTGCTCGTGGCGATTACGGTCGTGCTGGCCGCCGTGTTGTACATTCTGATCTCGGGGCTGACGAAGGGACCGGGGAACACCCCGCTTGGCACCGCGCTCGCGCTGGGGTCTCCGGACGCGGGAACGAACGGGACCGCGTTCACCTACACGGTCCAGATCACGCCGTCGAGCGGACTCACCCCGGGGAGCCTGAACTTCCAGATTCAGAGCTCGACGGGCGCGATCACGCTGGTCACCGGTTCGGCGATCCAGCTGATCGGACCACAAGGGTGCCTTGAGGCGACCTACACCTTCAGCACGAACGCCTGGGCTGCGGGTTCCGCCGGAGCCTCGACCCACGCGTGCGCCCCGCCCGGCACGACGGCGACCATCCTCACGAGCGGGATGCAGCTGTACCTGTCCACCGGAACGACCAACCTCGCCGGCCAGGGCGACACCCTCGTCGCCGTCGGCGTCGGCTCGTTCTCCGGCACGGTCGGCGAGCCCCTCCCGTAGAAAGGATCCAAACCAACCAAGAACTAACGAGGAAGAACGAAATGCAGAACCATATGGGAACGGAGCGCCGCTGGAGAAAGAAGGGACGGCGCGGTGTGTCGCCGATCATCGCCACGATCTTGCTCGTGGCGATCACGGTCGTGCTGGCCGCCGTGCTGTACATCCTGATCTCGGGGCTGACGAAGGCACCGGGCAACACGCCCCTCGGGAGCGCGTTGGCGGTCGGGAATCCGACCTCGGCGAACGGTCTGACGTACACGATGACCATCACGCCGTCGGGCGGGCTTACCCCGGCCGGGATGACGTTTGAGGTCACCAGCTCGTCGGGCACGATCCTCGGTGTCGGCACCACCCTCACCGTGGTCGGCGTCACCGGCTGTCTGATGGCGATCTACACGTTCTCGTCGAACTCGTGGGCGGCTGCCACGGGCGGCACGGCGTGCGCCACGGCGAGCACGACGGTGGTCCTGACGAGCGGGATGCAGTTCTCGCTGGTCGTGACCCCCACGCAGACCGGGCACGGCGACGACCTCGTCGCGGTCGGCACGGGCTCGTTCGGGGGCCAGGTCTCGACGGCGCTCCCGTAGGGCTCGGGAGCCATCGAGGTCCAACCCTTTCCAAACCCCTTTCCTTTTCGATTTCCAGAAGAGAGCGGCCGACCCCTCTGGGGGTCCGGGAGGACTCCGTACGGGGCGAGCTCAGAGCTCACCGTCGTCGGCGTCGCCGCCCGGAGGCCGGCTGCGGTGGACCTTCTTCCCGGAGGGTCCCTTCCGGACCGAGGGCCGGGGGCGACCCCCCGAAGAAGCCGAGTGGCTCGGGCTCGGCCGCTTCCGCCGGGAGATCGGTTCGTCGGTCGGCTCGGCGTCCGCATCGTCGGTCTCCACGTCGGCGTCGGAGCGGGAGAACCACCCTCTCAGACCCCCCAACCGCGACGGACGGGACGGTTCGGCGGCCTCCTCCTCTTCGAGGGCCTTGCGGCGGCCGTCCTCGATCCCCTCCGCGCGGAGGGCGTAGTGGACTCCGAACCCGATCGCGAACAGGGCGACGATCGAGAGTCCGAGGAACTGCCACGACTGGGGGGGCACCTCGCTGGCGGTACCGCTGAGAAGGAGCTTCACCGCCCCCACCCAGGGGACCATCCCGCGGGCCACCCCGACGATCCACCCCGGCTCGACGAGTTGAGAGAGTCCCGGCTGGTCCTCGTCCCCCGTGCGGGTGCCCGGCTGGATGTTGTTGTCGCCCATCGTCACGAAGCCGGAGTGCGGGCCGACGTCGGAGAGGGTGATGTTCACCGAGACCGACTGCCAGCCAATCCCGAACAGCTCGAGGGTCCCCCGAAGGCCGGTCGTCCCGCATCCCGTCGGGGTCGAGGTCAGGAAGACCCGGTTCGCGACGTGGCCGCACGGGAGACCGTTGAGCTCGGAGTCGCTGAAGGTGCCGTTGGGTTCGTACGTGAGGAACGTGAGGGCCCGGTGGATGATGGGCGACGGGCCGGTATCGCCGTCGGGATGGTACAGAAGGACGTCCCCGTATTCCCCGTAGGTGGAGAATCCGGTCTGCATCCCCACCACGTACGGGACGATCGAAGTCGTCGCGATCTGCTGGGCGAGGACGAGGTCGCCGGTGTTGATCAGTCCGACCTGGTCGTTCGTCCCATGCTGCATGCTTTCGGACTCGACGACGTACATCGGCGGCCAGTTCTGGGTGTACGCGTAGAGCCCCGCGAGCAGGACGACGACGATCATCAGCGCCACGAGCGGCTCGAACCACCAGGCATCCCGCGCGCGGTAGAACACGGGCCGTTTGGTCCGGTGGAACCACCCGGGCGAATCGCCCTCGTCGTCGACGACCGGCTCGGCCGGTGCGTCCTGGGTCGGGTCGTCGCCCTCGATCGACCACGCCTTCGGGGCCGCCCGGACCCGCTGCGGCGGTCGACGGTGCGCGCGGCGAGGCGCGGGGGTGGGCGGCGACTCGGCTTCGGATTCGAGGTCGGGGTCGTCCGCCCCGTCGTCGTCCGCGGGACGCCGCGTCCGCATCGTGCGCGCGGGGGCCCGGCGCGCCTTAACCCTTCGGCTCGACCGGCGGGTCGCGCCGCAGGACGGCCTCGACGGCGAGGCGGACCACGACCACGGCGGCGAGGAAGACCGGGATGAGTACCAGGTCGTACGGTCCGGGCCACGGGACCCCGTACGCCTCTCCGCCCCAGAAGAGCGCGAACGAGAACAGCATCGCGGTTCCCCCGAGCTTCAGCGTCGGTACTTTGATCCGGCGGATCCGCTCGTGGACGAGCAGGGCGGCGACCACCAGCACGGCACCGCCGGCGAGGGCTCCGACCAAGGCGGAGCTCCCCGCACCGCCGGCCGCGAGGGCGAGCAGCACGATGACCGTCTCCGTCGCTTCGACCGCTCCGACGGAGAACCCTCCGGCGAACGGCAGGGCCGGGTGCCCCTTGGGGGGCCCGGCCAGTCCCGGCCGCCGGGCCCGCCGGTAGCTCTTGAGGGTGCTTCGGAACAGGAAGACCCCGAACGCCGCGAGGACGACCGCCGCCACCCCAAGGAGGTCGGCGTGGGGAAGCGCCTCGAGCGCCGCCCCCGAGACGAGGGCGATCAGCGATACGGTGGCCGTTCCGGCCACCGCCCCGAGCGCACCGGACCGGAGGCTCCCGGTTTCCGCGGAGAGCGCGAACACGAGGGCGACGACCTCGGTCATCTCGGTGATGGTGATCACGAACGCGATCAGGAGCGCCGGGACCGAGAGCCCGAGCGAGAGCATCGACGGTGGCCGATGCGAGCGAACGTATTAACCCGAGTTCGCCGGGATTCCGACGACGGGCGCACCGCCCCGACTTCGACATGCGAATCCTCGACGTCTCCATGCCGATCTCCGCCGGAATGCCGACGTTCCCCGGCGATCCCGGGGTCACCGTTCGGCCCGCCCGGCAACTCGCGGGGGGAGACCCGTACAACCTCTCGGTCTGGTCGTTCGGCTCCCACGCCGGCACCCACGTCGACCCGCCCCTCCACTTTCTCCCCGGGGGGGCGCCGGCCGACCAGCTCGACCTGGCCGTCCTGAACGGACCCTGCGTCGTGGTCGTCGTCGACCCTGCCCGCCCCCGGATCGGCCGGGACGACGTCGCCCGGGTGCCGGTCGGGGCCACGCGGGTCCTGTTCCGCACCGCCAACTCCGTACGGTGGGCCCGCTCCGAGGCGTTCTTCGGCGACTACGTCGCGCTCGCGCCCGACGCGGCCGACGCGCTCCTCGACCGGGGCGTGAAGCTCGTCGGGATCGACTCCCTCAGCGTCGAGTCGGACCCCGCCGAGAAATACCCCGTCCACCACGCCCTTCTGGGAGCGGGCACGGTGATCCTCGAGGGGCTCCGTCTCGACCTCGCGGAGCCAGGTCCGTACAATCTCCGCTGCCTCCCCTTGCGGCTCGTGGGCGGCGACGGGGCCCCCTGCCGGGCCGTGTTGGTCGCGCCGTAAGAGACCTTCGATGGGGTGGCCGGCGGCTCCGGGGAACGGTCCGTACCCCGTCTCGCTCGACGTCGGGGCGGTCTACGTTCTCATCGCACTGCTCGCCCTCTTCGTCGTCCTGCTCCTGTGGGTCCACCAGCGATATCCCCGAAGGAAGCGGGTCCTCGAGGGGTTCTTCGAGGCGGCGGGCGTCGATCTCGCCTTCCTCGCGTTCGCCGTCGTACTGGTCGTGGGGCTCGCGCTCCACGACCCGTCCGGAAACCGCACCTCGGTGGCCCTCTACCGCGTCGTCGTGAGCGGCTACTGGCTCACGTTCGCCATCCCGGTGGTGACCGTCGGGAGCTCCGTCGAGAGCCGTTCCCGGGGGGCGGCGGCGTGGATGATCCCCTCGCTCGTCGCGTGCGCGGTGCTGTTCTTCGCGATCTTCGGCTACTTCTACGGCCACCCGTAACGGCGCCGCCTCGCCCTGCCGGACCCGGTTTTGAGCGGGGCCCTGCCAGGGGATGTTCGGTGAGGGCCATCCAGGTCGCCGAGAGCGCGAGGTGGACGGACCGGTGTCGCCAGCCCTAGGCAGATTCCTCCCTCGGTCTCCGGTCCCCCAATGGGCGGTGCTGTTGACCGCTGCGGCGCTCGGAAGCGTCCTCGTCGTCGCGCTTTTGCCACTCCTTCCCCCGACCGGCGCGTTGCGGGACGTTCGCCTCGGGAACGCCCCCCGTCAACCGGTCACGGGGCTGCCTCGGCCGTGCCCCACCGTCGCCTCGAGCCACACGAGGTTCCGGATCGCCCTCTCCAACGCATCCTCGTGGTGCGCGGCACTCCTTCCCCCCTTGGATCGCTGGTCCCGTTCGAGTGGGCCACGTTCGACGGGAACGTTACGGTGGTCGGATTGGCCGAGATGGGCGTGATGGGCTCTATCGTCCCTCTCGGATTCAATCACCTCGTCTACTGTGCGACGGGCATGTTCGGAACTGCGAGTTACCGGATGACGCCCGAATGGGAGGGCACGGCCTACGAAATTGGAGTGTGGTCGTCCGACTGCGGTGAAGATTACCCGATCTACGAGTCCCCTTGCGCCGCCGCGTCCAACGCCAGCGTGTACGTGTCCGGCTCCATTGGCTCCCCCATGGCCGGGGCGTAGCGCGGCACCGGGCCCCCGGACAATGTAGAACGGCGGCACCTGGAACGTCGAACCCCGAGGGGAGCCGCCGCTCCGAGCGACCCTAGTCGCGGTCCTCGGGAGGCAGAAGGTTCGGGATCCCGTCGGAGATCGGGTAGTCGACGGCGCACTTCGGGCACCGGAGGTTCCCTTCGAGGATCTCGACCCCTTCGGTCTTGGTCTTCGTGAGGGTGAGGTCGCCCTTGCACGTCGGGCAGCAGAGGATCTCCATCAGGTCCGGCTTCACTTCGACCCCCCCTCCACGATCCCGTAGCCGATCAACCGCCAGGCGTTGAGTTTTCGGGAGATCGCCACCCGGCTGCCCGGGAAGACGGTCACGGACCGGCTGAGGGTGAGCTCGACCTCGTCGCCGCGGGCGCTCGTGACCTTCCCGGCCGAGATCGTCGTGCCGACGGTCACGCCGAGGAGTTCGCTCGACCGGATCTTCTCGACCTTCGTCTCCCGGGTCGCCCCGAGGACCCGGTCGAGGAGCGTCGCCTTGATCCGGAGTTTTTGCGTGACCGGGGGGAGGGTCCCGGGAGTGCCGACCAGACGACCGGTGAGGCCGTCGCTCTTCGCGAGCGCGGGGTCGAGCGTGGTCCCGATGGCGGCGAGTCCGCCCGGGTTGAGCTCGGTCAGCTGGGCGCCGCCCGAGACGAGGCTGGTGATCTTCGTGCGAAGCGACTCGGTCCGTCCCTCGGGAAGTCCGGCGCCTCCGGGACGGATCTCGATCTCTTCGCCGATCTTGAGGTGACCCTGGACGAGCGACCCCCCGAGCACCGCGCCGCGGAGCTCGTTCGGGCGGGTGCCGGGGCGGTTGACGTCAAACGACCGGGCGACGTACATCAGGGGAGGTTTCTTCGTGTCTCGGGGCGGCGTCGGGATCGTCGTCTCGATGGTCGCGATGAGTGCGTCGATGTTCACCCGGTGGTTCGCCGAGATGGGAACGACGGGAGCCCCTTCGATCGGGGACCCCTTCAGGAACTGGACGATCTCCTCGTAGTTCGTCTTCGCCTGCGCGTCGGTCAGGAGGTCGATCTTGTTCTGGACAACGACGACCTTGCGGACGCCGATGATGTCGAGCGCGTAGAGGTGTTCCCGGGTCTGCGGCTGGGGGCACTTCTCGTTCCCGGCGACCAGGAGGAGCGCGCCGTCCATGATCGCGGCCCCGCTCAGCATCGTCGCCATCAGGGTCTCGTGGCCGGGCGCGTCGACGAACGAGACCGCGCGGAGGAACTTTCCCTTCGCCCCGTCGTTCGGGCACTTCGGGTCGGTCGAGTAGTTCGTCGGGTACGGGCAGTTCGGGCACTCGTAGAACGCCGCGTCGGCGTAGCCGAGCTTGATCGAGATGCCCCGGCGCAGTTCTTCCGAGTGGCGGTCGGTCCACTCGCCGGTGAGCGCTTGGGTCAGGGTCGTCTTGCCGTGGTCGACATGACCGACCAGGCCGATGTTGACCTCGGGTTGCTTCGGGGCCTTCATGACGCGCCGAGCAGCTCCGGGAGCG
>JAKIVZ010000023.1 GCA_022750295.1 Candidatus Lutacidiplasma silvani
GGCCCTGCATGACTGGAGCCTCCGTCAGTGAAACCGTTGCCAAGTACTGGAATCGGGAGGAGACGACGATCGTCCCGGCGATGAAGGAGCAGTTCACGGACGCCCAGATGGGGGCCATGCAGGGAGCGGTGATTGCGGCCCTCCCTCCGGACCAGCTCAAGGGCTACCTTCGGTGGATGCTGCCCTCGATGAATCTCGCGGAGTTGACCACCCTCGTGGGGGACGTCCAGCGCGGCGCGCCGCCTCCCCTGCTCGACCTCCTCAAGGCGGTCGCGGAGGCGACGGTGGATCCGGCTCGCTGGGCCCTGGTTCGTGAGCGGGTCGGGATCTGACGGAGCCGGCCCGTTCCAACCGTGACTCGGGTCATCCGGTCGACGCTCGGACGGACTTGGGCCGGGCGGGGAGCGGCTCGCGGAAGTGTCGGAATCCGGACCGGAGCCCCGGTGGAACCGAAGTAGAGCGTGCCGGGTCCGGACACAATCGTTTAGGTCGCGGTGCGTTGGGGACGGCGGACCCTCCGATCCATGGCCCTCAAGGAGATTGCACTGCGCCTGCCCAACCGCCCCGGGCAGATCGCCCGCGTGGCCCGCTTGCTCGCGGAACAACGGATCAACATCGCCGCCATCTCCCTCGATTCCACGGGAGCCCGCTCCAGCGTCCGGCTGATCCCCGACCGGCCGGACCGGGCCGTCACGATCCTCGAGGACGCCGGGTTCACGGTCGACCTCCACGACACGATCGTGGTCGAGCTCGAGGACCGTGCCGGGAGTTTCCTGAAGGTCCTCGACATCCTCGCGGCCTCGAAAGTCAACGTCGAGAGCATCGCGATCCTCGTCGCCCGCGAGGGGTCGAACAGCCTCGTCGCGATCGCCACGGACGACGTCGCGCGCTCCCGGCGGGTCCTCCAGGAGGCGGGGTTCGCGAGCAGCCGCTCGGAGCGGCTTGTGAGCAACGCCGACGTCGTGGCCCGCGCCCCGGCGATCCCCTCGGAATCGGTCGGGATGCTCCTCTGAGTCCGCGACAAATCTCAATACCCGGTGCCGCTCCCCGCGGGCGCGCGGTTGTGGTCTAGCGGTTAGGACGGTAGCTTCCCAAGCTACCTACTCGGGTTCAAATCCCGACAACCGCATTCGCCGTCGGGCGGCGGGTGCCCCCTCAGCATGCGGTCCGTCGGATCGCGCCGCACCAGATCTCGTGCGTTCGGTCCCGCGGAAAAATCGGGACCTCAGGTCCCGGCTGCCTGACTCGAACAGGCGACCTGAGGATATCTACGGGGGCCGCCGGGAGGCGGCGGTCTCGACTACAGTCCCCCGCTCTACCACTGAGCTAAGCCGGGATGCCGGCACGACGGTCGGGCGGGCTATAAATCTTCGCCGGGGGAGCGGCCGAGAGGTCGCCCTTTCCCGGGAAAATCGGTCGGGACCTCCCTCTCCGCGGGGTCGAGGCACGGAGGGCGGAGGAGGGACCGGTGCGTCGCAACTCGCCAAACTCGGGGCGGCTAGGGGGCGTGCTCGAGCGCGGTCCGGATCCGGTGGCCGACCTGCTCCGGGGTCCCGGTCGCATCGATGGGCGTCAGGATCCCGAGCATCCGGTAGTGCTCGAGGAGGGGAGCGGTCTGCTCCGCGTAGACGAGGAGCCGCATCCGGACCGCGTCGATCCGGTCATCGGAGCGCTGGACGAGCGTCGTGCCGTCGAGGTCGCACACCCCGGTTTGCTTCGGTGGGCGGGTCGCGAGATTGTAGAGCGTCCCGCACTTCGGGCAGTTCCACCGTTGCGTCAGCCGCTCGAGGAGGATCGGCTCGGGGATCACGAACGAGATCACCCGGTCGACCGGGGCGAACCCGGTGAGCTCCCGCGCCTGGGCGAGGTTTCGGGGGTATCCGTCGAACAGCGCACCCGGCTGGGCGTCCGGCCGGGCGAGCCGCTCCTTCAGGATCCGGAGGACGAGCGCGTCCGGCACGAGCCGACCGGCGCGGATGTAGACGTCGGCCTCCTCGCCGAGGGAGGTCTTCTCGCGGACCGCTTCCCGCAGGAGGTCCCCGGTCGAGAGGTGCGGAATTCCGAGGTCCTTGGCGAGGGATTTCGCCTGCGTCCCCTTTCCGGCCCCCGGAGGACCGAGGAAGACGACCCGAGGCATCGAGAGGGCGGACCGCGCCGAGCGGAAAAGGTTGTGCGAAGGGCCGACGAAGTCGCGTTACTCCACGCGGGTCCCCTCGAACGGCCGGCCGTCGAGCGCGGCGCGCAGGTTCGGCAGGTTCCGGCCGTCGACGATCGCGAGAGGGACCTTCGCCCGATGGAGGAGGTCGGCCCCGAGGCGGTCGAACACGAACTCCTGCCCGGCCTCGGTGCCGGCCGAGCCGTGGACGATCGTCCGGAACTCGTCCCACGTGACGCGGTCGACCCGCTTCGCCGCCGGGTGGGTCTTCGGGTCGTGGTCGTAGAGGCCGGCCACCCGCGTCGCGTTGACGAGCCGGCACGCCTTCAGCCGGACCGCGAGGAGCGCGGCGACCCCATCGGTCGTGTGTCCGGGCTCGGTCCCGCCGAGGACGACGGGGGACGCCCGGTGGACCTCGCGCGCGGCCTCGGCCGTGGTGGTCGGGGGTGGGAGGGGCGTCGGGGGCCCGATCCGGGCGGCGAGCAGGCGGGCGTGGATCCGGGTCACGTCGATCCCGACCTCGTCGAGTTCGACCTCGCTGAGCCCGAGAGAGCGTCCGAGCCGGATGTATTCCCGGGCGATGCGGCCGCCCCCGGTCGTCACGGCGAGCGGCGTCGTCCGGCCGAACTCTCGCAAGACGTCCGCAAGGTCCGCGAAGTACCGCGCGTCGGACTCCGCGTCGGCTCCGAGGAGGACAGAGCCCCCCACCGAGAGCACGACCGGCGCGGGCCCGGCGTCCGTCGACTTTCCCATCGGGTCTCCGAATGGGGAGGGGCCCATGTCGGTTTCCCTCCGGTCCAATCGGGTGGGGGCCCTAGCGCGGGACGGTCCGCCAGCCGAGCGGGACCGGGTTCGGGGCCGTAAGGACCCGCCCCTTGGGGGTCGGCGAACCGAGCCGTGTGTACACCTCATCCCAACGGAGGCTGGCGGTCGGGGCCTCCCACTGGGCGAACTGGCCGTCGGGCCGCCCCGGCCCCGTCAACCAGTCGGCCGCGACCCGGTGGTCCCCGGCCCGGACGAACGCCAGCATGCGGGCGCGATCGGTCCAGAGGGAGAGGGTCCAGAACTCCCGTCCGAGGGCCCGCCGCTGCAACGAGTACGCGAGCGCTCCGGGCGTGGTCGTGAGCTGCCGCTCGACCCGTCGATTGAACTGGGAGAACGTTCGAGCGGCCCGCCACCCCGAACTCCGACGGAGCACCGTGGCGGCGTGGAATACCGGACCGTTCGGCGGGGCCGGAACAAGATAGTGGGACCGACGCAGCAGGAGCATCCGTGGTCGCCTTCGGAGCCCTCCGTACGCCCTGGCCTACTTCAGCCGGCCGCGGCGGCCGGCCCCGGACTCCCCGATCGCCCCAGGGGTCGCCCGGCGAACTCGTTATAGGAACGGTCCCCCCCCGCTCGGTCGATGGTCGACCCGCACGATGCCGAGAAGGCGGCGGCCGCTGTGGCCGCGGTCGCCCGGGTTCGGCCCCGGATGCGCCTCGCCCTCGGGACCGGCACCACGGCCGCCCATGCGGTGCGGGCGCTCGCCGCGAAGTATCCCCAGGGCGAGGGGATCAGCTGCGTCGCGAGCTCCGAGCGCACGGAGGCGCTCGCGAAAGAGCTGGGGATCGCGGTCGGACCCCTCGAGCCGACCGACCGGTTCGCCCTCATGCTCGACGGGGCCGACGAGGTCGACCCGTCGCTGGCGCTCACGAAGGGAGGCGGCGGCGCCCTGTTCCGCGAGAAGTTCCTCGCCCGGCGCTCCGATGCCCTCGTCATCATGGTCGACGAGACGAAGCTCGTCCCCCACCTCGGGACCCGGGCCCCGATCCCGGTCGAGGTCGTTCCGTTCGCCCGGGGCTCGCTGATCGCCACGCTCGCGGCCCGCGGGATCCCGGCCGTGGTCCGCCCCGGCCCGACCCCAGGGCTCTCGTTCCGGACCGACAACGGCCTCGAGATCCTCGACCTCCGGCCGACCCACCCCATCACGGACCCGGCCCACCTCGAAGCGGAGTTGCGGGCGCTCCCCGGCGTGGTCGAGACCGGATTGTTCGTGAACCTCGCCGCCGCGGTCCTCGTCGGACGGCCGGACGGGACCGTCGAGGAACGGCTCCCCGGCCCGTCGCGCTGACGACGGCGCGAGCCGTCGATGTCGTCAGCTTTATCGCGGGCACTCGGTTGGCCCGACCCTCTTCGGAGTGGGACGTCGATGCAGGGAAAGTACATTCGGACGCGCGTGGACGACCACGTCGGCTACATCGAGATCGCGAAGGGAAAGGCCAACACCTACGACAACGAGATGCGCCAGGAGCTCGACCAGGCGATCGAGGAGCTCCGGTTCGACGAGAACGCCCGCGTCCTCGTCCTCGCGAGCGGGACCCCCGGATTCTTCAGCGCCGGCGCCGACATCGAGATGCTCAAGGCGAGCCAGCCGGATTTCAAGGCGAACTTCTGCCTCTACTGGCAGGAGACGCTCGACAAGTTCGCGAAGACCCCGAAGGTCGTCATCGCGGCGCTGAGCGGCCACACGGTCGGCGGCGGTCTCGAGATCGCCCTCTCCTGCGACCTCCGGATGATGGCCAAGGACTCGGGGAAACTCGGGCTTCCGGAGGTCACCCTCGGCGTACTCCCCGGCACGGGCGGGACCCAGCGGCTCCCCCGTCTCATCGGCACCTCGCGCGCGCTGGACCTGATGATCACCGGCCGACTGATCACGCCCGAGGAGGCGCTCCAGATCGGCCTCGTGAACTACGTCTACCCGAAGGAGTCGTTCGCGAACGACGTCCATGCCTACGCGGTCGCGCTCGCCCACGGGCCGGCCCGCGCGGTCAGCTTGATCAAGCGCTCGGTCCTCGAAGGCGTCGAAATGCCGCTCACCGCGGGCCTCGCGCTCGAGCGCGAGCTCCAGAACCGGCTGTTCGTCACCGAGGACGCGAAAGAAGGGCTCGCCGCGTTCGTCGAGAAGCGGAAGCCGAGCTTTAAGGGCCGGTGAGCTAGCATCCCCGAAGGACCGGCGATGGCGAAATCCGACGGCGCACCGGCGGCCCCCCACGGGGCCATGTCGAAGACCCTGAAGGAAGGGGGGACCATCGAACCGGTCCGCGAGATCCTCTGGGGGTCGTCCGCGGGCGTGCGCAAGTTCGAGACCGCCGAGGAGCTTCCCGCCGACATGCGGAAGCTGATCATCCGGCTGATGGTCGTCCAGGCCGACACCGAGTTCGCCTCGATCCAGCAGCACCGCCCGTGGCTCGACACCGCGCCGACCCTCGAGGACCGGTGGATCGAGGCCCGGATCGTCGCCGACGAGGCCCGCCACGGCCTCCAGGCGTGCCGGATCCTCCGCGACTTCGGCGAGGAGGGGCAGAAGATGATCGACGAGCTCCTCGTCAAGCCCGAGGGGCACCACAAGCTCGATGCGTTCAACATGAAGTTCGACCGGTGGAGCGACGCCGGCGCGTTCTGCTGCTTCGTCGACCGCGTCGGGGTCTACCAGCTCCGCGCGTTCCAGGAGTGCTCGTACGGCCCGCTCGCCCGGGCGATGCCGCTGATGCTCTCCGAGGAGCAGCTCCACCTCAACTTCGGCGCGTCGGTCCTCCGGCGGATGGCGAACGACGGCCCGAAGTACTACGGGGACAAGGCCGAGGCCCAGGCGGCGATCGCGAAGTGGTTCCCGCGCGCCCTCGACATGTTCGGCCACTCCCACTCCGAGACGAGCGAGAAGGCGATCGCGATGGGCCTGAAGCGGTGGACCAACGAGGAGGCCCGCGAGCGGTACATTCAGGAGATCACCCCCCTCATCCATGGCATGGGGCTCGAGCTGCCTTCGCCCGAGTTCGACCGGCACATCCTGTAGGACCGGACCGCTGTGCCGGCGGCCGACGCCGACGAACCGAACCCCGGCGATTCCGGCCCGGAACCTTCGCCCTCCTCGGGGGCGAGCCCGCTCCCCGCCTGGATCCAGCCTCAGACGGTCCGGCTCGTCGTTTCCGGCCTGATCATCGTCTACCTGGTGGGGATCCTCGTCGACATCCGGGGCTACGAGTCGGTCCTCCTCACCGAGGTCGGCGTCCTCGTCGTCGTGGTCGTCCTCTTCCTGCTCACGCTCCGATGGTGGGAGCCGACCGGGAAGGCGACGACCCGGACGAGGGCCCGCACGTTCCTCGCCCTGGCCGGCCTCGCGCTGCTCGTCCAGGTCGCGGGGGTCGTCGCCGAGTCGGGGTACCCGAACGACCTCGCGAACAACGCCGCTCCCCTCCTCCTCCTCGCGATCCTCCTGTTCAACACCCTCGGGTAGCCCGATCGGGCGGCCGGCGCCCGAGGACCGTTATCTGCCGACCGTCCGTACCGCCCCGATGCCCGGGTCGAGTTCGCTTCGCCATCTGTCCCTCGAGGTGAGCGACATCGCGCGAACCAAGTGGTTCTACGACCGGTTCCTCGGCCAGCTGGGGTTCCGGAGGTTCGTCGAGGAGGCGGGGTACGTCGCGTACACCGACGGCGACCTCACCCTGTGGCTGATCCACGAACGGTCGCCGAGGATCCGCCGGCGCGCTCCGACCGGGGACGAGGAAGTCATCGCGGAGCACCTCGCGTTCCACGTCGATTCGGCCGCCCGGGTCTCGGCGATCGAGGCGGCCCTCGCCCGATCGGAGGTCTATCCGGTGTTCCGCGGCGAGGAACACCCGGAGTTCCGAGCGGGATACTTCAGCGCGACGTGGGTCGACCCCGACCAGATCGTCCTCGAGGTCTACACGGTCGAGAACCCCGCGGCCCGACGCCGCACTGGCGGGGCGAAGAAACCGAAGCGCCGATCCGCGGCGAAGAAGAAGCGCGCCTAGCGCGACCGTCCGCCGAGCGGTCGGCCCCCGGAGCCGGGCGACAGCGCGAGGACCTTCTCGACGCCCGCGACCGCCCGGATCCGGCGCCGCACCGCGTTCGCGTGCCGGCGAGTCGTGAAGACGTGGACGTGGGCCCCGGCGTCGTGGGTGTAGCCCGCGATCGCCGACCCCGCGTCGGCGTTGACGGCCCGGATCTCGGCGAGGACCGCCCGCGACGCCGGGACCAGATAGTCGAGCGGCGGGTCCGTGGTCTCGCAGACGAGCCGGAAGCTGTCGCACTCGGCGATCGTCAGGGCGAAGAGGGTCGGGGCGTCCCGGCCGGCGATCGCGCGCTTCATCGCGCGGATCCGCCGGGGGACCTCCCGGAGGCGGCGCGCGTACTCCGGGGACGTCACCACCGTGCGCTGCATCGCGACGGCCGAACGGACCGGCTTCGTCGGGGCATCGGCGATGATTGCCACGAGGTCGACCAGCGAGGGCCAGTGGGAGGGGGGAAACAGCGGTCGGGCGAAGCAGTCCCGCCCGTCGGCGCGAGTTCCGGCCCGCCATTCGACGAACCCCCCGAACAGCGACCGGCACGCGCTCCCCGAGCCGAGCCGCGCGAGGCGGGAGAGGGCGGGGGGCGGAAGTTCGAGTCCGGCGGCCCGGGAGGCGGCGCCGGCCAGGGCGGCGAACCCGCTCGCGCTGCTGGCGAGGCCGCTCGCCGTCTGGAAGTTGTTCTCCGAGCGAACGAACGCCGGGGTCTCGACCCGGGCGATCGCGCGGACGTTGTCGAGGAACTCGCTCACCGAGCGGAGCGGGTTGCCGGATTGGGGCGCCCCGTTCAGGACGAACTGGTCGGACGGGAGCGCCGGGTCGAACCGGACCCAGGTCCGGGTCCGCAGACGGTCCAGGGTCACCGAGAGCGAGCCGTTGAACGGGAGGCCAAGCGCCTCGTCCCGGACACCCCAATACTTCACGAGGGCGATGTTGGGGGCGCACTCGTACCCCGCCTCGACCCCGGCGCGGACCATCGAACGCGGACGATGGACCGTACTACTTATGCGCGCCGGAACGTCGATGGCCGACGATGGCGAAGCCCCGTGTCGCGGAGCCGAAACCGGTCCGCCCGCCCCCGAGCTGGCTCACCGGGCGGGGGCTCGGGGGGTTCCACGCGTCGGTCGGGTTCTCCGTCGACCCCACGAAGACCGGCACCGGGGTCTGCGAAGTGGGGGGCACGGTCAAGGGCCGTCACCTGAACATCAACGGCGTCGTCCACGGCGGCGTCTACGCGACGATCCTCGATACCGCGATGGGGGGCGCGGTCGTCACGACGCTGCGCGAAGACGAGGTCACGGCGACGACGAGCCTCTACGTCGAGTTCCTCCGACCGGCGCAGAAGGGCGCGACGTTGCGGGCCCGGGGCGAGGTCGTCCGGAGGGGACGCCACCTCGCGTTCGTCGAGGGGAACCTGTACGATGGCGACGGGGTCCGACTCAGTCAGGCCCACGGAACCTGGTACATCTGGTCGGCCGGCGACGGGACGTGGGCCGGGCACCCGAAGGGCGACCCCCGGGCCTCCCGGAAGCGACCCGGGCGCTAGGCCGCCCGACGGTTCGGCGCGACCCGGGCGCGGAGCGCCTCGAAGACCCGGAGCCACTCGAGTCCCTTGCGGATCCCGCGCTCCCCTTCCGGGACCGGCTGCTTCTCGAACGCCGCCCGGGCGGCGGCCTCGCCGCGGCCGAGCGCGGCGAACGGCGTCGTGTGCTCGAGCAGGTCGCTGATGAGCCCGGTGCCGCGCAGCGAGGACGCCTGGGCGAGGAGCTTCGTGGTCAGCCATTCCCACGCGACGTCGCGACCGCGCGGGTTGAGGGCGACCTGGTAGGCGACGACCGCGACGTGCGCCCGGTTGACCTGCGGCGTCCCGATTGCCGCGAGGGCGGAGCGGAGGAGCGCCGGCTCGGTCGCCCCGGCGAGGGCCCGCTCGAGCTTCATCTGGTCGCCCTCGCTCCCGACGTGGGCGATCCGGTCGAACAGGGCGGCCCGCCCGCTCGCCCCGTGGATCCGGGCGTAGGCGTAGGCGACCGGCTCCCGCAAGTTCGGGTCGAGCCGTTCGTACTGGTCGAAGTGGCCGGCGAGACGGTGGGCGAGCCCGTCGTCGTAGGCGAGGAGGCCGAGCAGCGTCCGTTCCCGGAGGATTCCGTCGGTGTCGGGCTCGCCGTCGACCGCCGCGAGGCCGAGCCGCTCGACCTGGCCCCGGAAGAACCCGAGACCGTCCCGCTGGAACTCCTTCGTGTCGAAGAGGAGCGCTCCGAGCGGGGCGATCCGGGTAGGCCGGATCGACGCGAGCTGGTTCGCGACCTCGTGGACGACGAGGTAATCGGTCGAGTCCCGGCACGCCGCGACGAACCGGAAGTACTGCTCGAGCGTGGCGTCGCCGGAGAGGACGAACGCGTAGAGGTCGGTGAGGATCGCCCAGCGGTCGATCGGCGGCAAGGTCGGGAACGCGTCGAGGACCGAATCGAGGAGGGGACCGTCGTACCGGACGCGGTAGAACCCGAGACCGCCCGGGTTCAGGTGGAACCGCTTCGCGCCGTCGCGTCGGACGAGGGTCTCCGGGACCTCGAACACTTTCCGTTCGACGACGCCGTCGCGGTACACGCCGAGCGGGATCGGCCAGGTCTCCTCCCCGTGCTGCCCGGTCAGGCGGAACCGCCGCTGCCGGACGCGGACGTTCCCGCCGTCGTCCCGGGCCTCGAGGATCGGGATCCCGGGCCGCTTCACCCACGCCGCGAGGACGCCGGTGACCGGGACGCCGGACGCCCGCTCGAGCGCGGCCCAGAGGTTCTCGCTCGTGGCGTTCCCGTACGCGTACTGATTGAGGTAGGCGATCACGCCGGCGCGGAACGGTTCCTCCCCAACGAGCGCCTCGACCATCCGGAGCACGCTCGCCCCTTTCCCGTAGGAGATCTCGTCGAAGATCTCGCTGATCTCGTCGGGGTGGTGGACCGGCACGTGGATCGGGTGGGTCGTCTCGAGCGAGTCGCCGAGCCGGGCGAACGAACCCCAATCGAGGAGGAAGTCGTCGGAGATCCCGAGGGTCGGGTAGAGCCGCTCGATGATCTTCTCCTCCATGAACGTCGCAAAGCTCTCGTTGAGCCAGATGTCGGTCCACCACTCCATCGTGACGAGGTTGCCGAACCACTGGTGCGCGATCTCGTGGGCGATCGTCGTGAGCGTCTCCCGCTTCTGCCGGGCGTTCGTGTCGGCCTCGACGAGGAGCCGCATGTCGCGGAAGCTGATCGCCCCCCAGTTCTCCATCGCGCCGTACGCGAACTCGGGCACCGCGATCAGGTCGAGCTTGGCGAGGGGGTACGGGATCCCGTAGTACGACTCGAACGCCGGGAGGATCTCCGCCGCATGGGTCAGCGCGAACTCCCCGGCCGGCCCCCGACCCGGCGGAGCGGCGACCCGGACCCGGTTCCGTCGCCCGTCGACCGGGAGCCAGTCAAACTTCCCCACGGCGAGAAACGTGAGGTACGTCGCCATGGAGGGGGTCGAGGCGAACTCGAACGTCCGGAGACCGTGCTCGACGCGCTCGGCGACGACGGGGGTGTTGAAGATCGCCTCGTACCCGTCGTCCACGGTGAGGGTCAATCGCACGACCGCGCGCCGGTCGGGCCGGTCGATGCACGGGAAGATCCGCCGGGTTCCCGTGGCCGCCGCCTGGGAGGCGACGATCCGGCTCGAACCGAACCTCGACCAGTACAGGCCGAGGAGCCCCCGCTCCTGGACGACCCCGGAGAACGCGAGGGAGAACGAGTCCGATTCGGCCGGGAGGTCGACGACGAGCTCCTCCTCGGCCGGCTGGGCCGTGATCCGGACCGCCGGGTCGACCGGTCGGACGTCGAGTTCGAGCGAGTTCAGCCGACACTGGCGGACCCGCTCGGCCAGCGTGACCCGGACGGTCCCCCGGAACCGGCCCGAGGCCAACTCCAGATGGAGGTCGACGTCGTACTCGCGGACGCGGGGGAACGGTTCGGTGGTCACCGAGGGTCACCTAAGCGCCCGGGTGCGACGCGCGCCCGTACGGCGGGGACGCCGAGCACCGTCGGGGGATACCGTTTTTCCCGCCGCGGCGGCACCCATCCGCGAGCCGTTAAATAGTCGGGATTTCTCGTTCGGTCGGCTGACGGCCAAAGCGGTGGGGAAACACCCGGTCTCATTCCGAACCCGGAAGTTAAGCCCACTGGCGTTCCGCGCGGTACTGAAGTGCGCGAGCCTACGGGAACCGCGGAAAGCTGTCAGCCTCCGCAACTTGCCGAGCGGACCCGCTCGCCGGTGAGACGTTAAGTCTCGACCCCGGCTCGGCGCCCCCCGTGTGGCTCGGAGCGCACATCGGCATCGCCGAAGGGCTCGGCGATGCGCCCCGGCAGGGCCGCGCGATCGGGTGCGACGCGATCCAGATTTTTTCCAAAAGCCCGAAGATGTGGGCCGGTCCCCCGATCTCCGACGAATCGGCGGCCGCGTTTCGGGCGGGGGTGGCCGCGGTCGGCCTGAAGGCGACCGCCGTCCACCACGGCTACCTCGTCAACCTGGCGAGCCCGAAGAAGGCGATGCTGGGCCGGTCGCGGAAGGCGCTCCTCGATGAGGTCGAACGGGCGACGAAGGTCGGGGTCGACGGCCTGATCCTGCACCCGGGGGCCCACATGGGCGAAGGGACCGACGCCGGTCTCGCCCGGATCGTCGCAAGCCTGAACTGGGTAATCGAGAAGACCCCGGAGTCCCCCGTCCGCCTCCTGCTCGAGAACGCCGCCGGCCAGGGGACCGCGACCTGTTCGACGTTTCCGGAACTCCGGACCACGCTCGACGGGGTCTCGACCCGCGCGCGGGTCGGCGTGACCCTCGACACCTGCCACCTGTTCGCCGCGGGGAACGACTTCCGGACCCCCGAGGCGTACGGAGCGCTGATGGACCGCCTCGAGGCCGAACTGGGGGCGAAGGAGGTCCGGGCGTTCCACCTGAACGACGCGAAGGCGGACCTCGGCTCTCACCTGGACCGGCACGAGAACATCGGAAAGGGCCAGATCGGCGTCGATGGCTTCCGCAACCTGGTCAACGACCCGAGGTGGGCCACGACCCCCGGCTACCTGGAAACCCCACTGGCCGGCGAGGACTACGCGGAGTACATCGCGGATCTCGCGACGCTCCGCGGGCTCATCGCCCCGGCCCAGGCGGCCGAGTCGCCCCATCCCCATTCCACCCCCCGACGCTGAGCACCAGGAGGCTCGCGACCGTGGAGCTCCCGCAATCTCGGAGGACAAGGAACGCCGCCGAGGGGATCCGGGTCCGACCGAGTCCCCCTCCGCGAAACGGGGGAGGGCGGCCATGACCGACCCGAAGCGGCCCGAGAGTCTCGTGGCGGCGCACGAGGCCGAGCTCATCGAGCTCGCCGCCTCGGACCCGAGCTTCCGGGTCTTCGACGGGGCCGACGGGCCAACGGCCGGACCGTTCGCGACGAAGTTTCCCCAGCGGTACTCTCGAGCCTCGACGAGCGGCTCCAGTTGGCTGTCGGAAGCCGCCGGACGGGCCGCGTTGGACCGGGCGATCTTCGCTCGTGCCTCGTCGACCGATTCGGCCAGCGGCGCCTACGGAACCATCCGCGATTCGATCTGCGGCCCCGGGGCGAACGTCAAGGTTGTGGGGACGCACGGGGGCCCGCCATCCGAGGGGGTCACCGGCGAGGGCCGGATCGTCGAGGACATCGGCGTGCTGCGCGGGCTCCCCCGGATGACCGTGGCGGTCCCGGCCGACGCTCCGTCGGCCCGAGCGGCGACGCGAGCGCTCGCCGGGTTTTCCGGACCGGCGTACCTCCGGCTCACCCGAACCGACCTCCCGACGGTGACGGACGGATCGTTCCAACTGGGACGCGCGCCGGTGCTGCGCGAGGGGGCGGACCTGACGGTGGTCGCGGTCGGCGCGCTCGTGGCGCGAGGCCTCGACGTCGCCGACGAGCTCGGACGGGTCGGCGTTTCGGTCCGGGTCCTCGATTTCGCCTCCATCAAGCCGTTCGACGAGAAAGCCCTCCTGCGGGCGGCCCGGGAGACCGGAGCGATCCTGACGCTCGAGGAGCACTCCGTCACGACCGGGCTCGGTTCGCTCGTCGCGAGCGCGACCGCCGAGGAGTCGCCGGTCCCGGTCCGGCGGGTCGGACTTCCGGACGTCTTCGGGGCTCCCGAGGGGGGCGGCTCGGGGCTCGACCGGTTCGGGGTCTCCCGAGAACGGTGCCTCGAGGAGGCCTGGTCGCTGCTCCGGCTCAGGGGCAAGGTTCAGTAGGTCCCCGTTCCTCGGGCGGTCCGGTCAGGCGAAGGAGTCCGGTCATGAAGCTGTTCCTCGATACCGCAAGCGTCCCCGATATCCGCACCATGTGGGAAACCGGCATCCTCGACGGGGTCACCACCAACCCGACCCTCGTCGCGAAGGAGGGCCGCAAGTTCGAGGAGGTGCTCCGGGAGGTCTGCGCGCTCGGGGTCCCGTCGGTCTCCGCCGAGGTCGTCGGCACCACGACCGAAGCGATGCTCGTCGAGGGTCGCCACCTCCGCCAGATCCACCCCTCGATCTACGTCAAGGTCCCGATGACCGCGGCCGGTCTCAAGGCGACGAAGGTCCTCGCGTCGGAGGGAACCCGCGTGAACATGACGCTCGTGTTCTCCGCCAACCAGGCGCTCCTCGCCGCGAAGGTCGGGGCGGCGTACGTCAGCCCGTTCATCGGCCGGCTCGACGACAACGGGCAGGACGGGATGGAGCTGATCGAGGACATCGTGGAGATCTACCAGAACTACGAGTACCCGACCGAGGTCCTCGTCGCCTCGGTGCGGCACCCGGTCCACGTGCTCCAGGCGGCCAAGATCGGGGCGGACATCGCGACGATGCCGTTCGCGGTCATGGACAAGCTCGTCCACCATCCGCTGACCGATCTGGGCCTCGCCCAGTTCCTGAAGGACTGGGAGAAGGTCCCGAAGGGCTGAGCGGGAGCGGTCGCGTGGCCGACCCTGCCCTCGTGGAGAAGTACCTCACGCTCACGGCCGAGGCGCTCGCCCGGGTCCGGTCGACGCCGCCCGCCCGGTCGTTCCTCATCGGCGCCTCCGAGGATTTCCTCGGGATGGCCCGGGCCTACCTTTCCGACGCCCGGCACTTCCGCGACACGGGCGACCTCGACCGGGCGCTCGCGGCGGCGAGCTATGCCCACGGCTGGCTCGACGCCGGGGTCCGCCTCGGCCTGCTCGATGGAGGGGACGACGACGTCCGGTTCACGCCGTACCGCTGACCCGGGCCCGGTGCCCCGGCACGCGGTCCGGGCGATCGAGCGGCATCTCGCCTCGCGCGAGGAACGCCGGCGCCGGCTGTTCGAGCGGGCGCGCGCGCTGCGCCGCCTCGCGCAGCATACGATGACGGGCCTCCACTCCGGAGCGGCCACTCCCTCGGACGTCGCGAAGGTCCGCACCGAGCTCGCCCGCCTCGCGAACGCCCTCCCGGTCGACTTCCCGGGGGACGAGGGTCTCGCCGAGGATGCGCTCCAGGAAGGGGTCGAAGCGGTGCTGCTGGCGGCGGCGATCGCGCGGGCCCCGTTCCCGACCCCCGACGACCTCGGCGTCCAACCCGAGCCGTACCTCCTCGGCCTGGGGGACGTCGTGGGAGAGGTCCGACGTCTCGCGCTCGCCGAACTGACGGTGGGGAACGTCGATGGCGCCGCCGACCGGCTCACGCTGATGGAGGCGCTCTACCACACGCTCCTCGGGTTCGAGACCGCGCGGGCGATCGTCTCGCTGAAACCGAAGCAGGACACCGCGCGGGCGCTCCTCGAGCGGACGAGGGGGGAGGTCACCATGGCGCGGCTTCTTCACCGTGCCGGCGTCCGCTCCACCGAACCGGGGTCGCGCGAATGAGCGGAGTACGGCGGGTCGTCGGGGTCATCGGCGGTTCGGGAGTCGACCGGGTCTTCGACGCCGGGCACCGGACGAGCCACAAGGTCGCGACCCCGTGGGGCGCCCCGTCGGCGCCGGTCGAGGAGGGGATGGTCGGGGACCTGACCGTCCTGTTCCTCCCGCGCCACGGGATCGGTCACACGATCCCTCCGCACCGGGTCAATTACCGAGCGAACGTCGACGCGTTGAAGTCGCTCGGCGCCGACAGCATCGTGACCGTCAGCTCCGTTGGCTCGCTGAAGTCCGAGCTTCCCCCCGGAACGTTCGTCACCCCGGACCAGTTCGTCGACTTCACGAAGAGCCGGCCGACGACGTTCTTCGACGGGGGCCGGGTCTATCACGTCTCGCTCGCCGACCCGTTCTGCCCCGAGCTCACGGAGCGGGCGATCGCCGCCGGCGCCGCGGCCGGGCAGCCGTTCGCGTCGAAGAAGACGTACGTCTGCGTGGAAGGCCCGCGGTTCTCCACCCGCGCGGAGTCGAACTTCCTTCGGGGATTCGCCGACATCATCGGGATGACCCTGGTCCCGGAAGTGACCCTCGCGCGAGAGCGTGGAATGTGCTACGTCTGCCTCGCGATGGTCACCGACTTCGACGTCTGGGCCGACAAGCCGGTCGAGGCGAAGGACATCGTCGAAACGATGGCCCGGAACGTCGACCGGATGCACACGGTGCTGTCCCGACTCCTTCCGACTGTGGCCGGAGCGAAACGGTGCGAGTGCGAGCGGGCGCTCGACGGCGCCGGGCTGTAGCGCGAGACTTACCGAGCGGCGCCGCGCCGCACGGTGATTGGGATGACGCCCGCCGCGAACTCGACCTCGGCGATCTCCACCGGGTCGATTAGGTCGGCCGGTACATCGGTAAGAATCGGGGCTCCCAGCGAGACTTGGAGGGCGCGTGCCCCGAGGATTCGGGCCCGTTCGAAGCGGGTATACGCCTCGTTCCGGGCGCGAACAGAACCACCCTCGGTCACGTAGGCACCCGACGAGGCCGCCGGCAGAGCCGCGGCCGTCAAGGGCTCGGCCACTTAGGGGTTCGTATTTACCCTTTGTGCTTCCGGAGGCTTTGCCCCGAAACCTGTTTTTGTGCGGGGGTTCCTGTGCGGGGACCTGAGTTTTTGTGCGGTGATGGGTCGACTGGCAAAGCCATCGTCCGCGGACCACGGGGTCGGCCGCCGTGAGGGAAGCTGCGTTGCGGCGTGCTAGGGACTCACATCTACAAATCGCCATTATACGCGTCTAACGTCGCTATCTGCGAGCGTTAATGCCGCATTCCGCGATGATTCGGCAGTTGACACACGTGACTCGTCGTGTGTTCAGTAACGCCTTTTCAAGGGCGGCTCTATATATGTATTAAATAAGTCAAACTAATGGCCGAACGCCTTAGACGGCGTGGGTGGAAGCGATGGAGAATCTGACGGCAATTCCGGATGCGGACAAGAAGGATCCCACTCCTCATCCGAACCTCTAGGTAGAATCGGAGCGGACCCCTGACCTCGCCTTCCCCCCCGGAGGACGGGGGCGACGATTCGCTCAACCTCGGAGATTCGGCCAACCTTTTCGCCGATGAGCAGGTTAGAACTCACAACAGGACTCACGGAACCCACGACCTCTACCGTTGTCACGTGCGACTGGCACGGGCGTGGGACGGGAAGAAGGTTCGGGTCCCCGACTTCATCTCCAAGTTCCGCCCAGAGGGGACCGAGCCACATCTACGAATCCGATCTCACGACGACCGGATGCTCGCCTACCGGCGAATCCCGGGCAACCAGCTGGAAATCTACTACGACTCCCCGCACTCGTTCGAGGTAGGGACGGAGTTCTTCCTGGAGTTCGAGTATCGGCGACTGACAACGGTCGCGCTGGTCGGAGGGTCGTTCCGGATTGGGGTCAGCGAGCCGTCGGGGGAGGTGCCACCGACGATGATCATCAAGATGCCCTGCTTCTACTACATCGAGAAGGGCTGGTCGTACGAGGTTCCGGTCGGTGGGTCGGGAGCCAACCACAATACCAATCCAGTGCCGGGGACGATCCAGGTCCCGGATGTCCCGCCGAACGCGGTTGAAATCCGCGAGAGCGCGCTGAAAGAGGGGGAACGCATTGGCAGATCCGACGCGGGGACCTCCATCGCGAGTACATTTTCACGCGGAAGGCCCACGTTCCAGGCTCTACTCCCGTAAGCTACAATTTCTACTACCGCTTGGCGATCGCTCATCGATATTATGCTCTCTTGACGGCCGCGGTGCTTCTCCCCCTCGGCACAGCGGCTATCGGGGCATATGCCATCCAGCTTCCAACGACTTCCGTCGGGGACCGCTATCTGATCCTGATTGCGTCCCTGGCCTTCGGTCCCCCGCTGGTCCTGGCGATCCGCCAACTCTTCATCGACGAGATGCGGAGCTATCTTCGGGATTCTCGAATGAACAGCTTGCTACTGACGGTAATCGTGGTGAGCCCGGCGCTTATCGTCGGGGCATTCTTCCTCGTGACGACCGGCGTTCTTACGTAAAGCCAGCTCACGCCCTCTCCTGCGAGACCCTCGGTTGGAGGTTCGACAACGGAAGGGTTCCCTCCCGCTCCGATGGGGCACTGCACTCCGCACCGGGCCCACGAGGTCCGAGCGTCGGTAAGGCCCGTGGAGCCGGAGCCGACTCAGACCAACGAGTTCATTCAGGCTGCCATCCGGACTGCGAGTATGTCCGGCTCAGTGGTATGGGTTCGATCGCGCTTCCATTCCTCGCGGCCGATCCTCAACGGAGCGTCCGGGCGTCGGGTAAGTCGACCAAGAGGCGGGGAACCGGCATTAGCCGTCCGTTACTGACTCTTGCGTAAGTAGGTTATTATCCGGGATGTGCTCTCCCTCGCCGCATGGGACGCTGGACCCAACGCCGACGTGATGCCGCTACTCTCGAGGAACGCCGCCGGAAGGGCCTCGCTCTGCTTCGGTCTGGCCTATCCCAGGCTGAGGTCGCCCGTCGCCTCGGAGTGACTCCCGTCGCGGTCTGCCATTGGAAGAATGCCCTCGATCGAGGGGGGCCAGAGGCTCTCCGCGCTCTCCCACGATCTGGCCGACCTCCGTTGGTGTCGAGGGCTGACCAAGTCGCCCTCCCAGCGATTCTCGCCCAGGGAGCGCTGGCCTACGGGTTCTCCACCGACCTCTGGACGATCCCGCGCATTGTCAAGGTCGCCGAGGCCCGGTGGGGCGTGCGATACTCCGAGACGGCCATGTGGCGGATGCTCAAACGCCACGGGCTCTCGTGGCAGAGGCCTCGGAGGCAGGCCCGAGAGAAGGACGTTCTGGCCGTCAACAACTGGCGGCGTCGCTCTTGGCCTCGCTATAAAAAAAAGCCCGACGCCGTCGAGCCGTAGTGGTCTTCGTCGACGAGAGCGGGTTCTCGCTCATCCCGTACGTCGCGAAGACCTGGGCGCCCGTCGGCGAGACCCCGGTGCTGGTCCACCAGGGGCGATGGCCGAAGTTCTCGGCGATCAGCGGCGTGACCCCCGCGGGTCGCCTCTTCTTCCGCGTCCACGAAGAGTCGATCCGAGGTCCGCAAGTAATCGCGTTCCTTCGCCACCTGCTTCGGCACATCCGTCGACGGCCGATCGTGGTGTTCTGGGACAGCGGACCCCACCACCGCTCGAGTCTCGTGCGCACGTTCCTGGACGGCCAACCCCGTCTCGAGACGCACCGGTTCCCGGGATACTCGCCCGAGCTCAATCCGGACGAGTGGGTGTGGAGTTACCTGAAGAAGCACGAACTCGCGAGCTACGCCCCGCACGATGTGGGCGAGCTCCGGCGGGGAGTTCGACTGTCGGTGATGCGGATGCGAGTGCGGCCCGAGCTGATCCGCTCGTTCGTCGACGCCAGCCACCTCTACGATTGAACGACTGAACCGGAAGACGTCGATAGCACAAGCGCAACTCTCGTCGGAGCGGGTTAAGCTATTTCGTCCGGCATCAGTAACGGCTCCTTCTCGTGGAACCGAGTAGGCTCTTGAGGGGGGATCGACCTTGACAGGATGTCCCATCCGTCGAGGAAGACTCGATCGAAGAGCCACCGGCGCCAACCCGTCGACCGCGCCAGCGCCGAGGATTACCTCGAGGCGTTCCTCGACCTATTCCCGCCCCGGGTGATCCAGCGAATCGCCCGGGAGTCCGGCTTCGTCCAGCGGCACCGCAAGCTCGACCCCGTCGCCTTCCCCTACACCCTGGCCTTCGAGACGGGACCCCAGCTCTCCCGAACCCTCGACGGTCTCCGGGACGCCTACAACCGACGCGCTCCGGACCCGATCCTCAGCACCGGGGGGTTCTACGAGCGCTTCACCCCCGAGTTGGTCGAGTTCCTCCGTCAGTGCGTGGCCCACGGACTCACCCGGCTCCGCGCTTCCCCCGGGAATCGCCTCACCCCGAAGCTGGCGCGCTTCACCGACCTCCTCATCCAGGACTCCACGGTCATTCGGCTCTTCTCCGCCCTCGCCAAGTTCTACCCGCCCACCCGGCTCGCCAAGAGCACGAAGTCGAACCGGAAGGCGGGCGCCAAGGTGGCCACGCTGTTCAGCGCCCGGGCCAACGGCCCGGCGCGCCTCGAGCTATTCCCGGAGACGACCTCGGAGATCGACACCCTGAAGATCGGCCCCTGGGTGAAGGGCTCGGTCGTCCTCACCGATCTCGGCTTCTACAGGCACCAGGGGTTCGCGCGTATCGAGGAGAATGGAGGATTCTATCTCTCGCGGCTCAAGGCCAACGCCAACCCCACGCTAATCGACTCCCACCTCGTGCATCGGGGGCGCGCCATCGAGCTGGAAGGGAAGCGATGGTCTGAGGTCGCCCCCCCGCCTCGACCGCGTGGTACTCGATGCCGAAGTGGAACTGTCGTTCCAGCGACGGGAGTATCGTGGGAAACACCGGGGCGAGAGCCTCCGGTCTCGGCTCGTAGCGGTCTGGGATGACGAGCACCAGCAGTACCACGCCTACGTGACCAACATCCCGGTCGAGGTGCTGACCGCCGAAGAAGTGGCGGAACTCTACCGATGCCGCTGGTCGGTGGAACTCCTATTCAAAGAGGCCAAGGGATCGTTCCATCTGGATCGGGTGGCCACGGGGAACCGGTATGTGGCGGAGTCGTTGATCTGGACCTCGTGGCTCGCGCTCCTCGCGAGTCGGAGGGGCCACAGCGTCCTGTTAGAACATGTGCCTCCCGAGGAGCGGTTCCGTTATCCTCCCCTGCGTTGGACGCGTGTCTTCCGAGACGAGAGCCGGGACTTCCTCGGGCCGCTACTCCAACGATTAAAACGACGCAAGGTGATCCCCGAGCCCATCGACGAACTGGTAGGTCGCCTCGACGTTCGAGCCCGAGACCCCACCATCACCCGAAAGAGGTTCCGAAAAGGGTGGTTCGGCTAAACCGAAAGCACATGGAGTCGAGCTCGAAGGAGATCCAGCGCCGGTGGAGCGACTGCGCAACCCAGCAGCTCGTGTTTGAGCCGGCGAATGGGTCGAGGACAATCTGCCCCGGGTCCGTCGTCAGCCGGACGAAGAACGACAGCAGCTCCTTCGGAAATCTTGGGGGTGCGTCTTGATCCCGAGTTCCTTCGCGCGTTGGAAGTATTCGCTCGTCGCGTCCGTGTTGCCCGCTTGGATCAGGTTCGACGGGATCGACCCCCCTGGTCGGTTGCGAACTTCCTCGTAATGTTGTGACCGGACGGCCTGAGCGTCGCACGGACCCCACTCTCGATGAGGCGCTTCATCTCCGGGCTGTAGGGCTGGGGTACGTTCCGGTTGTCCGCCTTCGGGTTCACCGACTTCCCGAACCACCATACGAATTCGACAGAGTCTTTAACTCGGATCCGGCGTACGTTGACCCACTCTGCGGGAGCGGCAGTGTCGCTACGTCGATATCACGAACGATACGATCTGACCGTACTGGCTATTGCTCTGCATGTCGATGTCGGCGAGGACATTATCCTCATAGTTCCACGGCGTATAAGCGAGAGATTCCAAAATCATTTCACTCCAAATGGAATATGTATTTCCATTGATGAGGTAGAGTCCATTCGTACCGGCAGGGTTGAACGTTATCGGACTCTGAGAATATGTATGGCTATAGCTTAGTGTTGGGTAGCTGATCGAGGGGTTATTCATCGTCCCGCTCGCCCCGTTGGGCCATTCATTCGTGAGATTGTTAGTGTCGTATAGGTTGGTCTTGATAATCAAATAGGTGCTAGCGACCGAACTGCCGTACGGGCTCCCCGTCATTGACATGCTGATGTTGTAAGAGACGTTCCAAGTGACATAGTAGGAGTAGTGGCCAGTTGCTTGATTCCAAGTGAATTGCGAGCCGTAGATACCCATGAAAACCGTTTTGGACTCGGTACCCCCGTAATAGCAACTGCCGCCTGATTCAGAGTAGGCGAACTCCTGGCCTTTCCCGGTCGTTGTTGAGACGTCGTTGATATTCCAGCCGTTTGAACCCGTGCAAGTCGAGGTGGCTTGGGTGTTTTGGATGGGGGTATTCCATCCGCTAGTGATATTCACGTAAGTAGTGGCGGACGTGAGCGCTGGCACCGCAATCAGTATCGCGATGATCGCCGAGACGGAAATCCCGACGAAGAGCGAATCTCGGACGCGCGGCTTCGGTCGCCAGCGGTGCAGCTGCATACATATACGCAAGGTGTCATACTATTTAAACATCCATTGGACAACGCCTCAGGGAATCAACGCCCCGTCGTGCGAGCATCGACCGGGCTGAACGGGCCCTCCAATTTTCGCGAGGCCAGTCGCCGGTCAGCCCTGACCGGGCGGGTTCCGCTCGAGGTATTCCGCTTGCGGATTACTTGGGTGGAACGCCAGAGCTACTGGCGCGGCCACGAACGATCGGCGAGGCTAGCGGGGCCTGAGCCACATCGGTTTCTTGGCGCGCGGACGTCGGTCATTCCGCACCGTGTCCCGGAAGCGGTTGCCGCGAGCCTTCCGCTCCTGGTTCCGATAGGCGGCCGCCGAGTCGAGCGCCCGGGCCAGTTCCTCCGGGGTGGTGTAGCCCTCCCCGGCGAGCGCGAGCTCCTGCAAGTCCCCGGCGTGGCATGCGTGGCATTCGACCGGGTTCAGATGGCTCGCGTCCGTCGGGGTCGAGTAGAGTCGAACGGGGTTCTCCTTGACCCACCGGCGGACGGCGGCGGTCCAGTGGTTGCTCGCCCCGTCCCAGATCGGGTACACCCACGGATCGGACGGGCGGCGTGCTCGAACCTCCTCGAGGTACTCCGGCCAGTTCGCGGAGTGCTTGCTCCGATAGACCCGCCTATGCAACTGTTGATGAAAGACGTTCAGCGTCAGGAAGTAGTTGACCGTCCCGAACTTGCGCTCGTACTCGGCGGGGATCCGCGCGGGCCACTGCTTCGGGAACTTCCCCTCGGCCCCGTGCGGGAGCAGCTGGATCGGCCCGATCTCGTCTATTGAGATCACGATTGGCGGGTTGTACCACTTCCGGGTCAATTGGTCGATGCTCTGTTTCTTCTCCTCGAATAGAGGGTCCGGGGAGACCTTCCAGGTCCGAATGGTCTGGTGAGAGACATCGTCCTCGAGGAGGATCACGCGGAGCCACTCCTCGCTGATCGAGGGCACGACGCCCCAGGCAACCGCTTGCTCACGCAAGCGGGAGAGGGATCATTGGGAGTACGGCAATTGGAAATCGCGAGGTCGGCTGAGCGCGAGGTCGACGAGCGCCTTGCGCTGCTCGTCGGTGGACTTCGGGGGCCGCTCGGGTCTCCACTTGGGTTTGAGCATGGCCATTCCATACTCGTTGAAGGCCCGCATCACCCCGCGAAAGTAGCCCTCGCTCATCAGAGCGATGACGGCGATCTGAAGGGGCGTGTTCCCCTGGTAGGTGGCGAGGACGATATGGGCGCGCTTGAACTCGATCGCGTCATGAACGTGGCGCACGATGCGCTGGAGCTTCTGGCCCTCCTCGACGGTCAGTTCCCAGACGCGGAGAACCATGCCGGGGGGACAGTCAAACCCGGAAAGTACCTCCAGTCCGGGGGTCAGCCAACTTTACCGGCCGCGCCACTAGTCGTGCGTTTGGGCGAGACGGACGGCACCAAGAATCGAACCTAGCACGAGAGCCGAGGTCAAGAGGATGCTAGCGACTAGGGCTGAACTAGCTGCCCCCACGAGACCTGGCGGCGAGCCCAGCGTGGCGAAATAGTCGCGGGCAATTGCCAGAGCCAGCCAGGTCAGCGGGGAACTCTGGGATCCAAGTCCACCATAGCCGCTCCCGATGGTAAAAAACCTGCCGACGGTCGTCCAGACCGCGATTAGGGTGACTGCAAGAAATCCTCCTGTCCCAACAATGACCCAGCTCGATCGACTTACTCTAGAGAGGAAAACCGTGAGCGACAAAAAGGCCAGACCTAGAAGTACAACCCCCATGCAGAGCGCAGCCAGCAGAGGAACAGGGTAGACTTGTGGGGCGATTCTTCCGGCAGCCACGAGGTCAATCAGCGCACCCACCCCAGCAGAGAGCGTGACCGCCACGAAAGCGGCTAGTAGTCGACCAATCAAGAGACCGGCATCGGTCGTTGGGAGGGCGAGCACGGGCTCGAGAGACCGGCTCTTCCGGTCTCTTCCGTACGCCTCGTATCCCAACAACACCCCCGCCATCGACGCCAAGAAGGTCCACTCAATCAAAGTCGTATCGAGTGCCTCCCCCCACACCGTGGACTTGTAGTCGGTCGTCTGAAACTGGGTGGGCGAATCCTGAATGAAGGCCAAGATCGACCCGTCGGGCGCCAGGACCTCGAAGGTCAGAACAGTCGTCGCGGCCAGATCCGGTGAAGGAGGCGCCACCTCAGCAGGCTGCACCGCGGGGATTGGGACGGATGACAGTGTCAGGGGAGGATTGCTCCCGTCCGTCACATTTGTTCTGAGTAGAGACCCGGTGGGAATCGGCCCTGTTGGGCTCATGAAGAATAATTGGAGTGTGTTCCTTAAGTCATAGGGGCCCGCCTTCAACCAGGTGAAGACGCCCGGCCCGGCGGACAATTGCCCTGATGGCGTATGTTCAACTCCGCTGCCCACTACCTCTGAACCGACACCAGGAATCTCCACGGCGTAATCCACAGGGAGATCTCTGTCAGGCTCCTGAATCGAGAAGGATGCCAAGCCGCTCGAATTCGTCGTAGCACTCCCGGTGACTACGGCACCGCTCGTCGAGTTGAACGGCACGAAGGTCACCGTAGCTAATGCACCGCCCAAGGGGTGACCGTTTCCATCAAAAACGTAAAATTCGAACACGAACTCCGTCGTATAAGAGTAGGTCGCAGCGAAGTTCCAGCTCAACGGGTGGGCCCTGTCGCCGGGAGGGGTGGGCGCAGCGGTGAGGATAATCGACACGGCGATCAGGCCGATCATCACCGTCAGGACCGGTCGCAGGAGGAGCGATCGCCTCAGCTCGGCCTGCCAAGCTTTCACGACGCCTCTCTCAGAATCGAAATGAAGAGATCCTCAAGGGGATCGGACTCTGGTTCTAGGCCCGTGAGGTGGTAGCCTTCGGAGACCAGCGCGTGACTCACGGCGTTCGGGTCCAACCCCTCCTTCGAAACCGAAGCACCGTACGGGCGCCGCGCAACCTCGCCAAACTGCTCCAAGATTCGGAACGCCCGATCGTCCAGGTTGTCCGATTTAATGCGGAGTCCTCTCGAGGATTGGCCGACGTACTCGGAACGCTCTAGGATCCGCAGGAGCTTGCCCCGATGGAGCACGGCAACCCGATCGGCGATTGCGGCCAGCTCGCGAAGATTGTGAGACGAAAGGATCACTCCGCAGCCGGCAGCCGTCCGGCCAAGAATCCAATTCCTTACGTCGACGACCCCCTCAGGATCCATGCCATTGAATACTTCGTCAAGAAGGAGATAGCGGGGATTTGTGAGCTCGGCAGCAATGATGGAAAGTCTGCGTAACATCCCGAGGGAGAGGGTGCGGACCCTTCGGTTGGCGTAAGGTCCCAAGCCCCATTGTTCGATCAACTTCGAGCATGCATCGGGATCCGACATGCCAGCGATTGCAGCGTAATAGTCGACGAGCGAGCGCACCCGAGAAGTTTCGTCGTGGGGCGAAGCCTCGGGCACCCAGCCGATGAGCCGAGATGCGCTCCTCTTCTCCAACCGCATGTCTAAGCCATCGACTTGAACTTGTCCGCCCCCCAACTTCGAAACTCCAGCCGCTAGCCTCAACGTGGTGGTCTTCCCCGCCCCGTTTCTACCGACAAGTCCAAGGATCTCTCCGTGCCTCAGTTCGAGATCCAGCGCTCTGATTGCCCAATCCGCGGAAGGCCAGTACCGCTTCCCGACCCCCTTGAGCTGAAGCACTGAGGACGCCCCCTCGCCCAAACAAGCGTTTAGGGCGGCGGTCCAACGTCCCGGGAGTACATTAGGGGTACGTGTTCAGCCTCGATAGAGGCCGGGGTCAGCTGAGCGCCGCGTAGAGCTTCGTCGACGGATTCTCCCCGTGGAGCTTCCATGTGCCGAGGACGC
>JAKIVZ010000029.1 GCA_022750295.1 Candidatus Lutacidiplasma silvani
CCCTTCAGGATCGCGGCCCGCTCGCTCCCGACCCCCATGGCGACCCCGACCGCCGCGGCGGCCCGGGCGAGATTGTCGTTGATCTTGCGGGCATCGGGAAACCCCCCGGTCATCCCCGTGATCATCAGGGGCGCCCGCAACCGGTGGCCGAACAGTTCGACCGACGGGTCGACCTCGTCGAAATCGACCTCGGGAAGGGCGTTGTGGACCAGCTGGACGTCGTTCCAGTACCGGTACCGCCCCTCGACCTCCTTGCCGAGGACCACCTTGACGTGGTCGGCCTTGCGGTGCGAGAGGTCGAGGCCGCCGGAGTCCGGTTCGGCGGGTCGGGGCGCCTTACCGGCGCGTCCCTTCGACCCAGCTCCCGTAGACTCGTTCCCCCCGGAGCGCCCGCGAAAGCGCCCCATCCGAGAGTCCGCTAATAAGACCGGCGTCGACGCCGCCGGCCCCGATCGCGAGCATCGCCTCGGCCTTCCCCCGGATCCCCCCGGTCACGTCGGGGACCCCCTCGGTGGGGCGAAGTCGCTCCACGAGCTCGGGAGTGACGAGCGGGACGACGACGCGGCGACCGGTCGAGCCCGGCTCGAACACCCCCCCGACGTCGCTGACGAACAGCACCCGTTCGACGGGCAGGGCGGAGGCGAGCCCGCTCGCGATCGTGTCCGCGGAGAGGATCGAGAATCCCCACTCGTCGTCCCGGACGACGTCTCCGAACGAAACCGGTGTGACCCCGGCGACCAACGTGTCGGCGAACCGGCCGGAGTCGAACGAGGCGAGCCGGCCCCCCCGGTTCCGTCCGACGGTCGCTCCGGGGAGCGACCACGGCGAGACCCCCGCTCCCATGAGGGCCTGGAGAACCGCCGCGTGCAGCCGACGGACCTCCCGCGCGACGATCGTCGCCCCTCGCCGCCGTTCGGGGGAGAGGACCCCGCCGGAAGGTGCCCGGGAAAGGCCGAATCGACGCGCGTCCGGGTGGCCGAACGAGCCGGCCCCGTGGAGGACGACCAACGGTCCCGGGGCGGTCGCAAGTTCCCGCGCCAGTCGCGCGAGCACCTTCGGGCGGAGCGATTCCCGTTCCTTCTTCCGGGTGAGGACCGAGCCGCCGAGCTTGACGACCGAGAGCCCCGGCGAACGATTCAATTGGCTCGGCACGACCGACGTCCGCCTAGGCGTGGTCCGACCCCATCCGGGGGTCGAGCATCATCAACGCCCCGGCAACGACGACCAGGATGCCGGGGAAGAAATCCCAATCGAAGGTGATGAGCCAGGTGAACGTCAGCATCAGGCCGACGCCCATCAGGACGGATGCCAGGACGACAAAGGGGACCGAGATCGTGTTCGGGCGGTCGGGATGCGCCGCGGCGCCGGCGGAGCGGACTTGGGAAACGGCGGCGGTCATCGTCCGGGAATGATGGCCCCACCTTCAAATCGATTCGGTTCGATTCGCCCGACGCGCTCGTGCCTGGGCAGAACGGGCGGAGACTCCCTCTAGGAGCCTGTGGCGCAGCTCCGAATCCCCCTCGAGGGTCGTCTATTGT
>JAKIVZ010000024.1 GCA_022750295.1 Candidatus Lutacidiplasma silvani
CGGCCAAGGCGCCAGATTCGAGATCTGGTGGTGCGTATGCATCGCGGGAGTTCAAAGGGGACCGGCCCCGGGCGGCCGGTCCCGGAAACTCTCCCCCTCAGCGCCTCCCCTTCCCCCGCCCCGATCCGGGTCGAGGTCGTCGTCGCCCGTGGGGCCCGGTCGGGACCGGCTGCGGTCGTCTGGGTCGCCCCGGGAACCGCGGTCCGAACCGTCCTCCGGAACTGCGGCCATGCCCCCGAGGGCTCCGCCGTCCTGGTCGACGGAACCCCCATTCCCCTGGACACCCGAATCGAGGCGCCGACCCGGCTGACGGTCGTGCCGACCTTCTCCGGGGGCTAACCGACGTCCTCGGTCATCTGCGGAGAGATTAAGGTCGGACGCGTACCATTCTCCGTACAGCAAGGTGTCCAGTACGCTCGCTCCCCCGACCTCCGACTGCCCGGTCTGCGAGGCCGAGAACCCGACCACGGCGGCGTCGTGCGCGACGTGCGGCTACCCGACAGGACTCGCCGTGGACGCGCTCCGGGGACTCTCCGAGACCGAGGCGGTCCCGTTGCCGTCCGCCCCGTCGCGGCCGAAGGCGCCGCCCCGGGCCACCCGGCCCGCCGGCCGCGACCCGACGGCCGACCAGGTCGAGAAGACCGCGCATGAGCTCGACCGGACCGTCCGGCTCGTCAGCCGTCTCGGCGGACCCACGGCGGACGTCACGGTCGAACTCCACCAGGCGGCGCTGACCCAGGCCGACGGACGAACCGTCGAGGCGCTCTCCCTCCTCCGCTCGGCGCTGGCCCGACTCCACGAGGCGACGAACGAGTCGCTCGGGCGTCGGCTCCGGTCGCTCGAGGAGCGCCAGACGACCCTCCGGAACGAGGGGGTCGCGGTCTCGTTCGGCGCCGAGACGGTCCGGATCCGGGCCGAAATCGAGGCCGGCCGGACCGAACAGGCGATCGACCGTCTCGTGGAAGCCGACGAGCAGTTGGGACGGATCGAGACCGACTGGAAGGGGCTGAAGGGGCTCCTCCGCCAGATCGACGGCCTCCGCGATTCCGCCGAAGTCGTCGGCCGTCCGGTCGCGGAGGTCGAGGAGGCGGTCCAGCAGGTCAAGACGCTCCTCTCGCAGCCGGACCTTTCCACCGATACGCTGGACGAAGGGGCCCAAATCGCGGCCCGCGCCCTGATGCTGCTCAACGAAGCGCTCCCCCCCGCGATCGAGCAGGAGCTCGAGCGCCATGCGCAGGCGCTCGCCGCGTTCGGTCCGGACCACGCCCCCTCCCGACCGGCCCGCACCGTTCACGCCGAAGCGACCCGCCATCTCCGGCGGGGGAAGATCGTGGAGGCGACGACGCGACTCCGGGAGCTCCGCGTAGCGATCGGAGAGCTCGGCACCCCCGAACCCCTGGTCCGTCGGGACGGCGACGACCCGGGGCCCGAACTCGCGACCGACGCGACCGCCGACCCCGAGTCGGCGGAGAACGCGCTCGCCCGCCTTCTGACGAAGGCCCGGGGCCTGGCGGCGCGGGTCCGGTCGCTCCCATCCGATAGCGAGCTCGCCTACGAGGCCGCCGGCGAGATCCGGCGGGCCACCGAGCAGCTCCGGGCCCGCAAGCTCGAAGACGCCGATGCGACGCTCTCGCGGCTCATGCGCACCCTGGAAGCCGAAGTCCCGCAGGAACCGTGAGCGGACCGATGGCCTCCACCCTCGGGCTTGACCCGGTCGAGCGGCTGCGACGTCTCGTCGAGCAGGGGCGGATCCTCGAAGCCGAAGGGCTCCCCTATCCGACCGAGCAGGTACGAACGGGGGTCGAGACCGCGCTCGCCGAAGACCACCGGGACCAGGCGATCAAGCTCCTCCTCCGCGCCGAGACCCTGTACGCGTCCGCGGCCCGCGACTGGACGTGGGTGCGCGCCCTGCTTCAACGGGCCGATGAGCTTCGCGACGTCGCCCAGCAGCTCGGCATCGACTTGGAGCACCTCGATTCCCGGGTCGGCAACGCGCGGGCCCGCCTGAAGAGCGCGCCGCTCTCGCAGGGGTCGCTCGAGAAAGCGGCCGCTTCGGCGTCGGCCAGCCTCGCGGTCCTCAACGACACCATCCCGAAGTTCTGCATCCAGGAAGGGCAGGCGCTCGGGGTCCAGATCCGGGTCGCCCGCAACCGCGGCGAGGACGTCTCGGAGGCGACCCGAGCGTTCTCGACGTTCCTGCGGGCCGTCCAAGACGAGCATCTCCTCACCACCGCCCGTCTCCTGGTCGAGGTCCGCAAAGCGGTCGCCCGGATCCCCCGCGCTCCCACGGTGGGCGCCGTCCCGCCCCCGGCCGGGAACGAGGAGGAGGAGATCCTCCTCGAAGCGCGGAAGCTCGCGCGGCGGTTGCAGCGGATCAAAGGAAAAGCGCACGACGCCCAGAGCGCCGCCCGCCTCCGCGACCAGGTCCGCGCGGCGCTCTCCGAGGAACGGCGCTACGGAACCCCGGAGGAGGAGATCGAGGCGCTCTGGAACGAGGTCGACCGTCTGACGAAGGAACGGACCCCGGCCCGACCCCCGTCCGCCGGGGGAACGCCGACCCCGGCGGTGCCCGCGCCGGCCCGTCCGGCGACTCCGACGCCCCCGCGGGTCGTCCCTCCGCCGGGGGCGGTCGGCGAACTTCCCGAGGACCCGACGGTCCCCCCGGGGGCGACCGGGGAACTCGACGCCGAAGACGACGACGGACCGGGCGACGACGCGACGTCGGACGACGACCTCGATTTCGACACGATCGGCCCGTCCCCGCTCGTCCCGCCCGACGACGGGCTGCCGACGTCGAGCCGGGGCCGTTCTCGACGGGGCGGTCGACCGTAACGACTAAATACCTATCGCAAGTCCCTTATACCACTTGGCTCGCCAGGGACTTCGCGCGGAACCGCGCGAGCGGACGGTCGGCGTTGTACACGCGGTCGGTCCGACCGGTCAACTGGTCGCGAGGACGCTCGGGGAACGGTATCCGTCCGAGGGGACGATCGTTGCCGACGCCTCCGGCCGACACCGGGGACGCGTGACCCGCGTCTTCGGCCCGGTCTCCCGGCCGTACTTCGCCGTCCGGCTCCGCCGGGCGCCGAATCCGGCCGAGGGCGTCGCGCTCGTCGGGCAGCCCCTGGTCGCCGAAGCGGGACGACCGAATGCAGCAGGATGAGACGGCCACCAACGGCGAGAAACCGCCGGCACCGCCCTCCGACCTCGCCGTTCCGACGCGCTGCACGAACTGCGGGTCGACGCACCTGACCCGCGACTACGAACGCGGGGAGCTCGTCTGCGACGAGTGCGGTCTCGTCCTCGAAGAGGGGATGATCGACCAGGGGCCCGAGTGGCGGGCGTTCGACGCCGAGCAGGGGGAGAAGCGGACCCGGACCGGCGCGCCGACCACCCTCACGATCCACGACAAGGGGCTCTCCACCGAGATCGGGTGGAAGAACCGCGACCCGTACGGGAAGTCGATCCCGACCCGGAACCGGGCGCAGCTCTACCGGCTCCGTAAGTGGCAGCGCCGGATTCGCGTCTCGAACGCGACCGAGCGGAACCTCGCGTTCGCGCTCGCCGAGCTCGACCGGATCGCGTCGTCGATGGCGCTCCCGCGCAACGTGCGCGAGACGGCCGCGATGATCTACCGGAAGGCCGTCAATCGGAACCTCATCCGGGGCCGCTCGATCGAGGGGGTCGTCGCCGCCTCGCTCTACGGGAGCTGCCGCCAGTGCAACGTCCCGCGGACGCTCGACGAGATCGCGAGCAAGTCCCGCATCGGCCGCAAGGAGATCGGCCGGACGTACCGGTTCATGACCCGCGAGCTGAAGCTCAAGCTGATGCCGACGCGCCCGCAGGACTACATCCAGCGGTTCTGCTCGGAGCTGAAGCTGAAGGGCGAGATCCAGACCCGGGCCAACGAGATCCTCAAGGAGGCGACCGAGCGGGAGCTCACGAGCGGTCGGGGCCCCACCGGCGTCGCCGCCGCCGCGATCTACATCGCGAGCGTGCAGTGCGGCGAGCGGCGGACCCAGCGCGAGGTCGCCGAGGTCGCGGGCGTCACCGAGGTGACGATCCGGAACCGGTACAAGGAGCTCACCGAGAAGCTCAACCTGCGGGTCATGCTCTAGCGCCGCAGGGTCGATGGACGACGTCGTTCGCGCGGCGCTCCGGGCCGCCCTGACGAGCGGAATCGCGTACGCGGACGTCCGGGTCCTCGCCCCCCAACGGTTCGAGGCGCTCGCCGTCCGCAACGGCGAAGCGAGCGCGCTCACCGCCACGTCGGGCGCCGGCGTCGGCGTACGGGTCCGGACCGAGCGGGCGTGGGGGTTCGGCACCGTCGCCGACCCGTCCGCCGCCGGCGCGCGGACCGCGGCCCGTCTCGCGGTACGGGCCGCCCATGCGGCCGAGCCGACGTGCCGTCGGCCGATCGCGGTCGTCCCGTCCCGGGGGCCCGAGAACGGTCGGTACGAGACGCGGCTCCGTCGGAACCCGTTCGACGTGGACCGGGCCGAGAAGCTCGGGCTCCTCCGGGACGCGGAGAAGGCGCTCCACGTCGGTCCGGAGGTGAAGAGCGGCCACGCCTCGATGCAGGCGTGGGAACAGGTGACCCGGTTCGGCTCGAGCGAAGGGGTCGGGTTCACGAGCCGGATCGTCCACGTCGGCGCGGGGGTCGATGCGACCGCGGCCGCCCACGGGGAGGTCCAGCGCCGTTCCGGTCCGAACTCGTTCGGAGGCGACTACGGTCAGGCGGGGTACGAGTTCATCGAGGCGCTCGCCCTCGGCGAGCGGGCGCCGACCGTCGGGCAGCAGGCGGTCGCGCTCCTCGACGCGCCGAGCTGCCCGAGCTCCGCGGCGACGACGGTGGTCCTCGCGACCGACCAGCTCGCGCTCCAGGTCCACGAGTCGGTGGGCCACGCGACCGAGCTCGACCGAATCCTCGCCAGCGAGGCCGGATTCGCCGGCACCTCGTTCCTCGCGCCCGCCGACCGGGGGTCGCTCCGGTACGGCTCCGAGGGGATGACGATCGTCGCCGACGCGACCGAGCCGAACGGGCTCGGGACGTTCGGGTGGGACGACGAGGGGTGTCCGGCCGTGCGGACGACGCTCGTCGACCGGGGGCGCCTCGTCGGCTTCCTGACGAACCGGGAGACGTCGGCCGCGCTCGGGGTCCCGACGTCCGGCGCCACGGCCCGGGCCGGAGGGTTCGACCGGGCCCCGCTCATCCGGATGACGAACGTCGACCTCCAGCCGGGCGACCGGTCGTTTGAGGAACTTCTCGAGGGGGTTCGGGAGGGGGTCTACTTCGAGACGAACCGCTCGTGGTCGATCGACGACAAGCGGCTCAACTTCCAGTTCGGCACCGAGGTCGGCCGGACGATCGTCCGCGGCGAGCTCGGCCCGCTCGTCCGCAACCCGATCTACGCCGGGATGACCCCTCAGTTCTGGGGGTCGATGGACGCGGTCGGCGACGCGTCGACCTGGCACCTCTGGGGGATCCCGAACTGTGGGAAGGGGCAACCGATCCAGGCCGCCCGCGTCGGCCACGGCGCCCCCGCGGCCCGGTTCCGGAACGTCCGGGTCTGGGGGGGCTGACCGGTGCCGGCTCGACCGATCGACCTCGCCGCCGTGGCGACCCGGGTGCTGGACCGGCTCCCCAGCGGGGTCGAGGGGGACGTCCGGGTCCGGTCGGAGGGATGGACGACGATGCGGTTCGCGAACGGGCACATCCACCAGCCCCACGTCGAGGAAAGCCGCTCCGTCTCGCTCCGCGTGGCGAAGGACCACCGGCTCGCGACCGCGACGACGACCGACACGAGCCCGGCCGGGCTCGGTCGGGTCGTCCGGGAGGCGGTGGCGCTCGCTTCGATCGCCCCGGTGGATGCGCGGGTCGGACCGTTCCCGGTCGACGGTCGCCCCCGCCCGGTCCGATACTCCCGAGCGACGGCGTCGCTCGCCCCCGAGGCGGTCGGTCGGATCGCGGCCGGCGCGCTCGAGGCGGCGGGGGCGGACGTCGAGGGCCAGCGGGTCTCCGGCGCCGTGCACGCGGGCTCGCAGACGATCGCGATCGCCAACACGTCCGGCCGGTCGGTGAGCGGCATCCGCACCGCGAGCCAGGCGTCGATCCTCGTCGAGCGGCCCGCCGACGAACCCCCGGTCTCGGGGTGGGCCGAAGGGTCCCACTGGGATGCGGCGAAGCTCGACGCCGCCCGTCTCGGGCGGGAGGCCCGGGACCGGATGCCGCGTACCGCTCCGAAGGCGGCGAAACCGGGCCGGTACCGGGTCCTGCTGGGCGGGGCCGCGGTCCAGGAGCTCGTCGGGTTCCTCGCCCACCTCGGATTCTCCGGGCACGGGGAGGAAGAAGGTTGGAGCTGTCTCAAGGGGAAGCGCGGGACGCGGCTCTTCCCGGAGGAGCTGAGGCTCACCGACGACGGTCGGTCCCCGCTCGGCCTCCCCGCCGCCTTCGACGAGGAAGGGACCCCGAAGCGCCGGCTCGCGCTCATCGACCACGGCGTCGTCGGCCCGGCCGTCACCGACCTCGTGACCGCGGGCCACCTGGGGGCGCGGCTCACGGGGCACGCCCTTCCCCCCGAGTCGCCGTACGGCGAGTGGGGCCCGGTCCCGACCTCGCTGATCCTGACCGCCGACCACGGCGCCTCGCCCGAGGAGCTCGCGAAGATCCTCGGCAACGGACTCATCGTGACCCGGTTCCACTACGTCCGGATTGTCCATCCGGCCCGCGGCGTGATCACCGGGATGACGCGGGACGGGACGTACCGGGTCCGCCACGGCGAGGTCGTCGAACCGGTCCGGAATCTCCGGTTCACCCAATCGATCCCCGAGACGCTCCGCCACGCCGAGGCGTGGGGCCGGGAGCGGGGCCGGTACTCCGACGAGCGGGGCGTGCAGTCGGTGACGTGCCCGGCGCTCGTGTGCGGCCGGTTCCAGTTCACGTCCGCGACGCTCTTCTGACCGGAGGACATCGATGCCCCGCCCGCTTCCGCTCGCGGTGCTCGTCTCGGGGACCGGCACGACGCTCGACGCGCTCGCCCTCGCGATCGAGCGCGGCGACCCCCCCGCGCAGATCGTCGCGGTCGTGGCCGACCGGGAAGGGATCGCCGCCGCCGGCGTCGCGGCCCGGCACGGCCTCCCGTACGAGGTGATCCCGATGCGGGGACCGGCGTCCGCCCCGGGGCTCCTCGACGCCCGGCTTCGCGACGCGGGCGTCGAGCTCGTGGTCCTCGCCGGGTTCAAGTCGATCCTCCCCGCCGAGTTCCTCCGCGGTTGGGCCGGTCGGGTCGTGAACGTCCACCCCGCGCTCCTCCCGCGGCACGGGGGTCGGGGCCAGTACGGACGGGCCGTCTACGAATCGATCCTGGCCGCCGGGGACCGCGAGACCGGCGCCACGGTCCACGTCGTCACCGCCGAGGTCGACGCCGGCCCGATCCTCCTGCAGGACCGGTTCGACCTCGGCCCGTCCGAGACCGTCGAAACGCTCCAGGCGCGCACCCAGGCGCTCGAACGCCCGCTCCTCCGCGAGGCGATCCGACGATTTGCCACGGGGGAGTGGCCGCTCCCCTACGAGTCCGGGGCGTCGGCCCGCCGGTCCGGGCGCCCGCCCGACCGGACGTGAGCCGGGTCGGGCCGGACGCCGAGCGCGTCGAGCGGGGTCCGTCGCTCGGGCAGGGGGTGGCGAATCGTGTGCTTCGTCGTCTTCGGGGGGAACGGGACCCCCGAGACGGCCCGGGCGACGACGTCCGGTTTGGCGAGCGGGGGGCCGTCCTGCCAACGGTCGAGCTCGACGGCGTCGGACTCGTAATCGAACACCCACGCCGGGATCCGGGCGGCCCCGAGCTCCCGGAGCGCGGCGAGCCGGTGGTGGCCGTTGAGGACGACGTGGGAGTCGCGGGCGACCCAGATCGGTTCGGCGACGTACCCGTCCCGCCGCAGCGCGGCGACCAGGCGCGCGACGTGCGCGGGGTCGATCTCCTCGTGGATCTTCAGGCGCGACGTCTCGATCAGCTCGAACGTCGGCTCCTCGCTCATGGGGACGACTCCGGAACCCCGAGAACTTCGGCGGTCGCCCGGCGGACGAAGACGCCGGCCATCTTCTTGCGGTACTCCGGGGCGAGGAACGTGTTGTGGACGGGCCGCACCCGCTTCTGGACCTCGTCGGCGAGCGCCCGTACGGTGGCGGGGGTCGGAACGGTCCCGACCATCGGCTCGGTCAGGTCGTCGAACCGTCGGGGGTACGTCTCGAGCCCCCCGAGCGAGAGGGCGAGCCGAGAGATCCGTCCGCCGGCGTCCTGTCGGGCCGCGACGGCGACCCCGAGCTCGGGGAAGTCGAACGACGGCCGGATCCGGAGCTTCCGGTACGTGGCCTTCAGCCCCCGCGACTCCGGCGGGAAGTGGACGGCGACGATCAGTTCGCCGGCCGCGAGCTTGTGTCGGTGGATCCCGTCCCCGACCGGGTCGTACAGGCGCGAGACCGGCAGTCGCCGTCGGCCCGACGGGCCGGCGACCTCGACCTCCGCGTCGACGACGGCGAGCGCCGGGGCGATGTCGCCGGAGAACGTCGCGTAACACTTCACCTTCTGCGGGACGACGTGGCACCGGTCGCCGTCCGCCTTCAGGCAGTAGCCGAGGCTCTCCCGCCAAGGCAGCGACTGGTTGAAGAAGAAACACCGGGTCTCGACGAGGAGGTTCCCTCCGAGGGTCCCGCTGGCGCGGACGAGCGGGGTCGCGACCTCGCGGGCCGCGGCGACGACCCCGGGGAACGACGCGGCGAACGCCGCGTCCGCTTCGAGGTCGGCAAGGCGGACCATCGCCCCGACCCGGTCGAGCGAAATCCCCCGGAGTTCGGAGACGTCCTCGAGGGCGATGAGGTTCGCCCGGACGTTCAGATGCATCTTGTAGTTCGGCAGGAGGTCGGTGCCGCCGGCGAGGTAGTCGACGTCGGGCGCGAGCCGTCCGGCGAGGTCGACGGTCTCGTCGACGGTCGTCGGCCGGTGCAGCTCGAACGGGTCGAGGTGCATCAGGCGACCCCCTTCCACGTCCGGCCGGACTGGCGGCGCTGCTCCATCCCCCGCACGACCTTCTCCGGCGTGACCGGGAGGTCGTGGAACCGGACCCCGATCGCATCGTAGAGCGCGTTCCCCGCGGCGGGGAGGGTCGCGATCAGGGGACCCTCGCCGGCTTCCTTTCCGCCGAACGGCCCCTCGGGGTCGTCGTCGCCCACGAGAAGGCACTCGACGTCCGGCATCTGCTGGGGCATCGGGATCTTGTACTCGAGGAGGGACGGATTCATCAGCCGCGCCCCGCGGTACATCATCGCTTCGCCCATGAACTGGCCGAGCCCCATGTGGATCGACCCCTCGATCTGGCCCTCCACGGCGAGGCGGTTGAGCGCGCGGCCGCAGTCGAAGGCGGCCCACACCTTCTCGACCCGGTAGATTCCGGTCTCGACGTCGACGTCGACCTGGGCGACGTAGGCGGCGAACGAATAGGCGGGGGCCGTCCCGGCCCGGGCCCCCTTGAAGTCGCCGCCCATCGGGGGCGAGGTGTAGGCGCCGGTGGCGAGCAGGGCCCCACTGCGTTCCATCGCAGCGTGCAGGGCTTCCACGTAGGTGACCGATACGTCGGGCCGGTGGCGGACCGAGATCTTCTCGTGCCCGACCTCGAGCTTCTCGGGTGGATAGCCGGTGACCCGGGCGGCGGCGCGAACGAGCTGGTCGCGGAGCGACTCGGCGGCCTGGCGGGCCGCGTTGCCCATCATGAATGTGACCCGGCTCGAGTAGCTCCCCATGTCGACCGGGGAGACGTCGGAGTCGACCCGCTGGACGTGGACCCGGTCGAGGTCGACGCCCAGCACCTCGGCGACGATCACCGCGAGGAGCGTGTTCGAGCCCTGCCCGATGTCGGCCTGCATGCAATGGACGGAGATCCCCCCGTCCATGTCGACCTTCAGATGGACGGTGCATTGCGGCATCTTCGGGGTGAAGTGGATCGGCGAGTTCGAGCCCGAGATGTAGAACCCGCACCCAAGCCCCACGCCCTTGCCGTACGGAAGTTGACGGAACTTCGAGTCCCATCCGCTCCGCTCCCGGGCGGCGTGGAGACATTTGACGAACGACGTCGACGTGATCCGGAACTGGTTCACGGTCATCGTGTGGGGGGGGAGGGCGTTCCGTTCCCGGAGGTCGAACGGGTCGATGTGGAGCCGCTCGGCCAGGTCGTCGAGCCCGACCTCGATCGAGTAGCGGATGTTCGTCCCCCCGTGGGCGCGCATCGCGCCGTTCGGAGGCTTGCTGGTGTAGACCCGGCGACCCCGGTACCGGAAGTTCGGGACCCGGTACGGGCCCATCGAGAGGACGCCGTTGTAGTACGTCGTGACGGTCCCGAACGAGCTCCACGCCCCACCGTCGATCAGCGCGTCGATGTCGTAGGCGAGGATCTTGCCCTCCGGGTCCACCGCGATCCGAACGTCGTTCTGGGTCGGATGCCGACCGTGGTTGGTGACGAAGACCTCTTCCCGGTCGAACAGGATCTTGACGGGGCGGCCGGTCTCGATCGAGAGCGCGGCGCACGCGATCTCGTGCGGCAGCGGGTCCGACTTGCCCCCGAACCCCCCTCCGACCTCGGGTTTGATCACTCGGATCCGGTGCATCGGGATCCCGAGCACCTCCGAGAGCGCCCGGTGGAGATAGTGCGGGACCTGGGTCGCGCTCCACACGGTGAGACGGCCGTCGGGGGTCGCCTCGGCGATCGTGGCCATCGGTTCCGTGAACGCATGGGTGACCCCCGCGTACGTCCCCCGCACCCGGACCGTGGCGTGGGCCCCCGCGAACGCCGCATCGACGTCGCCGAAATGCTGGACGACCTCCTTCTGGATGTTCGTCCCGTTCAGCCCCCGGGTGTGGATCGGCTCGACGACCTTCTCCGTCCCCGTGCGCGGGTCGGCGTGCTCGGGGAGCACCTCGTAGTCGACGACGATCGCCTGGAGGGCGAGGTCGGCGGTCCTCTCGTCGACCGCGGCGACGGCCGCCACGATGTCCCCAATGTATCGCACCTTGCCGACGGCGATCGCCGTCTCGTCGTGCGTGATCGGAAGGACGCCGAACTGGGTCGGATACTTCTCCCCGGTGAGGACCGCGGCGACGCCCGGCATCGATCGGGCCTTCGATACGTCGATCGACCGGATCCGGGCGTGCGGCCACGGGCTCCGCAGCAACCGGGCGATGAGCTGGCCGGGACGCTTGATGTCGTCCGTGTACTCGGCCCGCCCGGTGACCTTGAGCGGGCCCTCGATGTAGGGGATCCGGGTTCCGATCAGCCGGTACGGCGAGGTCGGCTCCTTCGCCGCCATCCTACGCCGACTCCCGACCGGCGGCCTGGATCGCCTCGACGATCTTCAGGTACCCCGTGCAGCGGCAGAGGTTGCCCGCGATCGCGCGCTCGATCTCGGCCCGGCTGGCCCCGGGATGGTCGCGGAGCAGCGCGGTCCCGGTCATCACGAAGCCCGGCGTGCAGAAGCCACACTGCGTCGCCCCGTGTTCAACGAACGCCTTTTGCAGGGTCGACAGCCCCCCGGGCGACGCGATCCCCTCGATCGTGGTCACGTCGTGACCGTCCACCAGTCGGGCGAGCGTCAGGCAACTGAGGACCGGTCGCCCGTCGACCCAGACGGTGCAGCAGCCGCACGTCCCGAGGTCGCACCCCCGTTTCGATCCCGTGAGGTTGAGCTCCTCGCGCAGGAGGTCGAGCAGGATCCGTTCCGGCGGGCAGGCCACCTCGATCGCGGTTCCGTTGACCCGGAGCCGGGTCGTCTGGCGGGTGGACACGGCGCTACCCATCCTCCGGCGGGGAGCCGCCGGGGTTCTTATGTCTCGGCCCCTCGTTGGCGTCTCGGACGAGTTCGGCCACGATACTGACGGCGATCTCCGGCGGGGACCGGGCCCCGATCGGCACGCCCACCGGAGACCGGACTCGTCCGAGGGACGACTCGTCGACCCCCCGCCGTCGGAGCTCCGCAAAGATGTGGGTCCGCTTCGCCGCGCTCGCGATCAGCCCGATCTCCCCCGGGAACCGCTGGCAGGCGAGCTCGAGGACGTCGGTGTCTTTCCCCGCGTCGTACCCCAGAATGTAGAGGTGCGTGAACTCCGCCGGCGCGAACGTTCGGAACAGCTCGCCGGCGACGACGACCTCCCGCCGCTCGGCCGACGGAAATCGGTCCTCGCCGACCCACTCCGGACGATCGTCGGCGACCGCGAAGTCGAACTCGACCGTCGGGAGGAGTCGTCCGACCGCTTCCGCCACGTGGCCCCCGCCCCACAGGAGAACTCGGGGGTGGGCGGCGACGTACTCCACCGCGATGTCGACCTCCCCGCCGCACAAGCTCGGGAGTCCCCCCTCTTGCCACTTGCGGAGGTCGAAGTGGTGGAGTCCCCCCTCGTGGGTCGTCAAGGCGGACCGGGCGAGATCCTTCACGCGCTCCTCGAGCGCCGCGCCCCCGACGGTCCCGAGCGTCGAGCCGTCGGCCCGCATCAGCAACGAAGCGCCGAGCTTGCCCGGGACCGAGCCGAGGGTGTGCACGACGGTCGCCCGCACGAACGGCTGATGGAGCTCCATCAAGCGGAGCGCCTCGCGCGTCAGTCGCCGGTCCATCGGCCCTCCCTTTGTCGCGCGGCCCACCGGGCCTGGGCGGAGTCGAACGCCGTTCGATCGTCCGCATTCTCGAGAATCCCGGGATCGTCGACCGGAACCCTCCGGACCTGCGGGCCGAATCTCGGGACGAGCGAGCGGAGCGGCGCGTCCGGCGCGAGCGAGGCGATCGGGTCGAACGTCGGCCGTCGGAGCAGGAGCGGGTGACCGCCCCGTCCCTCGAACGTCGGTACGAACCACACCCCCATCGGATCCCCGTCCGCGACGGAACGAAGCGTGGCAAGGCACTTGGCTTCGACGAACGGGTGGTCGACCGGCCACACGAGCGCTCCCTCGACGGGCCCCACCGACGCGAGCCCGGTCTGGATGGAGCCGGTCCGCCCGGCGTCCCAGATCGCGTTTTCGACGACCGGAGTCCCCAGCGTCGCGAGTACCTCGCGGGTCTCCGCCACGTGTCGCCCGGCGACGGCCAAGATGGGGTCGAAACCGGTGTCGGCGGCCCGCCCGGCCATGCGGACGATCGCGGGGATCCCCTCGATTGGGGCCGTCGCCTTGGGGCGTCCCCCGAACCGCTTCGACTCCCCGCCCGCGAGCAAGATGGCGGCCCAGCGAGGGCGCGGAGCCGGGACCGGGAGCGGGGACATCGAACGCCCCCGAGCCGGGGGTTTTACTTTAAATAGCACCGCTGGGTGGTCGCGCCCTCCATGACCCATCCGGTCGACGTTCCGGCGTCCGTCCTACTGCCCCGCGTGGCGAGCGAACTCAAGGAGCGAAAAGCGGTCGCCCCTCCCCCGTGGGCGGCGTTCGCCCGGACCGGCGTCCACACCCAGCGGGCCCCGAGCCAACCGGACTGGTGGTACCTCCGTTCCGCGTCGGTCCTGCGCAAGATCTCCCTCCAGGGAACGAGCGGCATCGCCCGCCTCTCCTCCGAGTACGGGGGCAAGCGGGACCGAGGCTCCGCGCCGTACCATGCGCGGACCGCCTCGCGGTCGGTGCTCCGCGAGATCGTCCAGCAGCTCGAGAAGTCCGGCCTCCTCCAGACCCAGAAGAACCGCGGACGGAAGGTCTCCCCCGAGGGCCAACGGCTCCTCGACACGACCTCGCGCGCGGTCCTGAAGGAACTCGCGGAGAAGCGGCCCGAGCTTGCGAAATACCTCTGAACGGAACTCCAGGCCGGCGGTGGCGATGAGCGGAGACTCCGAGCTCGCCGAACTGCGGCGCCGGCGCCTCCAACAGATCCAGCAGCAGCAGGCCGCACAGAGCCCGGAAGCGATGTCGGCGGCCTACGCGCAGCAGCAGGCCGAGCACGACCGTCGGGACGCCGAGCGATCGGAAGCCCTCCGACGGATCCTCACGCCGGAGGCGCGGGAGCGGCTCGGCCGGATTCGACTGGCGAAGCCGGACGTGGCGCAGGCGGTCGAGCAGCAGGTCCTTTCGCTCGCCGCCTCGGGCCGGCTGCAGCGGGCGATCGACGACACGACGCTTCGCGCCATCCTCGAGAGGGTCATGCCCGAGCGCCGCGACATCACCATTACGCGCCGTTAAGAGGGGACCGTTCTACCCCGAGGCGTCCGAGATGGCGAATCGTCGCAAGTCCCTGGCCCGGAAGACCCGGCTCTTCCGCAAGGTCAAGCAGAACCGCCGCGTCCCCGCCTGGGTGATGCAGCGGACGAGCCGTCGCGTCACCCGCCATCCGAAGCGCCACTCCTGGCGCCGCGGGCATCTTCACCTGTAGGGAGCGTCGATGGCCCCGAAGAACGAGAAGAGCGCGCGGACCGAGGAGCTCGAGCGCGAGTACATCATTCCACTTCGCGCGAGCCAGCACCAGCCGTCCCGTCGACGGCGCGCCGGTCACGCCCTCGAGACCGTCCGACGGTTCGTCGGGCGCCACATGAAGGGCAAGGTCGCCGACGTCTGGATCGACCCACGTCTCAACGAGTTCATCTGGACCCGCGGGGTCCAGCACATCCCCAGCAAGGTCCGGGTCAAGGCGATCCGGTTCGAGGACGGCCTCATTGAGGTCGACCTGGTCGAGGGGACCTAGGCCGCCGGTCCTGGGAGCGTCGGCTTGGCCATTGCCCGGACCGTCATCGAGGGCTCGCCGTACATCGGCATCCACCTCCGCGTGAGCGACCGGGGCGCCGTCGTGCCCCCCTCGATGCCCCGCACCCTCGCCCACGAGGTCGAACGGATCTTCGAGGTGCCGGCGATCCGGACCACCGTCTCCGAGAGCGAGATCGTCGGCGCGCTGCTCGCCTGGAACTCCCACGGCGGGGTCGTCGGGGACGACCTCGACGTCCTCGAACGGAAGGCGCTCGAGGCGGTCGTTCCGATCACCACCCTCCGGACCCGGTACAACGCTCTCGGGAACAACATCCTCGCGAACGACCACGGGGCGGTCGTCCACCCGGAGTTCTCCGACGAGGCGATCCGTCGGGTGGAGGCCGCGCTGAAGGTCCCGACGGTGCGGGCCACCGTCGCCGGGCTCGGGACCGTCGGGATGGCGGCGGCCGCGACGAACCGCGGCGTGGTCGTCCATCCGAAGACGACGGAGAGCGAGGCCGAGCTGATTGGCTCGACGCTCCAGGTCCCCGTGCACCGCTCGACCGGGAATTTCGGCGTCCCGATCGTCGGCGCGTGCCTCGTGGCGAACAGCCACGCGATGCTCGTCGGGCGACCGACGACCCCGGTGGAGATCGTCCACCTGCAGGAAGGGTTCCAGTTGTGGGACCGCGAAGAGTCGAGGCTCGCCAAGGCTCCGGCGGAGCCGAAGAAGCGGGCGGCCTAGGTTCCGCGCTTCCGCTTGACGTAGCGGGTCGCGTACCCGGCGATGCGGTTGGCGAGCTTCTTGTACACGAGGGTGGGCTTGCCGTCGACCATGACGACGAGGTCGGTGAGTTCGAGAACTTTCTTCTTGTTCGCCGCGAAATCGCCCCCGAACTGATCGGGGTAATGGCGGATCAGCTCGACGGCGACCCGCTTGATGTACGTTTGCCGGATGTTGCCCATGCGGCGGCGCGGACCCGGGCTCCCGTTATAACCGTTCCCCCGGACCGGGGCCTCGCCGACGTCGAGGACCGGCGCCGAAGGTCCAGAACGCTACCAGCTGCGGAGCGCCTTCGCGACCTGCTTCCGGGCGGCCTTGGTCTGGTGGCCGGGCCCGTTGTTCGTGTACGCGGTGCATGCGCAGGCGCGGCAATGGCCATCCGCCACGTGGAGGCGTTTTTGGTGCATGCAGCCCGGAGTCTCGCAGTCGGTCGTCAACTCGTCCTCCCCCCTACGGACCCTCGCGCCTATAGAAGCGGGCCGGGGTCCGCTCGACCCGCGGAAGCGGCGCTGGCGGAGGGGCGGCCACCCGATCGATTCGATTCCGCGTTCCAGGGAGAGTTCCCCTCCCGCACGGACCTCGCCTCCCGCGCGCCATTCGGAAGGCCGGCTCTCCCGTCGATCCGGCGGACGCCACGGAACGCCCCGTCCGACTACCGAGGCGATCCCCGCTGCCGGAGTACCCGACCTCCCCCCTTCCTCGGAGCAGGAATGTATCATATATGGGACGCATGTACCAACTGCGAGACGAATCGATGCGGTTCCACCATTCCCTGGAGGGGCTGTTCGCCGACCCGAGCCATCTGCGCGTCCTTCGCGCGCTCTGGAAGCATTCCCCTCGGCGCCTCACGGGTCGAGCGGTGGCCTCCCAGGCGGGGGTGTCCGTGGCCCAAACGGCCCGCGTCCTCATCGACCTGCAGGACGTCGGAATCGTGGCCTCGGAGTCCGTAGGTCGGGCCATCGCTTGGAGTTGGAACCCAGATCACGCGTGGGCGAGGTCCGTCGCACGGCTCTTCGAGCAGGAATCGGAGTTCCCGACCCAACTCGCTGAGGAGCTCACCGCGATGCTCCGGGACCTCCCGATTGAGAGGGCGAGCTTGTTCGGCTCCGTTGCGAAGGGTCGGGAACGGTCCGACAGCGACATCGACCTGTTCGTCGAAGCGCCCAACCGGGCGGCGGCGGAGTCGGTGCGGACGCATCTCGCCCGAGCCCGGGCCGATCTTTGGAGAAAATATGGGAGTCCGCTCGCGCCGCTCGTCCTGACCTCCGACCAGGCGCGACGACGACCCGGCGCCAACTTCGTCAAGACCATCGAGGCCGAGGGGATTCCGCTCGGGGTTTAGTTGACCCCATGGCTCGAGTGCGAAATCTCCCGAAGAGTCGGTCCACGGTCTATCTGGCGCGAGCTCGGCAGTACGAGCAGCAGCTGACCGTCGCCGTGGAGCATCGACGCTGGGAGGCGGCTGGGTTGTCGGCCGTGCATCTCGTGATCGCCTCCGTCGATGCCCTCACCTGCGCGAAGCTCGGCAAGGTCTGGGGTGGAGAAGATCATGCGGGCGTCGTCGACCTCCTCCGAGAAACGGGCGGGCCGGGCGTCGAGCCGGTAGTCCGTCAGGTCTCGAGCGTCCTGGAAGCGAAGACGCGGGTCGAGTACGGGGCGGAACCCGTTTCCTCCGTCCTCGCCTCCGAGATGGCCAAGCAGGCGGGGCGGGTGTTCGACTTTGTCGTACGCGCCCTCGATGGACCGGATTCCGGGTAGCCACGTCGAGCTTCGCCCCAGTTCCCGGGCCCAGCATCGGTTGGGGGAGGTCCGTCGCCCGGAGCGAGCGGTCGCGCTGCCCCGAACGGGTACCTCGGGCTCCAAGCGAATTCGAGCGCCCGGCCGTCACGCGGAATCGACCCGGACGACGACCCGCGCCGGGCGAAGGCAAATATACCCACACTCGCGTAAATACGAGGCGTGCAGGGCTACTCGCCGGGGCGTTCCCCCGAACCGGGCGAGGGATTTCTCGCCTAGTCGGGATTCCTTGAGACGGAGCGGGTCGAGTTGACCGAGGTGGAGTACGGGATGGCCGCTCCGGCCGCCTCGATCCCGAAAGAACGGAACGTTCTCGTCCTCGACCTGTCGAAGTCGATGCTCGCCCCGCTCCCCGACCCTTCGGGACCGGAAAAGCAGAAGATCGAGGTGGCTCGGACCGCCGTCTACCGGATCCTCGAGAACGCCGAGACGACGGGCGGGGAGTTCGGCCTCGTCACGTTCACCGAATCGGTCCGGGTCGCCGTCCCGCTGGCCGTCATCCACAAGGAGAACCTCCCGTACGTCGAGAGCCTGATCTCGATGTTGACGCCGAGCGGCCGCTCGGCGATCTGGGACGCCCTCGCGGTCGGCGCCGACCTCCTTCGCCGGGGGACCACCGGGGTCCACGGCACGCTCGTGCTCGTGACCGACGGGTGGGACAACGCGTCGACCCGATTCGAGGTGCGGAACCCGGCGGAGCCGCCCGGGATGGGAAGCCGGATCGACCTCGTGCCCTACATGCTCCCGGAAGGGTCTACGCTGACGCTCCGTGTCATCGGGATCGGGATGGGGAACCAGCGGGACAAGGGGGTCGACACCGGGCGGATGAACGCCTTCCTCACCGGCCTCACGACGCGGGCCCAATCGGTCGGCGCCCCGGCGCTGTTCACGTACCAGGAGGTCGACACCGGGGCCCAGTTGTTCGCCCAGATGGTCAACGCCTTCCTGGACGTCGACTACGACGATGGCCGGACGTTTGACCAGCTTCACCCCGAGGAGCTCGCGCGGAATGCCGCACGCGCCGCCCGGGCGCTCAAGGAGCCCCAGCAGCACGCCACCGTCTCCCGCCTCACACGCCCCGCGCAGAGCGTGATGACCGAGGCCGACATGCCGTACTCCGAGGCCGCGACGCTCGAGGTGGACGTCCTGAACGCCCAATCCGGCGTCGCGCCGCCCTACCTCCGGGAGCGGTACGGCCCGCTCGGGACCGTCATCGAACGGTACCTTGCGAACGATTTCGGCGGCGCCCTCGAGCAGCTCCACCGGTCGAAGTCGGTCCTCCCCCCCGTGACGTTCTCGTACTGGGAGGCCCGGATCTACTTCGCCCGCGGGGAGATCGTCGAGGCGGCCCGCTCGCTCCTCCAGGCGTGGAACGCGGCCGACCAGATCCCGATCACCCAGCGGGCGCGAATCTCGCGCCGCCTCGCGCTCCTGCAAGCGAAGATGCAGAACGACCAGGAGACGGAAACGCTCGTCCGGTTCCTGGACGACACCGAGACCAAGCTGGCGAAAGCCGACCCGAAGTTGAAGCAGATGCTGAGCGACCTGTTCGCCCGGCTGATGGAGCTCCGGGGGACCTACCAGTTGACCCGCGTCACCGGCGGGGAGGACCCGACCGACTCGGCGGGCCGCCACGAAGCGGCCGTCGAGGAGACCTTCGGGCTCCTCCAGGACACCCGCCTCGAGAACGCCGGGGGCGACGCGGCGGTCGAGGGGGCCCTCGACTTCATCGAGATCTGTCTCGCCGAGATGCGCTGAACGAGGAGAGTAGCGAAGTTGCCGGATGGGAAGGGCGGGTCGAAGCCGAAGCCGAAGAGCGCCCCGAAGAAGGAGGCGAAGCCGGCGAAACCGGACCGCTCGGAGAAGGCGGAGAAGCCGGTCAAGCCGGACCGGCCCGAGAAGGCCGACAAGCCCGACCGCCCGGAGAAGACGGAGAAGCCCGCGAAGGCGCCCAAGGAACCCGCGGCGCCGGCCGTCGAGGCGGCCCGGATCGCCGTCGTCGGCATCCCCGCGTCCGGGAAGACCACGTACTTCCGGTTCCTCTCGGGCCACTTTGGCCTCAATCTGCCGATCCTCTACCTTCCGTCCCGGCCCGAGGGGTCCACGATCCCGCTCTACGGCGACCTCGCGAACGACGTCGTCCTCGAGGAGACGACGTACGAGACGACCGACCCCACCGACCCCGAGGGCAGCCTCGAGACCACGACCCGGTTCTACGTGAACCGGCCGATGGACGACCGAAAGAAGCTGTGGGTCGAGCTCGCCGCCGGCCGGGAGGAGCAGGGGGTCCTCACGAAGTACCCGCTCCCGACGAAATACAACCAGTTCGTCGAGATGAAGATGCACTTCCGGTACGGCAGCCCGAACGGCGGCGCCGAACTCTCCCGGCCGATGGAGCTCCACACCATCGACGAGGCCGGCGGGATCATCTCCGATTACTTCACCTACGACCGGCTGTGGATCAACTCGAAGGACGAGGAGGTCTCCGACCGCTCGTGCCGGGTGATCCCCCACTTCGACACGTGGCGCCCGGACCGGCGGGACCTGTGGCGGCGCGGCCTCACGCTCCTCGGGCGGTTCGTCCACGAGGCCGAGGGGATCATCCTCCTCCTCTCTCCCTCGCTCCCCTCGCTGCGGGACCAGGCCCAGCAGGTGAACCTCGCCCGGGGCGTCTTCCGGTACGTCAAGCAGCGGAACATCCCGCTCGTGATCGCGATCTCCAAGTCCGACAAGCTCCGCGACTTCTACGGGGAGATCGAGCAGGCGGTCCGCGACCGGACGTTCCGGTCGGTGTTCGACATCCCCGATTTCCTCCTGCGCCGCGACGGGGCCGGGATGGGCACGATCCTCGTGGCCCACGACGGTCGCGGGATCTCGGCGAAGGAGGACGTCTTCCTCGTCTCGAGCGCCGTCTCGGCCGGGGAGGGCCACCCGCTGTTCCTCAACGAGACCGGCCTCGAGGCGCCGACCGCGGGACCGGACACCCTCGGGATCCCGGTGATGGTGAACACGACCCTGCCGCTCGCGCGGATCTGCGAGCGGGTCCTCGAACGGCGGGCCACGCGGGGAGACTGATGGGCACCCCGGCGGCATCGAGCACCACCGACCCCTCGGCGGAGCGCCGCGCCGCCGCCCAGACGTCCCCGGTCGGGGTCGTCTGGTGCCGCCAGG
>JAKIVZ010000001.1 GCA_022750295.1 Candidatus Lutacidiplasma silvani
TCCCTTGCTCTCAAGAGCTGCGACGATAGTGCGACGTTTACGAGATGCCAAGCTTCTACAACCCAGGGAGACTCAGCAACTTCTCCGTAATGCGTTGACCCCCGGGGGTCAGCTTATCGGAGCCAAGTTTGCGGTAGTGCTCTACGAGTGCCTCGAGATGCTCGGACATCTCACTGATCGCCTCCGAAATCGTCTCACCGGCCCCGTGCAACTTAAAATCGGGTGCTTCGAGAAGCAGTAGCCCGGAAGAATAGCGGAGCAGGAATGGGGTGTCTAGCGGGAGTTGGACGACCTTGTCGTGAACCCTGAGAGCCGGGGGCGTGACATCAAACGCGACGGGCGACGATGACGAATCAGCCAAGTCACGAATCTCTCGCTGGAGGTCCTCGACGAGCCCCGTGGTTATGGACTGGGCGGCCTCCAAGGCGAGTGCGAGCGCCTTGGAATCGAACCGGATCACAGGGGCAGGCTGCCACGCCGATGGACCGGCCGTAGGAAAATGAATCCTGTCGAAGAGTCCGTCCGAGGCAGCGCTCATCTGGAGGTTGAGGCTCATTACACCAGAACTGGCCACGGCTCGGTGCACTTGCCTCGGTATATGTAGGGGGCGCCGCGCCGTCTCCGTAAAGGAACTCAGGTGAGCCATCGGGATGGCTTCGGGTCGACGATGGCGGATTGGAGAGTCCAGAGCCAGCGACTTTCGACCCGCACGCCCGCCTCATGGGGAGCGGCGGGAACGAGCTCGATTGATGGACCGGAAGTGCCCGCAGAAATCGAACACCTCCGTCCAGACGGTACGACGTCCATCCGGATCGCGGATGATGGACGCGCGCGAGCATGCGGCCCGCGCTTAGGGCCGGTCCTGGAAAATTCCCAGGAGCCTCGAAAAAATCCCAAGAAGCCTGCGGCGTAGAATAAAGCCCCAGAGCCTCGAGGCGAGGCGTTGGGAAAAACGGTAGCCGAAGACCCCGCCGCCCGTTCTTTCCGAGCTTCCGAAGAAGAATCCTACGGAGTCGAGAGAAGAACGTCCGGAGGCGAGGTCCGCCTTCTGGTGGCGGTGGCATGGGTTCCCCGACCCCCGGCGAAGGGTCCGTGTCTCGGAGCGTCAGCTTTCGCGACCGGTTCCGGCCCAGGATCACGCCGAGAGACGCTCACCATGGAGGTTCCGGATTGGGTTGGCGGTGCCAGCGTCGGCTACCGACGGGTAGCATCGAATCCTACGAGCACCACCGCGACGGCGTCGTTCGGCGGAGCTGGCGGACGGAACTCCGCGAGGGCGAGGGCTCAAGAAGGCCACCGCTCTCGCCGGAATAGGGCGATGAAGTCCGCCCGAACTGCCCGCCCGGGGCTGATGACTTCTACCGACGACCGGGCGACGAGGGCCAGCTGGAGCTGGCCCTCAGAAGGGGCAGATGATGAACCTCGGAGAGGTGCGCCTTCTGGCGCTGGTCGCGATCGGCGGTGCGATCGGGAGCGTGCTCCGCTACGTCCTGAGCGGGATGCTCACGCGGGGTGACTTTCCGTGGGGGACCCTGGTCGTAAACCTCTCCGGGTCGTTTCTGATTACGCTCGTTTTCTTCTACACGCTCTCCCGGGGCAATCTCCCGACCGAGGGTCGCGTGTTCCTGTTCATCGGGGTCTTCGGCGGCTACACGACGTTCTCCTCCTTCGGTCTCGAGACCGTCGAGCTGGTTCGGAACGGCCAGCCATGGCTCGGGGCGCTGAACATCGGGCTGAATACCGCGTTGTGCGTCGTGGGCGCCTTCTTGGGCGCCGCACTCGGGATTCTCTGGGCAGGAGTGGGAAATGGAACTTGACGAGCACGCGGTCCGGCTGAAGATCTACCTCGGAGAGTCGGACCGCTTTGACGGCCGTCCGGCGTACCAAGCCGTCGTGCGCCTCATGCGAAAGAAGGGACTCTGGGGAGCCACGGTGACGCGAGGGGTCTACGGGTACGGGAAACGGAGCCGCCTCCATTCCGCCTCCGTCCTGCGGCTCTCCGAAGACCTTCCCCTCGTCGTGGAAGCGGTCGACTCCGAGGAGAAAGTGATGGCGCTCATACCCGAGCTCAGCAAGATGGTGCAGGGTGGGCTGATTACGATCGACGAAGTCCGTGTACTTCGGCACTTGGGGTGAGTCCCCTCCTTCCGATGGAATTCACGGTCGCTCCCGCGGGCCGCCCAGGCCGATGCCCCACTCGGAACCCCACCCGCTCCGCCGCCCCTAGGACCCCGAAGTAGCGCAGGATAGGGGGGAGTTCGATCGGAACGAGCGAGCCGGAGCCCGCCTCAAGGGTCTCGGCAATTCGGCGCTGGTGGTCGCGAGTTCGAGCGGATCCTCGAATCGAGTGGCAGACCGTCTACCGGGACCTCGGCCGCTGGGCGGTCATTGCGATTCCCATCGGCATTGTGGCCGGCTTTGGCGCCGTTCTGTTCTATTACCTCATCGACTTCGTGACGGGCTCGCTCCTGGTCGACGTCGCCGGTCTCACCCTCCCTTCGGAGGGAACCGCGATCGCGTCCCAATTGACCTGGTCCAGTTCCTTCCCCCGAATTCTCCTCGTCCCGGTTCTCCTTGGGCTTGGGGGTCTCGCGGTCGGACTGATCAGCAGTCGGCTCGCCCCCGAGGTGGCCGGGCACGGGACCGATGCGACGATCCGGGCGTTTCACCACAACGACGGAAAGGTCCGGATTCGTGTGCCGATTCTCAAGACCATCGCCAGCGCCATCACGCTCGGGACCGGCGGGAGCGGCGGCCGTGAGGGTCCGGTCTCCCAGATCGGCGGCGGATTCGGCTCGCTTTGGGCGGACCTCGTGAAGCTGGGCGACCGGGACCGAAGAATCGCGTTAGCGACGGGGATGGGCGCGGGGATCGGAGCCATCTTCCGGGCGCCGCTGGGAGGTGCGGTCTACTCCGCGGAGATCCTCTACACCGGCGATTTCGAGCCCGAGGTCTTCGTTCCGTCGATCATCGCGTCGGTCGTCTCCTACTCCATCTATTCCTCGGTGCTGGGCTTCCATACTCTGTTCGCCACTCCCGTGGCGCTGGCGAGCTATGCGTTCGACCCGCGAAGGCTGCCCCTGTACGCGGTGCTGGGAATCGTCTGCGGTGCGACGGGAATCGTCTTCACTGCGATGTACCACCGGAGCGACGCGTGGTTTGCCACGCGCCGATGGCCTCTCGCCGCGAGGCCGGCGATCGGGGCCGGCATCGCCGGGGCGATCTTCCTCGGGGCCTACTTCCTGCTGCCCCAGCAGGCCCACTTCGCCTCGCTCTCGTCCTTGTCCGTCGGGTACGGGTTCGTCCAGGCCGCGATGCTCGGGCAACTCTCGTCAGGGCAGTTCACCGTCGCGGTTGTGGGACTGTTGATCGCCGCGGTGCTGCTGAGGATGGTCATGACCTCCCTCGTCGTGGGAAGCGGAGGCAGCGCGGGTCTCTTCGGGACGAGCGTCGTCGTCGGGGCGTTCCTGGGGACGGCGCTCGGAGGCGCGTTCCATACGCTTCTTCCAGGGCTCGTGCCGCTCCCGGTCGTTGCGGTCTTCTCGATCGTCGGCATGATGTCGTTTTTCGGGGGAATCTCGAAGGCTCCGCTCGGCGTCCTGATCATGGTCCTCGAGATGGCGGGAAGCTACACGATCCTCCCGGCGGCGATGCTGTCCATCTTCGTGGCCTACGTGGTGACCGGGAACACGCACATCTACAGCGAGCAGCTGCCGAGCCGAATCCAGAGTCCCGCCCACCGGCAAGAGTACCGGACGTACTTCCTCTCGGAGATCCCCATCGGCTCTATCGCCCTCCAGGACTCGGAGCGGGTGCCCCCGTCCCTCAGCGTCCGCGAGGCGCTGGACCTCGCGCTGCGCCACGGTCACGCCATGCTTTCGGTCGAACAGGAGGGGGAATGGTTCGGCGGAGTCCGCCTGACGCAACTGGTGGCGGTCCCCATCGACCAGAGGGACGAACTTCGCTGCATCGACCTGGCCCGGCCCCTCGACCTCGTCCTTTCCAGCAATCTCCCGTCCCTCGAGGCGCTCCGGCGGATGGATGAGCGAGGGGTGGACGTCGCCGGCGTCATTTCGGTCGAGGGACCGGTTCGGATGATCGGTCTGGTCACTCGACGAGGAATCCGCCACCCGACTCTGGATGCGGCGTCTGCGGTTCGGCCGTAGCCCCTCGCAGTCGAGACGGGCACCCCGGCCGTCGTCGGATCCGTGGTCGCAAGGGCCCGCGTCGAAACCGGGGCAAGACTCTCTGCAGGTCCAGCTCCCGTCGACCGAAGAGGCGACCGAGCACGTGCTGTGCCAGGGGCCCTCCTCCGAGCGCGAGAGCGGCGCCGGCGCGCAACGGGCCGCGACGATGGCGGGCGTCGGCGACGACGCCCGTGCGTCAGGGGCTTCCCACCGGTGCGCTCCTGGGAATCCGCCGTCCCAGGACCACCGGGCGACCGAGATCCCTCCGACGGCCTCCGATCTCCGAGCGGTCGGTCTGTGCGAGCTCCTACCTCCGATGTGCCGCCACGGACCCGGGGCTCCCGGATCTGTCCGCCCGACAAGATTCCAGACTCGTGCCACAAATTCACGAGTCGCCTTGGGGGGCTAGGATCCCGAAGCCTCCGGCCGAAGCGCTGGTCCGGGACGGCGGTGCGAGGGAGGAGGCCGTTCGCCCCGCCTCAGCCTTCCCGTGCGGAGCGGGGGGGCTTGCGGACCCCCTTCGCCGCCCAATCGGCCATACCCTGGAGGAGCTCCCGCTGCGACCCCGGGAACATCTCAGCCATGGTTCGGCTCCGCCCGTCCCGAAAGACCTGGTGGGGCCGGCGTTTCGTCCCGAAGTAGATCAGCGCCGTGAGGATCGGGATGGCGTCCCGTCCGGCCGGCGCGAGTTCGTAGTAGACCTCGCGTTTGTCGTGCTTGATGACCCGAGTGACCAGCCCTTCCGCCTCGAGCTCTTTCAAGCGGAGGACGAGGATTCGCGGGGTCATCCCCGGGTTGGCGCGCAGGATGTCACTGAATCGTACATTGGACTTCAACGCCACATCCCGGAGGACCAGGAGCGCCCACTTCCGGCCGAAGACCCCCATGCTCGCCTGGATGGGACAGCGGACGATCTGCGGGTGCGGTGCGACGTAGTCGTGGTAGCGGGCGTGGGGAGCGCTCATCGAACTGCTATACTCTCATTCGCTCCTCTGTTAATATACTAAGTATACTTTAATTCGGGCAGGGTCCAACATGCCGATGATCGATGTGTATGCCGTCGCGGGAACGTTCCGGAATCCGCCCGCCTTGACGAAGGCGCTCGCCGGCGCGATGATGCGGTGGGAGCGGGTCCCGGACATCCCGCTCTTCTCGGCGAATACGGCGGCGTTCGTCCACGAGCTCCCTCCCGGTTCGATGTCGGACGCGAAGGGAAATGAGCGGCACGTTCGGGTCAATATTCTCACCCCCGTCGGCGTGCTCGACCGCGAAAAGAAGCTCGGCGTCGTCAAGGAAATGACCGAGATCGTGGCCGAGGCGGCGGGGGATCCGTCGCTCGCGGAGCGGACCTGGGTCCTGATCGACGAAGCTCCCGATGGGGGCTGGGGGATCGCGGGGCACGCGTACACGAACGCCGAGATCGGCGAAGCGGCCCGGCGCGAGCTCGGCAAGAAGTAGGTCCCCCGAGGGGGCCCCGAGTTCGATTCCGGCGAGGGCTAGCGCCCCGACGGTCCGAGGGCAGATCGGACCGGAATTCGACGTTGCGACGCCGTCGCACGCAATGTTTATTCCGCGATCGTCGCCCCCGAGATTCATGCGGCGGAAGCCGGCGCCCGAGCTCGCCCCTCCGAGTGCCTCGTTCGTGGAACGCGACGAAGTCGACGTGTTCCGGTACCCGGCGGACATGACGGGCGCCGGGCCGAAGCCGGCGTTCGATGTCCTCTTCTCGACGCTGCCGAACGGGATCGACCGGAACTGCTTTGGGACCTTCCGCGCACGCGAGGGACCACCGGAATACTTTGCGTGTGCCGAGCGGCTTCCGACCGACCCGGCGACCTACGCCCACCTCGAGACCGGCACGATTCCCGGCGGCCTCTACGTCCGCCGTATCTACCTCGGGAACTGGCGGGCGGGGATCCAGGACATCCCCGACAACTTCCGTCGACTCGTGGAAGAGTTCCACCCCGACTCCGCGCGCCCTTCAATCGAGTGGTATCGGGGGGACAACGAACTCCACCTCCTGCTCCCCGTGCTGGATCGGGAGACGCGGTCGCCGTCCCGTCCTCGATAGCTTCGGACTCCCGACCGCCACGGCCGGATTCGCCGGGTGGGACCGGGTGCGCTGTGCCGGGCCCCGCCTAGGGCGGGCTCGCCCGCTCGGCCAGGGAAGGCCGCTCGGGCGGAACGTCCCTCGGCCACCCGGATCTTCGTCCGAGCTGAATCAGTTTCCAACCGAGGACGGCGGACCAAACGAGTTCCAGCACGGCCGAGGGTCCGTCGAACGCCGTCAGGGCAGGGAACCCCGGGCGCAGGCCAAAGGCGAGTCCGACGACTCCCGTCGCAATCCCCCGGTAGCCGACCCTCGGATCGGACGGACGATTCCGGAGAACGAGCCCGAGCCGTAGGATCCCGACGGAGAGCACGCCCGAACCGAGCGGAAGGGTCAGGCTGACGACGCCCCGGACGTAGGTCGCGGTCGAGAGACTCGCCTGCTGGGCCGCCAGCGAGCCGCTCGCGTAGTTCTGACTGACGGCCACCAGGGCCACCACGTTCGGACCGGTGACGAGCAGGTCGATCAGCGCATAGAGCGCGAGGAAGCCGGAGGCCACGGGGGTCGCGGCCCGGTCCAGTCGCCCGAATGCGGCGTACAGGGCAACGACCCCGAGGAGCAGGAACCGGTCGGAGAGGATGCCGATCCCGAAGGTCACGCGCGCGAGTTCCGCGTGCTGCGCCAGGGTCGCGAGCCCCGCACCACGGAGCTGACCGCCCGGAAGCAGATAGGAGGTCGACGAACCGAGCGCGATGCTCAGCGGGATCAGCAGAACGAACGAGGCGGCGACGAGGAGGAGGCAAATCCCGCCCCAGGTGGAGAGCCGTTCGACTCCGGGCTCCGCCCGGGCGGGCCGGGCCGACTCCCCCGTCGTTCGGCCTCGTGTTCAGAGGGCGTTACTGGTACCGGGCCTTGACAGCGGAACGACGTTCGACCGGGTTGGGCGTTCCCTTTCCCTTTCGAATCAGACTCCGCAAGCTCCCCTGGATGTAGGAGCTCCACGCGCTCGAGCAGGCCCCGAAGCACTCGTCGGCCGGCACGAGTCCGACGTGAGTGAAGCGGACCTCGGTCTGGTCTCCCTTTCGCGAGATGTCGAACGTGATCGTGGTACCGTTCCACTCGGCCTTGTCCTCCACAAAGCGGAGCGAGCTGTCGAGCACCTCCCACGCGACGCGCTTTCCGGGAACCAACTCGGTCACCCGTTGTTTGGAATAATGAAGGTCTTCGTACCGATACGTCCACTCGGCCCCGAGCGTGTCGGTCTTCCCGTCGATATTCCCGGACCACCACCCCCGGACGTCGTTGATGGCCGCATACGCGGGGGCGGGCGGTTCGTCGACGGTAAATGCAACGGTGAAGCTGGAGCCTGGCCCGCGCTTGCCACGCGCGGCGGAACCCTTGGGGGACTTTTTGGTCGTCATGGATCGCCGAATCTTCGACCCCATAGAAAAGGGCGCACCAACGGCCCCCAGCGCCGTGGGTCGGGCTCCCGGCCCTCGACGGTGGCACCGCCTGAGACACGGGGGTCGAGGAAACGCCCCATCGGGCGAGGCCGACCGCCCCCCGCCGCCCCTCCGGGGTTCTTAGGGGGCTACCCGTCGCGCGAGGTGAGGGCGAACTCGTAGAGGTCGCGCAGCAACACCGGCGCGAGGCCGGGGAACGTCTGGGCCAGCGTGCGCGTCTTTCCGTCCGGGGTCACCTGGGGCGCGAGGTGTCGGAGGCCGAACGCCGAGAGGGCCATCAGGACCGGGACGACGTCCTTCCCCTTCGAAGTGAGTCGATAGTGGACCTTCCGGTCGTCGTGGGGGTCGGAGAGTTTCTCGATCAGCTCCTCCGAGCGAAGTTCCCGGAGCCGGTTGGTGAGGACCCGGGGCGTGAGCCCTTCGCTCCGCGCGAGGAGTTGGCCGAACGTCTGGTCGGGCCAGAAGGCCACGTCGCGGAGGACGACCAGCGCCCATTTCCGGCCGAGGATGCCCAGCGACGCCCGGATCGGGCACCCGAGGGCGTCCTCCCGAAGCAACGTTCCGATCGAGGAGAGAGGGTACGAATCGACGTTGGGTCGAGAACCGGAGACCGGTCGCCGCATGGCCGTTCAATCACTATGCTTGGGATACTATTTGAATCGACCTCGAAGCGTTCGGTCGGCCCCGATATCCTCCGCGAGCCGAATCACTATCCATCCGTTCCATCTGCCGTTCAAATAGTGTCCGAAGTATACTGAGACCCATGTCCGATCTTCCCCATCGATCCGGCGAGTTCGTACGGCCGACCCCGCCCCCCGTCGACCGAGACGTCGTTCCGAGGCATTCCGGGGGAGAGGACTCGACTCGGCCGGCCCCGAACGGAGGTCCGGCCGCATGACCGTCCTTACGGTCCGCGCCGACGGAGGCGGGTCGGTCGACGTCACGGTGACGGATCGCGGTTCCGGTCGGCCCGTTTGGCTCCTGCATGGCGGGGCCGGGCCCATGTCCGTGGCCGGGTTCGCGCAGATGCTCGCCGAGCGGTCCGGCGCCCACGTCTACGTGCCGACCCATCCGGGATTCGGGGGGACCCCGCGCCCCGATTGGCTGACGAGCGTTCCCGAGCTCGCCCGGGTCTACGCTCGGCTTCTCGAGACGCTCGACCTCCACGACGTCGTCGTGATCGGCAACTCGATGGGAGGTTGGATCGGCGCCGAGCTCGGGTTGCTCGCACCGCACCGGCTGGGAGGCTTGATCCTGGTCGACGCCGGAGGGATCGACGTCCCCGGCCATCCGATCGTCGACATCTTCCCGCTCTCGTTGGACGAGGTCGTCCAGTTGAGCTGGCACAATCCGGCCGCCTTTCCGAAGAGCCCCAAGCCCCCCACCGAGGCGGAGCGAGCCGTGCTCGGCGGCAACCGGGCCGCACTTGCGGTGTATGGCGGGAATCCACCGAAGAACGACCCGACCCTCGGGGCCCGTCTGGCGAAGCTGGCCCTGCCGACCTTGGTCGTCTGGGGGGAGAGCGACCGGATCGTGGACCCCGGGTACGGGCGGGCGTACGCCGCCGCCATTCCGGGGGCCCGCTTCCAACTGATCCCGGGAGCGGGTCACGTCCCGCAGCTCGAGGCCCCGGCGGCGCTGTGCGAGGCCGTCGGGCCGTTCCTGGGGTCCCCCGCCGCGGGGCCGGCCGACCCTCCCCGGTGACTCGGAACGGTCCCCGCGGTCTCGCGCCCGGGGAAGGGCCCGGGGTCGGGGCCCCAGCGCGACCGGGCGACCCCGTTCGCCGATCGCGATCGGCCGGACGGCTCAGGCGCGGGGTCTCCGGAAGCACCCCGGGGCATGGTCGTCGACGAGGCCGACCGCTTGCATCCACGCGTAGACGATTACCGGTCCGACGAACTTGAACCCCTGCGACTTGAGTTGGTCGGAGAGGGCTTCGGAGAGCGGGGTCTTCGCTCGTACCGGACCCGGTTCCCGGATCGGAGCCCCGCCGACGGCGGACCAGACGAACGTCGCAAAATCCACTCCGTCCGACGCGAGCCGCCGATACGACCGCGCGCCGGCGATCGTCGCTTCGATCTTCGCTCGCGACCGGACGATCCCCGGGTCCGCGAGCAGACGCGCGACGTCCCGCTCGTCGAACCGGGCGACCTTCGCCGGGTCGAACTGACGGAACGCGCGTCGGAACGCCTCCCGCTTCCGCAGGATGATCGTCCACGAAAGCCCCGCCTGGAACCCCTCGAGCATGAGCATCTCCCAGAGCCGACGGCTGTCGTGGACGGGAACGCCCCACTCCTCGTCGTGGTAGACCTGGAGCATCGGGTCGGTCTTCGCCCACTCGCACCGCTCGACGGTCGGGGCCGGGCCCACGGTCCCGGGGGAACGCGAGGCGGCCGCCGCGGATTTCTCGGCGGCCCGGACCCGGGTCGGGCGGGCGGTGCCCCGGGGTCTCCGAGTTCCCGTCATCTTCGGCCTACGTTCTCGGCAGGTGCGAGAGGATCTCGTCGACCATCGTATCGACCGGGACCGTCGCATCGATGCCGATGCCGCGCCCGACCGTGGCCGCTTTCGCGTACACCTCCTGCGCCGCTTGGGCCCCGTGCGGGGGTCGACGATGGCCGTCCCGCGCGATGCACACGGCGAGTGGGGCGTCCAATCGGAAGATGTAGTGTCGGAACCGGAGCCGGCCGACCAGGTCGTCGAGCTGCGCCTCGTAGTAGAAGTTCCCGTCGAACAGGACGGGTCGGCCCCCGGTCAGGATCGACCGGGCGAGTTCGGCGGCGTGCTCGTTGGCCCGAACGAAGCTCCGGAGGGAGACGTACCCGTCCTCCCACTCCTCGAGCTGGTGCTCGTCGAGGATCCGGTCGATCGAGACGGGCACACCGCCGATCCGGGTGGCGAGTTGGGCGGTTACGCTGCTCTTGCCCACCCCGAGCGGTCCTCGGATGATCACGAAGTAGACCACGGATTCGGTCTCCCGGCTCCCGATGGCCCGCCGTTCACCGGGCCGCGCGCGCCTCGTTCTCGGCCACGCGGGCGACTCCGAGTTTCCGGACGAGCGCCTCCGGAACGGGGCGGGACGCCGGGAATCGGATGCAGCCCTTCCCGACGTCGAACGCGCCGAGCTCCGTGGCGTGGGGTTCCAGCCGCGGCGGGCGGGAAACGTAGAACGCGAGGTGATCCTTCTGGGCCCCGATCCCGACCAAATATCCCCGGTAGGTGTAGGATGGAATCCCGTACGCGATGGACTCGGTCGCTGGCGGCGCGGACGATCGGATTTCCGCGCGGAGATTCCCGAGCGCGATCGGTTCCTCCGCCGCGAGGGCCGCCAGGTACTCGTCGACGGTGGCCGGGGGGCCTCCTCCGCTCGGTTTCGCCTTGCCGATGGTCGGCGACCCGGTCCCGACCCGCTTCTCGCGCATCGAGGAACGCACCTCCCCCGGGAGCGAGCCCGATTAGAAAACGTTCGGGGCGCGGGCTCCGATCACCGCGTTCGAGCGCGGGATCGACGTCTCGTCCGCCGCCGGTCGGGGGTCGGGGATCGGGGCTTTGGCCGGGGCGTCACGGCCTCGTGGAGGTGCCGGTCGAGGGCCGCAAACTGCTCCGCCCAGAACGTCCGGTACGAGGACATCCACTCGTCGGCGACCCGGAGCGCCCGGGCATCGAGCGAGCACCGACGAAGGCGCCCGTCCACCGTGCGGGAGACGAGCCGGGCCTGCTCGAGGACCTTCAGGTGTTTCGAGACGGCAGGGAGGGACATTTCGAACGGCTCCGCGAGGTCGGTCACGGTGGCGGGGCGGTCCGCGAGCCGGACGAGGATCGCCCGTCGCGTCCGGTCGGAGAGGGCGTGAAAGACGTCGTCGAGGTCGTCGGCGGATCCTGGGGGGGCAACGGTCGCGGCCGCCATCGTCCGGAGGCCGGGGATAGTAAACCAAACGGTTAAGTATTGCGCGTCCGTCCTCGCCCCCGGCCCGAACCGGGCCGGAAGAGTCCGATGTCGTGGGGTTCCGTCCATCAGGAAGTCAAGTTCGACGCGACGCCGAAGCGAGTGTACGACGCGCTCATGGTCACGAAGCAGCACGCCGCGTTCACGGGCGTCCCCGCGAAGATCAGCCCGGTCGAGGGGGGCGAGTTCCAATGCTTCGACGGCTCGCTCGAGGGCCGGAACGTCGCGCTGATCCCGGGAAAACGGATCGTCCAGGCGTGGCGGATCAGTGGCTGGGAGGACGGCGTCTTCTCGATCGTCCGGTTCGAGCTCGAGAAGACGAAGACCGGAACGAAACTCGTCTTCGACCACACCGGGGTTCCCCAAGACGCCCTGAAGGGGATCACCGCGGGGTGGTACGAGCACTACTGGGACAACCTGACGAAGTACTTCGCCGGGAAGAAGGGGTGACCCCCGGTCCCCGGGGTCGGCCCCCGATTCGGCCGCCCGTTCGTGTCCCGCCGTCGCCGAGCGCTGGACGTAACCGGGTGGGAACGGGTCGGTTTTAGCGATTTTTTCTCCTGCCGAGCGCATGGGCGGAAAAGTGGTCGTCCAAGTTCGGCAGGCGGATGGGAGCCCCGTGCCCGGGGCGCGACTCCTCGCCATCAACCACGATGCGTGGTCGAAGGCGCACAAGGAGTGGCATGGGACCACGGACACGACCGGCGACTACACGTGGCCGAACATGGACACAGGAACCCTCGGCGACCGGTACACCTTCACGGCCGCCTTCGAGGACGGAAAGGCGAAATGGGCGGGCGAGTCGAGCCATCGGATCAAGGGCGACACGACGATCGTGCTCACCCTCACCAAGGCCAACGACTGAACCCCCCGCTGCGTCGAACCTCGGGATTCCCCTCGGTCCCGGGGCCAACCCATTCCCGGCTTCCGATTCGCGGGGCGGAGCCCCCACGGGTCGATTGGCAAGTTCGTTCGCACCGGTCCGAGACCCGGGGCGGGGAGGTCCCTTCGCGGTACCCGACGGTCCCGTCCCGATTGGGCCCGTGCCGCCGGTCACCTTCGAACAGTAACCGACTGGGAAGTTGGGGACCGCCCCCGTATATTCCGCGGCAGGGGATTCGACGCCCCATGTCGGCGAGCGCGCAGCACCTGAAACGAACCCGACGTTCGGAGTTCTCCGGGCAGCACGACCCCGATCGGATCGATCGACTTTCCCCGGGCCGTCCCCCTCGGGACGTCTCGGACACGTCCTCCGAGCTCGACCGGGTGTTCGACGACGCCACGATTCTCGCCCACGACCTCGTCTGGGCGGCCCGCGGAGCCACGGGGTTGGGGCCGGGGACCCTCGAATTTGCTCCATCGGTCGCGAACGAGTGGGATGCTCGGCGGCGGTTCCGCGCCGTGCGTCGTGGAGGGAGGGCGGCCCAGTGGGGCGATCGCCGGACCCGGCACCCGTAATCTCCTCCACGAGGCAAACTCCGATGCCCGCCACGTGCGAAGGGTGTGAGGCCCCGCTCGACCCGTCGTGGGTCGCGTGCCCGCACTGCGGCCGCCCGGTCTCGGGCCAGTTGGGGACCGAGAAGCTCGTTCGGGTGATCACCCAGGTGGGAGTCGACCTCCTCGAGGTGGGGCTCCTCGAAGCGGAGGCGAACGCGAAGGAGAAGGGGGACACCACCCGCGCGGAGCAACTGGCGATCGCCCGGAATCTCGCGAAGGACGTCGGACCGAAGATCGCGGATGCGGTGACGACCCTCGTCTACCAGAAACAGGTACTGGGGGAACCGGCCGCGGAAAAGTCTCTCCCCCCGGGGAATCGCGGCGCGAGGGCGCCTTGACGGGACGTTCCGAGGGCGGGGTGGCCGGGGGAGCGCGTCCGACCGACATTCGCGCCTCGCCCACGAGGCCGACCCCTTCCTCGCCGCCGTCCGTCCGCTCGCGATTCCTGGTGGCGCTGCTCCGCTGGGTCCGGCCGAGCCGGATCCCCTGGGGCCTCGTCCAACTCCTCGCGAACGCTTCGATGTCGATCGGGCTCTGGTCCGGTCGGCACTCCCGCTGGGTGCGCCGACGGCACCTCCTCGCCTGGGTCGCGTGGGTGGCGGCCGCGGCGGCGGTCGTCACGGTCGCGACCGTCGCCGTCGCGCGGGACCCCGCGCGTCCGCCGCTACGGCTCCGACCGGGGGAGGTCGGTCGGCGGGCGATCCGCCCGAGTCCCCGCCGAGGCTCCTAGGTCGCCGTCCTTGCGAGGGGGCGGGGCGGGGACGCTCGCGCGCGACCGGCGGAACTTCGTCAGGACCGCGAGGCCGACGATGATGAGCGCGAGCCCGCCGAGCTCCCAGAGCTGGAACGGCTCCGCGAAGATCAGCGTGCCGACCAGGACCGCCGCGACCGGGTTCACGTAGGCGACGAGGTTCGCCCGGGCCGGTCCGATCCGGTGGTGCAGGTAGAAGTACAGCGAGTAGCCGACGAGCGATGGTAGGAGCACGAGGTAGCCGAGGGCGAACAGCGTCCCGGTGGAGAGGGGGAACGCCGGGTGCGGCTCCACCACCGGAAGGGCCACGAGGAGGAACAGGGTCGCGATCAGGAACTGGACCGAGACGCCCCAGAGGGTCTCCCCGTGGGGGCGGTACCGCCGCAGGAGGACGGTCCCGAACGCGACGCTGACGGCGGCTCCGAGAACGGCGATCGGGCCCCAGACGGTCGTGAAGAGCACGACGCCGGGGGGCGGGACGACGAGGATCACCACTCCGACGAACCCGACCACAAGGCCGACCGCCCCCCAGCGGCCGAACGACTCGCCGGGGAGGATCGGCAGCGCGAACAGCGCCGTCAGGAACGGCGTACCCGCGATGAGGATCGCCGCGAGGTTGCCCGACGTCGACGCCTCGCCGAGGTAGAGGAGGAGACCGTACACCCCGACGATCGGCAGCCCGAGGAGGCCGGAGACCCCGAGGGAGCGCCACGTCGGTCGGGCGACCCGGGTCACCGCGGCGAGGAGCCCGATGGCGACGGCGGAGAGCGCGTACCGGGACGCGGCGAAGAAAACGGGGGTCGCCCCGTCGACGATCCCGAACCGGATCACGGGGTACGCCGAGCCCCAGATCAGTCCGACGAGGACGAGCAGCAGGAGGTTTCGCCGGTCCGGATCGGATTCCGCCACGTGCCTCCGTCGGGGACGTCCGCCGCCTCAGGAGAGCGTGTTGGCGAGGGCATAGAACGCTTCGGGGGCGAGCTGTTCCGGGCGCCGGGTCGCCCAATCGGTCGGCCAGCCCGACGACCGGGCCGTCCCTTCCGGATCTCCGGTGAGCCGGGGAAGGAGGTTGCCGAGTTGCTTTCGCCGCGAGGAGAACAGGACCCGGACGACCTCCTCGAGGCGGGGGACCGAGCCGACGGGGAGCGGGTCGGGCCGCGCGGTGAGCGTCAGGATCCGGCTCCCGACCGCGGGACGGGGGTGGAACGATTCGGGTCCGACCGGACGGAAGAGCTCGACCTCGGCGAACAGCTGGGCGAGGATGCTGAGGCGGCCGTACGTCCGGGACCCCGGTGGCGCGGCGAGGCGGGCGGCGACCTCCTCCTGGACCATGACGACGACCCGCGGGACGCGGGCCTTGAGGAGCCGGATCACGATCGGCGTCGCGGCGGCGTACGGGAGGTTGCCGACCACCGCCGCGGCTGGCGGGAGCGGAATCTCGAGCGCGTCGCCGGTCACGACCTTCGCCCGGCCCTGGAGCGCCGCCGTGAGCCGCTTCGCGAGCCGGCGGTCGAGCTCGAGGACCGTCACGTCGGTGTACCCCCGGCGGAGGAGCGCGGCGGTGAGGATCCCGAGCCCGCCCCCGACCTCGACCACCGGGGCATCGAGCGGGCGCTCCACGAGCGCCGCCTCCGCGTCGGCGACGAACGGGTCGTGGAGGAACGACTGGCCGAGGGTCCGCGACGGGCGGAGCCCGAGGACGGTGAGCGCCTCGGCGACCGCGCGGGGCGACTCGGGCGCACCGAACGGCGCGCTCGGGCCGGCCGCGCTAGTCGGGGACGAAGAGACGGTACTTGTCCGCAACACCTTGGAGCTCGGCCTCGATCCGCCCGACGAGAAGGAGCTGCGGGCTCTTCAGGTGGAGGCGGGTCTCGAGGTCGGCGAACGAGGTGAACGGTCCGCGCTTCCGTTCCTCGACGATCGCCTGCATCGTCCGCTTGCCGATCCCGGGGAACAGCTCGAGGAGATGGAACCGGCGCGACACCGACGGCGAGTCGTTGAAGAACCGGAGGTACTTCGCCGGGTCGGCAAGGACGACCTTCTCGAGCGACGACGTGAGCTCGGTCCGGGCGGCGCTCGTGAGCTCCTCGTACCCGATCCGCCGGCGGACGTGGTCGAGCGGTGGCGCGACCCCGTTGACCGGGACCGCCGGGATCCGACTGCCCGGGACGAGGGCCACGCCCGATCGGGGAATGATCTCGAGGAGTTTGAGCTCGCTCTCACCGACGGCGAGGGCGACCGGTTCCCGGAAGAACCCCCGCTCGGTCGACCGACCGGACGGCAGGTAATCGAGGACGTAGACGTAGTTCTCCATGGCCGTACGCCCCGGTCATCGGTATTGCGCGACGAGCTCGAGCAGCTTGGTCAGCTGCTCCTCCTCCAGGACGACCCGCTCCTTCGCGAACAGGAGCCGGACCTCCTCGGGGTACTGGGGGAGGATATCGGCGATCTTGACGGCCAGGCTGGCGTCGATGAACGGCAGGGTGCGCAGCTCGGAGACGAGCTTGTGGACGTCCCCCGGGTCGAGGGGGGCGAACAGCTCGGCGTGCTGCTGGGCGAGGAGCGCCTCCCGGGGGAGGGGGCGGAGGCCGGCCTCGGTGGTGAGCATCTTGCGGACGTCGGAGAGGGGGACCGGGTCGGGCATCTAGCTCGCTCCGCCGCCGGCGCGCCGCAGGTGGACCGGGTTCGCGATCAGCTGCTTCCGCTTCTGTCCGTCCAGGAAGTCGATCTTGTACGCGCGGCCGACCTTCGCCACGACCGTGCACGTACGCCCCTGGTACCGGGGGTGGGGCTGGCCGTGGGGGTCGGACGGTTCGATGATCACGAGGACCTTCTCCCCGATGGCGAACTCTTGAAGGAACCGGGTGATCGGGGGCATCCCCCGCTCCCGGACCTCCTTGGTGAACGTCCCGCGGCTGCGCGAGCGGAACCCCTTCGAACTTTTGACCATGGTCTATCGCTCCGATTCTTCGTCGTGAATGTCCAGGACGTCGAGAAACTCGACGGTCAGCGGTGCTCCGAGGAGCCCCGCGAGGCTCGGGTCGGTCCGTCCATCGTCCCCTTCCACCCACTCCTTGATGTACGTGCCGGCCTCGGCACGCAGGTCGAGCGTGAACCGTCCCTCGGCCGCTTCGACGATCGACGCCGCGACGATCCGACGCGTGCGAACACGGTCGGCCCGCCGGTGCGCGACCCTCGTCGGGGTTCGCTGGGCGATTGCTCGGGTCGTTGCGAACGTCAGGGCTTCATTAATCTTTGCCACCGGGACCACCCCGGCCACGCCGACGCGGTAGCTCTTCATCGGCGACGCCTCCTTGACCCGGACGACGTCGCCGGCGTCGGCCGGCACGACGTCGAGGACCTCCACCCGCCCTTCGCTCGCCGAGTTCCCCGCGGCGACGATCTCGGCGAGCGCGACGGTCCGTCGCTTCGGGCGGCGGAGTTCGAGCACGAACGGCCGGCCCCGGCCGAGCATCCGGGCGTCGATGTCCTCCCGGCCCATCCCGTGGAACCGCGTCCCTTCGGCCCCGGTCGCCGCAAGGAACGGCGCGGCCACGAGCTCCTCGACGCTCGTCGGGTACGTCTTCCCGCTCCCCTGACACCGGTCGCAGCCGACCCCCTGGCAGGCGCGGCACGGCCACCGGGTCTGCGGAAGGGTCCGGTCGAGCTTCCGGTACCGGCCCCGAAAGTAGAGGGGCATGACGGTGAGGGTGACGCGGCCGACCGGCACGTCGGCGAGGAAGACGACCTCGGGGCCGTCGGTCGTCCCTTCGGCCCCGCTCGCGACCTCGAGCCGCTTGCCCAGTTCGCGGTTGAAGGCGCTGTGGATACTCTCGCCCGAAGCGCTGCCGACGGCGAGCCAGAGCGACTCCTCCCGGGCGAGCGCCTCGGGGTCCCAGCGGGAGCCGCAGGCGAACTTCTGCCACTCGTACTCCTTCCCCGTGGCCTGGCACCGCTCCACCCAGACGGGGATCCGGTCGAACGCCCCCTCGCACACCGGGCAGGCGTCGGCCGGCGGGAGCGGCCCGAGCGCCTCCGCGATCCGGGCCGCCCGCTCCGGATTCGTCAGACCGTGCCCGGCGCGGCCGAACAACCGTCCGAAGCATTCGGCGCAGAGGCCCCGACCGAGCGCGCGGCGGGCCGGGTCGAGGATCTCCGGACCGAGCGGGAACCCTGGTTCGGTCACGGCGGACCGCCGATGCGGGGCCGGCCACATGACGTTGTGGGCTCGCGCGTACCCACCGAATCTATTTCCATCCCGATTGGGTGGGTCCCGACGCCGTGGACGTGATCAAGGAAGCCGAGCTCGTGCGGGCGATCGAGCGGACGCTCGTCGCGCACGGCAAGATGCCCCCCGAGGAAGCGTTGCCGACCGCCCGGATGGTCCTCGGGTACTTCGGGCTCGACGACACGGTCCTCGACAACAAGCTCTCGAGCGACGACCGGGACCGGTTCTACCGCCTGGAGGAGGAAGGGCTGCTCACGAGCGAGGAGGAGGACGCGACCGTGTCGCGCGGGAAGACGTGGCGGATCCACTACTGGTTGATGAAGAAGGACCGGATCCGGGACGTCGGCCGGGACCGGGTTGCGGCCGCCGAGGACCCGACGAGCGCCGTCTACCGGGACATCGGCGACTCGGCGTGGAACCGCCGGAGCGGCCAGCCGCCGACGCCGCCCGCGCCGTAACCGGTCACGACCGCCGCTGAGGCGGCCCGGGAGCCGTGCGGACCTGCGGGGGCCGGTACCGGGGGTGGACCCGGGCGGCCGACGGGTAGTCCGACTGGGTGATCACGTCACGGACGTGCTCGATGGCGGCGAAGGCGAACCCGATCGCCGCGAGGAGGCCAACGAACGCGGCGTACGGGGCCCACGCGTTCGGGACCCCGAAGGCGGTCGCGATCGCCCCCAGCGAGGCGAGCGCGTTGAACGAGGCGTGCATCGCGACCGCGAGCAGGTAGTACGATGCGGTCGACGTCGTGTTCCCCTGGTACACGCTCTGCGCGTACCCGCGGCCGAACATCGCGGTCGAGCTCCCGTGGAGGAGGACGGAGGAGATCGACCGGAGGAGAATGAGGAGGAGCCCCGCGACGAGGCCGCCGGTCAGGAACGCGCCGAGGCCGTAGAGGAGCGTCTCGAAGAACCCGAAGCCGAGGCCGACCGCCGCCCCGAACACGGGGCCGTCGGCGAGGCGGCGCATCGAGGACTTGTACTGGATCACCCCGGACGCCTTCAGCGCCTCCTCGATGAACGGGGCGATCACCAGGACGAGGAAGAACGTCCCGGCGGTCGAGCCGCCGTTCAGGAAGGAGAAGTCCGGCCCCGGGTACTTCTGCGAGATCGCGGAGCCGAGGTCGACGATGATGAGCTCGAGGATCGCCGCGATGATCGTCGCGCCCAGCGCACCGTACAGGAACAGCCGGAGGAGGAGCCCCCACGGTTCCAACCCCAACCGTTCGCTCTGGCGGACCCAAAGGAGATAGATGAGCGCCGGCAGGAGCGCCGCCAGCGTGAGGATGAGGAAATCCTCGATCGCCCCGACGTCCCCCATGGACGCCTACGTGCGCGGAGTCCGCGCGGGGTACTCGTAGAATCCGACCCCGGACTTCCGCCCGAGCTGACCGGCGGCGACCATCGAGCGGAGGAGAGGGCACGTGCGGTACTTGGGGTCCCGGAACCCGTCCCAGAGGACGTCGAGGATCGCCACGGTGGTGTCGAGGCCGACCAGGTCGAGGAGCTCGAACGGCCCCATCGGATGGTGGAACCCGAGCTTGTAGGCCGTGTCGATCTCCTCCTTCGTCGCGATCCCCTCGTAGAGCATGCACGCCGCCTCGTTGCCCATGACGGCGAGCGCCCGCGTCGTGACGAACCCGGGGGTATCCTTCGAGGTCACGACGGTCTTGCCGAGGGCGCGGGCGAACTCGGTCGCCTTCGCCACCACCTCCGGGCGGGTCCGGACCCCGGGGATCACCTCGACGAGCTCCATCTGCAGCACCGGATTGAAGAAGTGGACCCCGACGACGCGACCCGGGTCCCGCACCGCCGACGCGATCGACGTCACCGGCAACGACGACGTGTTGGTCGCCAGGATCGTGTCCGGTCCGACGACGGCATCGAGCTCCCGAAAGAGCGCCTGCTTCAATTCGAGCTTCTCGGGGGCCGCCTCGACCACGAGGTCGGCGCCCTCGGCCCGACGGAGCCCGATCGCGACGTCGATCCGCGCGAGCGCCTCGGCGACGGTCGGCGCCCCGAACGCCCCGCGCTTCGCGGCCGATTCGAGCGCCCGCCGGGCGTTCTCGAGCCCGCGTCGGGCGAACTCCTCGTTGACGTCCTCGAGCGTGACGGCGAACCCCGCGACCGCGCACTGCGCGGCGATCCCGCTTCCCATGATCCCGGCGCCGGCGACGAAGACGCGGCGCTGCATCGACCGGCGCGGGTCGCTCCCCGGATCCGGGAGGTCGGTCGCGGCCACGCCGGTCACGAGACCGCGGCCCCCATAACGGGGAGCGCGACCGCCCGGCGGTATTCGCAGGCCCGGCATCGGATCCCCGTCGACGGCTCTCCGCATTCCGCACACCGGGCCGGGGCGGTCCCCCCGGTCTCCGCCTCGAGGAGCCGGACGATCGATTCGCGGCTTCGCAGCAGCGCCTGGCGGGTGCCGGGGATCGACTCCTCCATCCGCCAGACGACCTCCCGGAACACGTTGCGGCTCGCGAGACCCGCGTACGGGCACTCCGCGTGGTCGAACGGGAGCCCCGCGGCCCGGGCGTACAGGAACACCTCCCGCTCGGGAACTTCGGCGAGCGGCGCGAGCCGTGGGACGAGGCCGACCTGGCGTCGGGCGTGCGGGGCCATCCGGCCGAGCCGCGGGATGTCGGCCCGGGCGAAGTTCATCAACACGGTCTGGGCGAGGTCGTCCAGGTTGAATCCCAAGACGAGCGCGTCGGCGCCGGCGTCCCGCGCAGCCCGATTGAGGAGTTGGCGGCGCCAGACGCCGCAATACGAGCACGGGGCGACCCCGTTCAGCCGCTTCGCGGCGGCGTCGGTCGTGGTGCCGAGCTCGTCCCGCGCCCGCACGACGACGTGACGGACGCCGAGCGTCCGCGCCAGGGCCCGGGCGGAGCGGAGGGTCTTCGACCGGTACCCCTGGATCCCCTCGTCGACGGTGATCGCGACGACCGTCACGGTCGGTCGGCGTCCGAAGTACGCGTGGGTCAGCGCGAGCGCCGTCGCCGAGTCTTTCCCTCCGGAGAGGGCCACCCCGACCGTGCCCGCTCGGAAGCGGGGAAGCTGCCGGTGCATCGCGGCCCGGAACCGGTCCCGGACGGTGTCGGCCAGATGGACGTCGCAGAGATGATCGCCCGCGTACGGGCGGTCGACGACCGCGGTCCGGTCGCACCGGGCGCACCGCACGGACCGTCGAGAGCGGTCGGTGTACTTGAGGAACGTCCGCAAAGGTGCCGCTCCGCCTTAACCATTAATTAGGCCCCTCCCGGCCAAGACCCATCCGATGGCCTCATCGGTACCGCGCGAGCGCTCGCCCGCGTCTCGCGGCCGCGGGACCGGCACGCCGGGGGCCGCCGTCGAGCCGACGTTCACCGTCGACGACATGGTCGGTCGGTTCCAGCGGATCTTGCAGAGCCAGGAGCGAAGCCCGTGCACCGTCAAGCAGTACGGGCACATCGCCCACATGTTCCTCGGGTACGTCCACAAGCCGCTCGAGGAGGTCACCAAGAAGGACCTCGAGGCGTTCCGGGAACACCTCGTCCTCCAGCGGCACTACTCGAAGAACTCCCTCTACACGACCGTCCGGGGCCTGACGTGCCTGTTCCGGACGTTCGGTCTCGCGGCCGCCGAGGGGCTCGAGGCGCCGCGACGCCCCGAGCGGCTCCCCCACTACCTGTCGGAGGAGGAGACCCACCGGCTCTTCGGCGCCGTTCAGGACTCCCCGCGCGATTCCGCGATCGTCCACGTCCTCGCGTTCTGCGGGCTCCGGGTGAGCGAGCTCTGCAACCTCAGTCTCGAGGACCTCGAGCTGTCCCGGAACCTCCTCCACGTCCGGTCCGGCAAGGGGGACAAGGACCGGGAGGTCGTGCTCGAGGACCGGACCCGCGCGGCGGTCGACCGGTACCTCACGGAACGGACGCTCGCCGGCGAGGGGTCGACCCGGATGTTCCCGGTCGGGCCGGTCACCGTCGAGCGGATCGTCCGGCGCGCGGCGCGGGACGCCCAGATCCCGCGGCGGGTCACGCCCCACATGCTCCGCCACACCCTCGCGACCGCGCTCCTCTCGCGGGGCTGCGACATCCGGTACATCCAGAAGCTCCTCGGGCACGCCTCCGTCGCGACGACGCAGATCTACACCCACGTCGACACGCAGGCGCTCCGCGACGCCTACCAGCGGGCCAAGCCCCAATATTAGCCGCGACCGCTCTCGCCGGCCGTGGGGGACGAACCTCGCGACGTCGTCGTCCTCGGCGCCGGGATCGCCGGGACGGCCCTCGCCTCGCACCTCGCCCGTCGCTCGCTCCGCGTCACCGTCGTCGACCCCCGGACCCCGGCGGCCGGGGCCAGCGGGCGGGCGGCGGGAATCGTCACCGAGCAGCTGTGGAACGAGTGGGACGTCGCCGTCACCCGGGAGAGCCGGGCCGAGTACCTCGAACTGGCCAAGGGGGATCCGGAGACGTTCCTCGAGGCACCGTTCGTTCGGCTCACGGTCAACCCGACGATCGCCGAGGCGCTCGGGCACGCGGTCGTTCGGCTCCGGGGCTGGGGGGTCCCGGTGGAGTCCGTCGACGCGGACCGTCTCCTCGACTGGTTTCCGGCGGGCCATTTCGCCGGGCTTCGGGGCGCGATCGCCAGTCGGTCGGATGCGTGCGTGACGCCGAGCACGATCACCACGCTGTACCTTGACGACGCGCGGCGACACGGGGCGGAGGTGGCGTTCGGGGCGCCGGTCCCGGTGCCGGAGTTCCGGGACCGGCGATGGTCCGTCCGGTCGGGTCCGGCGGTGATCCGGGCCCGCGCGCTCGTCGTCGCCGCCGGGGCGTGGTCGAAGTCGCTCCTCGTCGGGCTCGGCCACCCTCTTCCCCTCACGCCGTACCGAACCCAGGCCGCCGTTCTGCGACCCCCGACCGGTTCGACGAAGGGGCCGGCGGCGTCGTTCCACGACCTCGACACCGACGTCTACGCGCGCCCGGAGTCGAACGGACGGATCCTCGCGGGGGACGGGACCGAATGGTTCGAGACCGACCCCGAGCGGTTCGTGGCGGGGGCGGACGCCTCGTTCCTCGCCCACCTGGCGGAGGCGCTCGGGACCTGGTTCCCCGAGTGGGGTGGGAGCGACGTCGTCGGGGCGTGGGCCGGGGTCTGCACCGCCACTCTCGACCGGCGCCCGTGCATCGGTCCGGTCGACCCCGCGCGGTCGTTGTACTCGATCACCGGGTTCAACGGGTTCGGGGTGATGCGCGCTGGCGGGGCCGCCCGGCGATTGGCCGAGCTGATCGCCGCCCCCGATTCGGCGACCGCCGCGGCCGCCCTCGAACCGGTGCTGCCGGCCCGGTTCGGGGGGCGGGCCCCGGTGTTCTCTCCGATCCCCGGATTCACACTCGAGGGCGGCGAAGCGCCCCGCTTCTAGCGCCCCCGAGGGGCGAACTATTCGGCCGCCCGGAGGCGGTCCAGCTTCTCGAGGAACTCGACCCCTTCCCCGGTCGACATCGGCTTGCCGTCCTCCCGGGTCAGGGGCAGTCCGGCGGTCGCGCATGCTGCCTCGGGGGTAGCGCCCCCGAGGAGGGCGCGGATCGCCCGCTGCTCGCGCCGACTGAGCGAGACTCCCTGCAGCTGGAACTCCTCGAACGCCTCGGTGGCGACCGGGGCGACGGCCCGGGCGATCCCGGCGAGCTCGGCGGCGTAGCGGCGGATCTCCTCCTGGGCGTGGGGGTCGAGCCGGAGCGAGAGGAAGTGGAACAGGTTGTGCAGGTCGGTCTTCCAGTACCACTCGGTGTAGTACGCAAGCGGAAGGACGAGCCGGGCGGTCTCCCGGGCCACCCCGGCCTCGAGGGCCGCCGTGTACGCCCCGTACGCCTCGCCCGAGAGCCGTTCGAGGTCCGACCGGAACTTCTCGGCGGTCCCCGCGGGGAGCGGGTCCGAGCGCCCCTGCCGGTTCCGGGCCGACTGCTGCCGAATGTCCTCGAGCGCCGGGAGGTCGAACTCGTCGGGGACGATCGAGTACCGCTGCGAGTACTCGTTGATGTTCGCGGTCCGATGGCGGACCCACTGGCGCGCGACGTAGATGGGGAGCCGGACGAGAAACTTCAGCTCGACCATCTCGAACGGCGTGGTGTGGCGGTGCCGCATCAGGTACCGAACGAGGCCGCGGTCGTCGCGGACCGTCTTCGTTCCGGCGCCGTACGAGACCCGCGCCGCCTGGACGATCGCCGCATCGCCGCCCATGTAATCGACGAGGACGACGAACCCGTGGGAGAGGACGGGCCGCTTCACCCCGATGAGGGCGTCGGCGGCGGGGATCGTCGGGCGGGTCATCGGCGCCCCGCCCGCGGCCATCCGGGGTCCGGAGCCGCGTCGTCCGATAAAGCCCGCGACGCGCGGCGGCGCGGGAAACCGTTTAGGTCGAACCCGGCTCGATAGGTCGGAGGGACGGTGGCGCGAATCTTCATCGGGGTCTCGTGGCCGTACGCCAACGGCCCCCAGCACCTCGGCCACCTCGCGAGCACCTACGTCCCCGCCGACATCTTCGCCCGGTACCACCGGCTCCGGGACGACCAGGTCCTGATGGTCTCGGGGTCCGACATGCACGGGACTCCGATCCTCGTCGCGGCCGAGAAGGCGGGTCGGACCCCGGCCGAGCTCGCGGAACAGTTCCACGAGGTGAATCGGGCGGCGCTCACCCAGCTGGGCGTGACGTTCGACGTGTTCACCACCACCCACACGGTCCTCCACGAGCAGAAGGTCCACGAGGTGTTCCTCGCCCTCCTCGAGGGCGGGTACATCCGTCGTCGCACGGCCGACGCGGCGTACTGCCCGAAGGAGCGCCGGTTCCTCCCGGACCGATATCTCGAGGGGACGTGCCCGCACTGCGGGTTCGCGAAGGCCCGCGGGGACGAGTGCGACAGCTGCGGCCGGCCGCTCGACCCGAAGCAGCTCGGGTCCCCGAAGTGCGCGTTCGACGGGACGCCGGCCGAGTTCCGGCCCTCCGAGCATTTCTATCTCGAGCTCGACCGGTTGCAACCGAAACTCACGGAGTACATCGCCCGCCAGGGCCCGACCTGGCGGCCGAGCGTGCTGCACGTCGCCGAGAACTTCCTCACCGAGGGTCTCCACCCGACACCGATCACGCGGGACCTGGACTGGGGGGTCTCGATCCCGCTCGAGGGGTACGGGACGAAGCGGATCTACGTCTGGTTCGAGGCGCTGGTGGGGTACCTGTCGGCCGCCCAGGAGTGGGCGATCCGGTCCGGCCGCCCCGATGCGTGGCGCCAGTACTGGGAGGCGCGGGAGCCGGCGCGCCACTACTACTTCGTGGGGAAGGACAACAAGTTCCACCACACGATCGTCTGGCCGTCGATGCTCCTCGGCGTGGGCGGACTCCACCTGCCGGACGACGTGCCGGCGAACGAGTGGATGACTCTCGGCGGGCAGAAGGTCTCGAAGTCCCGGACAAAGGAACAGGACGCGTTCCTCCCCTCGCTCCTCTCCCGGTACACTCCGGACACGATCCGGTTCTACGCGGCGCTCCTGGCCCCCCAGAATCACGACACGGAGCTCGACTGGGACGAGTTCGAGCGGGTCCACGACGAGATCCTGGCGAACCAGTACGGCAACCTCGCGCAGCGGCTCCTCGTCCTCGTCCGGGACCGGTACGGCGGCGTCGTTCCCCCCGCCCCCGACGGCTGGTCGGCGCCGGAGTCGGAACTTGGCCAGCGGATCGCGCGGGCCGAGGAGGCGATCACCCGCGAACTCGAGGCGGTCCACCTCAAGGAAGCGCTCGAGCTCATCCTCGCCGAGGTCCGGGAAGGGAACCGCCGGTTCCACGAGGCGAAGCCGTGGGCCGCCGACGACGTCGCGCGCCGCCGGGCCGTCACCGAAGGACTGTGGCTCCTGAAGGCCTCGGCGATCTGGCTGTCGCCGTTCGTCCCGTTCTCCTCCGACACGCTGTTCCGCTCGCTGGGGTACTCCGACGGCCCGTCCCGGGGCGACTGGGAGTCGGTCCGGATCCCGGTCGCCGCCGGGCAGCACCTCGGCGAGGTACGACCGCTGTTCCCCCGCTTGGAGCGACCCGCCCCCCCGACCCCGGCGGCCGCCCCCTCCCCGAAGCCGGCCGCGGACGGCTCGCTTCCGCCGCTCGACATCCGGGCCGCCCGGATCGTCCACGTGGAGAACCATCCGTCGGCCGACCGGCTCTACGTCTTGACCGTCGAAGCGGGAGAGCCGCGACCCCGTACGGTCGTCGCCGGGTTGCGGGACTCGTACGTTCCCGAGCAGCTCACGGGGCGGATGGTGGCCCTCCTCGCCAACCTCGAGCCCCGCACGATCCGGCGGATCACGAGCCAGGGGATGATCCTCGCCGCCGACGTCGGAGGCAAGGCCGCGCTCCTCGAGATCCCCGACGGCGTCGAGCCCGGTCGAGCGATCGGCCCGACCCCCGGACCGTCCCGGGCGATCGCGTACTCCGAATTCGAGTCGACCCCCCTCCTCGTCGGCCGGGCCGAGCCCTCGGAAGGCCCGGCGGCCCACGCGGTCTCGGTCGGACGCACCGTCGCCATCGACCGGGCCGTGTCGCCGGGGGCGTCGGTGGTCGTTCGATTCGCCGGTCCGGAATCGACGGAAGGGACCGTGCTTGACTTCGACGACGATCACCTCCTGAAGGCCCCTGCCGCGGCCGCCCCCGGGACGAGGGTCCGATGACCGGCGGATTCCGACTCGACCTGCACGTGCACACGACCTACTCCCCCGATTCGCGGCTGCCCCTCGACGCGGTCGTCGAGCGGCTTGGGACGGAAGGGCTGCAGGGGTTCGCGCTCACCGACCACAACACCGTCGCCGGTCACGCGGCCCTTCGGACCCTCGCCGACAAGTTCCCCCAGTACCGGTTCATTCCCGGCATCGAGGTCTCCACCTACGAGGGTCACCTCCTCGTCTTCGGGGTCGCCGAGGTCCCGCCGCTCCATCGCCCGGTCGAGGAGACCGTCGAGTGGGTGGAGGCGCACGGGGGCGTGGCCGTCCCCGCGCACCCCGCCCGGCATTCGCACGGGATCGGTCGGCGCGTCGCGTCGCGCCTCAAGGTACCGGCGCTCGAGACCGTCAACGGGCACAACTCCGAGGTGGCGAACGCCCGGGCCGCCCTGATCGCCGCGTCGCGGACCCTTGGGGAGACCGGGGGCAGCGACGCCCACGACGCCGCGGGGGTCGGACGCGGATACACCGTGTTTCCCGAGGGGGTCGAGACCGTCGACCAGATGCTCGAGGAACTTCGGCGCCGGCACACGCGGTCGGGCGGGGTGTCGCTCCGATTCGGCGAGATGGCCCGGCTCGCGATTCGGACCGTCACGCTCCGGGTCACCCGGGGCTTCCGGCCCATCTGAGCGACTCCTCTCGGCTTTTTATCGCGCCGCCCCTGTGCGCGGCGCGCGCTGAGGTGGCAGAATGGTTAATGCGTCGGACTGCAGATCCGATTCCTGGGGGTTCGATTCCCTCCCTCAGCTCTCCGATTCGTCCGGGAGTCGGGTCCCCGGTTCGGCGGGGTAAAGGCCGCGGTCCCTCGGACGTACGCGGGCCGACGGACGCCCGGCGCGCCGATTCTGGGACTCGACCGGCCGGCCGCGGCTCGTCCGGTCGACGAGAAGACCCGGCCGTATCGTTCGGCGGGATTCTAATACTGGATTCTCGCGAACGAATGTGCTCATGGCCCTCCCTACCCCGACCCTGGGACCGGTCGCGAACCCCGCGGTCCCGGGGAGGGCCTCGCGGGTGCCCGTTGGGTTGCGGCGGAATGCCCCGTGGCTCGTGCTGATCGTCACGTCGATCACGTTCGCAGAGTTCCTGACTGGCTCGACGCCCGTCCTCGTCCCCCTTCTGGACCCGCTCTCGGCCCTGTTCCTGGTGGGCCTCTACGGGGCCGGGGTCCTCCTGGTCCGCGAGGCGTCGATCCGGTGGAACAAGGGGTGGCCGACGATCCTCCTGCTGGGCGCCGCGTATGGGATTGCGGAGGAGGGCCTCGGGACCAAGACGTTCTTCGGACCCGCCGGCGTCGGCTACCTCGGGGTCTACGGTCACTTCGTGGGCGTCAACTGGGTCTGGGCGGTCGAGCTCGACCTCTTCCATGCCGTCTGGAGCATCGCCCTCCCGATCGCCGCGGTCGGGCTGCTCTTCCCGGCCACCCAGGGGGTTTCGTTCCTCCCGACCCCCCGGATCCGCTGGGCGGTGCTCGCGGTGTTCGTCACGACCGTCGCCCTGATGTTCGTCCTGTTCCACCGGTCGGAGATCCCGTCGATCGCCCTCATCGTGGCGGCCCTGGCGGCCATCGCGGCCCTGGTCGCCGCGGCCCGGCGGGCCCCGGCAGGTCTCGGCGGGCTCGGGGTCGGCCGAACGGCGCAGGGGTCCGGGCTCGCGCCGTTCGGCCTGGGAGCCGCATTCGTTTGGGGGTTCTTCGGCCTCGCCTGGGTCGGTCCGCAGCTCATCGCGGTACCGGCGGTGGTCGCCCTCGCGGTCCTCGCCTGGTCGGTCGGCGTCGGGATCCACCTCGCGCGTCGGCGCGACGAGTTCACGGCCCCCCTCGCCCGGCTCGACTTCGTCCTCGGGACCCTGACATTCCTCGTCGTTCTCGCGCTCGTGATGGGCGTGTTCGGCGACTTCGGGGTGTTCCCGGTCGTCGGGGTCGTTCTCTACGTCGGCTGGCGGCTGCGACGCCGTCTGCTCGCCCCGACGCCGGTCGCCGTCCCGTTCGGGGCCGCCGGCGGATTCGCGACCTAGCGGGGAGTCCCGCGGAAGCCGAACTCCCGGTGGACGAGCGGGAGGATCTCGTCGAGCTTCCGCGCCCGGTGCGACGGCGCGAGCGGGGGGCCCGCCGTCGGCACGAACAGCTTCCGGTAGTCCGGGGCGTAGTCGGTGCTCCCCTCGAAGAGGATCGTCGCCCGGTACCCCGCGCCCTGGGCCCCGAGGATGTCGGACGGCCCGTCGCCGACGTGGATGGCTTCGCTCGCCTTCGCGTGGAGACGACCGAGCGCGAAGTCGAACAGCTGGCGGCTCGGCTTCGTCCAGGGGTGCTCGTCGGACCAGACGAACGCGTCGAACGATCGGGCGAGGCCGTGCCGGGCGAGGGCCCGCTCGAGCGACCGTCCCGGCTCCCCGACGGTGTTCGAGATGATCGCGAGCCGGCACCCGTACATCCGCAACGATTCCAGAACCGGTTTCGCCCCGCGCACGGCGCGGAACGGGGTGTCGTCGACCAGCCGTTCGAGCCGCTGTTCGTACGTCTCGGGCCGCGGTCGGCGACCCGCGAGCGCGCCCGCTCGGACGACCTGGGTGCCCGGGGTGACGGTCGAGCCTTCGCGGGCCGCCACGACCGCCTCTTCGTACGCCCGACGGAACGCGTCCCACGGGTCGAGCGCGATGGAGACGTCCGGGGAAACCGGGCCCTCCGGGGCGTCGGCGACGACCTCTCCGCCGATCGCCCACTGGCGGCGCATGTACTCGGCCTCTGCGAACGGAGGCAGGTCGAGCAGGGTGTGCCAGAGGTCGAACGTGACCGCGTGCGCTGGCATCGTCTCCCCGGGTCCCGAGGCGCCGCACCGGGGCCCGCCCCACCGCCCGGGGAAAGATGAAGGCCCGGTCTCCCCTCCCGACGCCGTGGCGAGCGGGTCGACGTCCCCGGAGACGGCCGTGGTCCTCGGCGCGGGGTACGCCGGACTGCGGGTCGCCCACGAGATCCGGCGGCGAAGCCGACGGTCCATCCCGGTCGTCCTCGTCGACCGGAGCCCGGTGCACGTTCTCCGCACCGAGCTCTACGAGGTCGGGGCCCTGGCCGACGCGCGCCGCACGGACCGGAGATTCACCCTCCCGCTCGAAGAGCTCGTCCGGAAAGATGGGATCGAGTATCGCCAGGGGACGGTCGCGGGGATCGACCTCGACGGCGGGACCGTGGACCTCGGGACCGCGTCCCTGCCGTATCGCAGCCTCGCGATCTGCCTCGGGAACGTCGCGGCGTTCTACGGCGTCGCCGGGGCCGAGGAGCACACGTACCAAGTCTACCGATACAGCGGCGCGGTCCGCCTCGCGGCCGCGATGCGGGAGCTCGAGGCGAACTCGCCGACCCTCCCGGGGGCCCGCCGTCCCCGGGTGCTCGTCATCGGCGGCGGCTCGACGGGAACGGAGGTCGCGGCCGAGATCGCCACCGCCGACTGGCCGGGGATCGCGGGCCCGCTCGCGCGTCCCCCGGAGGTCGTGCTGGTGTGCGGGGCCCTCCCGTTCCTCGCGGGACTCCCGGTCGGCCTCGTCGGGCACGCCCGGCGGCTTCTCTACGACGCCGGCGTGGTCCTCCACGAAGGGATCAACGTCCGGTCGATCGCGCCCGGCCGGGCGACCCTCGACGACGGCTCCGAGCTTCCGTTCGACGTCGCGGTCTGGGCCGCCGGGATCCAGGCCCCCGACGTGATCCGGCGGCTGCCGGGTCCGCACGGCCGGGGGGGCCGCCTGAAGGTCACCGAGCATCTCGAGCTCGTCGACCGCCCCGGCGTCTTCGGGGTCGGCGACGTCGTCGAGTTCGAGGACCCGACGACGCACATGGTCGTCCCGAGCACCGCCCAGGCGGCGCTCGCCGAGGCGCCGGTCGCCGCGGCGAATTTGGTCGCCCGGTGGAACGGCGAACCGATGCGGCCGTTCCGGTACCGCGAGCGGGGGGTCGTCGTCGCCCTCGGCGTCGGGCGGGCGGCCGGGAAGTTGAGCCGGGTCACCGTCTGGGGGAGCCCCGCCCACTTGCTGAAGACGCTCGTCCAGCGGGAGTACGCGAGCGCGACGGCCCGGGGCCGTCCGCCCACGGGGCTGTGAGACGGCCGTGTCCGCCCGGCGCCGGAACCGTTAATCCGCTCGGGCGCTCCGGCAGGTCGCGGCGATGCGGGCTCTCGTGCTGATCGGCGGGTTCGGGACCCGCCTCCGGCCGGTGACGTACGACGTTCCGAAGCAACTCATCCCCATCGCGGGGAAGCCGATGCTCTACCACGTCCTCGACCTCCTGCCAAAGGAGGTCGACTCGGCGGTGTTCGCGACCGGGTACAAGGCCGATGTCATCGAGGCGTACGTCCGCGACCACCCGCTCCCCCGTCTCCCGATCACGACCGTCCACGAGGCGGAGCCGCTCGGGACGGGCGGGGGTCTCCGGAACGCCGGGGACGGGATCGGCGACCCGTTCGTGCTCCTCAACTCCGACGTCATCGCCGACGTCGACGTGACGGCGCTCCTCGCCGCCCACCGGGCGAAACACGCGTTCGGCACGATGGTCCTCCACGAGGTCGACGACACCCGGCCGTACGGCGTCGCCGCCCTCGACGCGGACGACCGGATCGGCGCCTTTGTCGAGAAGCCGGAGCCGGCCGACGCCCCCTCGCACTGGATCAACGCCGGCGTCGCCGTCTGGTCCGAGGCGGTCCTCGCCGAGATCCCGCCGGGCCGGCCGGTCTCCTTCGAGCGGGAGGTCGTCCCCGGCCTCCTGCCGCGCGGCGTTTTCGGATTCCGTTCCACCGGGTTCTGGGAGGACGCCGGGACCCCCGAGCGTCTCCTTCGGGCCCAGTCGCTTCTCTTCGATGCCGGTCGCGGGGGTCCGGGCACCCTCCCCGCCGGCGCCACCGGCCAGGGTCCCGTCGCGCTCGGGAGCGGGGTCGAGGCCCGGGGCGCGAAATTCGGGCCGTACGTCACCCTCGGGAACGGGGTCGTCGTCGAAGCCGGGGCGCACGTGGCGAACTCGGTGGTCATGGACGGGGCGACGATCGGGCCGGGCGCGACGGTGACCGGTTCCATCGTCGGGCCGAAGGCCCGCGTGGCCGCCGGCCGTACGCTCGCCGGCGTCGTGGTCGGCGGCTCGGCCGACGCCTAGCCAGCCCCTTCGGGGGGTCGGGCGGGCGGCCGACGAGGACCCCGGAGCCCGACGAGCAGGACCGCTTCCGCCCCGGCCACGGCGAGGAGTCCGATCGCGAGCCAGAACGTCGCGTTGTACGGCGACGGCGAGCTGCTCGTGGCCGGTCCGGTCGTGTTCGAGCCGACGCCGGGCAGTACGGCGACGGTGAGGACGTTGCTGGCGCCGACCCCTCCATCGGCGTCGACGGCGTGGACGTTGAGCGACAGGTTCCCGGTCCCGGTCGGCGCGAGCGTGACCGTCGTACCGTTGTCGCCCGCGAGGAGCTGGGAGCCGTTGTACCAACGGATCGCGAACGGCCCGGTCCCGCCGGAAACGGTCACCACGAACGTGGCGGGCACCCCGACCCGGACGGTCGCGGACGGTTCCGATGCCGCGAGCGACAGGGAGAGGACGTCGTGGATCGGGATCGCCGCGCTCGAAGCGTTCACGACCGCTCCCGCCGCATCGGAGACGGAGACCTGCGCGGTCACCGTTCCCACGCTCGTCGCGGAGGCGACGACCGGGCCCGCGCAGCTCCCGGGGGCCGGGAACTCGCCGGGGAGGGTCCAGTTGCACAGGTACGGCGGGGTCCCGCCCTCGATCACGGTGGAGAACGTCAGCGACCCGCCGACGTCGGCGCCTGCGACCGACGGGACGACCGTGACGTTGAGCGCGGGCGAGACGACGAGGACGGCCGGGGGCGAGACGATCTCGTCGCCCAAGCTATCGCGGACGGTCGCCACCGGGCGGCTCACCCCCGCCGCGATCGGTCGGCAGGTCACGACCGGGCCGGACGTCCCGCCGCATCCGTCCGGGAGCCCCGACCAGGTGAAGTTGTAGACCCCGGCGCCCCCGTGAGCCGCCGCGCTCAGCGTCAGGTTCTCTCCGACGTCGACCGGGTCCGGGGAGGCCCTCACCGAACCGGAAAGGGGCAACGGCGTCGTCTGGTACAGGTTCTCGAGGATCGTCTCCGCGTCGTCGGGGCTCGGCGGCTGGAACGCCGACCCGGTCATCAGATGGGAGTACCCGAAGGCGCCGTCCGGCCCGCTCGTCGACTCGGTCGTGTACTTCGGCGTCGCCGACTGGGAGAACGAGAACGCCTGGATCGACGGCGAGGCGCCCGCGCTCGCGACCGTCTCGGTGGCGACCCACACGCCGTTCGCGCCGGTCACCTCATCGTCGACGGAGTGGGACGTCGAGGTCGACGGCCCGCCGAATCCCGTCGAGGCGGCGGTGTCGAATTCGGTCCACTGCTGCTGGAAATTCAGCATCGACGTCGTGGCATTGCCGGTAACGGGGTACCCCCCCCCGGTCGTCGATGTCACGAGGAATTGGGAGCCGAGGTCGGTCCCGATCGCGAACGTCCGGCTGGAATTGTCGTACTGACGGCCGGCCGCGGACGTGGACACGCTCGTGTCGGACAGCGTCGACGTTTGGCTGAGGTTCTCCCATCCGGTGCCGTTCGTCGGGGCCGTCACCGAGGTCGTCGTCTGTCGGAACGTCCCGGTGCCCGACGACGAGACGGAGACCGTCCCGTTCGTCGTGGACAGCTCGGACGCGTACGTGAACGAGGTCGAGGAGGAGATCGTCGATCCGGAGGTTCCGGGCGACGGCAGCACCGCCTCGCTCGATGTGCTCGTGGCGCCGCCGACCGTGGCGTTCGTCCAGAGGAGGAGCGACCCCTGGACGAGCCAGTCGCTCTGCGACTGGCGTCCCCCGACCGTGACGTTGTAGGTGTGGGCCCCCTCGAGGAGGCCGAGAGCCCCCGAGACGTTCAGCTCGTACGGACGGTCGCTGAGCGTGTAGTCGGCCGGGATCGGACGCCACAGGAACAGGTCGACGCCTCCCGTGTTCACGAACGGGAACGGGTAGACCGCGGCGAACGGCGACCCGTCGAGCGTGACGTCGATGGACCGGGCGCTCGGGGAGTTGGCCCACCAGAACTCGTCGGACTGGAAGCCGTACGCCCACAGCTCCAGCACGGCGGCGGACGTGTCCGTGGGGACCGTGGCGTTCACCGAGATCGACGGGGTCGCCGGCACGATGTAGTGCTGCGACCAGAGCGGGACGACCTTCGACGGCTCGCTCGGGACCGGACCCCCCGGCGGGGGCGGGTAGAACGTGAGGTTGATCGACGTCGAGAAGTACCCGCCCACAAGCGCGGCGCTGAGGACGAACGTGAAGTTCGCCCCCGGTTCGAGAAGGCTCTCGTACTCGGTGATGTTGTCGAGCACGGTCCACGTGCCGAACTCCGGGGTCGTGCCGAAGAGGACCTGGGCCCCGTCCACGTACGCCCGGTACGACGAATCGTAGACGCCGCCGACGGCGGTGCCGGTGTAGTTGAGCACCACGGAGTCCCACGGGCCGCCGGCCGGGGTGTCGTTGACGTACGCGCAGCATCCCCGGTTGTTCGTGGTAACGGTCACGACGACGGGGGTCGTATCGGGAACCGCCGGAGGCGGGGTTTCCTGGTACGCGGAGACCGGCGTCCCGGCAGCAGGGTCCGACCCCGGCACCGTGAGGTTGTGCTGGAGAAGCCCGGCGAGCGGTTCGACCGGGGCGAGCGACGACACCGCCGGCGCCAGGTCGGGAGGACCCGCACCGGGGACGGTCGGGACCCCGGCGGCGTGGCTCGACGGGATGGCGGCGGCCAGCGGAAGGAGGAGAAGGATCGCGACGACCGCCAGCGACGCCGACGGCCGACGTCCCATCCGACGGGCGAGGCCGGGGCCGTACAAAACCTAGGACCGCCGACCGGCCGGCGTCCGACGCCTCGAACCGCCTACGGCGGCAGGCCGACCCGCTCGGAGCACAGCTCCCATAGCCGGCGGGCGACGGCTTCGTCGTACGACTCCCGCGAGGAGCGGACCGCCCGGGACTTGTCGAAGTACTCTCCCGTCGTCCCCTCGACCTGGGGGGACGTGGCGAGGTACACCGGGGTCTCGGCCCCCCGGGCCGGGGAGATCCCCGAGACGCGGGCGAAGAATCGGATGAGGGCGGCCATCCCGCCCCCGTTGTTCTGGCCGAAGCCGGAGCGGACGAACCCCGGGTGGAGCGCGTTCACGGCGACCCGCTCCCCGGTCCACCGCCGGGCGAACTCGTGCGTCAGGAGGATCACGGCCAGCTTCGAGCGGCCGTAGGTGCCGAATCCGGAGTACTTTCGGCGGGCCTCGAGGTCGTCGAGGTCGAGCTTCGTCCCCGAGTGCGCCGCCGAGGCGACCTGCACCACCCGGGACGGCGACGCCGCCCGGAGCCGGTCGTGGAGAAGGCGGGTCAGGAGGAACGGGGTGAGGACGTTGAGGGCGAACGTCCGTTCGATCCCCTCCGATGTCTCCTCGCGCTTCGCGTAGTAGGCGCCCGCGTTGTTCACGAGCACGTTCAACGTCGGGTACCCGTCGCCGAGCTCCGTCGCGAGTCGGCGAACGTCGGCGAGGAGGGCGAGGTCCGCGACATGGGTGGCGATGCGGGCGGGCCGGGCGGACGCCCCGAGGGATCCCGCCAGCGCTGCGAGCTTGGCCGGGTCCCGGCCGACGAGGACCAGCGTCTCGACCCGGGGGGCCAGGGCGCGGGCGGTCGCCTCGCCGATCCCCGAGGTCGCCCCCGTCACGACGACGGTCCGGGGCGCGAAGGCGGTCGGGTCGGATGCGGCGGGGAACGGTTCGGTCATTCGAGGGGAGACGCCGCGCACTACGACGTCAAGGAGTTTGCGGAGGCGGACCGGAGCCGCCGGGGCCGAACGCCGGGCCCGTGACCGCGACCTTGACCGCCTCGTCCGGTCGGCCGGCAAGGGCGAACGCCTCCGGAAGCCGGGCGAGCGGGACCGTGTGGGTCACGATCCCCCCCACGTCGAGTTTTCCGCCCACGAGGAGCGCATGGACGTCGGCGATCTCCCGCTCGGTGGTCGCGTACGTCGGGATGACGCGGACCCCCCGGAGATAGAGCTCCTGGAGGTCGGCCCCGAGCGTGCCCCCCGACTCCGGAAGGCCGAACAGGTTCATCGTGCCGGCCCGCCGGGCGAGACGGGTCGCCAGAGCGATCGCGGGCGGGGCGCCGGTCGCCGCGACGGCCAGGTCGACCCCGCGGCCGCCGGTCGCGTCCGCGACCAGTCGGTCGAGGGCCGCGGGCTCCCGGGGGTCGACGGCCGCCGCGAACCCCGACCGGACCGCGGTGGCCCTCCGGAGCGGGGCGATCTCGGCGCCCGCGACCCAGGAAGCGCCGAGCGATATCGCGACGAGGCCGTAGAGGATCCCGACCGGGCCGAGACCGACCACGAAGACCGAGTCGCCGGGCCGGAACCCGACCCGACGGAGCGCGGTGAGCGCGCAACCGGCGGGCTCGAGGAGCGTCCCCGCCTCCCACCCGACCGACCGGTCGAGCCGGAGGACCGCCGACCGGTCGACGTTCTCCGCGGGGACGCGGAACCGGTCGGAGAACCCGCCCGGGTCAAGGTTGGTCGACGCGTACGTCGGGCAGAACGTGAGGTCGCCCCGCCGGCACACCTCGCACGTGAGGCACGGGACGTGATGGTGGACGAACACCCGGTCCCCGACGCGGAGCCCCGCGACGCCGGAACCGACCGCGTCGACGACGCCCACCGGTTCGTGGCCGATCTTCCCGGCGGTCCGGTAGTTCCCCCGGAGCTTCTCGAGGTCGGTCCCGCAGACGCCGCACGCGGCGAGCCGGACGACGACTTCGCCGGACCCGGCGACCGGGTCCGGCGCCTCCTCGACGACGACGGCGCCGCCGCTCAGACGGCCGACGTTCATCCGCGGCGCCGGGCCGCGGAGATCGAGGCGTCGAGGATCTCGACCGCCTCGTCGATCTCCTCGCGACGGACGATGAGCGGGGGAATGTACCGGATCGACGATTTGCCGCACGGCAGGAGGAGGAGCCCCCGGCGGTACGCCTCTTCGACGACGCGGTCCTTGAGGACGACGTTCGGGGTCTTGTCGGACGCCGACGCGACGAACTCGGTCGCGACCATGAGGCCGAGACCCCGGACGTCGCCGATCTCCTCGTGCTTCGACTGCAGTTCCTTCAGGCGGTGCATCAGGTGCTCGCCCTGGATCCGGGAGTTCTCGAGCAGCTTCTCCCGCTCGATCACGTCGAGCGTGGCGAGGGCACCGGCGACCGCGACGAGGTTGCCGCCGAACGTGTTCGAGTGGGCCCCCTGGTGCGGGTAGTCGAGGTCCTTCCGCGCGATCATCGCGCCGATCGGCAGCCCGCTCCCGAGCGCCTTCGCGGTCGTCACGATGTCGGGGACGACGCCGTGGTGCTCGATCGCGAACCACTTGCCGGTCCGTCCGAAGCCGGCCTGGACCTCGTCGTCGATGAACAGGATCCCGTTCTCGTCGCAGATCGACTTGATCTCCTTGTGCCAGCCGGGGGGTGGCACGACGTACCCGCCCTCGCCCATCACCGGCTCGGCGATGAACGCGGCGACGTCGTCCGGCGGGATCGACGTCTCGAAGTAGAGCTCCTTCAGGATCTTCGCGCAGTAGAGGTCACAGCTCGGGTACTCGAGCTGGTACGGGCACCGGAAGCAGTTCGGGGCCGGGATGTGGTGGCCCCCGCCGGCGAACGGCTGGAACCGGGCCCGCTGGGTGAGCTTCGAGGCGGTCATCGTGAGCGACCCCATCGTCCGTCCGTGGAACGCCCCGAGCAGCCCGATCGTGATCGGGCGCTGGCGGTGCCAGCGGGCGAGCTTGAGGGCCGCCTCGACGCTCTCGGTCCCGCTGTTGGTGTAGAACACCTTCTTCGCGAACGACCCCGGGACGATCTGGGTCAGCCGTTCGGCGAGCCGGACCTGGCTCTCGTAGTAGAAGTCGGTCCCGGCGAAATGCATCAGCTCCCCCGCCTGCTTCTGGATCGCCCGGACGACGTCGGGGTGGCAGTGGCCGGTGTTGACGACGCCGACCCCGCTCGTGAAGTCGAGGATCCGGTTGCCGTCCACGTCGGTCACCCAGACCCCGGAGGCGCTCGCGGCGGCGACCGGCGACGTCTTCGTGCTCTTCATGAGGTACCGGTCGTCGCCCGCGACGATCTTCTTCGCCTTCGGGCCGGGGATCGGCGTCACGATCCGGACGCCCCGGAGGGGGGTCGCCTCGTCGCGGGGGACCGCCGGGGGAACGGACGCCTTCGCACTCGTGGCTGGCATGGTGGCCCGCCGAACGCGGCCCCGCCCAAAAGGGTTGGCGGCCGTCGCCCCGGAGTCGCGCCGATGGACCATCCGGCTTTAAGGTCGGGTCGTCCGCTCGACGCGGCGAGATGGATTCCGAGGAGCGAGGTCCCCGCCGCCGGGAGGCGTGGACGACGCTTCCGCTCGACGACGTGGTCCCGGCCCGCGCGGTGCTCACCGAGCTGGCCCGCGGCTTCCTGATGGTCCACGAGTCCGACCCGGACCACGCCCGACGGTTCGCCCAGACGTTCCTGCGCGAGCAGTCCGGTCCTCCCCCGGAGTCGCGCGTCGCGCCGGCCGAACGCCTCGCGTCCGTCCGGCGGGGCGTGACCACGGCGCTGCGGGAGCCGCTCCCTCCCCGCCCGTTCGACCCGTAGCGGCGGAGTGCCGTCGTTTCCGGGCTCGCGCTTAGAGGATCGGTCGAACGATCGTCACGGTGACCTGGGTGGGCTCCCCGGCCACTCCCCCGAAGCTGCACGCCGTGGTCCCGCCCAGCGAGATGAAGGTGTAGCTCCCGGTGCTGCCGACGAGGGTGGCGCTTCCGTTGGTCGCGAGGAAGCACGGGGTGATCACGGTCTGGGGCTGCGGGGGGGAACTCCAGGCGATCGTGACCCGCGACTCCCACGAGGAGTTGAACTCGAGCCGCTCCCCGCAGTTGGGGCCGACGTTGTCGGTCCCGGCGCACGGGTTTGTGAGCGAGTAGCTCCGGCTGCTCGAATTGACGGGAACGGTCGCAAGGACGATGAGGACCGCCACGACGCCGAGCGTGGCCGCGATCCCAACCCAGAGGAACCGCTTGGCCCGCCGGGACATCGGAGGGCTGTCCGCGGGCGGCTCCACGACCCGGAGTCCCGTTCCCGCCTCAAGAAGCTTCCTTCCGAAATTGGGAACTCTCCCGAGGAGACCCTCCGCCGGCTGGCGTACGCTCGTAGAGGTCGGAACTCGGCCGGATTCGTGCTGAGGGCCCCGTGCCGCCCGGCTTCTCGGGGAGTGCCGACCCAATTCGAACGGCTTACTCTGGGCCGACCGTCGAGCTCGCTCAGATTCCCCTGGGAAAGGCGGTAGCGGGGCCCCTCCCTTGCCGGGAACCCAGCGAGCCAGCCGAGGAGGCGGGTTCGGCCGGAGGCCCCGGCCCCCGTCGCAACGTCGAACGGAAACGTCCCAACGTCGTTCAACGACCCAAGCCGGGCAATAAACCGCTCCCACCGTCGAGTCTCTTCCAACGCTCCCGTTCGGCTCAGACCCGCCGACCGAGCGTCCAAGAAAATCTTCCGACTCTGGAGCCGATCCGGAATTCCCTGGAGACGCGCGACAAGTTCGGGAGTTTGGTGCCGTTCGAGCGTCCTCCAGACCTCCGAAAAATCGACGGGCTCCTCGGAGATCGCGAAGAGGTCGGACACGTCCTGGTCCCGCGCCGCCACGAGCTTGAGCCCCCACAGTGCCTCCGGGCGACAGACCACCACCTCGCCCTCGGTCGAGCCGTTGATCAGCTCCAGCCCCCACCGGCGGCCGTGGTCGGAGATCGCCCGCTCCGGGATCGATACCCCGGTCCCGCGGTCTCGGAGCCGCCCCGCCATTCCGTCGACGCTCACGTCGCCATTGTCCGACGTCAGGGCGTCAGCGAATGTCGGATGTCCCCTCGTGGTCCTCCGCGTCCGCACGCGGAATCCCCGGTCGCTCCGCCAGCGCACCAGCGCATCCCTCGATTTCGCGGGGGCGACGAAATCCAGGTCCTGCGAGTACCCCGGTTTGCCGTACGCGGCGACGGCCTACCCACCGATGAGACCCCCGCCGAGGTTCCAGGGCTACGCCTCCAAGAGTACCGTCGCCGATCGGTCGCGCCGCCGACGGTCGATCACGGATCAAATCGACTGCGCTCGCATACGTCGACGGGGCCGAACGGACGAGCGCCTCCGTGGAATCCCGCGAAATCACCGGTTCTCCCCGCACGAGTACGGGAGTGAGCTCGCTAACCGGCCAGAGCCGCACGACCGCGCCGACGCGCTTCCGCCCCTTCGTGGAGACTCCGGCCGTTCGGAGGTACCGTTCCCATCCAAGGCGGTCGCCAGGTCGGATCGCCACGTGGAACTCTCGCACGTAGGGCGAAGCCGAAACGAAGTACCGATTGCGAGTCCATGCCTCGACCGCCGAAGCGCCGGTCCAAGCTTTGGGAAACGGGGCCGAGAGGACGATGGCCTTCACCCGAGCCCACTCGGCCGGACGAAGGTCGGGCCGCTCCGTGGGAAGGAGAAACCGGTATCGCCCACGCCCCGTGCGGGCGACGACCCCTCGGCGTTTCAGCTCCCCGAGAGTCTTCGCGGCCCGAGGCGTCCCGATTCGCCGCGCAAACTCTCCCGTGGAGAACTCGCGGTCTCCAAAGAACCGCGTTCCGATGTTCTCGTACGTGAGCGCCATGTTCCGATAATATCGGAATTTGTACTGAATGAATCCGGAATGTCGCGGGGAACTTTCGCGGGGTTGGAGGGCGAGTTCGCCGCACGGTCGCGGCGGAGCTTCGACGCGGGCCCGCTACCGACGGCGACGACGGACCTCGAGGTACGCCGCGAGGTCGTCCGGGAACGTCCGGCGGGTCAAGCCGATCCGGACCCCCAACGGAGTTCCGAAGAATGAGCCCGGACAGACGAGCACGCTCGCCCGGAGCGCACGTCGGGCGAGCCGGTCCCCGTCCACGCCGCGGTCAAACCACACGGGGGCTCCGAGGGGCGGAAGGTCGGGGAACGACTCGCGGAGGCGGGCCTGATTCGCGCGGAGGATCGCGCGGGCCTCGCCGATGACGGACGCGCGGTCGCGCAGAAGGGCGAGCGCCGCGGCGACCGATGGGGGCGCGACCCGGTCGGCCACGTAGCCGTGGAACCGTGCGAATTCGGCGACCCCCTCGGGGGGCGCCACGATGAACCCGACGCGAATGTCGTCCGCTCCGAACGCCTTCGTGAAGCTCCCCGTGACCCAGAGGCCGGCCCGCCGTTCGCCGGCCGCGGAGGGCCGTCCCGAGAATTCGCGGAACGTTTCGTCGACCAGGATCGCCCGGCTCCCCTCGGCCAGGTCGTCGAGCTCGCCCGGCCCCACGGCGGTCCCCAGGGGATTCCGGGGAGCCGAGACCGCGACGGCCTCCGTGCGGTCCCCGGGTCCTACGAGACGAAATCCCGCGAGTTCGGCCGTGGCCGGGATGGGGGGGTACTCGGGGGGCTCGACCCGAAGGCGAGGCCCCGCGCGACCCTTCGTCCGAAGAGTTCTCGCAAGGTGGTGGAGGACCTGGGCGTTCCCCTCCGTGGCCCCGTGGGTGAGGAACACGGCGGACGGCGGGGCCCCCACGAGGCGCCCGAGGGTCGCCCGGAGCCGGTCGGGGTCGGGCACCGGAAGGTGGCGGAGGGAGCGCGCGTAGGATCGGAGCGACCCTTTCATCCCGCTCTGCCCGAGGTTGTGGCGGACTCCGGCGTGCGTGTCGATCCACTCACCCAGGGGGAACGGCATGGCCGGGGCCCCCCGGGGCCAGGAGCGAGAAAACCGTTCCCCCAGGCCCTCGCGTGGACCGGCAGGTATTTCGCGCGGGGGAAGCGAGCCCCCGGCGTGGCGTCCGTCCCACCCCAACGTCCCGAGCGGATCCTCCGGGATTCCGCCCGATGGTTCTCGGAGGGGGCGGCGCTGAAGCGGGCCGCCCGCCGGGACCGGCGGTGCGTGGCCTGTTCCGAGGCGCTCGAGAGCCGCCGCACGCCCTACTGCTCGCGACTCTGCCAGTGGCGGTTCCAGGCCGGCTACTTCTGGGACGCCGCCCGGACCTACGCGATCCACCGGGACCGGTTCACCTGTCGGGCGTGCGCCCGAAGGTTCCGCGTCGGCCAGCTCGAGGTCGACCATATCGTGGAGATCGCGCGGGGCGGAGCCCCGCTCGACCCGGCGAACCTCCAGACCCTCTGCCGGGGGTGCCACCGCTCCAAAACCCGGGCGTTCCTTCGCGGCCGGGCACGTCGTGGGGGTGGCGCGGCCCCCCGCTCCGAGGGGCCGGGGACGTTCGACCTCGCCGACTGGTTCCCGGCGTAGAGGTCGCGCCCACCGTCGGCGTCCGCGAGCGTTTAGTAGCAGTCCCGAGCTATTCGAACTTCGACCGTGGCCGACGGAACTCCGGAGCCGGCTCCCGGCGGCGCCGCACGTCCTTCCCCCTCGGGGGACCCGACCGCGGAGTTCACCGTCGCGGACCTCGAAGCCCTCCTGCCGCCCCGCACGGGACGGAAGGAGATGTGGAAGGCCGTCGGCATCGTCGCCGTGATCGTCGTGGTCACGCTCGCGTTCGGGTGGTACGCGGGGTGGTTCGCGGCCGCCAAGCCGTCACTGGCCCCGCCGTGCCCGACCGCGCTCGCCATCAACGGAGCCGGATCGGCGTCGGTCGCCCCCGTGGTGGCCGCGTGGGAGAACTCGCTCGGCGCCTCCACCGGCTGTTTCCAGATCGGTTACATCGGGTCCGGTAGCGCGACCGGTCTTGCCGGACTGATGACCCGAAACGTCGACTACCTCGCGACCGATAGTCCGCTGAACGCGACCGAGTTCGCCGCCCTCCCGGACCCCGTCGTCACGCTCCCCGTTGCCCTGGTCGGGATCGCGATCACGTACAACCTCCCCGGCGTCGGCTCCGGGCTCGATCTCGACGGTCCGGTCCTCGCTGGGATTTACCTCGGTACGATCGTACAATGGAACGACCCCGCGATCGCCAACCTCAACCCCGGGACGTCGCTCCCGGCGACCGCCATCGTTCCGGTCCACCTGAGCGACCCGGGGGGCACGACTCGCGTGTTCTCGGAGTACCTCGCGGCCCAGAACTCCACCTGGAATACCACGACCGCGGGAGGGGCGAACCCGTCGTGGCCGGTCGGGGTCGCCGCCCCCTCGGACTCGGCCCTCGCCGAGGCCGTCGCGGGGACGATCGGGGAAGTCGGGTACGCGGCGTGGGGTGCGACCGTGAACGCGCACACCACGGTGGCCGCCCTGCCATCGGAGAGCGGAGGGTACGTCCTCCCCAGCTCGACGAGCATCTCGTCGGCGACCCCGACCCCGTCGAGCCTTCCGTCCGGGAATACGAGCTGGGCCGGAGTCTCCCTCCTCGACCGACCGGCGTCCGGGGCGTACCCGGTGACGGCGTTCTCCTACCTGATCACCTACGCGAACACCGGCGCCGCGTTCGGGACGAATTTCAGCTACAGCGCGGCCGACTGGCTCGCGTTCTTCTTCATCTGGGCGTCCCTGCACGGGATGAACGCGACGACGCCGCTGTCGTTCGTCCCGATCTCCAACCTCCAGTCGACCGCGGACATCCAGACGCTCGAGATGATGAATTACAACGGGATCCACCTGACGTCCGACATCGACAAGGACCACGACCCCGGCGGGACGTACGACCCGTACTTCCTCCCCCGGACCTCGTGAGGAACGGGCCGGTCCGCCTCCCGGATCCCCCCCGGAACCCCGGGGTGCCGGCCGTCGGGCCCGAGGAGCGCCGGCGGGTCGGGCACGTATATATACGCCGTCACGGAATCTCTTCGTAGGGGAGCCCGGCCGACGGGCTTTCTCTTCGAGGCGACGAGTACGGGAGCAGCGGTCGCCCTCGATCCGACGCTCGCCGTGTCGGTCGCGCTCGTCGTGGCCCTGACCGCCGGGACGTCCGCGGCGGTCTCTTGGGCCCGGACGCGGGGTCCGTTCCGCGGGTCGTTCGCCCGCGGCGCGCTCTTGACCGCCCTCCTCGCCGCCGCCGCCCTCGGCGCGGCGTGGCTGACGGCGGCGGCGACCGGCGCGCTCCCCGGAGGGAGCCGGCTCGACGCGTTCGCGGACGTCGTCGCCTCGCCGTACTTCCTGTTCCCCCTCGCCGGCGAAATGGCGGTCCTTTCGCTCCTGTCGTTCCGCTCCCTGGCGTCGGAGTGGCGCACGCTCCTCCTCCTGCCCCCGGGGATCGTCGTGCTGTCGGCGGTCGCCGTCGGATGGCCGGCCGAGACCACCGTGGCGACCCTCGCGGCGAGCCTCCTCATCGTCGTCCAGTTCACCTACCTCATGCTGTTCATGTACCGGAACAAGCAGCTCTACGTTCCGGTCGCGACCTACATGGTCCGGCTCGCCGGCGCCGGCACGGTCGTCGGCCTCGGCCTTCTCGTCTGGGTCGTCTGGCACTCCCCGGTGGTCGTCGGCGTCGCGGCGGTCGCCGAGATGCTCGTCTTCCTCTCCGTCGCGGTCGCGCCGCCGGCGCTCGTCGACGAGGAGCGGTTCTCCTGGCTGATGCGCCCGTTCTGGGCGTTCCAGATGCTCTGCGCGATCTTCCTCGCGGAGCTGTTCCTCGGGGCCGCGCTCGACATCTCGATCTACGGGCCCGTCTACATGGCCCAGTTCCCGTGGACGATCGTCGTCGGGGTGCCCCTGACCACGGCCGTCGGGAACGCGGTCTGGGACGGGCTCTGGTTCGTCGCCGGCACCGCGGTCTCCGCCTGGTTCCTGATCCTGATGGGCCTCGAGATGGCCGCCCTCGTGGTCCTGAAGATCCGCGAGACGCACGAGAAGGAGCAGAAGTGGCGGCTCGGCCTCATGGTCGCGGTCTACGCGGTCGCCGTCGTCTACATCCCGAGCTTCTGGACGAAGACGCCGCTCGTCAGCAATTCCGTCGTCGCGAGCCTCCCGGTGATCGGCTGGGGGATGGGGATCCGGACCGGCGGTCCGTTCGCCCCGACGGTGCTCGGCGCGATCATCCTGATGTACGCCTCGGTCGGCGTCCTCACCGTCCTGTTCGGCCGCCGGGCGCTCTGCTCGGTGATGTGCGGGGCCGCCCTGATGTACCAGTCGGCGACGATCAGCGAGATGCGGACGTTCAACCGGACGTCCCGGATCGGCCGGCTGTTCCTCGGGAGCAACTTCTCGACCGCCTACGCGGTCGCCTCGGGGGTCGCGCTCGTCTCCCTGTTCGGCACCTCGTTCCTGCCGTACCTCCACCTGCTCCCCGGCGTGCAACTCTCCGCCAGCAGCTACATGGCGGCGACCCTGCCGTTCGAGCTCTACTTCGGCGCCCTCTGGTTCGTGATGTTCGTCTCGATCCCGTACGTCGGGAACTACAACTGCGTCACGACGGGCTTCTGTCACTGGGGGTCGTTCGCCCAGCTGTTCAGCAAGGCGACGTTCTTCAAGCTCCGCGTGAAGGACAAGACGATCTGCCAGTCGTGCACGACCGTCGAATGCGCGAAGGCGTGCCCGATCGGGCTCATCGACATGCCGATGCACTTCCGGACGAAGGGGGAGTTCCGCAGCGCGAAGTGCTGCGGCGTCGGCGATTGCGTCCCCGCCTGCCCGTACGGGAACATGTACCTCTCCGACGTCCGCCACTGGCTCCGCGGCAAGTTCTCCGACCCGCTCCACCCTCCCGCGTCGGCCCGGCTACCCATGGTGGCGCCCCGTCGCGCCGCGACGGCGACGTCGCCCGCCTCGGCGAGCGGCGCGGGGTCGTCGGCCGGGCCGTCGCTCTCGCACTGAGTCGGGCCCCCTCTGGGGACCGGGGTCCGACGGCTACGGACGCCGCACGGACTTCGACCGGGCCCGGCCGTCGGCGAGCCCGGAATCGAGCAGGAGCTGGAGGAGGTGTTCGTGCTTCTTCTCGTCGGATTCCATGCTGTCCCAGAGGATCCGCATCATCCCGCCGAGTGCCGGGCCGAGGTCGATCTCGCTGGTCTCCTCGGCCTCGTGCTCCCGGCGGATGAGCTGCTCCACGTCGCGACGGGTGATCCCCGTCGGGGCGCTCGAGGCGACGCCGCGGTCGAGGTAGGCGGCGAGGGACGCGACGATCTCCGCGTGCCGGAGGCTATCGGAGGCGATCTGCCGGAAGAGCGCCCGGGTGAGCTCGTCGCGCGAACGTTGGGCGAGTCGCATGCACTCGGCGACCGCGTTCTGCTCGCCGCGGATCCGGTCGCGGAGCCACTCGGGGACCTTTTGCTGGAGCTCGGGGCGCAACCCGTCGTTCTTCGTCCCTTTCCCCTCGGGCGGCCGGGATCCGAACCGCTCCCCCAGGGTGATCGCCGCCTCGAGGACGACCCGGGTGCTCACCGAGCCGGTCATCAGCTTCTGCGCGGTCTGGTGGGCGATCCGACGGGCCTCCTCGTCGCCAAGGTAGGTCGAGAGGGTCGGGCCGAGCCGCTTCCCGGAGAGGTACTGGGAGACCGACGACGGCACGATCCCGAGGAGGACCGCCGTCTGACGCTCGGGGAGCCCGAACCCCTCGACAAGCTCGCGGGCCACGAGCGCCTGCATCACCTGCACGAAAACGACCGGCGATGGCAGGGCGTCGGGCACGGGGCCGAGAGGGGCCCGGCAGCTACATAGCCCCTCGCGCTCCGCCGCCTCGACGGAGCGAATCGCGGCCCGGCGAAGCGCCCTAGAGGGCGTTCACCGCAAATCCGAGCGCGAACCCGACCATGACGCCGATGTAGACGAGCTGGTTCCGTCGGACCGAGGCGTCGCGCGAATCGAGCGGTTTGAACGCGACCCGGAGCATCGGGAGGATCACGTAGGCGATCGCCCCGATCGCGAGCGCATCGAAGATCACGAGGAAGAGATCGTTGCTCCAGAAGTAGCCGATCGCCCCGCCGAGGAGGGTGGGGAGCCCGCCGACGAGGAAGAGACCGACCATCGTCCCGACGTTCCGCTTGGCGGTCGTGCCGAGGAACGGGGACGCGATCGGGAACCCCTCGGTCACGTTCTGGAGGAAGAACCCGACGAAGACGACCGCCAGGATCCCGAGCGCGCCGGCGGTCCAGTTCACACCGAAGACGAGCCCCTCGGTCAGGTTCTGGAGGCCGATCCCGAGGGCGATGATGAGCGCCGTCCGCTGCGGGCCCCGTTCCGGGGCGACGCCGCCCTCGGCCCCGGCGCCCACGGCCGGAGAACGGGGGAGGTTGTCGACGAAGAAGAGTCCGAGGAACGCGACGACGAAGGCGACCCCGAACGCGGCGGAGTAGCCGAGGTCCGCCACGTACCCGTTCGGGTAGAGGATCGGCGAAACGTCGGAGAACACGTCGGCGAGGAGGAAGAGGAGGATCCCGATCGCCGCGGCATTCAGCCCGACCGCCCATCGTCCCTGGGCCCGCCGACTGTAGACGATCGGCAGCGAGAGGAAGATCGAGAGGCCCATCGCGCTGGTCAGCCCCATGAAGAGCCAGAAGTTGCCCATGGTCGGTTCGCCGAGGGGCGACTCGTCGGACGATTTAAGCGCTTCGTTAGTGAATTATTGGCACGAGAATTTCACGTTGTGATTTTCCGGAGCTCGGCCGGCGCTCGGCGGGCGTTCGGATCGGCGAGCCAAGGTCCGGCGCGGGGGGTCCCAGCCGAGGGGATCCTCGGTCGAAGCGCCCGGGCCGCCGGCACGCGGCACCCGCCCGGCGCGTCTCGGCCGGGGCGTCCTCTCGACCTGACCCCGTGGGATTTTCGCGTTCCGGGAGGTGGGCCGAGTGCCACCAAATGGTCAAGAGGAGCCGCGGGCGTCCTTACCGGGCCCGGCGCACCCGGGGACGTCTATGGGACTGCCGAAACCGTCGCTCGAGGAGATGCTCCACCCGGCCGCGGCCGGGGGCCGCGAGGAGCGGGACGGCGTTCGGATCGTCGCCGTCGCGGACCTTCCGACCCGGTTCGGAGAGTTCGAGGTCGTATCGTTCCGGAGCCCCGAGGACGGGAAGGACCATGCGGCGCTCGTCCTCGGGGACATCGGGGGGAAGGAGAACGTCCCCGTTCGGCTCCACTCGGAGTGCCTGACGGGGGACGTCTTCACGTCCCTCCGGTGCGACTGCCGCGAACAGCTCGAGCTCGCGATCGAGGAGATCTCGAAACGCGGCTCGGGCGCGCTCCTCTACCTCCGCCAGGAGGGTCGCGGGATCGGGCTCGAGAACAAGATCAAGGCGTACCGGCTCCAGGAGCTCGGCCTCGACACGATCGAGGCGAACGAGGCGCTGGGGTTCCGGGCCGACGAACGGGACTACCGGGTCGCCGCCGGGATGCTGAGCGCGCTCGACGTGCGCTCGATCCTCCTGATGTCGAACAACCCGGCGAAGATCTCGGACCTCCAGGCCCACGGGGTGCGGATCGCGGGGCGGATCCCACTCGAGGTCTCCCCGAACCCGCACAATGCGAAGTACCTCGAGACGAAGCGGGTTCGAGCGGGCCACCTGTTGCAGGCTCCGCGGTGGCCGCCGATGCGCGAGCAGCTCGACTGCCTGCACACCCCCGCCGGACCGTCGGAAGGCTGAGCGGGACGGGCCGGCGACGTCCGGACGACTCCGGTCGGATCGGGGCACGTCGCGTTCTATCTACTCGGAACCGTTCCGGGGAGTGCCGCTCTTGGGCGGCGAGAGAAATCCATGCAGGGAGAAGGGGCGCGGCCGCACCGCGCGAACGGGGGAACGAAGATGCGCTGGATGGGCGCGGCGGCGTTGGGGACGATCGGCGTGGCGGTCCTGATGGTGCTGATGGGCGCGGCGAGCGCGTCGGCGGCGCCGACCGTGGTCAACACGGTCCGGACGAGCGCCCCGTACACCGGTGCGTGGTCCAGTCCGTCGAGCTCGACCGACGCCGGGGGCTGCGCGACGAGCACCGTCGTGACCGCCCCGTTCTGGCACGCCCGCACGGGAATGGGCGGTTTCTCCGGCACCTCGAGCGCGCGCACGTGCGCCGGCCAGGACTCGTACGGTACGACCGACACCACGTACACCACGTACGTCCCGATCGCCATCGTTCCCGGCCATGACCACATCAGCGCGAAGTGGTGGCTGCAGGTCGCCGGCGGCGAGTCGCTCCACCTCGCCTCATGCTCGATCGGCGCGACCTCGTTGAACTTCTCGTATTGCTACGCGGCCTCGTCCAGCGAGATCTCGGGGGGCGCCTATCTGATGGACCTGACCACCGACACGTACCTCGCGAGCGCGACCAACACCTGGAACGGGACGGGGGCCTCCGCCTACTTTGAGGAGTACTGCAGCTACGGGAACTGCTCGACGTACGCGGGCGGCAACTCCTCGACGTTCGGGTACTCCGGCTGGGTCACGTGGAACTTCAACGTCCACGGCCTCCTCGCGACCCACCAGTACGAGCTCGTCCAGTGGTTCACCGGGTACGAGTCGTCGGACGTCGAGGGGTACGGGGCGACGATCCACGCGCACGCTTCCGCATGGCTGAACGCCGGAACGTTCGGGAACGGCGAGACGCTGAAGGCGGTCGTCGTTACCTGAGCGGCCGAGCCTCCCACCCGGGTCGAGGGAATCCCGACCCGGCCCGATGTCCAACCCCTTCCCGGCGCTCCGAGTTCCCGAGGGACTCCGGATCGATTCGTACCCGACCCGGCGGCTCCGAACGAACGGAAGAACCATTTGGAGGGGCGTACCACTCCGGTACGGGACGGACCCATGGAACCGGGGGAGATCATCGGACTTGGCGTTCTCGCCGTCGCGGTCGTGATCGCCGTCTGGTCCGCGCTCCTCTCGCTCCGCGTCCGGAAGGACGGGTCGATGCTCGAGGGGATGGTCCAGCTCGCGTTCCTCCCCGAGAAGCGGCGGACCTACCTGCTGATCCTCGCCATCGAAGGGAACCTGCTGCTGGACGCCGCGATCGTCTGGGCCCTCGGGCTCGTCGGGGTCCTTCCGGGCTGGCTCGTCACCCCGGCGGTCGGTCTCTGTCTCGGGGGCGGGGCGATCGCCGTCGGGGCGCTCACCTGGCTCGGGCTCCGGCCCCGGCATCTCACCAATGCGGAGCGCGTGACGATGCAGGCCCGGGCGCCGCAGATCCTCGAGAGCCTCGCGTTCGCGGCGTACGCGGCGCACGACACGGACGACCCCGTCGGCTAGTCGCGCGGCTCGGGCCTACGACTCCGGCTCCTCGGTCCATACCTCAGGAGCGGCGGCCGCGGGCGGGGGCGTGTTCTTGCGCCGCCGCATCACGACGACGGCCGCGACGATCGCCAGGAGGACGATGAGTCCGACGACGAGGAGGTCGAACGTGGTCGCCGGGAGGCCGAGCACCGAAGTGGAGGTCTTCGCGGTGACGTTGAGGTACGCCTGCGCGGTCGCCGATTCGCCGAGGGTGTCGTGCGCCGTGACGGTCACGATGAAGCTGCCGGTCGCCGTCGGGGTGCAGGTCAGCGATGACGCGTTCGTCGTCGCGCAGCCGGCGGGGAGGCCGGTATACTTGAACGAGTACACCCCGCTCCCCTGCGAGGCGTTCGTCACCAGGTTGACCGAAGTTCCGACCGTCGTCGGGTTCGAGACGGGCCCGAACGAGCCGATCACCGGGTCCGCGTTCACTTTCACCGAGCCGGCCGAGCTCTGCGTGACCCCGAGCGAATCCTTCACGGTGATCGTCACGGAGTAGAGTCCGACGCTGCGGGGAACGCAGACCACCGCGTCGTCATTGACCGCCGCGGGCGACGAGCACCCGGACGGCAGGTCGGTGAACGAGTAGGTGTACGGTCCCGTCCCGCCGCTCGGGGTCGCGGTGAACGTGACGTTCTGGCCGAGGTCGATCGTCGACGGGGAGGCGGCGACCGTCGGCGCGGCCATCGGGGAGTTGACGGTGAACGAGATGTTCTCGAACGCGGAGTAGCCGGTCTCGTCCTGGACCTCCGCCTCGACCGTGAAGTTCCCGCTGACCGTCGGCATGCACGAATTGGCCGCGGTGGTCCCCAGGCTGCAGCCCGCCGGCTCGTTCCGGTACAGGTAGGTCAGGGCGCCGGTTCCTCCGGTCGCGTTCGCCCAGAGGTGCACGGGCGTGCCGACGTCAATGATGGCCGGGGAGGCGACTCCGGAGGTGAACGCCGGGTCGGGGGCCACGATGACCAGCACCGAGTCGTGGGTCGACCAACCGAAGGTGTCCGTCGCGTTCACCGTGACGAGCCCGTCCGAGCTCCCGGTCGGCGTGCACGTGAGGACCGGGGCGTCCACCGTGACGCACCCCGGCGGGAGCTCGGTCCACGCGTAGCTGATCGGCGCCGTGCCGCCGGAGACCGTGGCGGTGACCTTCAGGCTCTCGTTGACGTCGAGCGTCGACGGGAGCGGGACGAGGTCGGTGACGTTGGGCTGCGCGTTCACCCTGATGGTCGTCGTCGTGTTGATCGCGAATCGGACGGTGTCGGTCACGGTGACCCGGACCACGTCGGTCCCGGGGGCGGTCGGGGTACAGTTGAGGACCGCGAGGTCGGACGAGGAGCACCCGGTCGGGAGCCCCGAGTAGCGGTACGAGAGCGCGCCCGTTCCTCCGCTCGCGTTCGTCGCCAACGCGATCCGGCTGCCAACCGTGACGTTCGTCAGCGTCGGGACGAACGACGCGATCGCCGGGTCGGCGTTCACCGTCAGGTTCCCCGAGACGTTCACCGGGACCCCGCCGGAGTCGTTCAAGGCCACCGAAATCGGGAACACTCCAACGGCGTTCGGAGTGCAGTTCAGGATGGAGATGTTCGAGGTGGAGCACCCGGGCGGAAGGGCGGTGTAGTTGTACACGACATATCCCGGATGCCCGATCGGGGTCGCGTTGATCTGGGCGGTCTGACCAAGGTCGATCGCGCCCGGCGCGACGGAGACCTGGCCGAGGATCGACGGCCCGAGGACCCACGTCTCGTTGCTGAAGGTGGCGTTCGAGAACTCGCCGCCGAACAGGATCGTGTAGCCGTCGAGCGGGTCGAACGCCATGGTCACATACGCAAGTGCGGGGGGCGAATGCGTGAGGGAACTGGTCAGGCTCGTCCAGTTCCCGCCCGTGAAGTTCCAGGTGTCCGAGAGCGCGCCCGTTGCCGCGGTCGGATTGGTGGTACCGCCGAAGAGCAGCGCCGTATTCGCGATCGTCGAGTAGGTGAGCCCGTAGTACACCCGGGCGCTCGGATGGGTCGTCGGCGCCAGCGGCTTCCAGGTCAGGTTCTGGTAGACCCACGTGCTCGAGTCGGGGGACGAGCAGGCGATGGACGTGCAACCCCCGAAGACGACCGTGTAGTTGTCCACCGGGTCGTAGACCATGCTCGCCCGGAACCGCGCCGGGGGGGTTCCCGTGACGGTCAGCTGCGTCCAGTTCCCGGCGAGGAACTCCCACGTGTCAGAATAGGCCGTGGACGCCCCCGCATTCGTCCCTCCGAACATGAGGACGTACCCGTCCCCGGCATCGTACGCCATCAGAGGGCGCCAACGGGCCAAGGGAGTCTGGTTCGTGGTTCCGGTCAGATTCGTCCAGGTTCCGTGGACGAACGTCCACGTCTCGTTGTTCGCCACCGCCGCCGGGTACGCGTACCCGCCGAACAGGACCGCATAGCCGTCCGCGGCATCCCAGGCGAAGCCGGCGAGGTAGCGGGCCGAGGGTCCGCCGGCGGAGAGCTCGGTCCACTTTCCACCCGAGAACGTCCAAGTGTCCGAGAACGAGACGGACGTCGTCGCCCCGCCGAACAGAATCACGTAATGGTCGATCGGGTCGTAGACCATCATCGCCAGGTACCGCGCCGTGGGCGCGGTCCCCACGTCCGAGCTGACGTCGGTCCACGATTTCGGATTGACCGCGGCGCTCGCGGGGCGGGCGGCCGGGGCCGGGCTCGCCGCCGCGCACGATTCCCCGAGGAGATTCGAGGCCTGGCAGGTCAGGTTCGCCGTCGATTGCAGGACCGGCTTGGCCACCACGCCGCTCGCATCGTTGCTCGCCGAGTGTCCGGGGTTCGCCGACGCGGCGGGGGAGAATGGCGTGAGACCTCCCGGTAGCAGGAAGAGCAGAACCACGGCCACCGGCAGTGCGCTCCGCAGGATCATTCGTTCCCACTTCGTCGAGCACCCGGGTCGAAGGCGTGCCGCGGCCACCCCCGGGCGAAACGGCCCGAGAGTCATCTAACTTTGCTTTGGCTCTCCCTCGGCCGGGCCGCCGAGCGGAGGACGCCGGCGGGCTCTAGCTGTGCAGCGTCCGGCGCGGGAGGTCGGTCCCGCAGCTATCGCACGTTTCGCGGATCGGCAGGTTGGAGGCGCCGCACGCCGGGCAGTTCTTCCGGCCGAGGAGCGTCCGGCTCGGGTCCGTTGGCGGGGCCCAGGGTGCGGCGGACCGGAGGGCGGCCGAGCGCCGGCGTCGGAATTCGCGGTATCCGACCGCGGCGACGATCGCGATGAGCAGGAGCAGCAGGAGGACGATCGCCCACAGGGGGACGAGCGGAGGCGGCGGCGGGGGAGCCGTGACCGCCACCGTCGCCACCGAGGTCGTGTTCGTCGCGCCGAGCGGGTCGGTCACGACGAGCGAGGTCGGAAAGGTACCGACGGTCCGAAACGCGTGGTCGACGACCGCGCCATCTCCCTTCGAGCCGTCGCCGAACGTCCAGGTGTAGTTGTACGGCCCGCCCGCGCCCCCCGTGGCGGTCGCGTTGAACGTGAGCGATTGCCCCGTCTCGGCGTTCGTCGGAACGGTCCGAACGGAGACGGAGACCGGGGCCACGGTCACGGCCACGACCGACCGGTTCGACGCCCCGTTCGAGTCGGTCACGACGACCGTCGCCGATTCGGTCCCCGCGGTGGCGAACGCGTGGGTGACCGCCTTGCCGCTCGCCGTCCCACCGCCGGAGAACGTCCAGGCATACCGGGCGTACGTCCCCGAGCCGTTCTCCGCGTGGGCGTTCAGGTCGAGGACCGTGCCGGGGGCGGCGGCGACGGAGTTGGCACTTGCGCCCACCGACAGTCGCGGACTGACGTTGAGGGAGATCGGCTCGACGACCGTGGTGGTCGTGGCGTCGACGACCGTGCACGTCGCGACGGTCGGACCCGTGGTGAGGTACGTGTGGTCGATCGAGCTTCCGGACCCGGAGGTCCCGTCCCCGAACGTCCACCCCACGGTGAACGACGGGGTTCCGAGCGACACCGAGCAGCCAAAGGCCACCGATTGGCCGACGTCGACGCGGGTCGCGTTCGACGTCACGTTGACGAACGGGGCTGTGTTGACGAGGATGGAGATCGCCGCGCTCGCCTCCGTGTGGGCATGGTCGGTCACGACGCAGTCGACGGTCGGGGTGCTCGCGTTCGCGTAACTCTCGCTCACGCTCGACGGACCGGGGACCGAAGTGCCGTTGCCGAAGTCCCAGCTGAAGTTGTACGGGGAGACCCCACCGGACGGATTGCAGCTGAAGAGGTCGGGCTGGCCGGTGTCCACGACGTTCCGGTCGACCGAGAGCGACGAAGCGAGGGGGACGGGGACCCCGAAGGTGACCGCGTTCGATTCGGTCACGGCCGACTGGACGGACCCGGTCCCGCAGCCGGCGAAGCAGTCGGTCGTGTTCAGGTAGAACGTGTAACCGAGGCCGCCCGAAAGGCCGGTGGCGGTGAACGTCCGCGTCCCGACCGAGGAGATGCTCTGGACGAGCGACGGGGCGCCGCCGCCGACCTCTTCGTAGAGTCCGTAGGCGACGAATCCGAGGTCGCCCCCGTACGAGGCGTTGTTCGTCCAGTTGAATTCGGCCGACGACCCCGTCGGCTGGGTGACGTTGAGCGAGGCGAGTGCCGGCTGGGTGCTCTCGATCGAGTTGGAAGTTGAGCTGCAGAGGAACCCGGTCGCGGTGACCTCCCACCACGCGCTCGCCCCCGGTGTCATCTCGCCCGTGGACCAGGACGTCGTGGTGTCGACCGTGATGGTGGCCACCCCCTGCCAGGGGCCGCCGGCGCCCGAGGTGGACTCGTCGACCGCGTAGCTGGTAAAGCCGGTTTCGCAGTCCTCGGTCCAGCTCAGGGCCAGCGCCGACGGCGAGGTCCCGGCGAGCGAGAGGGTCACCGCCGCCGCCGGACGGACACTCGAGTCGGCCGGGGCCGGGAGCGAGGAGAGCCGGGAAGCCGAAGCGGTTCCCGTCGTCTCGGCCGACCTCAGGGCCGAACCCGCGTTCGCTTCCCGAGTCGGCGGAGCCGTCCCGATCGACGCCACCAGTCCGGCGGTGACGACGGTGAGAACGACGAAGATCGACGCGAGGACAAGCCCGGTGCGCGTTTGGCGTGACATCGAAGTGCCGAACCTCCGACTCCCCCCGCGGGGACCCGGCACTTTCGAGATTTGCCGAATCCGCGTTGATAAAGATTGTGTCGGCGCAGGCGGTCCGGACGACCGGGTCTCACGCGACCCGCCATCCGACCGACCCGGGCGGGGGGAGCGGGCGCTCCCCTGCGGGCGGAGGCCGCTAGATCGTCAGAACCGTCTTGCCGCGGAGCTTCCCTTCTCGGCTCGCGTCGAGGACGTCCGGAGCGGAATCGAGCGGGACCTTCTGTTCGACGGGGACCCGGAGCATTCCCTTGGAGAACTCCGCCGAAAGCCGGTCGAGCAGGGCGGTGCTGGGGTGCAGGTCGATGTTCAAGCCCCGAAGCCCCCGAGATCCCGCGACCGCCTCGGTCGCCGCCCCGATCGTCGAGGCGACCGTTCCCCCGGCCCGGACGAGTCCGAGGTACGACTCGAACTCTTCGCCTTGGTGCGCCAGGTCCAGGATCGCATCGACTCCGTCGGGGTAGCTTCGCTTCACGTCGTCCCGGAACGCCATCGCGGACGCGTCGAAGAACCGGGAGGCGCCGAGCTTGTGGAGGTAATCCTGGTTCGCCCCCCGCGACGCGGCAATCGTCGTGATCCCCTGGTTCGCGGCGAGCTGGACCGCGAACGACCCCACGCCGCCCGAGGCGCCCAGAATGAGGAGGGACTGCCGCTTCTTGAGACCGATCTCGTCGAGGGCGTGGAGTGCGGTCATCCCGGGCGTCGGGATCGCCGCGGCGGGCTCGTTGTACATTCCGCGAGGACGTACCGCGATGCCGAGCGATTCCGGCGCGACGACATACTCCGCGTAGGTGCCGCGGCCCACGGGCGCGTGGAAGAATTGACCGAACACGCCGTCGTTCACTTTGAGACGGGTCACGCCCGGACCGACGGCGTCCACCGATCCGGCGCCATCGACGCCGAGGATGAGCGGGAACTCGTGCGGCATCTTCCCGTCGAACCGGCCGTCGGCGATCTTCCAATCGAACGGGTTGACCCCCGCGGCGCCCAGGTGGACGAGGACCTCCCCTTCGCCCGGTTCGGGCTTGGGCAGCTCCATCCGCTCCGGTCGGTCCCCGAACTTTCGAATGGCGACGGCTCGCATCGTCCGTCCCGACGCCGCGGCCGCCTTTCAAGGGTCCGCCCTTTCGCCGAAGACGCGTCGACTCCGGTTGGGGACGTTACGGGGGCGGCGGGCCGCGGCCCAGGTCGTTCATGATTTGCTGGTACTGCTCGCGGGTGATCTCGCCACGGGCGTACCGCATCCGCGCGACGCGGGCCGGGCCCAAGTCGCCGCCACGGCGGCCTCCCCCGCGGCCCCCGTACTGGCTGGCTCGCATCCCCCAGAACGCAACGCGGACGATGAAGAACACGAGAATCAGGACGAAGAAGAGGGCGAAGACGCCCCCGAACAGTCCGAACCTGACGGGGGTCTGGGAGGGGCCGACCCCGAACGTGGACGGGCTCGCGACGAGGAGCAGCAGGACCACCACGATTCCGATGAACACGAGCGCAATCACGAGCGGGATCCACCGGCGCCGCCGAGGGGCCGGGTACGTCCCCATTCCCCGCGGGCGGTAGTACGGTCCGGGGTCGCTCACCGGGGCCTCCGACGGGAAACGCACGGCCCCGGGTTAAGAACTGTCGTCTCGCAAAGCGGGTCCGACCGGTTCGGTCGGGAACTCGAAGCCCGCGGGCCAAAGGCCCCCCCCTCCGTCGCCCGATCGGCCGATACCTACCGCCTCGGGAAAAACGGCCGCCCGGTCCCACGCCCCGATGGCCGCGACCGACCCCGACGCTCCGGTGCGGGCCGACGACGGCTCCCCCGAGCTCCCGCTTCCGCTCTTCGAGCAGCGGCCGGCGGCGATCCAGTTCCTGGACCGGGCGGAGGAGGCGGTCCGGTCCCGGCTCGTCCAACGTCGATGGCTGCGGCGGATCTTCCAGCTCGACCGGGACTGGATGACGCGGATCACGATGCTGATGGTGATCGCCTCGGTCGTCTGGGGGATCCTCGGCGCCGCGGACATCTTCGACTGGCGGACGCAGGTCACCGCCTACGCGCTCGGCCAGACGCTTTCGCTCTCGAACCAGGAGGCGTACGCCTCGATCACCCTCCACGGGATCCGGATGCTGTTCGGCTTCGCCCAACAACTCGAACTCGCTCTCTTCGGGATCATTTTCGTGACCGCGTTCGGCGTCGCGCCGCGCCACAAGTGGGCGTACTACCTCTCGGTGTTCCTGTTCAACCTGAGCCTCGTGCTGATGGAGGGGCCATTCTACCTCCTCCCCCAATTCAACGACAATTATTTTCCGGCGCTCGGTTGGTACTTCTACTCGCCCCTCGGAATCCGCGGCCTCTCGGAGTACGTCGCGAGTCCCCTCTGGTACCTCGGCTGGATCCTCCTCAGCGTCGCCGCGATCCTCTGGGCGGCGTGGATGCTGGTCCACTTCCTCGAATGGTGGCGGGGGCACCGCGGCGCCGTCCGACGGGTTCCGCCGTTCGCCATGTACGTCCTCGCGGCGGTGATCCTGATCCCGCTGTCGTACGTCACGGTCCTCGCGTCGTCGGCGTGGGACCTTCTGAACTACTTCGGCATGGGGCCGGTGAGCCCGCTGCTGAACCAGGTCCTGTTCTGGTTCTTCGGCCACGGGATCGTGTACATCCTGTTCCTGATCCCGATCACGGCGTTCTACTTCCTCGTCCCCGTCTTCGCCCAGCGGCCGATCTACAGCTACCGGGCCGCGTTCGCCGGGGCGGCCTTGTTCACGATCGTCACTCCGCTCATCGGGATCCACCACCTGTACCTCACCCCCGTGCCGCCGTGGGCCGCGTGGCTCACGATGGCGTTCACGTTCCTGATCATCATCCCGACCGCGGTCAGCCTGTTCACGATCTGGCTCACCCTGAAGGGCGTGCGCCGCGGGGATTGGCCGTGGAACGCGGTCACGCTGTTCCTCCTGCTCGCGTTCGGGGGGACCGTGGCCGGGGGGCTCACCGGCCCGGACAGCAACAACGTCGCGTTCGACATCGACCTCCACAACACGCTCTTCGTCGTGAGCCACTTCCACGCGATCGCGCTCCTCTCAATCGTCGCCGGCGGGTTCGCCGTCGTCTATGCCACGTTCCCGCTCCTGACCGGCCGGCTCTGGTACTCGCCGCGGCTCGCGCAGGCCCACTTCGCGACGTCCGCCATCGGATGGAGCGGCCTCGTGACGTTCATGGGGATCCTCGGCTCCGACGGCCTCCTCCGACGTTCGCTCACGTTCCCGCTCACGAACTCGATCGTGAACGACCAGGTCGGGCTCACGGTGTTCGTTGTCGTCGCGATCGGCGCGCAGCTGTTCTTCGTCGCCAACGCGCTTCTCACCATGTTCCGCGGAGAGCGGCTCGTCGTCCGGGGGCTCTCGCTCGACGAGATCGTGCGGACGATCGCGCGGTCGACGGAGCCCCGGCCCAAGGTCCCGGTCACGGACGTTCCGTTCACTCGCCGGATTCCCCGGTCCGTTCGGGAGCGGGCCGAACGGTCGTGGTCGGTCGTCCTTGCGGTCCTCCTCGTCGGGGTCCTGATCGCGACGTCCCCGCTCGCGATCTCCGATTCGACGCAGATCGGGTCCCCGTCGCACCCGCCGGCCGGGGCCGAGTTCGTGAACCTCGTCAACCACCAGTACTACTGGGAGGTCCACGAGAACGGACCGGTCGTCGGCTCCTACTCGGACCTCGTGGTCGTGCACGCCGGCCAGTGGATCGCCGTGAATGCGACCGCCGACGGCGCGACCGGCGGATTCTACCTGCCGTTCCGAAACCTCCCGGTCGTGAACATCCAGGTGATCCCCGGTTCGATGTCGTACTGGCTCTTCCAGGCCCCCTCGGTCCCCGGGGTCTACGGGGCCCCGGACTCGGAGTACAACGGGCCCTGGTTCGGCCAGGACGCCGCCGCGCTCGTCGTCCTCCCCGCCGCGGGAACGCCGGGGTTCCCGGCGCTCCCGTCGAACGCCGGCGCCGGTGACCTCTACGACCCCCCCATCCTCGCCGCCCGCGGCGCGTCGCTCGCGGCCGACCAGGAGGGGCTGTTCGACAACTCGGCCCCCGGGCCGACGCTCACCGCTTCGGCCGGTCCCGTGACGTTCGGGTGGGACGTCCCGATGTCGAGCATCGGGATCGACAATTATCTCGTCAACGTCACCTCGACCGCGCCGAACGGCCAGCAGCAGTTCGTGGCCGCCCACGGGGACACGCTGCCATACGAGTTCGGGATCTATTCGGTGAACCTGACGGGCGCCGGACTCGTCCCCGTCACCACCCAACCGCTCCACATCGGGTCCGAGCGCAATGAGACCGCGACGCTTTCGGCGGGGCTCTACGAGTACGGGCTCACCACGCCGGTCTCGTACGTCTACGACCCGGACGGCGAGTCGAACTGGATGACCGGTTCCCAGGCCGGGATGGTGCAGGGGCTCTGGGGCGTCCTCTGGGTGGGGCCATGAGCGAGCGGGCGTCGTCGGCCGACCGGGGCCTCACGCCGTTCACCTGGTTCGGCATCGCCCTCGTCGTCGGCGCGGCGTTCGCGATCTACATGGGGCTCTCGTACGAGGCGATCCCGAACTTCACGACGGCCGACTTTCCGACGATCGCCGGGATCACGATCGCCGTGGTCGCGTTCCTCGTCATCGGGTCCCGGGCGCCCCCGAACGAGTAGGGAGTTCGGGGTCCGTCCCGCCCGAACCTCGCCCGCGTCCGATTTGAACTCCGGGGTCCCTCCCCCGGGCGACACCGATGGCCGGTCAGATCCTCGCGTGCGTCGACCCGTCGCCTGCCGGCGAGCGGGCGTGCGCGGCGGCGATCGAGATGGCGGTCCGGTTCGGGCGGCCCCTCACCCTGGTCACGGTCCTTCCCGGGAGCGAGAAAGACTCCCACCCCGACCTCGACCGACTCGTGCCGATGCAGTCGGGAGGCCGGTCGATCCACCAGATGCTGGAGGAGGCGCAGGCCGAGGCGCTGAAGAAAGGGGTTCCGGCCGCCGAGATCGTCTACCTGCGGGGCAACGTGTTCGAGGCCCTGATGGCGTACCTCGAACCTTCGCCGCCCGACCTCGTCGTCGTCGGGACCCGTGGTCGGTCGCGGGGAAGCCGGATTCTGCTCGGGAGCGTCTCGAGCCGTCTTGTCACCGAGGCGCCGTGCCCCGTCCTGGTGGTCCGAACGGTCCGGAAACCCGGCGGGAAAGCGATCTAGCGCGACCGGCCCTCGAGCCTCTCCAGGCGCGCGAAGGATCGCCTCCCCCGGAATGTCGGCCGTTCCCCGCGGGCGGGAAGAAATACTCCGGACCGCTCCGCGGGCCGGGTCCGGAGGAGCGGCGCGGAGGAAGCGAGCGCCGTCGATCTTCCGGTCAAGCTGGGGCTCCGCCCGGCGAGCCGGGTTCGGTTCGTTCGGGATCCCGCGGACCTCCGAGCTTCGCTCCGTTCGGCCGTGCGGTCGTGCGTCGTCGTCCGAGACTCGGGCGTGCCGCTGGATTTCATTCTGGCCGTCGTGCGGTCGCGTCGTGCGGCGATCGGGGAGCTGGATCGGGCGCTGCTCCGGCTGGCTCCGTCGGGCATGGTCGGGTTCGCCTGGCCCAAGAAGAGCGGGGGCCTCCGGACCGATCTCAACGACGCCGTCGTGCGGCGCCTCGGACTCGCGACCGGTTTGGTGGACGTGAAGGTGGGCCCCCTCGACCCGACCTGGTCGGCGCTGAAGTTCGTCCGCCGACTTGCGGACCGAGCCTCGGGGAAGGAGGGGAAGGAGGGGAAGGAGGGGACGAGGTCGGCGGCACGGTCCGGGGACCGCCGGGTCCCGAGGACCCGGTCGGTGGACTACGGCGCCTTGGCAAGACGATTGATCTCCCGGGTCCCCAGAAGATGGGTCGGGGCGCCGTGCGCGGCGACCCGAATCATTGCCCGGCCCATCGACTCGGTGGTCGTCATCGAGTCCGGGGAGATCGCAGCCGCGACCAGGACGAACGGGAGAAGCACGGCGTACAGGACCCGGTAGATCCGCGACCTCGACCGGATCCCGTCCTTCGCCCGGATGACCCCCGGTCGAAACATGTACGCCCCCCGGAACGGAAGTCGGAGGAGGGCGTTCTCCGTCTGGCCCTTCACGCGGGCCCACATCGCTCGCCCGTGCTCGGTGCTGTCGGTCCCGGCCCCGGAAACGTAGACGAACGACATCGCCGGGTTCAGTCGAACGAGGGTCTGGGCGACCGAGGTCGTCAGGTCGAACGTGACCTTCCGATAGTCGACCTCCGACATCCCGGCCGACGAGACCCCGAGGCAGAAGAAGCACGCATCGTACCCGCGGAGCCGGTCTTCGACCTGCGCCAGGTCGGTCAGGTCCGGTTGGACGAGCTCCTCGAGCTTCGGGTCGGTCCGACCGGTCGGGCTCCGGCCGAGGGAGAGCACGCGTTCGACCCGGGGGTCGCGCAGGCACTCGAGGAGGACCCCTTGGCCGACCATTCCAGTCGCGCCCGTCACGAGGACCTTCATGACCGGCGCGTGCCGCCGCGCCCCTTCAATCCATCGGCGCGGGGGGTCGAACGGGACCGCTCGGATCGGGCGTCCAAGCGGAGCCCGAACAGAGCCTCGTCGCCGATGATCCGCATCCGGCTTCGCAGGCCCCACGCGCCCAGTCCGCCGTCCCTCCAGCCCGTTTCCTTCCGCTCGGTTTTCCGGAACCCCCTCGACCGGATCAGAGCGATCGAGGCGCGGTTCTCGGGCTCGGCGACGGCGTACACGACGAGAACCCCCTGACGCCGAAACCACCCGATGGCATCGTCGAACAGCGTCGCGCCGATCCCCCATCGGCGGAAGTTCGTGCCGACGAAGAGGTAGGAGACGTATCCGACCTCGGGAACGAGTCGCTCCAGAAGCGCAGCTCCCGCGACCACCCCGTCCCAGTCGGCGACGCGGACCCGTTCGATCTCCAGGAGGGTGCGCTTGGCGTGCCACCGATAGTATCCCGTGAACGATTCCTTCAGGATCGGCAGGACGTCGGGGCGGGCGTCTCCGGAGATTTCTCGGAGCCGAATCTCGGCCGGGGGAGTAGACCGGCGAGACGCGACGACGGACCGACTCGTCATCGAAGGCCTACCGGCGAGGTTCTCGCCGGCGGGGCCGACCGGCCCGTTTCCCGCCAATCGGTCTCTTCACGGCTTCTTGTCGGGGAGAGGAGTCCGGACCGAGCGGAGGGCCCTCCGGAGCCGGAGCTCGCGGGTCCAAGGTTCCGCCCGGGCGACGGCTCGAAGGGCCGCCTCCATCGGGGGAGCGACATTCTCTCCCCGGAACGCAATTGCCCCGATAGTCTCTCTGCCCGGAGCCGACGGACGGAGCGCTCGGATCGACTCCACGGCCCGGAAGAAGGTGACCTCGCGCCGTCGGGCCCAGGGGCGACGGCGTGCGCCGACGGTCCTCAGGACAATAGATGCATTTATCCCCTGATTTCCGTTCGAAGAAATCGATGGATCGCGCCCCTTCGGATCCGGCTCGTCGAGTCCGAGGGTCGGTCGCCACGGCGTCGTGGACTCGAGCGGGCACCGCCTTGCTCGTCACGCTCGCGCTGATCCTGACGATCGGCGCAGGACCCGGCTTCCCTATTCCGTCCCGGTCCGCGGCTCCGTCCGAAGGAGCGGCCGCCTCCGACTCCGGGCGCTCGCCCGTCCCGGTCCCGTCCCCGCCATCGAACATTGGGTCCAGCCCTCTTTCCGTCAACGACTCCGTCTCGACCTCGACCGTGTGCGCCTTCGGGGTGGCGACGTGTCCGGGGATTCCCGGCGCGGTGCAGGTCCGGCTCGCCGTGGCGGCCCCTTCCCTTCCCACCGGGAACCAGTCCCGCGTCGAGGTGCTCTACCTCCTCGACGTCTCTCAAATGACCACCGACGAGAATCTCTGTCCGTCGTTCGGCTCCTGCGTCCCCGGGGGCACGGGGGCCGTCCAGATGTTCACCGCCTCCGCGGGCACGATTGCGGCGACCCTGCAGCGGGCCCACCCCGCCATGAACCTCTCGTTCGCGATGGCCGTGACCGAAGGGACGACGGGGGCGTTCGACGACGACGACAGCCCCGTCTTTGCGGTGCCGGTGGGCGACTTCACGAATGCCACCGAGTTCGGCAACGCGGTGAACCGTTCCTGGACGCTCCCCGGCGATATCGATGTGGCGGACAACGCCCTTCAATCCGGGGTCATCGCGGCGATGTACGGGGCCTTCACCGGTCAGTTCGGCGACACCCCGAACTTCGCGTACAGCCAAGTCAATTGGACCCCCAATAGCCGCCACGTGGTCGTGTGGATCGGCGCGACGGCCCCTCAGGACCCGAACTACCTCGAAGACTACTGTCCCATCACCGGGGACTCTTCCTTCTGCGCCTCCAACGATTCGACCGGGGGACTGGAGCCGACCTGCGAGCCGTCGTTCAACTTTTCGGCCGGTCCGAGCCCCCGGTGTGAGGGGTGGGTCGCCTCGCAGGACGCGAACCCCCTGGACTCGATCGCCGCCCTCTCGCGAGGCGGGGCCGCATGCCTCAACTCGAGCCTCGGCCGATGCACGGTGGATTCCATCATCCTGAACGCCACCTCGACGAACCCCGGGTCTCCCGACTGGGCGCCCTCCAATCGGTCCGGGGACAATGCCTCCGATGTCCAGCAGAACACCGCGCACGTGGTGGCCGCGGGATGCGATCTCGCCACCCTTAGCGGAGGTTCGTGGGACGGTCCGCAGAACTCGACCTGCGGTAACGTCTCCGGCACACTTCCGTACATCCCCACGACGCACAACACCCCTCTCTTGGACGCCCTCGCGAACGTCTCCGTTGGCGGGACCGGGGTGGGAGGGATCGTCGCGTCGCCGGCCGGCCCCGCCCCGATGTTCCAGTTCGTCACCACCCCGACGTTCGCCGCGGCGACGACGCTGAACGCGAGCGCCCAGTGCTCCTCCCCCGGCGGACCGCTGGCGGAGTGCCCCCAGTCGCCCTCGGTGACGGTCGTGAACGGCAGTACGATCCTCACCTGGAACTGGTCGAGCGCAGGGTCGCCGGGGGCGATGGGTACGGGCGATGTGTGGTCCGCCGTCTTCGACCTTGCCGCGGTGGGCGGCCCGTCGAACGGCAGCCTGCTGGACGAATGCAGCTCGCCCGAATGCGTCGAGGCCCCGAACGGGTCGGCCCCGCCGGCCACGAGTGGCGTCACGTACGTCCCCTGGGGTCTCTCCGGGGTTCTCCTCCAGTCGTTCGGGCCGCTCTGGGTCTCCGTCGCGCCCACGTCGGTCTTGGTCGCGGCGCTGGTCCCGTTCGACTCGGTCGTCGAAGCCCCGGCGAACGTGAGCCTCCAGCTCGTCGCCGCCGGCGGGCATCCGCCGTACTTCGTGACCTGGACGTTCGGGGATGGCACGACGGAGACTACCCCCTCCTTGTTCGAGAATCATACGTACCTCGGCGGAGGATCGTTCCCCCTGGCCGTCGGGCTCCGCGACTCGAGCGGGACCCTACGCAACTTCACCCAGACGATCACCGTCGTTCCGCCGCTCGTCGCGACCGCTTCGCCCCTCGTCGTCAACGGCACGGCTCCGTTCCCGGTCTGGTTCCACGCGGACCCCGGGGGTGGGGAGGCGCCGTACGAGGTCGTCTGGACGTTCGCGGGCGGGGATTCGGACACCGGGACCCTCGTGGAGTTCACATTCTCCACCCCGGGGAACTTCACCGTGGGCCTCGAAGTGACCGATGCGTTTGGGAGGACGGTCAACGCGACCGTGACGGTGAACGTCTCCCCCGCGACCCCATCCACTCCCCTCGCGGTCACGGGCTCCGCAAGCGAGCTGTCCGAGTCGTCGTGCGGGACCGGGAACCTGAGCGCCCGGTTCGTCGGCGTCGCAGATGGGGGCGTTGCCCCCTACTCGTACGCGTGGACGTTCGCCGGCGGCCAGGTCGAGTACGGAACTCCCGTGACCGCGAGGTTTGTGGGGAACGAGTCGAGGATCGCCACGTTGTCCGTGACCGATTCTGACGGGTCGACGGCTCATGTCGAGGTCGGGCCTCCATCGGAGATTCCGGCCCTGGACCAGACCTGCGCGACCCCGTCGTCGGGACTCTTCTCGCCCGTTGTCCTCGTGCTTCTCGCGGTGGTCGTCGTCGGCTCGTTCGGGGCCGTCGTCCTCCTTGTTCGATCCCGGGGACGATAACGAACCTCGCGGACCGGTGGCGCCCGGAACACGAGTCTTCGCCACGAGGATGGGTTGAGAGGGGGGGCCGAACAGATCGCTCGCTTCGGGCGACGGGAGTCGTCGGCTCCCCCGAACCTCCCCGGCGACACCGGTCTCTTCGGCCGGGGCCGCCCCGCGAACGAGTTCGGGCCCCCGACCGGGGGTCGAGCCAGAGCCCGCGGGTTCGGCCGACGGAGTGGCGTTTCCGAGCGCTGGGACCCGTTCCGGAGCCCCAACCGCCGACTTCGGTCGCGGGGGGAAAGCGGCTTAACCGTCCTTGTCTCCGCAAATGCCGCATGGGCGACATCGCGAGTATCCGCGCCAACCAGAATGCGACCTTCTCCGCGGCGATCACGGCGATCTCCGCGCCCCGTGAGGTCACGACCTCGCGCGGCACCTCGTCCGTCGCCGACGCCACGCTTCAGGACGAGACCGGCACGACGACCCTGACCCTGTGGGGCGACGACATCTCGAAGTACAAGGTCGGCACCAAGATCCAGATCACCGACGGCTGGGTCAAGGACTTCAAGGGGAAGCTCCAGGTCTCTCTCGGACGCTCCGGGAAGATCACGATCCTCCCGTAGGCGAACTCCTTTCGACAACGGGCTCCCGTCCACCTGCGTGGACGGGTGCCCCCATTTCGCTTTCCGGGGGCGGCGCGAGTCAGCCCGCAACTCTGGAGCCTAGAACGGCTCTACGCTCGGGGGGCCGCCGAAGTCTAGGAAAGGAGTTGGCGGAGGTCGATGGATTCCGAGTTGCCCCGGTGCGAAACGCCGCGGAGTCACATCCACCGCGCGGGTAGGTCCTACATCGGAACGCCATCCTCGCAGCGTGGCCACCCTGGAACTTCCGCCCGTGGGCCGGCTCATTCCCTGCTCCGTCGATTGGAAGGTCGGGACGAAACCCGATTCGCTCTGGCGACTTTGGACCAGCGGGACGGACTCGGAGCGCTGGTAGGACCCGGACGACCTCTTCACGACGCTTGGTCCATGGCAGGTTCGCATCGGCGGGGCGGTCGAGTACGTCATCGCCGGGATCGTGGACGATTCCCATCGGGTGGGGAAGTTCGAGGACGCGGGGATCCTGACGTCCCCCCCCCGCGGCGTAGGGAGTTCCCTGCAGGGCGTGCCGTCGGGAGGGTCGGGCACTCCGTCCGTGGTTGGAGTTCGGCCCCCGATTCCCGCGGATCGAGTATCGAAGGTAGGGCAAGTTCTATTCCGAGCCCGACCGGATCTCTGTCCCCCTGACGGCCGAGTGCCCCACCAGCTCCCACTGGCCGACGCTCGGCCGGTGGAATCTCGATGGGCAATCGGACGGTTCGATGCGGAACTTCGCGATTCGGCTCCCGACGTACGCCGTCGAGTTCCCCTTGGCCCGGCGTCCCTCGAACTGTCGCGGGGCGCCGCTCCGGATTTTCCGTCCCGTGGTCCCGCGTTCGGGGACGCGCGCCTCATTCGCCCGAGCGCGCCGGAGCTGGGGGTGGCGGGCCGGGGAAGTCGGCCCCGGCGGGAATGGCGGAGGTCGTCGGAACAGGTGGGTGACCGGCCCGCGGCACCGGATCACCCGCCGGCGAACCGGGAGACGACGGCGTGTCGGGAGCCGAGCCGTCTACCAGCTTTCGGGATCCGGGGAGTTTGTAGAGAGAGTACGCGGCGAGCGCCACGACGGCGGTGGCCAGCGTCCCAAAGAGAAGGTCGCCCACGACCGACCCGACCCATCGCAACTTGAGGACGACCTCGGTGAGGCCGAACGTGACGACTAGGCCATCCATCGCCATCACGAACCGGGTGAACACGTCTCGAGACACGCGACTCATGAGCCACGTACCAACCGGGACACCGATCACGACCGGGATGAGCAGGTAGGGGATCAGCCCGAGCGAGGGGGCGGCTACGAGATTGGCGCCTAGGAATTCGGTGAATGCGAGATAGGTTACGAGCGTGAGACTCGACTCCGCGACCCGGACCTGGGCCATCGTGCAGCGGAATTCGTTCTTCGACAGTCCCTGATTCCGGAAGAACACGGCAAGCGGGGGTCCGGAGATGGTCGTGAGGGCGTAGAGGAAGCCGACACCCGGACCGAGGACCGCACCGCCGCGACCCTCGTTGGAGAACGGGCGCCGGAGCCCGAGGAGTTGGACGAAGACGACCGGGAGCAGCACGAGGTAGACCGCGACCTTCACCTCGTTGACGGCGAGGTACGTCAGCCCGATGGTCCCCAGCACGACCCCGGGCAGGAGGGTTTTCACGACGGGCATGGCGCGCGCGGTGGTCGCGGAAATGTAGGCGCGCTCTCGGTACAGGAGGGTGACGTTGACGAGGAGCTCCACGCTGACGAGCGCCGGATTCAGGAGCTTGTTTGAGAACCAGAGAACTCCCACCGGCGTAACGATCGAGGAGAACCCGTACCCGATCGCCCCGTTGATAATCGCGGCGAACAGGGCTACGAGGGCGAGGTAGAGGTCGGAGACGTTCATGAGGGGGTCCGGGAAGGGCTAGGGGTGCACACGCATCCATACTTACTCCTGTCGGAACCGACCCGGGTCGTCTCACGTTTCAAACGTGGGGCGCCCGGCGGTTCGTCCCGTCGTTTTCGGACTCCCGGTCGAAGACGGGTCCGGTCGCGGTCCCACGGCCTCTTGGGTTCGGAGTCCCGAGCTTCGAGGGTGCGGGGCAGGAGGTTGACTCTCCTCGAAGAAGTCCAATCGGTCCTTCCGTCGAGCCGCGGGTGGGAAATCGAAGATCCTCTTGTTCTCCCGAAACCGTTCGCGGCGCGTGCTCCTCGAGAACGAGACCACGCCGGGCGGCACCCTCCAGCGGAGAAAGCCCTCAGCCGCCGTCCTCGTGGGGGCCCGGGCTCCGTCTGGGAGGTCGGGTTGTTCGACGCGGGCTCCGCGGAGGAGCGGGCGGTCCCCTCGGGCGCGGTCCTTCGATTCCGTCAGTATTCTCGGTCGTCGGTCCGATCCAGGCACGTGTCAAACCCCAGCTGTTGACCGCGGGAACGATCGACGCCGCCTTCGCGAGTGCTTCGAGCTGATTGACGGTGAAGTCGCTGGCTCCGACCGCCCGGCACCGGTCGGTGGAAGTCCCCCTATGCCCCTCCTTCCCTCGTTCCATTTTTCCCCCCTCCAGCCAGCGGATCAGGGCGGAGCCGACAGGTTCGGTCCCCAGGTGATGCAACCGCTCCTCGACCGCCGCCGCGGTCCGGATTTGGTCTTGATTGGCCCGGACAATCTGGTGGTCACGCAGCGCGGGCCGAGGGGAATCCCGATGTCGCCGATTCCCAGTCGACTGCTCGTTCGTACCGGCATGCCTGGGCCGTGTCGAGCAGTCGCCACCTGTAGCGCAGCGCCTCGGGCCGTGAGGCCGGGGTGTCAGCCCGGTCCTACGTACGTCACGAAACCGAGCATCGGGATCTCTCGGCCTTGGTTCCGCCGCAGGCGAACCGATGCAACCCGTCCCATCGAACTCGGCCCTCGAGTGTTGGGCATGGAGGGTTCTTTCCCCGCGGCAGGAGGCACGCCGTTGTCCCGGGGAGTCGGCGGGGAGCTTAGTCCTGTTCGGATCCGAGCCCGGCGGATCTGGATTCCATCCTCTCGGTCCGCGCCCGAGCGCGTTCGGAGCGGACGTTCGGGGGGCGGCCAGAACGGGCGGCCGCTCCGGTCGGTGATACCCCCAGTGAATCAGTAAGTTCCGGCGGGAACGGAGACGCGCGAGTGCCGGGTTCTTAGGGAGAACGATGTACCGGACCGTCGGGTAGGCCATTGCAGGTCGCCCCGGAAGGATCGAGAATGAGGAAGAGAGGGAATCTGGCCGTCGCGGCGATGCTCGGCGTGGTGATCGCGGTCATCTTTATGGTGCCCGCGCAGGCCTCGTCCGTATCCTCGCTGCCGACCGCGTCGAACCACGGAATCGACTTCCCGCCCACCACGGCCGAACGAGCGATGGGCGCACCGGGCCCGATGCACGGGCCGTCGGTCGCCGTCCACCCCTCGAACCTCGCTGACGCGGTGTTCCCACCGACCGTCTCGCCGCCGCACGCCGGCGCGCAATCGTTCGTCCCCGGCTGCTCGAAGACGGCATGCCCGATGGGCGTGACCGACTATGGCATCACGCCGACGGGCACGAGCTACGGCTACACCGCCGCCACGATGTCGGCGTACGCCGACGTCTCGGTGCTGAAGATCGGCGCCGCCACCGGCGGCGGATGCCTCGACCCGGACGCCACCGGATGCCTCACGATCCAGGAGAACTCGATCGCGAACGGCGTGGCGGACCAGAACAACAAGGGCCAGTACTGGACCCAGAACGTCCCCGAGGTCGCGCTCGATGGTAGTTGCTCGTCGCCCTGCGTCACGGGCGATTACAGCGTCACCTGGCTCGACAACATCTGGAACTTCAGCAGCACGGCGTCCTACCTGAACCCGGCCACAACGATCGGGAACGGCCAGAGCGCCTGCTCCTCTTGGGGGGTCGGTACCGCCGGGACGCTGAATTACTACGCCTGCGTTGGGCCGACCGACTACGGCCTCACCCTTCCGTTCACGATTTGGGCGATGACCAGCGTCGGACCGAACACAAACGCCTACTATGGCCCATGCGTCGGCGCGAGCCACTCGTGCGTGGCATTCTGGGGCGCTATCTTCGAGGGAGCCACCGAGAGCTACTACGGCTGGTACGACTCAATCGCGTTCACCGCCGGCAGCCATGGCGCCGGTAGCCCGACGTTCCGGATCGGGAACGCCACCACGCCGTTCGGGCTCCCGTACGACGCGGAGTGGGTAATGGGCGGCCCCGGTGGCGGTTCCTCGGTCAAGGTGACAAACTCGAACGTCATGCTGCAGTCGGAGTTCAACACCGGCGTCGGCTCGTCCGGGACGGCGACCGGGACCTGGATGAACGTCAAGCACGCCTGGTCGTCCGGGGAGGACACGGCCGAGAGCGTGACGAACGTCGATATGCAGAGCTACTTCGGCAGCCGCTACCTCGCCACGGCGACGAAGGGGACGAACAACCCGCACACGAGCCTCTGGTAGGTGGCCGCCAACCCGACGGCGAGGCCCGGGATCCCCCGTCTGTGGGCCCCGGGTCTCCCGAATTTCCCCCAAACGACCGGCTGCGGGAGTCCGGCCAGACCGGGCAACGGTCCAGACGACGGCCCCACGGCTCGTCGATGCGGTCTCGCGCCGGACGTTGAGGGACCGGCGCCAAGGCTTGGGACCCGGGGCTCCTCCGAGACACTCCGCGGTTGACCGTAGGGGTCTCCACGGAGCGGAGGAGGCCCCCGGCGTTTCCTTCATCCTACCCTGCCGGAAATCCGCCCTCACCGCCGGGAGACCGTGGGTTCGGGCGAGGGGGAGGCCCCGCGAGCGAGGATAGGGGGGCATCCCCCCTCACCCGAACCTTCCGGACCCGGCCGGAGCGACGCCAGAACAGAGGCCGTATGCCGGCTCCCTGGAGAGTACCGATAAGGTCGAAGAGAGGGACCCTGGCCGTCCCGTCGGTGCTCGGCGTGGGGAGTGCGGTCATGTTCCGGGTGCCTGCGCAAGCCTCATCCGTACCACGGCTCACCACCACCTCGAACCTCGGCCGCTGCTCCGTGCCCACGCCGGCGGAGCGGACGATGGGCGCCCCGGGCCCAGTGCGCGGCCCGTTGGTGGCGATCCGCCCGAAGAAACTCGCCGACGCGGGGTACCCTCCGACCGTGTCAGCGCCCCATGCGAGCGCGCACTCGGTCAACCCGGGCCGCCCGGCGGCGGCGTCCCCCATCGGCCGAACCGACGATCCCTTCACGCCGACGGGCACCAGCTACAGCCACACGGCGGCCCCGCTGACGGCCCACGCCGATCTCTCGGTCCGGAAGGTCGGCGGCGCCACCGGCGGCAGGGCTCAGGGCCACGGCGCTTCCTCCAGAATCACCGATTCCAGGGTCAGCGATCGGTTCGGGTCGGGGGCCGGGCGATTCCGACCGACAGGCTCGGGCGAGTGAATCAAACCTTCCTGCGATTGGGATTTCGCCCATCGCCTTCTTGGGCCCCTCGCGCATCCGTCGCGGGCCGGGGGACGTCGCCGGACCTGGGTTCGGGGGCGGAACGATCGAACGCACGGGCCCCGGGCGTTCGGAATCCCCGCCAAAGCAGGAGGAACAAGTGGCGAAAACAGCGATGCGGATTGGACTCGGGACGATTGGGGCGATTGCAGCCGTACTGCTGCTGATGCCGTTCACGGCGGCCTCGCCGGTCGGTGGGATTGCCGATGGGAAGGCGGGCGCCGTGCACGAGGTGGGTCGCGCGGCCCCGTCCGTGCCGTTCGGCGACCTCACGCTCGGCGGTGGCGCCCTCGGAGCGTTCGCCCTTGCCTCGGGCCCATCGGCGAGCGGTGCCACGGCGGTCGCTTCCCCTGTGCGAGGACCCGTCGCTGCCGCCAAGCATCCGACGAGCCCGCAACCGGTCGCCCAGCTCACCGGACTCAACGAAACGAAGGCCCTTGGGCCAGCCGGAAACCCGTCGGTCGGCGTCAGCGGGACCTATCTCGTCGAAGTCGCCGGGTACTCTTTGCGGATCGAGTCGCCGACCGGCAAGACGGTGTACTCGACGCTCACCCTCGCGAAGTTCTTCAACATCTCCAAGACGGACTCGTTGTTCTACAGTCACGTCGTGTACGACTCGATGTCGGGACGGTGGCTGATCTCGACCTTGGACCTGACGACCGCGATCGACTATTTCTCCGTCTCCAAGACAAACTCGCCGCTCGGCGCGTTCTACGCCTATACGATCTACGTGACGTACGGGAGCCGGGCGAATGAGTTCATGGACTACCCCCAGTGGGGGGTCAGTGCGACGTACTGGGCGTTGGGGGTGGACGTTTGGAACTCCACCGCGAACACGTTCATCGGGAGCGCCGTAGTCCTGTTCGGGAAGATCAAGCTCGACTCTGGGATGTGGAGCCCGCAGGCGTTCGCCTCGGGCGACTTGTCCATCACGCCCGCGATCGCGATCTCGAACAATGCGACCGGAACCCCCACGGAATACGCCACCAGCACGATCGGATACTCGTCGTCCACGACCCTGGCCGTGTTGGCGTTCACCGGCACCGTACCCCACGCGAGTGTCGTCACGACCAACTACGCGATTGCGTCGACCGGGTCGCTCCCCGCCATCCCCCAGCCAGGGACCACGGTCGGCCTCGAATCCGCCGCGGACCGCGTCCTCAGCGCGAGCTGGTCGTACGCCGGCGCTACCCTGTGGGTGACCTACACCACCGCGTGCACTCCGGCGGGAGACGCCACCAGCCGTACCTGCTTGCGGGTCGATGCGATCACCACGCCGACCAACACGCTGAGCCAGGACCAGAACGTCGGAGTGGCCGGTATGTACCTGTTCGCCGGCTCGCTCACGGCCATGAACAACGGGACGGGGTATCTGATGGAGTTCGGCTACACGGGCGGCCTCACGTACCCGAGCCTCGCGGTGACGGGGCAGGCGACCACCGACTCGTACGGCACCTATCGCGGCCCCATCCCGGTATTCTCCGGCTCCTCGTACGACTCGAGCGGCTACTCGGAACTCGCGACCAGCACACAGTTCCTGAAGACGACCCAGGGGACCGCCTGGAGCGCCGGGGCGACAGACTCCACCTCCGGCTGGCAGACGGAGATCGTCCACTACACGTTCTGAGGGGACGGAGCGGCAATCCAACCTCTTCCTCCAGGGACGAGAATCCCGCTCCCGAACGGGGTCCGCCGGGGGGAATCGCTGCGCGAGTCCCCCGGCAATCGCTTCCTCGGCCGGGGCGACGACGAACTATGGGGGACGGCGGCGACGGCCGCCCACCGTGCGGCGAGCCGGGGCGGACGCGGAGAGAGTTGGCGGAATCGGCGTTCCGTCCGGAGGGCCAAATCGGTGTCACCGGATCGGCAGGTCGAGATTCGGGTGAGGGGGGATGCCCCCCGAAGGAGATGGGGGGGCATCCCCCGCACCAAGACCCGACGACCCCGCTTCGCCAGCTGGCCGGGCCAGTAAGCGTCCGGCAATTCCGAGCCGCATCGAGCCTCACAAGCGAGGGCATCTTCCCACGATTGCCCCAAGTTGAGGCTCTACAAGCCCAATTCACGCGGGCGGCCGGAGGCTCGGACCCGACCATCGGGTATCTTCACTCGATCGCCGCCTCCAAGCATCCCTTGGTCTACGACTTCCAGGAACTCGGACGGGCTCTGGTCGACTCGGTCGTCTTGGAGCTGGTTCGGGCCGAACCCTCGGTCCGAAAGAAGGGCGCCTTCCTACGAACGACCGACTGGGGGCTCAGGCTGGCCCCGGAAACGGCCCAGAAGCTCGTCCAAAGGCTCGCCTACGCGTTTTCCCGCAAGATCCCGGGGAAGCGGCCCATGACCTGGGAGACAGCCCTTCTCCGCGAGGCTCAACGGTTCGCTGAGGAAGTCTCGACCGAACGGAGGAAGACCCGAGCGTTTTCCTTCGAACTCCCCCTTCCCGAGATCCACCCTGAGACGCTGGAGGGCGCCGACCTGACGGCCAAGATTGCGGACCTGACAGTCGCCCAAGCCCGGAAGCTCGGGATTCCGAAGACGACGCTCTGGTATCAGCAGAAGCGGCTGAGGGAGGGGGCGCCGGTGAGGCTGTATCGGAGGAGGGCGAGCCGGGTCGAGCCGCCGTCGACGATTCGGGATTAGCGAGGGGGAGAGGAGTCCGTCGATCCATTGGGAGGCGAGATCGGCTCGCGATTCGAGCGGCGCCCTGGCCGCCCAAGGGCGATCGCCCCGATGACCACTCCGGCCGATAGCGCGACGGCGACGGCGGCAATCGTCCACGCCAGCGCAACCTGGCCCGCCGGGGCGGTGCTCGTGCCAGTTGGCGTCGAAGCGACGACCGAGATGATTGTCGAGGCGGTCGCGGTGCGACCTGAGGCGTCCTCGACTGTCAGGCTCACAAGGTAGCGACCCGGCGCCTGGAACTCGTGGAGGGCGTTCGTCGCGGCGCTCATTGCGCCGTCTCCGAACGACCACGCGAAGGTGTATCCGGGAGCGCCTCCGCTCGCCTCGGCCTCGAACCGTACCGGGAGCGGAGCCAGACCCCCGGAGACGTTCGCAAAGATTGAGGCGTTTAGCCGAATGGACAGGTTGACCGTGGCCGTCGCAACGGCACCGAGCGAATCGACGACACGCATCGAGCTCACGAACGGGCCGTTGGTCGTGAAAATATGGGTGATGTTCGATAGGTTCCCGCCAATCCCTCCGTCTCCGAATGCCCAGCTGTACGTATAGGGGCCGACTCCCCCGCCGACAGTCGCGGTAAAGTTCACCGGACGAGCGAGGTCGACGGGATTCGGCGTCGCGACGAGAGTGCCAACCTTCAGGGCGGACTGTACCACGAGCGAAAAGTTCTCGGAACCCGATTCTCCGCGAGAATCGTTCACCCACCCGCGGACGCCGTACGTGCCCGCCGATGTGTAGACATGTACCGGCGACGAAGCATTGCTGGCGTTGCCGTCACCGAAGTTCCACGCGAAGGCGTACGGGCCGATGCCGCCCGACCTCGTCCCGTTGAACTGCGTGGCGATGCCGGCTTCTGTGGGGTTCGGCAGCGCGAGGAACGTGGCAGCTGGAGTCGGGCCCACGGAGACCACGCTATAGCCGACGACACCGGTGCCGTTCGTATCCGTGACCCGGACTGAGACATTGAACGATCCGGTGCCGCTGTATGAGTGAATCGGAGCGACGGAGGAGCTCGTCGCCCCGTCGCCGAAGCTCCAATTGTAGGAGTACGGTGGGTCGCCGCCGTACGTCTGGGCAGAGAATTGCACGGGCGCGCCAGCGTCCGTCGAAGACGGGTTTGCCTGAACGCCACCGACGGAAAGCCGAGCCGAACCCCAGAACCACGTGGTTGAGCCCCAGCCGGTGGTAATCACGCCGTTCAAGTTCGGGTCATACGAGAGGACCTCGTTCCATTCCACAGGAGAGTCGAAGGACCCGACGAACGTCCAATTGTCATCCTCGAAGACCGAGGTGTTGTAGATGTAAACCGGCCGACCCGAGATGTTCGTGGCATTGTAGAAGGAATACCCTACGAGGGCGCCTTGGGCGGCGTCGTACGCGAGGCCAGAATCGACGAACCACCTGCCGCCGTAGCTCACGTTGACGGCGGACCACGATCCGCCCGAAAAGGCCCACGTATAGTTCGCCTCTCCCCCGAAGAAGTAGACCTCCTGATCCGCGGCGTCGTAGCTCATCCAACCGCCGATGGCAGACCCGTTGATGTTCGGCTGCGTCGACCCGGACCCGGTGAACAGCTCCGTCCAGTTCCCGGCGTGGAATGTCCAGGTTTCCGGGGTGGACGGTCCGTACGAGAGATTTCGGACGGAGTCGTAGAGAACAACGTACCCATCCTTCGCGTCGTAGGCCATTCCGACGACGTAATCGTTGCCGTCTTCAAGGAGCGGCGGCGTGTGAGTGGTCGGGAGCATTCGCCAGTGTCCCGACTGGAAGACCCAGGTGGAGTTACAGCTCGGGAATGGTTGTGCACAGGTCTCGAACGAAATTCCGCCGAAGGCCAGTAGGTAACCGTCCGCGACGTCATAGACCAGGCCCATCCGTCCGGAACCCGGGGGGGCGGTCGTGAGCGAAAGGTTGACCCAGGTACCGTTCTGGTATGCCCACGTGTAGTTGTCGTAGCCCCAGACGTTAGGAGGTGAACCACCGAACAGAATCGTCTCGTTCTCCGCGGGATCGAACGCCATGGAAGTCACTTCCATGCGGGGAGACGGCCCAGAGCGCGCCGTGATGTTGGTCCAACTTGTACTGTTGAACGCCGACGTGGCATGTACGGCCGCGGTCTCCGCCTCGGGGGGGCGCGAGGAGGAGGCGGCAAGGTCAGATCCCCGCGAGGCGCCGGGTTCCCGTCCCTGCGAGATGGCCGTCGGGAATCGCTCTACCTGGAGCGTCCCCAACCAGGGCAAGCCTGAAGCCATAAGCAGCGCGACGACTAACGTGCAACCGGCCGTCGCGATTAGGGACTCCGCAATATGCCGACGAGCCGGGCGAACGGGAGTAGTGCGACCGGGCGACATCCCCCGGCGCTGGGACGCCTTCGCGGATTAAGGCATCGAGCCCGTGCGCTAGGTGGCGTCCCGCGCCCCGGCATCGGGTGGGACGAGGGAGAGACTCCCCGGCCCGGATCGTCCCGTGCAAAGGGGCCCGAAACTCATCCGAGTCCGGGTAGGTCCGGTCGAAGCGGGTCTTGGTGCGGGGGATGCCCCCCCGAAGGAGATGGGCTCGGCCGGATTCGAACCGGCGGTCTTCGCTGTGTGAGAGCGACGTCTTAACCGCTGGACTACGAGCCCTTCCGTTCGGCGAGTACCCACCTCCGATAAGCCTCACTCACCGGGACTCGGGGGCCCCGCGACCCCGATTCCCGAGCGCACGAACTTCGGCCACCGCGAGCGGAGCGGGTCGGTTCGGGAGGCTACACGTCGATGGCCGCCGGAACCCGGCCCCGACGGATCGCTCGGAGCAGGGCGGTATGGTCGGCGACCGTCTGGTCGGCGTACGATTCCGCGAACCTCGCCAACGCCTCGTCGAAGCTCGGCTTCTCGCCCAGGTACCCGCTGATCGTCGTGGGGTCCCCCGACCGGGCGTGGGCCCGGGCGAGAGCGGCCCCGCAGAGCTCGGCCTGCCCCGCGAGCGTCTTCGCGCCCATGCCGGCGACGTCGGAGGAGAACTTCATGTCTCGAAGCTGGCGGACGTAGTAGTCGCGCCCCCCGGACACGCTCCACCCTAGGGCGACGTCGCTCGCTTGCTGGACGAGATGTTGTCCGGCGACGACCCGTTCGGCATGGCTCGCGTACCGGCTGGCGCCGGCGTACGGCTCCAAGACCGACGCGACCGCCTGCTTCAGCTGGAGGAACAACGGGTCCTCGACGTCCGAGTCTCCGAGGAGCAGAAGGACCGAGCAGTCGGTCCCAACACTCCCCACGCCGACGATCTTTTGGGCGGTGTCGACGAGCTCGTACCGCCGGAGGAGGATCCGTCGCTCCTCCGGTAAGCTCCGCAAATAGCGCCGGAAGGTCTCCGTCGCAAACTGGGACCGGCTGTCCTTCGGGTAGTGGACGATGAGGGGAGGGTCGTCCCGGATCCGGAGGTCCCCGCCGACCTTCTCCACCATGCGGGGGTAGGCGTAGAGGCCGGTCCGTCGCCGGGCCTTGTGGAACGCCTGACCGAGGAGGCGCCGGCCGCGCCGGTCGACGGGGTCGGGGATGTTCCGTCGGTCGATGTGGGAGTACCAGATGTCGAAGTAGCTCTCGGAGGCGAACGCGTGCATTCGTTCCCGGTACGACCGGATCGCCGCGACCGCGGCCGCGTGGCCCGCGCCCTTCGGCAACCGGTTGTGTCGCGACGCTACCACGAGGCTCGCGGCGAGTCGTTTGAGGTCCCACTCGAACGGGCCGGGGAGCGTCTCGTCGAAGTCGTTGGCGTCAAAGACCCGGTCCCGCTCGGGGGTCGCGAAGATCCCGAAGTTGCTGAGGTGGGCGTCCCCGCACAGCTGGACGCGGAGTCCGGTGGTCGGGGTGGACGCAAGGTCGTGCGCCATGACGCTCGCCGAACCCCGAAGGTAGGCGAACGGCGAGAGCGACATCCGGCCGATCCGGATCGGGATCAGCTCGGGGATCCGGCCGCGATTCGAATCCTCGAGCAGTTCGATGGGGTCGGGTCGGTCCGAGGGCGTCTGCCATGTTGCCTGGGCCGGGCGAGGGACCTTGCGACGCAGTGCCTTGCCCGCGGCGTACCGGGCCGCGCGCGTCCGCCGGCCCCGGGATCTCCGCGCGCCGGTCGATCGGGCGGGCATGGGTTCCGTCCCCTAGCGCAGGAAGAACAGCCAGACCCAGGCGAGGACCAGCGTGGCCGCCCAGATGCCAAGGAACGTCAGCGGGAGGGTTTCGGTGAGCAGGTCGGGATTCACCTTGTCCATCCACGAGATCGAGTTCGTCCGGGAGAACCGCTCCCGGTGCGTGGCGTACGGCTGGAGCAGGTTGAGCGAGAGCGTCGCGCCCGAGCGGAGGGTGATCGGGATCCGGAGGTCGCCGGCGAGCGGGGGACTCAGGTTCTCGAGCCCGAGCGCGCACTCCCGCCACATGTTGAGGGCGTCGTTGGTCCGGTGCAGGAGGACCACCCAGACGAACGAGATGAGGATCCCCAGGCCGGCGAGGAACGTGACCACCCCCGCCAGGACGTACGCGTTCGACGGGAGGTCGGCGAGCGCGACGATCGCGCCGGTGATCAGGACGGTCCCGATGGCCGCGAAGTACTGGGTTCGGCCCGCGACCAGGGCGGCCTCCTCGGAGGCCAGTCGCTCGTACTTGTCGTGGAGCCAGCGGGAGTCCTCGGGGGAGAGGAGGGGCGCCTTGGGTTCCCCGCCGTCCCGAGGCGGTCCGGTATCCACGATCGGCCGACCGGGTTCCGACGGTTAAAACCTCTTTTCGACGGCGGGGTTCACGCGAGCGCGAGGATCAGCGGCACGACGACTCCGGCAACGGTGGTCAGGACGATCCCCGTCGCCAGGGCGACCGTGGCCGATTCCCGCCCGCCAAACCGGGTGACGAAGAAGAGCGTCGTGTCCATCGACGTGGCGCCCCCCATCGAGGCGAGCCCGTCCCCGCCGACCCGGGGGCCCGCGACGGGCGCCGAGAGCATCGTGACGTTCTCGCGGAAGAAGTTCGCGAGGAAGGCGAAGAGACCGAGCGCGGCCCCGAGCCGGGCGCCGACCAACGGCCCGGCGAGCGAATACCACCCGAACGCGAACGCCGAGGAGTAGGCCGCGACCGGCGGAACCAGGCCGGAGAAGGCGAAGACCGTCGCGACCCCCACCCCGGCCAGGACGGCCGCAGCGATCGGACGCCACGCCGACCGGAGCCGGGCGCGGTCGAGCTCGAGCCCGAACCCGACGAGGGCCAGGAGCCCGTAGAGCACGTACTCCGTGGCCGGACCCGGCCGAAGACTCGTGGAAGCACCGACGGCCACACCGACCAAGAGGGCGGCCACGAACGCCACGGGGGGAAGGAGCACCGAAGATCGGGGCGGGAGCGGGGGGGTCGCCGGGGCTTGGGTCCGGGGAGCTTCGAGGAACCGCATCACGAGCAAGGTTCCGGCGAGGGTCGCGAGCGCGAACCCCGCGGCGAGCGGGATCTCGGCAATCACCGACCCGGCGGGCAGCGACCCGAGGCCGACCCCGAGGAGGAAGAGGAGGACGCCGACCGCCCCCATGGCGGCGGAGTCGACCCAAGGGGAGCGCCACGCGGTGAGACGTCCCGCGACGAATCCGCCGCCGAAGGCGACGTACAGTACGAGGTCGAGGCTCACGGGCCGGGGGTCAACCGGCCCACGCCGAGATCCCGGCCGCGGCCGTTCGTCCGCCGGACCGGCCGAGCCAGACGGTCTGCTCCCGGCGGGGTCCGTAGCTGACCCACTCGATGGGGACCCGGGTCTCTCGACCGACGTAGTCGATGAACTGCTTCAGCGTCGAAGGGAGGGCCGCGGCCCCTTCCGACCGGATCCGCTCGACGAGCCGCTCATTGAACTTGGGCCACCCGGGCATCTTCTCGTAGACCGGCGTGACGCGGGCGAGCTCCTCCGCGTCAGCGGGGGGGTAGTTCGTGAGGGTCTCGCCGGACGGCGTGACGTACTGGACCGCCACCGGGACCTCGTCGAGCCCCCCGAGGACGTCGACCTTCGTGAGAGCGAGCGACGAGAACCCGTTCAGCCGGGCGACGTACCGAAGCAGGACGAGGTCGAGCCATCCGACCTGTCGGAGCCGACCGGTCGTGGCGCCCCGCTCGCCGCCCTCGCGCTGGAGGTAGGCGCCCATGTCGCCGGCGACCTCGGTCGGGAACGGCCCGGCGCCGACCCGGGTCGCGTACGCTTTCGTGATCCCGATGACGGCCGTCACCTCCGACGGGGGAAGCCCGCTCCCGACGAGCGCGCCCGCCGACGTGGGGTGGTGGCTCGTGACGTACGGGTACGTCCCGAAGTCGACGTCGAGCAGCGCGCTCTGCGCCCCCTCGAGCAGGATCGATTCGTTCCGTTCGACGGCCGACCAGAGGATCGGCTCGGTCGGCCGGACGTACGGGGCGAGCCGGGTCGCGACCTCGCTCAGGTCCGCGAGGACCTGGGAGCGATCCGGGAGATTCTTCAGATACGGCTTCGAGGCGTAGAGGAGTTCGAGCCGCTCGGCCAACTTCGCCGGCCGGATGAGCTCGCCGAACCGGATCCCCCACCGGCCGTACCGGTCGGCGTACGCGGGCCCGATCCCGCGCCGGGTCGTGCCGAGGACCGCCGTCGGGTTCGTGGCGGACCGGAGCTCCTCCTCCCACGCGTCTTCGACCAAGTGGGTCGGGAGGATGGCGTGCGCGCGCTCGCTGATGATGAGCTCGCCCCGGAACAATCCGCGCTCCTGGAGGGTCCGGATCTCCTCCTCGAGCGCCTTCGGGTCGAGGACCATCCCGGGGCCGCAGACCGACGTGACACCGGCCCGGAGGATCCCGCACGGGACCTGGTGGAGAACGACGGCGCCCTCGGCCAGGTGGATCGAGTGCCCGGCGTTCGGTCCGCCCCCGGTCCGAACGACGTACCGGGCCTGGGCGGCAAGGTAGTCGGTGATCTTGCCCTTCGCCTCGTCCCCGAACTGCGCGCCGACGACTACGATGACGCCCATTCGGCCCGCCTTCGTTCGCCGACGGAGCGGGCCGGGTAATAGGTTCTTTCGCCAGCGCCAGCCCGGACCGGACGGCGGGGGCCGGGGACCTGCGCGCGAACGATTCTCGCGACGTGGAACCGACCGGGCCGAGCCCGCGAGCCCACAACGCTAAGAAGGGAACGCCCGTCGCGCGGCCCCGTGGTGGCCGACCGGGTCCGCCAGGTCGAGATCTCCGGCATTCGCCGGATGTTCGAGGCGGCCCCGCCGAACGCCATCAATCTCGGGCTCGGCGAGCCGGACTTCGAGCCCCCGAAGGCGGTCATCGACGCGCTGTGCGACGCGGTCCGCCACGGCAAGAACCACTACGGGCCGTCCGCCGGCCTTCCGGCGCTGCGCGAAAAGCTGGCCGAGCGGTACCGGGAGCGGGACGCCGAGACGAGCCGGGAGAACGTCATCGTCACGGGCTCGGGCTCGGAGGGTCTCATGGCGGTCGCCCTGACGATGTACGACCCGGGCGACGAAGTCCTCGTCCCGAACCCCGGATTCGTCCTCTATCCGCCCCACGCCAAGCTCGCAGGGGCCACGCCGGTGCCGTACGACCTCATCGAGGCGACGGGGTACCAGCCGGACTTCGAGCAGCTCGAGCGGCTCGTCACCCCGAAGACGCGCGTGATCGTCGTGAACAGCCCGTCGAACCCGACCGGCGGGGTCTTTCCCCGGAAGACCGTCGACCGGATCATCTCGTTCGCCGACGAGCACGACCTCACCATCGTCTCGGACGAGGTGTACGAGGAGATGGTCTACGAGGGGCGGTTCCAGTCGTTCTGGGGCCGCACCGACCGCGCGATCATCGTCAATTCGTTCTCGAAGACCCTCGCGATGACCGGGTGGCGGATCGGGTTCCTCCTCGCGCCGCGTCCACTCGCGGTGGAGATCAACAAGCTCCACTACCACATGATGGCCTGTCCGTCGACCCCGGGCCAGGTCGCCGTGCTCGCCGGGCTGGAAGACGGGGGGGCGGCCACGCGCGCGATGGTCGCGGAGTTCCGCGCCCGGCGCCAACTGATCTCGGCCGGTCTCGCGAAGATCCCCGGCGTCACCGTCGTGAAACCCGCCGGGGCGTTCTACACGTTCCCCCACCTCGACTGGCCGGGGACCGCCCAGGAGATCGCGGGCACCCTCCTCCAGCGCGGACTCATCAGCACCCCCGGGGACGCGTTCGGGACGCTCGGCGCTCAACACCTGCGCTTGTCGTTCGCCGCGTCCCGGGCGAACCTCCGGAAGGGCCTCGAGATCCTCCGGTCCGTCGGGCAGGAGCTTGGCGTCGCATGATCCTCTTCCTCGCGGTCGCGGTCCTTCGCTCCGGGGCGCTCGCCGAGGACGAGCCGGAACGCTCGGCCACCGTCGGGCTCGCGAACGAGCTCGATCGGCTCCGTCGACCGGATTAGCCCCGGACCAGCGAGCGGTAGAGCGCCTGGTGCCGGGCGACGGCGTGGGACCAGTCGAGGTCCGCCACGCGGGCCCGACCGGCGGCGACGAGCCGGGCCCGGTCGGCCGGGTCGGTCTGGACCGTTCGGATCGCCTTCGCGAGCGCGTCGACGTCGGCGTACGGCACGAGGTGGCCCGCGCTGCCGCCCGCCAATACCTCCGGGACGCCGCCGACGGAGGTGGCGACGACCGGGACCCCACCGGCCATCGCCTCGAGGAGGACGAGGCCGAACGCCTCCCACTCGGACGGCAGGACGAACACCGAAGCGCCGCGCACGACGGCCCGGTACGTCGCGTCGGAGTCGACGTGACCGAGGAAGACCACGCGGTCCGCGATCCCGAGCTGCCCGGCGAGCGCTTCGAGCGCCGGCCGTTCGCCCCAATCCCGACCGAGGAGGACGAGCGGCGGCCGCTCGCGGGCGGGGAGGGCTGCGAGGGCCCGCAGGAGGAACGAGAGTCCCTTGTTCGGGGCGAGCCGGCCGGCGAACAGGACGTACCCCGAGGGCAGGCCGGCGGGCGGCACGTCGTTCTCGGGGTGCGACCACGCGGCGAGGTCGAGCCCCGGCGGAATGACGTGGACCTTCGACGCCGGCGCGAACTCCCGGACGAGGGCGGCTTCCCGCTCGGTCTCGACCACGAGGGCGTCGGCGGCGCGGTACGCGGTCATGCCGAACACGACGTCCTGGCACCGGAGGAGCCCGCGGTGGAGCGCGCGGTCGTTCCGGTCCGCCGGGTGGTAGTGGGTCGATACGACGAACGGGACCCCGCGCCGCCGGGCGACCGCGGCCGCCTCGAGAACGTGCCCGTATCGGTGGGAGTGCGCGTGGATGAGGTCGAACCGCTCCTCCCGCAGGGCGTCGACGAGGCCCCCCATCATCGGCATCGTGACGAACGGCACGACGCGTTTCGTCACGGGGAACCGCCGGACCGGGATCCCATCGACGGTCGGGGCGAACCCCGTCCGTCGCTCCCACCGGCCCTCGTCGTAGAGGTCGCTCGCGAAGACGTGGACGTCGTCGCCGCCGGACCGCAGCCGCTTCGCCACCTCGCGGACGTTCGTCTCGACGCCGCCCGGCGCGTCGAACCGGAGGCTCACGTGGACGATCTTCATCGCCCGTCCGCGACGTCGTGGAAGATCCGCTCGAGCTCGTCGACGACCCGGTCCCACGAGTACCGCGGGACCACCTGGTCCCGGCCATACGCCCCGAACCGGAGGCGGGCGGGTTCGTCGTCCCACAGGGCCGCGAGGGTCCCGGCGAGCGCGGCCGGGTCGTTCGGAGGGACGAGTCGGCCGGCTTTCCCGTCCTCGAGGAATTCGGGGATGCCGCCGACCCGGGACGCGACGGCGGGCGTTCCCTGGGCCAGCGCTTCGAGGATCACGAGCCCGAACGCCTCGTATTCGCTCGGGAGCACGAACAGCCGGGCCTCCCGGAACGCGGAGGCGAGGAGCCGCTCGTCGGCGACGAATCCGGTGAACCGGACCCGGCGTCCGAGCCCCAGGGCCGCCACCTTCGCTGCGAGCGCGGGACGCATTCCCCCGTCCTCGCCGACGATGACGAGCGTGGCCGACGGGTCGTGCCCCGCGAGCGGGCGGAACGCCTCGAGGAGCCCGAGGAGTCCCTTGTTCGAGGCGAGCCGGCCCACGAACAGGAGGAACGGTCCGTCGACCCCGATCGACCGGGCGAACGGTCGTTCGCCGGGCGGCGGGTCCGGGAGCGGCGTGTAGCCGGGCGGAACGATCTCGACCTTCGGGACCGGAAACCCCGGCACGCGGAGAAGCCGCTCCTCTTCGTGCGTCTGGACGACCACGCGGCGGGCCGCGCCGACGATCGGGGCGGCGAGGCGTCGGTCGTAGAACCCCCGGATCCGATGTCGCAGCCAACCGCCCTCGATCGACCAGATCGGATGGTAGTGGACCGAGAGGACGAACGGCCGGCCGGAGTTCCGCGCGTATCGGGCCGCCGCAGCGGCGTGGTTCGTCCCGTAGGTGTGGGCGTGGGCGACGTCCGGGGCCGCCGCCGCGAGTCGGGCGTCGAGCTTCCGAAGGAACGGGTAGTGGAGCTCGCCGGGAAGCGACCAGGCGTGCAATCGGTGGACCGAGACCCCGTCGACGAGCTGCTCGCGGGGGACGTCCGCTCCGAGCGGTTGCCAGGGGTATTCCCGGTAAAGGTCGGAGGTGAACGCGTCGACCCGGTGCCCGCGGGCGGCGAGCCGGACCGACACCTCGCGGACGTGCCGCTCGACGCCCCCCAGGCCCGGTGGGTAACGAGTCGACAGCTCGGCGATCTGCACGGGCGGCCGGTCAGGCGGATTTGCCGCCGGCGAGCCGCTGGGCGTACTTCTTGTAGATCTCGGACGCGCGGGCGACCGCCTCGACCTTCACGTACTCGTTCGCCTGGTGGGAGAGCTCCTCCTCGCCGGCGCCGAAGATCACGACGTTCGGGTTGACCTGGGTGTAGCAGACCGCCTCGCTCGCGTGGACGAGGACCGCCGATTCGGCGCTCGAGACCTCCTTGAGGATCTTGACGTGCTCGCTCTCGGGATCGATCTGGACCGACCGCATGCTCATCAGACGACGCAGGGTGAACGGGGTCTTGATCCGCCGGAGATGCTCCTCGATCTCCCGGTAAAGCTGGTCCGGGGAGTACGGCGGCGGGAACCGGATGTCGACCTCCGCGGTCGCCTTGTTCGGGACGACGTTGATCCGGGTGCCGCCGTTGATCGTGCCGATGTTCATCGTCACGCTCCCGAGCTCGGGGTGGGCGATCCGGCCCTTGAACCCCTCCAGGCCCCGGAGGATCCGCATCATCTTCGAGATCGCGTTCTCCCCGAGGTGGGGCATCGCCCCGTGGGCGGCCTTCCCCCGGGTCTCGATGGCGAGGTCGAGGACCCCCTTCTCCGCGTAGGCGACGCGGAGCCCCGTCGGTTCCCCGACGACGATCGCCTTCGCCCGCCGCATCGGGAGGGTCTTCGCGAGCGCCTGGGCGCCCTGCATCGCCGTCTCCTCGTCGGTCGTGAGCGCGAGGACGACCGGGACCTTCCGGACGACGAGGTCCTGGGCCGCCTGGAGCATCGCGATGACCGTCCCCTTCATGTCGGCCGCCCCGCGGCCGTACATCCGGCCGCTCGCGAACTGGCTCTGGGAGAAGCTCCAGTAGTCCCCGATCGGGGGCGTGTCGAGGTGGCCGGAGAGGACGACGCCGCCCTGCCCGTACTCCGCGAGGAGGGCGGGGGCGGTCGCGTCGCCGAAGAGGGTGTTCCGCATGTGGATCTGGTCGGTGAACGACTGGACGTAGTCGAGCACCTCCTGCTTGTCGGAGAACGGGTCGCTGGGGATCTTGATCAGATCCGCCAGCATGTCGACCATCTGGCGTTTCATCGGAAGTGGCAGGCCCTCCGAGCCGGACGACAAGTCGAGGACGCGGTAATACGGTAAGGAAGGGGCGACTCCCCTTAATCGTTCGCCTCCCCGATTTTCGACGATTTCCGACCCCCGGGGGCCGCCTCGATTCCACGCAACTCCCGGGGCCGGGCCGGCGGCCCGGACCTCGGGACCGAGCCGCGGGCCGACCTACCCGGACGGACGCGGCGACCCGAAGGCGAGCTTTCGGGTCTGTTCGAGGGCCCGCTGGAACCCTTCCGGGGAGCCGACACTGCGCCACTCGCCGGCCGAGGGGGCGAGGACGAGCGCCGCGACATGCCCGTCGGCGATCAGCTGCCGGATCGCATCGGTCAGCTCGATCTCGCCGGTCGGTCCGGTCCCTTCGAGGGTCCGGAGCGCGTCGAAGATCCGGTGCGAGAACGCGTAGGCGGCGGTCGCGGCCCACTGCGAGCGGGGTTTCGTTGGCTTCTCCTCCATGCCCGTGACCACGAGCCGGCGTAACCCGGCTTCCCGGCCGTCGGGGCGCCCTTCCACGACCCCGTACCGGCGCGGGTCCGCGACCTTCCGGACGAGCAGGACGGCGTCGAGGTGCTCCCGCTCGAGAACACCGGCCATGGCGCGGAGCAAGTTCCCCCGCGACCGCTCGATGAGGACTCCGTCCCCCGCCTGGAGGACGAACGGGCCGTCCACGACGTACGCCTCGGCGTGGGCGACCGCGTCCCCGAACCCCCGGGGGGCGGGCTGGACCGCGAACCGGAGCCGGAGACCCCGGAGCGTCTCGTAGAACCGCTCGGTCTCGGCGAGTCGTTCGGCGTGGCGCGCGTGCCGCTGGATCAGGTCCCGGTCGATGGTGAAGTAGTTCTGGACGAAGGCGAGGTCCTTCGCGCCGACGACCAGCGTCACATCGTCGACCCCGGCGGCGACCATCGTCTCGAGGACGACGTGCGCGACCGGCTTCAGGACCGGTTCGCCGTTCTCCGCGCGGTCGTACAGCGGAAGGAACTCCTTCCGAAGCCCCCGGGTCCACGGGAGCATCCGGGTCCCTTCGCCCGCGATCGTGACGACGCCGCGCATCGGGACGCTACGCCGAGGTTCCCGAAGTGTCCGGAGCGGCGGCCGCCGCGGGCGGGGTGTCGCTCCCGGCCGGCGCCGCGGGGGCAGGGTGAGACCGGGCCGTGAGACTCCCGGTGTTGTCGGCCTGCCGCCAATCGACGGTGGGTAGGACCACGTGCCGACGGGCCTCGATGCGGCGCCGGAACCGGATCAGGTCCCGGAAGATCTCCCGGAGGACGTCCTCGAGGTTCCGAGTCCGCTTGTACCCGAGCGCCGGAAGGTGCTCGTGGATCGGGTTGTAGTAGTGTTGCTCGGCCTCGACCCGGGGGTCGGGCGGGTGCTCGATCCGCGGGTTCAGGCCGAGGTCCCGCGCGACCCGATGCGTCAGTTCCGCGAGGTCGTTCACCGAGTACGCCGCGTCGAACTGGTTGAACACCCGGTACTCCGACGACTTCGGGGGATTCTCGACGGCGATGCGGAGCGACTGGACCGAATCCTCGAGAGCGATGAAGCCGCGGATCTGGCCGCCCCGGCCGTACGGGGTGATCGGGAGGCCGAGGACCGCCTCGACCGCGAACCGGTTCAGGGCCGTGCCCCAGGTCTCGTCGAAGTCGAACCGCGTGAGGAGGGCGTCGTCGGTGATCTCGGGGGTCCGGGTCCCGTAGATGACCCCCTGCATCACGTCGGTCGACTTGAGCCCCCAGATCTTGGTCGCGAACATCACGTCGCCGGAGTCGAACACCTTGCTCCAGTGGTACCACGAGCCGGCCTGGCGAGGGAACGGGAGGTGGTCGCGCTTGCCGTGGAAGTCGACGTCGAAGAACCCCTCGGGGATGTCGACGTTCGGCGTCCCGTATTCGCCCATCGTCCCCATCTTCACGAGGTGGGTCTCGGGCGATGCCTCGCGGATCGCGTAGAGGAGGTGGAGGGTCCCGGTGATGTTCTCGACCTGCGTGCGGACCGCGTGGTCGACGTCGATCATCGAGTACGGGGCGCTCCGCTGCTCGGCGAGGTGGACGATCGCGTCGGGCTTCTCGCGCCGGACGACATCGAGGAGGAACGGGTACTTCGCGAGGTCCCCCTTGTAGAACTGGATCGTCTTGCCGAGGAGCTTCTTCGCCGCCTCCTGCCGCTTCGGGAACGACGCGATCGGGGTGGCGGACCAGCTTCCGACCTCCTTCACCCGCTTCCGGGTGACGAAGTTGTCGATCCCCACGACGTCGTGCCCGCGCCGCGCCAGGTGGAGGGCGAGCGGCCAGCCGGAGTATCCGTCGATCCCCGTGATGAGGACCTTCATCGGGCGCGTATCGGCGACCGTCCGTATTTACGTCTGCGGGCGCCCGGGTCCGCGATGGGCTCAGAGTTCGATGGTGCCGTCGAGGTAGAAGACGCAAGACCCCTCGAGCTCGACCCGGTCGGGGCCGACTCGGCACACCATCTCGCCGCCCCGGGCGGAGAGCTGGGCGGCGCGGAGTTCGGTCTTCCCGAGCCGCGACGCCCAGAACGGCGCCAGCATACAGTGCGCGCTCCCGGTCACGGGATCTTCCGGGATTCCCTTCGCGGGGGCGAAGTACCGGCTCACAAAGTCGAACGAACCGCCCCCGGGCGCGGTCACGATCAGTCCGTCCCGGTCGAGCCGAGCGATCGCCGGGATGTCCGGGGCGAGCGCCCGCACCGCCTTCGCGTCGGCGAGGAGGGCGAGGTAGTTGAATTCGTCCGCGTGGACCTCGACCGGTTTCACCCCGATGACCGAGCGGATTTCCTCCGACGCCGGGACCCGCTTCGACGGGAGCGACGGGAAATCCATGACATACTTCGCGCCCGCCCGAGCAACGGTCAGGAGCCCGCTCGCCGTGTGGAACACGACCCGATCCCGCTGGGGCTCGAGGCGCTCCATCACGACCGCCGCGCTCGCCAGCGTCGCGTGCCCGCAGAGGGGAACCTCAGTCGTCGGAGTGAACCACCGAAGGCGATAGTCCGCCCCGTCCCGTACGAGGAACGCGGTCTCGGCCAGGTTGTTCTCGGACGCGATCGCCTGAAGGTCGGGGTCCGGAAGGAAGCGATCGAGCGGAACGACCGCCGCCGGATTTCCGGCGTAGCGTTGCGTTGTGAACGCGTCGAGCTGGAAGAGGGACGCTCGCATCGTGGGCCTCGGACCGACCGAACGGTGGCGGAGTATTAGCGGGTCGTCCGGCCGATCCGCCGGGCCGGAGTGGCGTCAGGTCAGCTGCGGCGGTCGGTGGACCCACCGCTCGACGAAACGGACCGCGCCGACGGCCGTGAGCGCCGCGGCGGGGGCGGCCAGGAAGTAGACCCACAGGTCCCCGTACGTTCCAGAGAGGAGCGCCGGCGCCAGCGAACGGGCCGGATTCAACGGACTTCCCGTGGATGGTCCGGTCACGAGGGTTGAGAGGGCGACGGCGAGTCCCGGCCACGTTGGCCCCCACCGTCCGACGCCCGTCCCCCTGCGGACCTGGCCGAATACCGTGACGATGCAGAGAAACGGGAAGGCGAACTCGGTCCAGAAAACGGCGACCGGCGCGTTCGTCGCCGGAATCGTCGCGCCGACGTGGGCGCGAGTCCCGAGGAGGACAGCCACCGCCCGACCCGGCGATCGCCCCGACGACCTGGGCTCCGACGTGCCAGGGAAGCTCGCTGGGCGGCAATCGACGGTCGGCGACACGCGCGAGGCTCACGACCGGATTCCGGTGGGTGCCGGAAATCGAGGCGAACGCGACCACCGGGATTGTCACGGCGACGAACCACGCGATTGCGAGGAGGGGAAACCGGGCGGACCCGACTCCCACCGTCGCCACCAACGCCCCCGTTCCGATCCCCACGAGGAGGCCGGTCCCCACGAGTTCCGAGACGAGTCGCGAGATCCGAGCTCCGCCCGGAGAGCGCCGGCCCGCGCACGAATCGAATCCCGGTCGGCCCGGTACCCGTCGTCGTCGAGCCCCGCCGGATCCGGGAGCCCCCAGTCCCGCGGCCGGATCGCGGCGAGATTGGCGGGGCAGCTCGCATCGTCGAGACACCCCATCGTGACCACGACGTGCGCGAACGGCAGCTGGTCCGGTCGGAGTTCCTGGAGACGGTGCCTTGGGAGGGCGAGACCGATCTCGTGGAGGATCCGTTCGGTCCGCGGGTTCGGGTGGGTCGCCGGTCTCGTCCCGGCGGAGTCGGCGACCCAGCCCGCGGGCGGGTTCGCGTGGAAGATTGCCTCGGCCATCAACGACCGCGCGGCGTTCTCCCCGCAGATGAACAGCACCCGTCGTTCGGCGTTCACGCGCTCCGGCAGCAGCTTGGCTGGCTTGGGACGTCGCGGCAGTCGCACTGGCAACAGCAGCAGCAACACCCCTTGCATTCGCTCACGGTGCACCTCCGCCCACTTCAAAGAGTGAAGTGTCATAAGGCGCCGCTACGTACGTCCGAAGTGGAGCGGGAGTGCTGCGACGGGGTGTACCAATGTCCGTGTCCGCCCGTCGGTCTCATCGATGTCGTGGGCAAGAAGTGGGCGATGTGCGTCGTCTCGCTGCTCGGCTGGAATGGCGAGCTTCGCTTCGGCCCGATCCAGCGGTCGCTCCCGCGCGTCAGTCCCGCGACGCTGACGGCCACCCTGCGGGCTCTCGAGCGGGAGCGGCTGATCCGACGCTCGTCGTCCGGCGTGGCGCGCGGCTCTCCGGTCTCCTACGGGTTGACGACCCGAGGGACCGAACTGTACCGAAATCTTCTCCCGCTCGCCGGGTGGCTTCGAAATCCCACTCCCGGCCGTCGACCGGTCGTCCCGACGGCCGTCTCACCGCGGCAACACGGACGAACGGCTTAAGCCCGGGGCGGACTCCGACCCGGGGAGGGGAACCGTGGTCGCCGAGCTCGACGAACTGAAGATCGTCGATACTCGCGACGAGTCGCTCAAGGGGGCGATGATGGTCATCGGGTTCCCGACGCACGGGCTCGTCGGCTCCGTCGCGGCCTCGTACCTGGTCCACGCGCTCGACATGACCAACATCGCGTACATGATCAGCGAGGAGTTTCCCCCGACCGTTATCATGGAGGAGGGGGTCGTCAGCGCCCCCGTCCGGTTCTACGCCTCCAAGGTCGTCTGCGGCGTCGACCGCCGGTGCGAGCAGCTCGTCGTCGGGATGTCCGACATCCAACCCCCCGCCGAGATGCTGAACCGGCTCTCCCGGCTCCTGCTCGACTGGGCCGAAGCGAAGGGGATCGAACTTCTCGTCGCCGTCGAGGGCCAGCCGATGGACGAGGAGCTTCGGGCCGACGCCCGCGTGGTGGCGATGGCGAACCGGGCGGCCGCCCCGCTCCTCGCGAAGTACCACTTCGAGCCGGCGAACGGCGTCGTGACGGGGTTCGCCGGGGGGCTCCTGCTGAGCGCGATCGGGCGCCAGATCCCCGTCCTCTGCCTCGTCGCCCAGGCCCACAAGGACTACCCCGATGCCCGCGCGGCGGCGAAGGTGATCGAGACGATCAACCCGCTCGTGCCGATGCTCGTCCTCGACACGAAACCGCTCCGCGAGAAGGCCCAGGAGATCGAGGGCGAGGTCCGTCACACCCTCTCCCAGCAACAGCAGTCGATGGCGAAGATGCGCACGGCCGAGCCATCGGGGCCGGGTGAGATGTATCGCTGAGTCCGCCGACCGATCCAACGTTTCCTCGCTCCCCGACGGCACGCCGGCGTTCGCTCTCCGGGGATTCCGGCCGCACGACGTTCCGGTCGTCGCGGCGATCGTGGGCGAGGCGCTCCACGAGCACTACGACACCTCGCTCTACTTCTCGCTCAGCCAGCAATGGCCCGCCGGGTTCCTGATCGCCGTCGACGCGTCGGACATCCCCGTGGGGTTCCTCCTCGGGGTGAGCCAGGTCGAGGGCGAGGCGCGGGTCCTCATGTTCGCGGTCGACCGGATTTGGCGGACCCGCGGCGTCGGCACCGCCCTCATGTCGGAGTTCCTCGACCGGTGCCGCCACCGGGCGATGCGTCGGACGACGCTCGAGGTCCGGGTCTCGAACGTCTCCGCGATCCGGTTCTACACCCGGTTCCGGTTCGGGGTCACCGATCTGTTGCGCGGGTACTACTCCGACGGGGAGAACGGGTACCAGATGGCCCGCGAGCTCCCGTAGGTCGGCCCCAAACCCTAAGCCCCCCGCCTGTCATTCCCGCCCATCCATGCCAGGCGAGCGGCCAACAGTCCGTGAGTTGATGACCTCGAAGCCGATCACGCTCTCGACGGACGCCCCGCTCTCCCGCGCCCTCGGCGTGATGCGCGAAAAGGGGGTCCACGAGGTCCCGGTCCTCCGGAACAACCGGTTGATCGGCCTCATCACGTTCGAGACGATTGCCCGCCGGACGAACCTCCCGTTCTCGACGAAGGTCGAGCATCTGCTGATGCTCCCTCCGCTGATCACCCCGACCACCACGTTCGCCGACGTCGCCGAGCAGCTGCTCGCCACGGGGCTCCGAGCGGCGCCGGTGGTCGGAAAGAAGGGGGAGCTCGTCGGGATCATCTCCCGGTCCGACCTCGTGCGGGCGATCCCGCAGATGGACGACCTCGCCGGCCACCTCGTCGAGCAGATCTCGAGCCCTCCGGGGCTCCTCATCCACGAGAACGAGTCGTGCGGGACGCTCCTCCACCAGATCCGGCTCCTCGAGGAACACCCGCTGCCGGTGATCGACGGAAAGGGACGGCTTGTCGGGGCGGTCGGGGTCGCCGACCTTGGACGGGTCCTCTGGCGCCCCACGGTGGGCGGAAAGAAGGACGCCGCCCGGCCGGGGAACGTCCTCAACGTCGAGGTCGGTTCGATCATGCACACGCCCCCCATCACGGTCCCCCCCGGAACGACGACCGGCGAGGCGGCCCTCCTGATGGCCCGCGAGAAGGTCTCGAGCGTCTTCGTGGTCGTGAACGGCCGCCCCACCGGCGTCGTCTCCCAGGGCGACCTCCTCGGGCTCGCCGTCGGGACGTCCGCGGACCCCGACGTCTCCGTGGAGGACGTCTACGTCCAGATCCACGGGGTCCGGGCGTCCGGCGACCCGTCGCTGCTGACCGAGATCGACCGGTTGATCGCGAAGTCGTTGAAGCACATCGCCCGGAACACCCGGCCGATCCTGCTCAGCATCCACATCACGCCGCACGCGACGCACCGGGCGGGGGACGCGACCGTCCAGGCCCGGCTCCACACCGACCACGGGGTGTACCACGCGAGCGAGACCGGCTGGAACTTCTTCGCCTCGGTTCAGCAGGTGCTCGACGACCTGGTCGCCCAGACCCGGCGGGCGCGTGACGAGCGTCGCACGCTCCGGCGACGGGGCGGTCGGGTCCCGGCCGAGGACGACGAGACCGCGGCGGACGGCGACCTCGAGGCGAAGATCCGCGCCGCGGCCGGCGAGGACTAGGCGAATCGGCGCGGAGCGGAAGGAGCGACGATGTTCCCCGGAGGGATGCGCAACCAGCGCCAGATGCAGATGGCCATGCGGAGGCTCGGCATGACGACCGAACCGGTCGACGACGTCGAGGAGGTCATCATCCGGACGAAGGACAAGGAGCACGTCTTCCGGGCGCCCGAGGTCACGATCCTCCAGGTCCAGGGCGTGAAGACGTACCAGGTCGTCGGCGAGCCCGAGGTCCGGGCGAGGACGGCCGGAAGCGCCGCGACGGCCCCGGCCGGAGCCGCTCCGGTGGCACCCGCGGCTCCCAGCGGCCCGCCCGAGGAGGACGTCCAGCTCGTGATGGAGCAGGCCAACGTCGATCACGCGACCGCGGTGGACGCGCTCTCCGACTCCGACGGCCAACCGGCCGAGGCGATCCTGCAGCTCCTCTCGCGCCGGGGGCCCGGTGGCGGCTGAGCCGCCCGTCGACCAGGAGTGCGTCGAGGGCTACCTCTTCACCCGAACGCCCCCCTCGGTCCTCCTCCTTCGACGCCCTCCGCGGCGGGGCCGGATCTGGGTCCCGGTCTCCGGCAAGGTCGAGCCCGGGGACGTGAGCTTCGCCGTCGCCTTGCGGAGGGAACTCGAGGAAGAGACGGCCATCACGGACCTCCGGGCCGTGATTCCGCTCGACTGGCAGGTTCGCTTCGAGGGACCCGACGGGCGTCGGTGGCGACTCCAGGCGTTCGCCGTCGAGCTCGATGCGCCGGTTCCGCCCCGGCTGAGCCCGGAGCACGATTCGTTCGAGTGGCTCCCGATCCCGACCGCCCGCGACCGTCTGTACTACTCGGACAACCGGGAGGCGCTCGACCAGGTGGCCCAACTTCTCGGATCCGAGCCTGGGGCCACGGACCCCGAAACCGCCGGGGGCGGCCGCACGCCTCGAGCCGTGATCGTCCCGCGGATGGGACCGGAGCTCTACGACGCCGTCCGGGCCGGCCACCATCGGAAGCTCGCGTTGCAAGTTCCGGCCGGCCTCGTCCGGAACGCCCACGACCTCGCCGCGGAGCTCCGCGAGGCGGTCGGCGTTCCGGTCGTCGTCGCGTCCCGAGCGTGTTTTGGAGCCTGCGATTTCCCGTCGGCCTCCGAGACCCCGGGCGTCGATGGGCTCGTCGTCCTCGGCCACGCCCCGATCCCGAACGTACCGCTCGAACGGACGACGTACTTCGTCGAAATGCGCGAGAGAGGGGGAGATCCGGAGGCCCTCGCGGCGCAGACCGAAGCCGCGGGGGTTCCCCGGCGTCTCGGGCTCGTCGCCTCGGTCCAGCATCTCGACCTCGTCGCGCCGTTCGTGGCCGCCCTCGAGCGGCGGGGGTTCACGGTCCGGCTCGGGACGGGGGACCGACGACTCCAGTATGCGGCGCAGGCGCTCGGGTGCAACTACACGAGCGCCGAAGCGGTCGAGGCGGACGTGGACGGGTTCCTCTTCCTCGGGACCGGCCGATTCCACCCGCTCGGCCTCGCGTTCGCCGTCACGAAGCCGGTCTGGTCGCTCGACCCCCTGCGGGGCGAGGTCGAGCCGCCGATCGACCGGGCCGCGCTCGTCCGGAAGCGGCAGCTCCTCGTCGCGCAATGCCGGAACGCCCGACGATGGGGGATCCTGGTCTCCACGTTCGCCGGCCAGAACCGGACGGGGACGGCCCTCGCCCTCCAATCTCGGGCGCGGGCTCGCGGGTATGAGGCGGAGCTGTTGGTCGCCGACCGGGTCGACGCCCGGGACCTCCTCGGCCGGGACGTGGACGCCTACGTCAACACCGCGTGCCCGCGGATCGCGCTCGACGACTCCGACCTCTACGCGAGGCCGGTGCTGACGGTCCCGGAGTTCCGGATGGCGCTCGGGGAGATCCCGCTGGAACCGTACCCGTTCGACACCTACCACTGAGGCGGACGACCGCAACGACGATGAGGCGCGTCGCGCCTTCTTCGGTCCGAGATGTCCCCCCTCCGGTGGCTCGGGCCCGCCCTGCTGGTCCTCGGAGTCGCGCTCGTAATCGCCGCCGTGGCGACCGGGGCGGCCCGCCTGGTCTTGGTGGTGGTGATCCCGGTGTTTGTCGGCGGCACCTCCCCGCTCTTCCTCGGCGGCATCGTGGCGCTGTTCGGGGGGCTCCTGCTCCTGCCGCTCACGTTCGGCGGCGCGTTCGAGCTCGACCGGTCGGAGAGCGAGCCGACGGAGGGAGAGGAGACTCCTCGCGCGGGCGGCCTCGTGCTCATCGGCCCCGTTCCGATCTTCTTCGGGGCCTGGAAGCGTCCGACCCAACGAACGGTCTGGATCGCGGTCGCCATCGGAGCCGCACTCCTCGTCCTGGCGGTCGCCCTCAGCGGGCTCCTCCGCTGATCCGCGGTCGGTGCGGTCGCCCTACGGCGCCGGCAACGTCGCCGCGAGGAACGCCCTGGCGACCCGCGGGTCGCCCGAGAGCTCGGGGTGAAATGTCAATCCCCAGACCGGGCCCGCGCGAACTCCCACGACCTCCTCGTCCCGCCAGGCGAACGGACGCGCCTTCTTGCCGATCTCCAGGATCCGGGGCGCCCGGATGAACACGCCGGGGAACGGGTCCCCTCGCATCCCCTCGATACGAACGCCGGCCTCGAACGACTCGCGTTGGCGCCCGTAGTCGTTCCGTCGGACCGTGACGTCGAGGGCCTGGAGGCTCACCGGATCCCGTCCGCCCGGGCTCGGTTCGAGGCGGTCGGCGAGGACGATCAACCCGGCGCAGGTCCCGAGGACCGGGAGCCCCCGGGCGATCCGTTCGGTGAGCGCGCGGCGGAGGCCCCCCTTGTCGAGGAGCTCGGAGATCGCCGTGCTCTCCCCGCCGGGAATGACGAGCGCGTCGACCTTCGCGAGCTCGAGGGGGGTCCGGACCAGGTGGACCGACCCCGGGCCGACGACCGCCCCGAACGCCGCTCGGTGCTCGGGGACGTCGCCCTGGAGGGCCAGGACACCGACGACCGTCACGGCGGTGCGCCGCGACGGAGGACGTCGAGGACCTCTTTCGCCCGGTCGATCCGGATCGCATGCTCCGCGATCAGCTGGGCGACGACCCGGTCGACCTCGTCCGGCCGCGCCCCGGCGGTCGCCGCGATGTTCCGCGCGTGGAGCCCCATGTGGCCCCGCTGGATCCCCTCGGTCGCGAGGGCCCGGAGGGCGCCGAAGTTCTGGGCGAGGCCGACGGCCACGAGGATCTCGGCGAGCTCGCTGGCGTGCTTCACGCCGAGGACCTTGACGTTCGCCTTCGCGGTCGGATGGACCGCGGTTGCGCCGCCGATCAGGCCGACCGCGACGGGGAGCTCGATGGTGCCGACGAGGTCGCCGTGGGCGTCTTTCTCGTACGTCGTGAGCGGCTTGACGACGCCTCCGTCGTCCTTCGCGAGGAACGCCGCGTACGTGTGGGCTCCGCTCTCGATCGCGCGGGAGTCGTTCCCCGTCGCGACGACGACCGCCGAGATCCCGTTCATGATCCCCTTGTTGTGGGTCGCGCAGCGGAACGGGTCGACGGCGGCGAGCGTGTAGGCGTCGAGGATCGCCTCGACGACCTCGGGGCCGGTCGCGTTCTCCGTCGCGAGCTTCTCGGCCGGGAACGTCGCGGTCGCCCGAGCGAGCCGGAAGATCGCGAGGTTCGAGATGATCCGCAGCACCACGCGGCCCCCCGCGAGCGCGGCGACCTCCGGGGCGAGCGCCTCGCACATCGTGTTGACCGCGTTCATCCCCCCGGCGTCGCGGGCGTCGACGAGGAGGTGGACGACGAGCATCGTCCCCCGCGGGGACGGGAGGATCCGGACGTCGAGGTCGCGCGCCCCGCCGCCGAACTTCACCAGCATCGGGTCGCGGGCGTTCGCGGCCGCGAGGAGCCGTTCCTTCGCGTCGAGGATCCGGTGGCGTCCCCCCGACGGGTCCGGAACGTCGAGGACCTGGATCTGGCCGATCATCACGGGGGGGGTGGTCGAGGCCCGGAACCCGCCCGTCGACCGGGTCACTTTCGCGGAGTTCGAGGCGGCGGCGACGACGCTCGGCTCCTCGATCGCCATCGGCACGAGGACGTCGGTCCCGTTCACGCGGAAGTTGGTCGCGATCCCGAGGGGGAGGGTGAAGCCGCCGACGACGTTCTCGATCATCCGGCCGAAGAGCCCGGGGTCGATCCCGGGCGGGAGGTCGTACGCCTTCGCCTCGTCCTCGGTGAGCCCCGCCCACTCGCGGACGAACCGTCGGCGCTCCTCGATCGACTGTTTGTAGAACCCTGAGATCTCGGACGAGCGCTCCATCGAAAGGAATCCTGGACCGACGTTACGGAGGGTTCTCGGGCGCATCCGGGCCGTCCGTGCCCCCGGCCCGCCCCGCGGCCTTTGGGGCGGCCTCCGGGCGGCTCCGCGCGACCACGACCTTTGCGGGCCTCAGGAGGCCCCCGGGGAACGCATAGCCCTGCTGTACGACCTCCGCGACGGCCCCCTCGGGAAGGGATTCCGTCGGGGGAGCCTCGGCGACCGCCTCGTGCTCGTCGGCCCGGAACGGTTCACCGGCCTTGGCCACCGGGTGGACCTCGTGGACGCCGAGGAACGTGGCGATCGACCGCTGGAGGAGTTCGACGCCGCGACGGACCGGGTCGCGGGCGGGGAGGGAGTGGACCGCCTCGACCGCCTTGTCGGTCGCTTCGACGAGGGGAAGCACGCCCCGGAGGACGTCCGCCTGCGTCTGCCGACGGAGCGTCTCCCGCTCCCGCTCGACCCGCCGCCGGTAGTTCTCGAAATCCGCGTAGAGGTACGTGAACCGCTTCTCCCAATCCTCGGGAACCGGGGTCTCCGCCGGAGGCGGGGCGACCTCCGGGGGAGCGTCCCCGGCCGCGTCGTCGGACAGAGAGGGGTTCGGCATCGCGTCGACGACGACCACCGGGACCGTTTATTTGGGGTTTGGCCGAGCCCTAGATCCCTGGCTGAAGGGCGAGGGTCACCAGGAGGACCGCGGCCGCGGTGCCCAGCCCGACCGCGAGGATCTCCGCCACGCTTCGGTACCACGAACGGTTCGAGTAGAGAGCGCTCAGGATCCCCACGGCCGCGAGTTCGGCCGAGCCGATCGCCACGGAGAGCTCGAGTTCGGAAAAGAGGGAGAGGCTGGTCAAGAGGTACGGGAGCCCGGGCAAGAGCCCGCCGATCAGGTAGAACACCCCGATCGTCCCCGCGTGGGTGAGCGGTTCGGCCTCCGGGTGCGGCGGGAGCCCGAGCTCCTCGCGCATCATCGTGTCGACCCACAGCCGCTTGTTCGAGGTGACCGCCCGGACGAGGATCTGCGTCTCTTCCTCGGTGAGCCCGCGGTTTCGGTAGATGTCGTGGACCTCCCGCCGCTCCTCCTCCGGGATCTCCTCAACCTCGCGCTCCTCCCGGGCCCGCTCGCTGAGGATCAGGTCGGCCTTCGCTCGTCCCGACAGCAACGCGCCGGTGAACATCGAAAGGGAGCCGGCGACCGCGGCCGCGATGATCGTGAGGAAGACCCCGGCGTGGCCGATCCGGGCCACCCCTGCGGTGGCGACCGAGAGGGAGATGGCGGTGATCACGCCGTCCAGGACCCCGAAGACCGAGTCTTCCAGGCGGTCGGCGCGCCACGCCTGGTGGCCCTCCGCGATCGCGCCCGCCCGGATCTCCTCCGGGGTCCGGACCCGCGGAGTCGGCGAGGGGGACGCCATCGGGAGGGGCGAACCGGAACGCGGGATAACCTGTGCGGAGCGGGGGGTTCCGGAGCCTCCGTACCCCGGGGGCGCACCGTCGGAATCGGGGCTCCGGACGACGCATCCGAGCCAAGCGTTATAATCGGTGTCCGGCTCGGTTTTCTCGCCGAGAAATCGGCGGTTTCTTCGATGGCGGAGCCGGCGGTCACGGGGGCCGCGTACACCGCGAGTTCGATCCAGATCCTGGAAGGACTTTCGGCGGTCCGCAAGCGGCCCGGAATGTACATCGGGTCGACCGATACCCGCGGCCTCCATCAGCTGGTCGAGGAGGTCGTCGACAACTCGATCGACGAGGTCCTCGCGGGATGCTGCACCGACATCACGCTGATCCTTCACGACGACGGGACGTGCACGGTCTCCGACAACGGTCGGGGAATCCCGGTCGAGATCCACCCGAAATACAACAAGCCCGCCCTCGAGATCGTCCTCACCGTGCTCCACGCCGGCTCGAAGTTCGACCGGAACACGTACAAGGTCTCGGGCGGGCTCCACGGCGTCGGAATCCACGTCGTCAACGCGCTCTCCGAGTGGTTCGAGGTCAAGGTCCGTCGGGACGGGCTGACCTACTTCCAGCGGTACGAGCGGGGCGCCCCGGTGGCGCCGCTGAAGACGATCGGGAAAAGCGAGGGGACCGGGACCGAGCAGCGGTTCAAGCCGGACGCGACGGTGTTCGAGACCGTCGTCTTCGAGAAGGAGACGGTCATGCGGCGGCTGAAGGAGCTCTCGTTCCTCAACCCGCAGGTCGCGATCCACTTCCGCGACGAGCGGGACGGGACCGAGGCGACGTTCCACCACGCCGGGGGGATCACCGAGTTCGTCCTCGACCTCAACTCGAGCAAGGCGACCCTGTTTCCGCAGCCGATCTACCTCCACACGAAGCGCGACCAGACCGACATCGAGGTCGCGCTCCAGTACAACGACGGGTACAACGAGACGACCCTCGCGTTCGTCAACAACATCAACACCGTGGACGGCGGGACCCACGTCGTCGGGCTCCGGGCCGCCCTCACCCGGACCCTCAACGAGTACGCCCGTCGACGGAACTTCGTCAAGGGCGACAAGGAGGGGCTCACTGGGGAAGATACCCGGGAGGGGCTCGCCTGCGTGCTGTCGATCAAGGTCCTCGAGCCGCAGTTCGAGGGCCAGACGAAGACGAAGCTCGGCAACTCCGAGGTGAAGGGACAGGTCGAGAGCGCGGTGAACGAAAAGCTCGCCGAGTTCCTCGAAGAGCACCCGGCGGTCGCCCAGGCGCTGATCGTCAAGGCCGTCCAGGCGTCCCAGGCCCGCGAGGCGGCGCGCAAGGCGCGCGAGCTGACGCGGCGCAAGGGGCTCCTGGAGGGCGGAGGTCTCCCCGGGAAGCTCGCCGACTGCCATTCGCGGGACCCGTCCGAGTGCGAGCTGTTCATCGTCGAGGGCGACTCGGCCGGCGGCACGGCGAAGCAGGGCCGCGACCGGGAGTTCCAGGCGGTCCTGCCGCTGCGCGGCAAGATCCTGAACGTCGAGAAGGCCCGGCTCGACGCAATGCTCCAGAACGAGCGGATCCGCGACCTGATCACCGCCGTCGGGATCGGGATCGGCGACGAACTCGACCTGACGAAGCTCCGCTACCACAAGATCATCATGATGACCGACGCGGACGTCGACGGCTCGCACATCCGCACCCTCCTCCTCACGCTGTTCTACCGGAAGATGCCCGAGCTGATCCGGGAGGGCCACGTCTTCATCGCGCAGGCGCCGCTCTACCTCGTGAGCAAGGGGTCGAAGTCGGCGTACGCCTTCTCCGACGACGAGCGGGACCAGGCGGTCCAGGAGTTCGGCCCGAAGGGGGTCGGGATCCAGCGGTACAAGGGACTCGGCGAAATGAACGCCGAGCAACTCGCCACGACGACGATGCACCCGGGGACCCGGACCCTCCTCAAGGTCACCGTCGAGGACGCCGCCCGGGCCGACCAGCTGTTCTCGGTGCTGATGGGGGAGGACGTCGAACCCCGGCGCCTCTACATCCAAGAGCACGCGGTCGAGGTCACGAACCTCGACATCTAGCGACGGGCTCGCCCCGGCACCGCCCGGCGCCCGCGTCGCCTCCGACCCAGCGTTTAAGCAGCCCCCGTCGCGTTTCGACGGCGGAGGAGGGAAGTCGACCGGATGCCCGAGCCCACGACCCTCGCCGATGCGCTGACGAAGCTCGGCGACCGGCCCGACCGACCGCCTCCGCACGCCGTCCAGCACGGCGCGGCCGGGACCCTCCTGTCCGTCTGCGTCCCCGCCCCCGAGGGGCCGTCCTGGCGGGGGGTGTGGATTCAACCGGACGGCGTCGATTTCCTGGGGGGGGTGTCCCCTCCTTCCGGGCTCAGCCGGTCGTTCCACCTCACCGGAGACGCTGCGAAGCTCGTCGACTTGCTCGTCGAGGCGACGCGGGGGTACATCGAGCAGGCGGAGGAGGTCGACGAGCGGCTCACGAACCTCCAGAGGAAGGGTCGAGACGTGACCCCCTCCACGATCTGGGCGCTCCAGCGCGAGATGGCAGGGCTGCGGGCGAACATCGGAAGGGCGGTCGTCGTTGCCGAGGAGGCCGGGGGTCCCTCGATCGAGCGGTTCCCCGGCGCCGAGACGGCGCTTGGCGCGCTCGGACGCGAGGTCGACCGGTCCCGGGAGCTCGCGGTCGCGGTCCAGCAGTCGATCTCCGACCTCATCCTGCTGCGCAGCGCGGAGGAGGCGAACCGGATCGCCGAGGCGGCGAACCAGCTCTCCCGGACGTCGAACCGAATCGCCGAGCTCGCGAACATCTCGAACATCCGGATGCTCGGACTGACGTACATCGCGATGGTGATCGCGATCGTCGGCACCGTCGTCCTCATCCCGAACACCGGCGCGACGATCCTCGGCATGCCGTCGGCCGGGTGGGTCCCGGGATGGTTGGTCGATGCCACGCTCATCATCCTCGGGGCGATCCCGATGGCGATCGTGTTCTCCCGCCCCTGGATCCAGCGGATCCTCCGGGACCTGGCGCCGGCCGAGAGCCGGGCCGTCGAGGGGCTCCAGGACCTCCCGGAGCTTGCCGTCGAAGGGTCGGTCCGCGGCACCCGCGGGCGAAACGAGATGTAACCCGCCCGACGTCCGACGTCCCGGAATGAATCCCGCCGAGCCCGCCCCCACGGTCTTCCGCGACGCCCTCGTCGTCTCCCAAGACGCCCAGCGCCGAGTCCACCGGGCCGATGTCCGGGTCGAGAAGGGCCGGTTCGTCCACGTCGGACCCTCGGCCCCGACCGAGGGGGCGACGCTGGTCGACGCCCACGGATTCGCGCTGGTCCCTGGCTTCGTGAACGCCCACACCCACGTGGCGATGGGGCCGCTGCGGGGCCTCGCCGACGACCGGGACCTCGGCGGGTTTCTCGAACGACTCTTCGCGGTCGACGCGAAGAGGACCGAGGCCGACGTCGAGGCCGGCGCGCTCGCGGGAGTCGCCGAGATGCTCCTCTCCGGGACGACCTCGTTCCTCGACTTGTACTATTTCGAGGACGCGGTCGCCCGGGCGGTCGACGCGCTCGGGGCCCGGGGATTCCTCGGCTGGGCGGTCCTCGACCCGGAGATGACGACCCAGAAGGAGAAGCCGCTCGACAACGCCGCGGGATTCCTCTCTCGCTGGCAGGATCGGCCCCGGATCCAGGCCCTCGTGGCCCCGCAGGGCGTCTACGTCTGCAACGAAGCGACGTGGCTGGGCGCGAAGGAGCTCGCCGACCGGAACCGGACCCTCGTCCACTACCACCTCGCCGAGACCCGCCGCGAGGTCCACGAGCACGAGGCGAAGACCGGGCTGCGGCCCCCGCTCTGGCTCGACAAGATCGGGTTCCTCGGTCCCCGCCAGGTCGCCGCCCACGGGGTGTGGCTCACCCGGCGGGAGGTCGAGACGCTCGCGAAGCGGTCGGTGGGCGTCGCCCACTGCCCGAGCTCGAACCTGAAGCTCGCCGTCGGCGGGGTCGCCCCCGTCCGCGAGATGCGCGAGTGCGGGGTCGTGGTGGGGCTTGGCACCGACTCGGTCGCGAGCAACAACTCCCTCTCCATGCTCCGCGAGATGCACGTCGCGGGACTCCTCCAGAAGCACCAGACGTGGGACGCGTCGGTCCTCCCGGCCCAGACCCTCCTCGACATGGCCACGATCGAAGGGACCCGGCTTCTCGGACGGGCCGCGGAGCTCGGCTCAATCGAGGTCGGCAAGCGGGCCGACTTCTCCCTCGTGCGGCTCGACCATCCGACGATGGTCCCGGCCCGCCCCGAGGCGATCGTCTCGCACCTCGCCTACTCGGCCAGCGACGAAGTGATCGACTCGGTGTTCGTCGACGGCGAGTGCGTCGTCCGGCACCGGGAGCTCGTGCGACGCCCCTGGGAGCCGATCCGAGCGGGGGCCGAAGCCGCCGCTCAGGCGCTCTGGCCCCCGGGCTGATCCGGGCGGACTTCGGCCGAGTCGGCGCCTCTCAGGCGACGGGGGGCGGGGCTTCCGAGAGGCTGTCGCCGATCATATCGCCGAGACGGGCGGCGAACGAGATCGGGTTCACGGCGGGGACGACCTCCATCAGCGTCGTGAGCTTCGGCTCGGAGTACGCCGGCGCGAGGGCGAAGACCGCCTCGAGCCGCTGTCGGTCGATCGTGAGGGGAAGAATCCCGTGGTGGAGGATCGCCGAGCGCGTCGCGTGCTGCGCGGCCCCGCCGAGGGCCCGCCCCTGGTTGGTGAGGGCGCAGCCGCGCGAGCCGAGGAAACAGAACTCCTCCGAGAACCCGAGCGCCGGTCCCCACTCGGCCTCGACCCCGAACGAGGCGAGGGTCCGGACGACGCCGCTCCCGAACCGGGCGTAGGCGTGGACGAAATCCCGCCCGACGCGGGGGTCGTCGCGCGGCAGGACGATCGACCAAACCACGTCCCCCTCCCCGAGGAGGACCCCGCTCCCGCCCGTCGACCGGCGGAATACCGGGAGTCCGAGGGCCCGGGCCCGACGGGCGGTGGCGGTGGAGAGCGGTTGGCCCACCCCCAACGACAACGCGGGCGAGTCGATTCTCGCGACCCGGACGTTTGGCCGAGCCGCGGCGAGGTCGCGAAGGTCCCGGGCCTCGTTCTCACCCGGGTCGACGAGTCCGTCGTCCACGAGCTCGACCGGAGGGAGGCCCACGGCACTGCTAGGGGTGCCGGATGAGAAAAACCCCCTCGTTCGGGAACCGATATCCCCCGCCGCGAAGTTCCTGGGCATGGCGAACCTCGACCAATTCTCCCTGCACGCCGGCGATGCCGCCCCGGACTTCGCGCTCCCCGGCGTCGACGGGAAGACGTGGCGCCTCGCCGATTTCCGCGAGGCAAAGTTCCTCGTCGTGACGTTCTGGTGCAACCACTGCCCGTACGTCCAGGGTTGGGAGGGCCGGGCGATTGCCCTGTCGAAGGAGTACGCCTCGAAGGGGGTCCAGTTCGTGATGATCAACGCGAACGACGCCCAGGCGTACCCGGACGATGGGATGGACCGGATGAAGGCCCGGGCCGCCGAGAAGGGGTACCCGTTCCCCTACCTCCGGGACGAGAGTCAGGCCGTGGCCCACGCCTACGGCGCCCTCGTGACCCCGCACCCGATGGTGTTCGGCCCGGATCGCCGCCTGATCTTCCAGGGTCGGATCGACGACCACCACGAAGACCCCTCCGGGGTCCACGAGCGGTACCTCGCGGCCGCGCTGGACTCGGCGATCGCCGGACGTACCGTCGAACCCGCCGAGCGCCCCGTCCTGGGCTGCTCGGTCAAGTGGAAGCCGTAGGGTCCCGACCCGACCGACCCGGGCGCCGCTCCTTCTTCGGGAGGGCCCGCACTTCGGCCGCCCGCCGACCGTATGCCGCGATCAGCTCCTCCGAACGGGGCGACCCCTCGGCATCGCGGCGGGCGGCGATCGCGGCCTTTCCCGCGAGGGCCCGGGCCAGCTTGCCGCGGAGCCGCTTCGGCGCACCCTGGACCGTGGGGTGGAGGAACAGGAGCCCGTGGCGGGGCGGGGGGGCACGGCCCCGGAGGTGCTCGAAGAAGGCCCGCTCGGCTCCCAGCACCTGGACGGTGCTCGCGGGCAGCCGGGCGAGCCGGTCGAGGCCGCCGGCCTGGGCGATCAGTCGGGCGGCGAGCGTGGGACCGAGGAGCCCCGAGAGATTCGGGGCCCGGCGGGGGACGGCCGTCTCCAGCGACCGCTCCAGGGTCGTGCGGGTCGCCCAGGTCGCCAGGTAGAGTTCGGCGAGCGCCCGACGTGCCGCGCGGAGGTCGGGGTCCGGACCCGGGAGGTCCGCGTCCGCGGGCTCCGGAGCCGACGTCGCCGCCACCAGCCCCTGGGCGATCGCCTTCACCCGCTCTTCCGGAACGTCGACCAACTGCGGCGCATCTCGGCTCGCCCAGCTGCCGAGACGCTCACCGAGGAGATTGAGCGTCCCGTCGAGGTCGGCCGTCGCCCGGACGGCTTCCTCCAGATGGACGGCCGGGTCCCATGCGTCCCGGAGCGCCCGGGCGGCCTCGGCCAGGAGGAGGTCGCGGAGGAGTCGCCGGGCGGCGGGAGGGCGGAATTCCGAAAGGTCCGGCCACGCCCGGGGCGTCGCGCCGGCGACCACGCCGAGGGCTGCGAGGCGGCGGTCCGAGCTGACCAAACCCCCGATCCCATCGGACCGGACCAGATCGTCCTCCTCCGCCGACGTGCCTCCCTTCCGCCGGTCCTGGACGCGGACCCCAAGCGCCTCGTTCTCGGTTGGAAAGAGCGAGGAACGGACGACGGCGCCTGCATCCACGACGAAGGCCCCGAACCACGTGGTGACGACCTCGCGGGGGGACGGCGCCGGCGGCATCAGTCGCTCCGCTGGCCGCCGTTCACGTGGACGGTCGTGCCGGTGAGGAACGCCGCGCCGGGCGAGGCGAGGAAGGCGATCGCGTTCGCCACGTCCGACGGCTCGCCGATCCGACCGAGCGGGATCCATCGTTGCCGCTCGGCCCGCCGCGCGGGGGTGTCGCCCGCGAGGATCGCGGTATCGACCGGGCCGGGAGCGACGACGTTGACGGTGATCCCCGGGGCGAGTTCCTTCGCCAGCGAGCGGGAGAGCCCGAGGAGACCGGCCTTGGCCGCCGCATAGTGGGCCCCCGCCGTGGCGCCCGTGAACGCGAGCAGGCTCGAGACGAAGACGACACGGCCCGAGGAGGAACGGCGGAGGAGCGGGACCAGCTCCCGCGTCAGCGAGAACGGGGCGAACAGATTGATCCGAAAGCAATCGAGGAGGTCGTCGTCGGTGATGGCGAGGAACGGCCCGCGCTCGTACACGCCCGCGTTGTGGACCAGGACGTCCAGGGAGTCCCACTTCTTGGTGATCGCATCCACCACGTCCCGGACGCCGGCCGGCGTGGCGAGGTCCCCCGGCAGAACGAACGCATCCCGACCCGAGGAGCGGGCTCCGGCGGCCTCGGTCTCCGCCTCCGCGAGATGCCGGTTCGCGTGGACCGCGACGTCGAATCCGTCCGCGGCCAGTCGCCGGACCGTCGCGGCTCCGATCCCCTGGCCGCCGCCCGTGACCAGAGCGCGCACGACGGGGGCGACACGTCGCGGGCCTTAACCCGGCCGGCGTCGCGGCGGCGCCCGCGCGCGTAAATATCGGCCCCCCGGTCGGGGCCCGATGTCCGAACCTTCGTCCCCCCTCGTTCGACTCGAGCGCCGTGGTCCCGTGGCGGTCGTGACGATCGATCACCCGCCGGTCAACGTCCTCAGCGCGGCGGTCCTCGACGCGCTCGTCGAGCGTCTCGGCGAGGCGGGGGCGGACCCTCAGGTGCGGGTCGTCGTCCTCTGTGGAGCGGCGGAGAAGACGTTCGCCGCGGGGGCGAACATCCGGGAGATGGCGCCGATGGGCCCGGCCGAGGCCCACGTCCACGGGGGGAAGGGCCAGGGGGTGACCGTCGCGATCGAGCGGTTGCCGATACCGGTGATCGCGGCGGTTCACGGGTCGTGCCTCGGCGGAGGATGCGAGATCGCCCTCGCTTGCGACTTCGTGATCGCCAGCGACGATGCCACGTTCGGCCAACCCGAGGTCAACCTCGGGGTCATGCCCGGATGGGGCGGCACCCAGCGGCTGCCCCGACGGGTCGGCGCTGCGCAGGCACGGTACTGGATCTTCACCGGCCGCCCGGTGCCGGCGAAGGAGGCCCGGGACCAGGGCTGGGTCCTCCGGGTCGTCCCGAGATCGCATCTCCTTCCGGAGGCGATGGCCCTCGCGGAGGAGCTTGCCGGCAAGTCCGCCGACGCCCTCGCCGCGGCCAAGTTCTCCGTCCAGCTCGCCGTCGACCGGGGGCTCTCGGGAGGATTGGCGTACGAGCTTCGCCTGTGGGAGTCGCTGTTCGGAACCGCGGACCAAACGGCTGGGATGGAGTCGTTCCTGGCGAAGCGCCCGTGGACCCCGAGCGCCCGCGACCCGGCGTCCCCGATCCCCGGGATTGCGGGGGTCGGTCGGGCCGATGGGGTCGTCAGCGCGAGCGGAAAGCGGAAGAACTGAGGCGTCTCCCCCGCCGACAGTGCCGCGGTGGCTCAGCTGGCAGAGCGGCTCCTTGGTAAGGAGCAGGTCGAGGGTTCGAACCCCTCCCGCGGCTCGCAGTCCGTGCCTCGGCCGATGGCTCAGGCCAGCCGGCCGTAGGCCTCGGCGAGGAACCCGGATTTGACCCGGTACTCCCGACCTTTCCCCGCCCCCCGCTCCTCCAGGAGATCGGCCCGAACCAGCTCCTGCAGACAACTCCACAGGGCGGGTCCGCTGTACCCTGGTCGATTGGGGTAGTCGCCCCGGTGAAACCAATCGCCGCTCCCCGCGAGAATCCATTGGAGCACGGCTTGCGTGCTGGGCTTCGTGAAGCGGCCCACGGTCCGGGAAAGGTCCCCCCGCTTCCCGGCGAGTTCGTACGCCTTTTCGAGTTCCCGGACGTAGTAGCGAGTCCAAAGCTGGTAGTTCGCCCCCGTGTTCGTCGTTGCGAGAGCCCGATAGTAGTGGTCGCTCGTCCGGAAAAATCGAGCGTCCAACGGAACGAGTCCCGCGTTCCGAAGACCGAGACGTTCCAGGAGGGCAACGTTCAAGAATCGTCCGAGGCGCCCGTTGCCGTCGAGGAACGGATGAATGGCTTCGAACTCCGCGAGGAAGATTGCCGCTGTGACTGGGGGGAGTCCCGCCATCCCCGGGCCCTCGAGCCAGCTCAGCAGGGCGGTGAGTTCGCTCCGCACACGTTCCGGAGGGGTCGGGTAGAACCGGACAACGGTCTCGGAGACGTCGGTGACGACGTTCGCTACCGTCTTGTATCGACCGACGACCGCGTCGTCCAGCGCACCCTCGAATAGTCGACGGTGCGTTCGCTCGAATCCGCTGAGGGTGAATTCGGGAAGCTTCCCGGTGGACAACTCGCCATAGGCTGTGGCGAGCTGGACGACGCCTCGCTCTGAGGGGGATTCCGGGCGGCCCGATTCCAGTACCTCGCGCGCCCGGTCCAGCTCGACCCTCTCACCCTCCATGCGGAAGCTGCTGACGGCATTCCGTAGGCGAGCCACTCCGAGAAGGACGCGATGCAGTTGCGGCGATAGGATGGACCGGTCGAGTCGCCCGTCCAGGCGGATGGCCCCAATCGAGGGATGGGTGATTTCCGGACCCGACGGACTCCGGGGGTGGAACCCTCCACTCGTGTCCGGTTTCCGTGGTGGCATCGGTAGAAGTTAATGAAAGCTTAACATATATTGGCTTAGGTAAAGTTCGAGATCTGCGTCGACACGCGGGCTCGGAACTTCTTGGCTGTGCCCTCCCGCGGCTGTTGAACCGATTCGCCAACCCCAAGTTGGGATGGGAGAGTGAGTTCGAGCCCCCATCGGTCGTGGACGGCCCACTCACGAGCCGGACGCCGTAAGGCGGGTCAGGGGCCGGGAATTCGGAAGCGCCGTCCGCTCAGCATACGTAAGTTACTTATTCCCGCATGACCTGCGTAAACGCATGCCGAACATGACGCTCGCCCTACCAAAAGACCTCCATCGCGAGATGCGTCGCCATCCCGAGATCAAGTGGTCGGAGGTCGCGCGCCGTGCCCTTGCTCGTGAAGTCGACCGCCTCCAGGTCTACGATCGCCTGTTAGATGGGTCTCGGCTCACCGAAGTAGGCGCCATCGAGCTCGGCCGGCGGATCAACGCCCGGGTGTCCAGCCGAATGCCGTGAGTCGGGTCGTAGTCGACGCGAGCGTGATCCTCGCCGGCTTGCTCCGTGACGGAACAACTCGTTCAGTCTTGCTCGGGCAGAACGACTTAATCCTCTACACCCCCGCAGCGGTCACCGACGAAATCGAACGCCACCTGGCGGAGATCGTTGAGAGGTCCCACGTGTCGAGGGAGTCGGTCGTCGTCGTCCTGGACGAGATTCGGGCGGGCCTCGAAGTTGTGCCCACCGAGACCCTCGCGCGGTACCTTCCTTCGGCGCGGCGACGTGTGGCCCGGGCGCACGCGCTCCACGATGAGGCGTACGTCGCCCTGGCCGATGCGCTCGCCGCACCCATCTGGACGTACGACAAGGATTTCCGCCGTGTGGAGGGGGTAACCGTGGTTTCGACTAAGGAAGTTCTCCGCCTCGCGGGACTCTCCCGATCGTGACCTTTCATACGGGGATCTCTCGGGAGCGGCTGGGATGGCATTGCGGCCATCCTCGAGTGATGGGGTTCGAGGGTTTCGGGGATTCCCTCCCGCGGCTTCCCACCTCGCGCGGGTCTCGTCCGGCCGAGCCCGGTCCCCCCCCACGGACTTGTGGCGTCGAAGGCATGGCAGATCTAGTTGGCACAAAGTAGATAGGTACGGGACCCATCGAACGGGTCCACGATGAGGATCCGGTGAATCGCCCGATCTCGGTCGCGGCCACCGTCCTCTTGGTGGTGCTGCTTCTCGGCCGACCCGGGACGACCGCCCGACCGGCCGTGTCGCCCTCGAGCGCCCGCGAGCCGCCGGCAAGTACGGCAGTTTCGCTGGGAGCGCCCCACTCGGCCCCTACGGGAACCGAGTTCGGCTCGCCGCGATCCGAAGATAGCCCACTGCGCGCGACGGTTGCCGGAGGACCGTCCCCCCAAGCGCTCACCGTCAGTTACCGCCAGGAGACCCTGGACTTACTGAACGGGACGTCCCTGCCCGGGAATCAGCTCGTCCCCGGCGGGCACGGTCCCTCCTTCCCGGCTCTCTACGACCCCGGGACCGGCCGATGGTACATCTATACGCTTTACTCCGGCACGCTCGCCGTAATCAACGAGACGAACGACACCGACCTCGCGAACATCCCCGTGAACGTCAGCGGAATCGGGGAGATTGCGATTGATCCCATTGACCACGCGGTCTACCTGACGAACGAAACTGGCTCGTCCGTGCTCATCGTGAACGCCACCACCCTCTCGGTTCAGTCGACGCTGTCCGTCGGAAGTGGTCCTGTGGGGATCGCCTGGGACCCCGCCGCCGGCGACATGGTCGTCGCGAACCCCGGCTCGAACACCACGAGCTGGATCCGCGGCACCACCCAGACGGTGGTTTCGACCGTGAACGTGAGCGGCGGACCCAGCTCGGTGCTGTACGACAGCTCCACGGGAGAGATCGTGGTCGGCGACGGCACGGCCCACAACGTCACCGTCCTGAATTCGTCGTCCCGGAATGTCACCGCCACCGTCGGCGTCGGCTCCCGGCCCCAGGTCGTCTTTCAAAACCCGGCGAACGGCGTAATCTTCGTGAGCAACGGGGGAAGCGGAAACACGACGCTCCTCAACGGCACGACCTTTGCCTCCCTCGGGAATCTCAGCGTTTCCCCGCTCCCGGGGTGGGTCGGGTACGACCCGAGCCTCAACCGGATCTTCCTCGGGAACGGCCTCTACTCTTCCGAAGTGGTTGGTCTCGACGCCTCCAACGACACGCCGGTCTTCTCGAGCCCCGTGACGTTCTGGTCCCGGGGGCTCGACGTTGACCTTGCGACGGGACAGGTCTACGTCAGCGGCGGGGTGAACAATTCCGTCACCGTGCTGAATGGTTCCACCGGCGCCGCGGTGGTCACCGTGGGGTCGTTCTACACGCCGACGGTCGTCCAGTATGACCCCCTGCGCGGAGAGGTGGACATTTCCGAGGAGGGGGGCGCGAACATCAGCGCGTTGAACGGTACGACGCACACCGTCGACGTCGACATCGCGACCGGCACGGTTTCGGAGTGGACGGGCGCCGACCCGAGCGGGCCGTCGGTCTCCGTCGGCTCGGGGTGCGGCGGGAACGACGTGCTGACCGTGAACTCCTCCTCCCGAATGGCCGGAACGTGTTCGTTCTCGACCGGGAACGTGGTCGCGAGCGCGTCCGACCGGGTCGATGGCCGGATGTTCCTCGTCACGGGGGGTTCCCAGGTCTACACCCTGAACGAGACCACCGGGGCGATCGCGCTCTTCCTGAACGAAACCGGCGGCTCCTTCACCCCGGCGATCGAAGGGGTGGCCTGGAGCCCGGTGAACGACACGCTGTACGTGGCCAACTCGAACTGGGGCAACGTGAGCGTCTACAACGCGTCGACCGGGAGATTTCTCACCTCGGTCGGACTCGGCACATCCAGCGAACCGGCCACCGCGATGTACGACCCGTTCGACGGGACCGTCTGGGTCGTCGGGGAGGGGGGCTCGTCGATCCGCCGTATCTATGCCTCGAATTACACGGTAGCCGCCAGCATCCCGGTCGGGGCGTACCCGTACGGAGTCGCGCTCGACCCGCAGACCCAGCAGGCGTACGTCACCGTCGACGGCCCGGCCGACATCGCGGTCGTCGGGGCTGCGAACGACACCGTCGTGACGCAGTTCACCGTGGGGGGGTACCCCGGCAACGTCGTCGTGGACACACAGGCCCAGCTCGTCTTCGCGACCACCGGCTACGCGAACCTCACCGTCCTCGATGCGATCGGACTGACGAAGCTCGCTTCGCTGCCGATGGTGCCGGAGGCATCGGGGCTCAGCTACGACGGTTCGAGCGGAGTCGTGACCGTGTCAAGCGCGACGTTCCCGGAGGTGGAGTTCGTCGCGCCGGCCGTGATGGGGGGCCTGGAGGTGGAGCGCTTCCACGCCACGCCGGAAAACATCACGCTCGGCCAGTCGATGGAGTTCGTCGCGGAGACGGCGCGGGGGAACGGGACGCTCCGGTTCGCGTACACCGGCCTCCCGACCGGCTGCGCCAGTGCCAACGCCTCCGTTCTGAACTGTACCCCGACCCGTCCCGGGAATTACACGGTCCAACTGAACGTCACCGACCAGTCCGGGGTATCCGCGCTCGCGGAGACGAGCGTGTCGGTCTCCGACACAATGGCGATCGAATCCGAGACCGCGGTGCCAGCGGTGATCGACCTTGGGATGTCGACCCGCCTCACCGCCTCGGTCGATGGAGGGGCGCTCCCGATCACGTACACGTGGGGCGGATTGCCGAACGGCTGCCTCTCCGCGAACGCGTCGTCGATCACGTGCACCCCGAACGGAACCACCGGAACGTTCAACGCAACGTTGGCGGTCGAGGACGCCGCCGGGGTCCGGCAGACGTCCGAAGTCGCCTTCGTGGTGAATCCGGCCCCGAGCCTGACCACGTTGAGCGCGACCCCATCCCTCGTCGACGTCGGGCAGCCGGTGAGGATCACCGCCGCCGGCACGGGGGGCACGGGACCCCTCACGACGACGTTCTCGCAGCTCCCGCCGGGGTGCGGGGCGCCCGGGGGTTCGGCGGACTCCGTCACTTGCACGCCCGACGAATCCGGCACCTACACCGTGAACGGCACGCTCAACGATTCGCTGGGAGTGTCTCTGGTTTGGTCGCTCCGGATCGTGGTGGACCCGGACCCGGCGGTCGCCTCGATCCAGTTCGCTCCTTCCCCTTCGATCGTCGGGATCGCCTCGGAGATCGTCCCCGCGATCACCGGAGGTGCCCTCCCGTACGCGATCGTCTACTCGGGGCTGCCGACGGGGTGCGTTTCTGCCAATGTCGTGCCGCTCCCCTGCACGCCGACCGCCAACGGGACCTTCGTCGTTCGGGTGAACGTCACCGACGCGAACGGCTTCCAGGTCTCGGGGACCGCGACCGACACCGTCGACACGGCCCCTGCCACCCCCGCCCCCCTCTCCGTCACCGGCTTCGTCGCGAGTCCCGGCACCGTCGCCGTGGGGAACGCCACGTACCTCAACGCAACGGTCCTCGGCGGTACGCCTCCGCTCACGTACAACTTCACGGGCCTTCCCGCGGGCTGTGCGTCGGTCGACGCCCTGAGCCTCGAATGCCGTCCGACGGTGTCGGGAACGTTCAACATCACGTTCCACGCGACGGACGCGGGCGGTCGGACCTCGGCGAAGTCAACCACCCTCACCGTGACCGGACCCGGTCGACCGACCACGGTGCCGCCGGTAGTGGGGACGGGACCGGCGCCGGCGAGGAACGACGGGCGATGGATCCTCGTCGGAGGGGCGATCCTGACCGCGATCGTGGTGGCGGTCCTGGTGGGGCTCTGGCTCCGCCGTCGGCGCGGCTCGCCGCCCGCCCCCTCGGACGAATACCCGCCGTCGGACCTTGCCGCCGAGCCAGAGAGTTCCGCGCCGGTCGGTCCCGATTGACCCGCTCGCCTCGCCGGGCCGCGCCGGTTACCCGGCTCCGCTGCGCCCGCTCGGCCCCGCGGTCGGGGCCAACGCGCCGGCTTCGGCGGAGGGGGAGCCCGGGAGGGGAGCGGGCGGCTCGGCCGCGGCGCTGGGGCGCCCGCGCAGGGTCGGCAGATGCGCGAACTTCGCGTGGCGTCGAGGCCCGAGGACCTCCTCGCCGAACAGCACGGCCACGCCTCCGACCAGCGTGACGATCGCCGCGATCTCGAAGGCGTACTGGAAGGCGTGCAGGCTCGGGGGGGAGAGCCCCGCGTACGGCCCCGATGGCACGACGAAGCCGATGGTGTAGGCCGCCAGCAGGGCGCCGACGATCGGCGCTCCGACGCTCCCTCCGAGGTTTCGGAAGACGTTGTTCATCGCCGTGGCCTGGCCCATGTCCTTCGGGTCAACGGTCAGGACGAGCATGTTGATGATCGACGCGTTCAGGAGCGCGATCCCGGCCCCCGTGACGAACTCGTAGACGAGAGATTGATTCAACGTCGTCGCGGACGCGAGCAGGAAGAACCCGAGGCTCGTGAGGGCCGCTCCCCCGAGCGCGAGGGGCTTGACCCCGACGCGGGAGACGGCGACGCTGGCGATCAACGCAACCACGAGCATCGCGAGCGCGAGCGGAACGATGTCGATCCCCGCTTGGAGAATGTTCTGCGAGAAGCCGCCCGAGACCGCCGGAGCCTCGAACCGGTAGATCAGCGCGAACAGCGCCATGTACATCCCGAGGCCCGCCACGGTGAGGACCGCGTTCGTAACGGCAACGTTCCGCTCGGCGAGGAGCCGGGGGTCGACGATCGGTTCCCGCTTCGCCTGGGTCCACCGGCGTTCCCAGATCGCAAACGGGACCAGCAGGATCAGTCCCCCGCCGAGGAATCCGAGCGTCAGGGCCGAGGTCCAGCCCCAGCTCTGGCCTTGCGACAGGGCGGCGACGACCCCCGCCAGCGCCCCCCCAAGGAGCGCGGCGCCCACGTAGTCGACCTTGACGTTCGGTCGGCGGTAGGGCGACTCCCGGACGAGGAGGAACACCGCGATGGTCAGGAGCAGGACGACGGGGATCGCCGAGTGGTACGTATCCCGCCACCCGTAGTTCTGGGAGACGAACGAGCCGACCGGAAGGCTGATCGCGAAGCCGATCCCGAACAGCGCGCTCAGCAGCCCTTGCGCCCGCGGCACGAGCTCCCGCGGGAACTCCTCCCGCACGAGCGCCATTCCGAGGGGCAAGATCGTCAGCCCGACGCCTTGGATCGTCCGGGCCGCGACCATGAACGTGAAGTTGGGGGAGAACCCGGTCACCGAGACCGCCGCAGCGTACGCGAGCATGGTTCCCATCAGGATCCGACGCTTTCCGTAGATGTCCCCGAGCTTGCCGACTACGGGGCTGAGAGCCACGCCGGAGACGGCGTAGGCCGAGATGATCAGGGTCACTTGGGCCGTGTCGACATGGAAGTCGCCCTGGATCGTCGGGAGCGACGGGGTGAGCATCCCCTCGACGTAGAGGACCGTCATCACGATCCCACCGAGGAGGAGCATGATCTTGTTCGCGTAGGCCCGGTCGAACGTCTCCATCGTCTTCACGGGGGGGGACGTCGAACTCCCCAAGGCGGCGGCGCCGGTCGCGTTCACAGCGGGACCTCGGATGCGATCATGCCGAGATCCTCAGGCAGCGGTCGGAGAGCTTCGACGGAAGAATCCGGATTTGAGCCGCATCTCCCCCGTCGTCCGGTCGATTTCGCCACGGACCCCCAACGTGCGGCCAAAGCCCGCCACCTCGACTATGAACCAGCGGACCTCGAATACGTTTCCGCGTGCCACCGCCTCGCCGGCATGCGCCCGCCTCGCCATCCATTGGTTCCGGTCGAGGGCGGCGGCGTACGTCCGCTCCAACGCCTCTTGGGAGGAGTGGACCGGTCCTGTCGCCGGGGGAACCTTTGCGACTTCCATGGCGTGTTCGGGACCCGGTGTCGTTTCGCCGAACCGGTACCGACGGTACCGGACCCGGTACCGCTCAGGACTGTCCTGCTGGTCGAGGAGCATCCAGACCCGCGGGTTGGTCGTCGGGGCGACCGACGAGTACCCCTCCCGCTTCCGGGCGACCCCGGCCCGCCACCGGGCGATTCCCCGGACAAGGAGATATCCGCCGTAGATCGCGGCGAGGAGCCACGCGGTCTCGACCCAGATCGTGAACGGGACGGTCCCCCGCTCCAGAGCGAGAGTGATCAGCGTGACCGAGGTCAGGGTCAGCATGAAAATGTTGATCGCAACGTCCGCATCGAGCCGGAGCTGGCGGAGCGACAGTGGGAGGAACGGGGTCACCGCGAAGTGGGTGAACCCGTCGAGGAACACGTGGGAGAGTCCACCGATCATCATCGCGACGAAGTAGAGCAGGGTCGAGGCGTGCGGGAAGTACGGAAGGTAGGGGAGCAGGAAGCTTCCGGCCGCGGCCACGATGGTCACCCCGAGGATCGAGTGGGTGATCCCGTGGTGCTCGAGGATCGGGAACCGTCGGGCGAGAGGGAAGAGGAGGGCGTCCGCGTCGGGGAGTCCGCCCGCGAGCGCCCCGGCCGCGATGTACTGGGGCGCCCCCGGGCCCCAGATCACGAACGAGAGGAGGTACGCGAAGACGACGTGGGTGAACAGGTCCATCGGGCCACCTCGAACGCGGTCGGCGAATCCCGACCACTACTAGGCTTGTTCCCCGATAGGAACCGGACCGCCACCAGGTGGTCCGAGGGACCGGGCGCCGACTCCGGGACCCTTCGTGGGGACTGAACCCCACACGGTGCCGACCCCGTCCCGGCTCGAAGATGGGAATCGGCGGGCGTCGTAGGTACCCCTCCGCCCAGCGCCCGGCATGCTCGCCGTCGGCGAAATCGCCCCCGAGTTCGACGGGACCGCGGCCGACGGATCCCGGTTCTCGCTCGCGGCGACCCGCGGGCACCCGGTGATTCTCTACTTCTACCCCAAGGCGAACTCGCGGGGCTGCTCGATCGAGGCCCGCGGGTTCGCGGAGCACTACCCCGAGTTCCAGGCGAGCGGCACGTCGGTCGTCGGGGTCAGCGTCGACGACGTCGCGGCGGAGAAGAGATTCGTCGCGGAGTGCCACCTGCCGTTCCCGGTCGTGGCCGACGCGGACAAGGCGATTTCGCGCCGGTACGGGGTCCTGAGCGTCCTCGGGTTCGCGCGTCGGGTCACCTTCTTCCTCGATGCGGAGGTCCGCGTCACCGAGATCGCCGAGGGGCTGAGCCCGAGCCCGCACGTCCGGGCCGCGGTCCGTCGCGCCGGAACCCCCTCCGCCCGGTAGGACCGACCCATTCGGGGGGGCGTCCGGGCCACCGGATCCGATCCTCCGTCCCGTCTCGGGTTCCGAGCCCTCCGGCTCGTCCCGCGAGCGATCGTTCGGTCGAGACCCAGAGCGGATGAACGGCTCCTCCTCCCGGAAGGGAGTTGCCAAACGGAGGTCCGGGGGGAGTGGAGGAGCGGAGGGCCGCGGTCACTCACCCGCCGACCACGGTGCCCGCCGCGGCGCGTCGAACGTTCTGGCTGGTCGACGCGGCCATCGTCCTGTACCTGGCGCTCGACGTCGTGGCCCAGCTCCTCCCGCCGCACTACAGTCCGGTCTCCCAGGCGGAAAGCGACCTCGCGGTCGGGCCGTACGGCTGGATCATGACGCTCAACTTCGTCAACCGGGGAGCGTTCTCCCTCGGATTCGCATCCGCATTCGCCCGGACGTTCCGGGGGCCTGCGCGGCCGTGGCGGGACCTCCGGCCGGGCGTCGGCCTGCTCGCGGCCTGGGGGCTCGGGTCGCTCGTCCTCGCGGCCTTTCCAACGGACGTTCCGCCCACCCCGGTCTCGCCCCACGGGGCGGTCCACCTCGTGGTGGCGGTCCTTGCGTTCTTGGCCGCGGCGTTGGCGGTCTATTGGATCGGTCGCCGGCTGGAGCGGAGCGACCTCCTCGGGCCGGCGCGGTCGTTCACGTTCCCGCTGGCCGTCCTCGTCGTCCTCGCGTTCCTGGTCGAGGCCGGGCTCCCCTTCGTAGCCCCGCGACTGGACGCCCGGTTCGGAGGCGCGACCGAGCGGGTGTTCCTCGGCGCGGTCTTGCTCTGGATGTTCGTCGTCTCGACGTCCCTCGCCACCCGGCCCTCGGGCCCCATCGTCGCCCGCGGCAGCCGCGAGCGTTCGTCTCCTGGGCCGGTGTCGGGGCGGTCGCCGGAGGTCGAAAGTGCGGGAACGGGCTACGCAGAGGGAGGAGACGGGGTCCCCTCGGACGGCCCGTCGTCGATGGGGATCGTGGTCGGCGGCGGGGCACGATTCCACGTCGCGAGCGCCTCGACCCGTCGGTACGTGACGGTCCGGTCGCTGACCTGGGCCCGGGCCTCGATCACCGCCCGTCGGAGGACCTCGGGCGGGACGTGGAGGAACCCCCGCGCCGCGCCCATCTCGATCATGTCGAGTCGCCGGCCGAGCGGCTCCGTCTCGGTCCGGTCCACCACGACCTCGAGGCGGTCGGGCGGGACGGCGCGCAAGAGCCGGGATTCCTGCCGTCGGGGGCCGCCCGTTCCTCCCCGGCGATGGATCGGGTACCCCTCGCGCGCGAGGATCTCCGCGACGACCCTCCGGGGGCCGTTCTCGGACCTCGGTCCCGTGGCGTCGGCGTCGTCGCGCGGAGGGCGGACGAGCGCGGTGGCCCCCTGGCGTCCGACCCGACACGCCTCCTGGAGGGCGGCGACCGGGTCGTCGAGCAGATGGAGGACGTGGACGAACAGCGTCGTATCGACGGAGGCCGGCCGGAACGGGAGCTGGTAGGCGTTCCCCCGCACGAGCCGACCGACCCCCTTGGCCCGGGCGTGAGCGAGCATCCCCGGGGAGGCGTCGACCCCCGTGATCTCGAATCCCCGTTCGGACATCGGTTGGGCGATCCGTCCGGTCCCGACCCCGACCTCCAGGGCGGAGACGACGTGGCGTTCGTGGAGCTTCGCCGCGATGGTGTCGAGGGTCCCCTCATCGAGCGGCGCACGGGTAGCATCGTAGACGGGGGAGATCTGGGTGAACGCGTCCACGACGTCCGGTTCGGTCATCCCTGCGGGCATCCGAGCCCGGTATTTCGCGAGCCGGGGGTCGGAGGCCGGTCCGTGATGCCGGACCCCACGCGCGGACTTTCCCGGGTCCCGTGACGTTCCGCCGGCGAATGGAGCACCCGGTTTCGGTCACGAGGGTCCGAACCCGCGTCGCCCCCTCTCCAGCTCGACGTCCAAGACCTCGTTCGAGCCCGTCGTTCCTTGCCACAGCGACTCGGCCAGGACCACCTCCTCCCACGCCGCCCCGGTGTTGACGATGATGCGGGTCGATCCGCGGTCGCGAAGCGCGGCGAGGCCTGCCGGATCCGCGAGCGGGCAAACGGTGGCCGCGAGAGCGGTATCGTTCAGCAGGGTACCCCGAGCGGTCGCCTGCCCAACGCTGTCGGTCCAGATCCGGTCCGCTTCGTGGAGGAGGGAGGTCGCGATTTCGGGACGTCGGTACGCGCTGAGACTGACGAGCAGCCGGGGCCCGGGGAGATTCTCGGGAGTGACCACGGGTCGATCCGAGCTGGTGGCGATCGCGACGGCCCGGTTCTCCCGGAGCACGGCGGCCGCGCTCTCGGCGAGATGGACATGAACCGAGAGCTCCCGCGACGCCCAGGCGCGGAACTCGTCCCGATGGACCGAGTTCGGGCTCCAGGCCTCCACGAGGGTCAGGGGAAGGGCGGCGACGACGCACTTCGCGATCTGGCGAGCCTGAGCCCCCGTGCCGAGGATTCCGAGCGAGGGGAGGTCGGGGTCCGCGAGCCGGAGCGCGGCCGCGACCGCCGCCCCGGTCCGCACGATGCCGACCCGTCGGCCCAGAAAGAGCGCCTTCAGTTCCATCGTGGAGAACCGGTACAACGCGACGATCTGATCCCCCCGGTCGACCCCGTCGGCTCCGTAGAGGTACGCTCGGTAGCCGAGCACGTCGAGCCCGGGAAGCGCCGCCCCCGTCCAGCTGACGGTCACCCCGTCGGCGGCCGAACGGCTTTTGGGAAACGGAACGACCTCGCCGCGCGAATCGGCCCGGTAGCCGGCCTCCATGAGATCGACGGCCTCCCGCGGGCGAATTCGGGCGTCCACGTCGACGTCCCGAAAGATTCGGACCATCAAGTTCCGAACTCTGCGGCGGGGATTTAGCGGGCCCGGTTTCCGAACGTCAGGAATGGACCTCGGGTCTGGCCGAACTCAGCGCTGGGAGCGCGGGTACGAAGAGAGCCACTCCGCCCCCCCCGGGGGTCTCACGCGCGGGCGGTCGCCACGCGCCGGCGGACCCGGAGGGCCGTGAGGGTCAGCCACCGACTGGGCCGACCCGCCGGCTCGACGACCATGGGCGTCGCCCGCTTCCTCGGCTTGTAACCCGCTCCCGGCGCGAGATCCGGGTGCGCGCGGTCGATCGCCCATTTCCCGTCTGGGCGGCGCTTCCGAGCGAGCAGTGCGAGCGCCGTCTCCAGTCGAGGGTCCGCCCCGTACCCGAGGCCGGTGAGGAGGTCGAGTCCGACGAGTCCATCGTAGTAGTAGTGGTTGGGGAAGTGGAACCGTTGCCAAGCCGCATACGGCGTTCGTCCCTGCTCGAGGAGTCGATGACGGAGGAAGAACTCGGCTCCCCGCTGGATCGAACGGCGCACCTCCGGACTCCGTTGGGCCAACGGAATGGTGGCGAGGGCGCTCAGCCCCTCCCACGCGTCAAGCGTCCCCCGGCGGAAGGCAACTTGCGGCCAGCAATGCCATCCGCCGTCCGCGAGCTGGTTCCGGACGATCCATCGGATCGCGGACCGGACGCGCCGGTCTTCGCCGTACCCTGCCAAGAGCAGGGTGCGCGTCAGATTCCCGGTCACGCAGAGCTCGCTCTTCGCGTCCGGTTCCGGGCCGCTGTCGAGGCCGCCGTCCTGGCGCGCGTACTGGTCGAGGAACAGCTCGCACGCGGCGGCCATCCGGGCGTCGTCGCGCGTGACCCCGAGGAGCGCCAGGACCTGCACGTTCCAAATCGTGGCGCGGTATTTCGGGGTGTACAGGTTGTCCGCCGACTCCCAGTGGCCCTCCGGTTTTTGCCGGGAGAAGATCTCGGCCGCCCACCCCGTCGTCGGGATCCGCTCCTGCGCCTCTACGACCTCCGGGTCGGTCGGGGGGCGGTCGAGCAGGTCGAGCAACGTCCGGTACCGGGCGGCGGGCTGGGTTGGGTCGAGGAGCCACGGAAGGAGCGAGCCGTCGTCGGGCTCAGGCCGGGGGCGCGCCATGCCCCCGAATTCATCAAGCCTCATATACGGTGCGCGATTCCCGCGCGCCGTAGCGGGGTGGGGTAGTCAGGAACGCCCACGGGGATGCTCCCCGTGGGTACTGAAATCCCGGCGGGCTCATAACCCGTAGATCCATGGTTCAAATCCATGCCCCGCTATTCCCGGGCCGGGGCGTACTGACCGGATGACGAAGCGGTCGGAGCGCGCCCCGGCCGACCCCACGGTCGCCTGCATGATCCGGGTCGATGGGCACGAGTACTGCATCGACCCGGCGGGCGGCGTCGCCGATGCCCTCGGCAAGAAGTGGACGCTCCCGCTCATGGGGGTCCTCGGCAACCGACCGGTGAGCCGGTTCTCCGACCTCGAGGTCGCGGTCGACGGGATCGGGGCGAAGGCGCTCGCCGGGCGGCTTCGCGACCTCGAGGCGCTCGGCCTGGTCCGAAGGGGGCCCCTCCGGACCGGCTCCCGCCGGGTCGAGTACTCGCTCACCGAGCGCGGAACGCAATTGCGCCGCGCGCTCGTCCCGCTGCTCGAATGGGCCGCCGCCGACGAGACGGCCGGCCGAGAACCTACGGGTCGCCGCTCGCGGCCTTCGCCTTCGTGACCTTGCGGCGCGTGGCCTTCGGCTTGGCCGGCGCGAGTTCCTCGGCGACCGGAGTCGCCTCGTCCGGGGGCCGGTTCGACCCGCTCGACTCCGGCAGGGCGGGCGTCAACGACGGCGTCGGCTCTTCGTCACGAGGTGGGGGAGGAGGTGACGGCGATTCGGCGCGGGGCGCCGGAGGCGCCGGGCGGTCGTTGGAGGAGCTCATCGTCCCGGCCACGGCCGGGGCGGCGGCGAGCGGGGCGGAGGGGGGGGCCTCGAGGGGGTTCGGCGACGGAGCGGGGATCGGAGCCGCCGGGGGAGGGGGCGGGGGAGCCGCGGGCGGATGGGCGTGCGCGTGGGTCGGGGCCGGCTTCGGCGCGACCGGCTTCGGCGTGATCGGAACAAACTCGCCCGGCCGCCACGTGTGGGGTTGGTGGAGGATCGTGAGGTCGCGGAGGAAGAGGTCCGCGTGGCCGCACGTGCGGCAGATCCGGGTGCCGAGCGGGATCTCCCCGCGGGACCGGAGCGAGAGCGTTCCGCCGCTCAGGTTCCCGGTCTTCAGCTCGTTCGCCCAGACGAAATCGCCAGCGCCACAATTGGAGCAAGTCGGGGCCACGATGCCGCCTCGGCGTCACGATGGGGGGACTCCGGGCTTAAGGGTTCCGACGACGCGGCGGGCCGCCAGCGCGCCCCACAACTCCCATGTAGCGGAGTTCGGTACGACCGACGATGGGTCTTCCGCCGTTCGCCCGGATCACCGTCGCGATTGACGGCTCGAAGATGGGCGATGTCGCCTTCGACCTCGCGCTCGACCTCGCCCGAAGGTACCAGAGCGACCTCACCGTCCTCGCGGTCGCGCCGCTCCAGCCGGTCTTCGTTTCCTCCGCGGAGCCGTGGGTCCCGACCGAGGTCCCCGAGGCCGAGACGAACTACTACCGCGGGATCGTCGACAAGGCGGTCCGCAAGGCCGGGGCCGCCGGGGTGGCCGCCAGCGGGACGTGTCTCGAGGGCGTCGTGGTCGACGAGATCATCGCCCAGGTCGAGAAGCATCCTACTGACCTCCTCGTCCTCGGCTCGCGGGGCCTTTCGACCGCGAAGCGGCTCCTTCTGGGGAGCGTGTCGGACGCGGTGAGCCACCACGTCAACTGCCCAGTCTTGATCGCGCGCGCTCCGGCGAACGGCCCGAAGCCGTGAGACGTCGCCCCCCGAGGGGGCGGAATAACTACGCCGCCGCGGGGCGGTGGCGAACGACGACGCGGGTGGGAATCGGGAGCTTGTGGGACGCCTTCCGCATCGCCTCTTTCGCGTCCACGAGATGAGCCTCGGTCGTCGAGACTGTCAGGAGTTCCATCCCGATCTGCGCGCGGACGGCGTGCCAGACCGGTTTCCCGAACGCGCCGCGCATCCCGTCGGAGATCCGGTCGGCGCCGGCGCCCATCGCCATCTTGTGCTCGCGAAGGATCTGGTGGGGGTAGCGCCGAACCTTCAGGTGGTACTGGTTCGGGGCGGCCTTTTCCATCACCCGGACGGCGCTGACGCGGGCCGCCTCGAGGGCGGTGTCGCGGACTTGCGCGGCCTCCTCGCAGCCGAGCGAGAGGGAGAGGGGGAAGTGTTCGTGAAGGTTGCCCGTGTCGAACTGGGTAATCCGGCACGCGGGAATGCCGCCCATGTACTCCTGGCGGGTGTACACCTGGCCCTCGATCTCCCGGTACATCCGGGCCGGCTTCCGTGTCATGGGAACGCGCCGAGCGGGGCGGGGGTTAAAGCGTTTCGGAGACGGAATCGGGGACGCGCAGCTCGAGGCTCGGGAGGCCGGCCCGGGTGAGGGCTGCGACGAGTCGGTCTCGGCCCTCGGAGCCGATCGGCGCGGCAAAGAGAGCGCTTCCGAACATCGCCTGTCCGACCGAGGCTCCGGTCCGGCGCAACTCGTCGATGGCCTTCCGGAGCGCCGGTGGGGCGAGCCCCAGCCGGTCGGTGAACTGCTCCGACTCCCGGAGGAACCGCGAGGGAGTCGGTCGGTTGCGCAACGATTCCAGCCCCTCCGTCGCCGCCGCCTCCACGCGGGCGAGGAACTTCGGATTGCGGAGGAGCCGCGGCGATGGGAGCGGCCGGCCGACGACGGCCACGAACACCGTCCGGGGGAACGGGATCCGTCGGACCTCCCCCCACGGAGGAATGCCGGGTCGTTCCCGGATCTCGAGACCTCCGCCGAGGATCGCGGCCACCCCTCCGAGGCCGCCGCCCCCGAACAGGTCGGCGAGATGGGCGATTTCCGACGACTTCGACTCCTCGGAGCCGATCGCCCGGGTCACCGCGGTCGCCGTCGCGAGCGCCCCGGCGGCACTCATCCCAAACCCCTGCCCGACCGGAAGTTCGTGAACCAGGTCCACCGCGAGAGTTCCGTTCCGGTCGCCCTTGACTCGGCGGGCCGCATCTTCGGAAATCGGAAGGGAACCGGCGTTTCGTCCTCGAACGACGACCCGGTCCGTGCCGTCGGCGATCCAGCGGGCTTCGGCATGCACGCCGAGCTCGAGGACGAGCCCGGCGCCGACCGACCCGCGAGCCCGAGGGTCCCGCGCCGACGTCCGGGGAGCAAAGATCCCGGTGAGATGACCGGGGGCGAACGCGTGGCCCACCACGGCCCCGGCGTCTCGGAGTCGCGGCATCGCGACAACTCAACCGGGACCTCTTATAACCAGAGACGGTCATGAGGACCGTACAATCGCCGCCGGGACTCCGGGGACGAGGTTCGGTTCGAAGCGGATGGCGGACTCGGATTCGACAACGACGTCGGGCGAGAGCTTCGACCGGGTGAGTTTCCTCGAACTCCGCAACAGCCAGCTCGCCGAGGCGATCAAGCGGGTCGAGAGCGAACGGCACTACATGGAGGCGGAGATCCTCCGGCTCCAGCGCGAGGTCAAGCGGCTCAAGACCGAGCTCGACCGGCTTCGGTATCCTCCCCTGATCGTCGGCAGCGTCCGCGACGTCCTCACCGACGGACGGGTCGTCGTCAAGTCGTCGACCGGCCCGGATTTCGTCGTCAACTCGGCCGAAACCGTCGAGCACGAGAAGATCACCGTCGGCTCGCGCGTGGCCCTCAACAAGCAGACGCTCGCCGTGATGGGCGTCCTGCCCGCATCGCTCGATCCACTCGTCGCGGCGAGCGAGATCGTCGACAAGCCGTCGGTCACCTACACCGACATCGGTGGACTCACCGACCAAGTCCGCGAAATTCGCGAGGCCGTCGAGTACCCGCTCCTCCGTTCCGAACTTTACCGCAAGATCGGCGTCGACCCCCCGAAGGGCGTGCTGCTGATCGGCTCCCCAGGAACCGGGAAGACGATGATTGCGAAGGCGGTCGCCCACCACACCCACGCGACGTTCGTCCGCCTGGTGGGGAGCGAGCTCGTCCAGAAGTACATCGGGGAGGGCGCCCGGCTCGTCCGCGAACTGTTCCAGCTGGCCCGCGAGAAGGCCCCGACGATCATCTTCATCGACGAAGTCGACTCGATCGGCGCGAAGCGGCTCGAGGTCGCGACCAGCGGCGATCGCGAGGTCCAGCGGACCCTCATGCAGCTCCTCGCCGAGATGGACGGCTTCGAGCCGCTCTCGAACGTCAAGATCATCGCGGCGACCAATCGACCGGACATCCTCGACGAGGCGCTGCTGCGCCCCGGCCGGTTCGACCGGATTATCGAAGTCCCCGTCCCGGGCTACCTCGGTCGCGTCGAGATCTTCAAGATTCACTCCCGCGGAATGGCCCTCAAGGAAGCGATCGACTTCGAGTCGCTCGCCGGCCGATGCGAAGGGGCGACAGGGGCCGACATCCGGGCGATCTGCACGGAAGCCGGGATGTGGGCGATCCGGGAAGAGCGCGAGACCGTGTCGGCGGTCGACTTCGAGCGGGCGATCGAGAAGGTCGTCGGCGAGGACGAGCCCGGCAAAGAGTCCGTCACGATGTTCGCCTAGGCCCGAGGCCGGTTCCCGCGCCGCAGGCGTTCCCTCCGACCAAGTCGATCCCGGTTTGAGGTCGTCGACTCCGGAGTGCCAGGGGCCCGAAGGGTCGTCGCGTGGCTCAGGTCGGCTCCTCCTTGCGTATATCCCGGCGCGGGCCTACCACCCCCGACCCCCAAACGGGAGTCGGGCGCGGTAGGGTGGATCCAATGGGTCGGGCCGGGACCTTCGGCCTGGTCGCCGTCGTTCTTCTGCTCCTCCTCGGGGCATCCGCTCCGGCGCTTGGCGGTGCGAGCCGCAACGTTGCCGCCGCGGATCCCCACACAGGCCCCGGGGGCGGAACCGGGGTAACGAACCCTTCGTCCCCCTCCCCCTCGACTGCCCCCGTCCCGGCGTGGTCCCCCGCGAGCGGAAAGTCGTCGCCCGGTCTTCCCAACTATCGGCTCACGACGCTCTCCCGGTCGTCGTCCAATTGCGTGCAGGGGGTGTCCACGCCTGCTTGGCTGGCCTATGACGCCGACAACGGAACCTTCTGGGTGGCCGACCCGGCTTCGTGTGTGGACGTCATTACTCCGGCCGGGACCGGGTACAATTTCACGGCCTCCCTCGGGGTGGGGTCGTCCCCCTTCGGCGTCGCCGTCGACAACGCGACGAACGACGTCTTCGTCACGGACACGGGATCGGACAACGTCACGGTCCTCTCGGCCTCGACCCTGACGTCGATCGCCTCGATCGCCGTGGGCGGCCTCCCGCACGGCGTCGCCTACGACTGGGCCTCGAACGACATCTACGTGGCGAACACCGGGTCGCAGAACGTTTCTGTGATCTCCGGAGCGACCCTGAAGGTGGTCGCGACCGTACCGGTCGGGACCTCTCCCGTCGGCGTGGCCGCCGACCCGACCGACCGACACGTGTTCGTCGCGAATTACGGTTCCTCGAATGTCTCCGTGATCCTCGACTCGTCGAACGCGGCCGTCGCCTCGGTCCCCACCGGGAACGGGTCGTACGGCGTCGCCTGGGACAATGCATCCGATGAGGTGTTCGTCACGAACGAGGGGTCGAACAACGTCTCGGTCATGGACGGGGCTTCCGACGCCGTCGTGGCCGCGATCCCGGTTCCGGGCACGTACGGAATCACCCTGCAGGGGCTCACCTACGACGCCGCCACCCAGCAGGTCTGGGTCGGAGGCGGGTGGTCGTTCGCGGTCGTCCTCAACGCCACCTCCCACACCGTCGTTGGCTACGCGGGGACCGACCCGTCCGGCGCCGCGTACGACCCGACGAGCCACGCGGTCTGTCTCACCAACACCGCGAACGACACGTTCGAGTGCTTGACCGCGCGCTCGCCGGTCGTCACGTCCGCGACGTACGTGACCCTCCACGAGCAGGGGTTGCCGACGGGGACGCCCTGGACCGCGGGTCTGAACCAATCGGGGACGAACGTCACCTGGTCAACGTCGACGACGGACAACGTCACGTTCGGCGCCGACCGCGACTTCTCGTTCGGTCCGTTCAAGTACGCGATCGTGGCTCCGAGCGGGTACTTCACGAACTCGACGGTCGGGCAAACCTACCTGGCTCTGCACCTCGACGTCGTGAACATCGTCTTCCGTCCGACCGCCGGCGCCTACCCGGTCGGGTTCACCGAGACCGGATTGCCGGGCGGGACGACCTGGTCGCTCTCCGCCGGTGGCGTCCCGTATCAGACCGACACCGCGACGGTCGTCGCTTGGCTGACGAATGGCACCCAGAACTTCACGGTCTCCCCGGCCGGAGCGTTCGACCCGAGCCCGAGCTCCGGCTCCGTCACGGTCAACGGCTCGGCCCAGAACGTCTCGATCGCGTTCACGAACCCGAACCTGTTCTCGATCACGTTCGGGGAAACGGGCCTTGCCAACGGGACCGAGTGGGAGGTCTACGCGAGCGGGTACACCACCGGCGGTTCGGGAATCTTCGAATATACAGCCGGTTCCGGTCCGACCCTTCGGCTGAACCTTAGCAATGGGAGCTACGCGTTCACCCCGTTGGCGGTGGGGTACACGACGACGGCGGGCTCGACACCGTTTACGGTGAACGGGTCGGCGGTCGCCCTGAGCGTTCCGTTCACGTACGTCGGTACGACGGTCTACAATGTGACGTTCGTCGAGTCGGGACTCGTTCCGGGGACGTTCTGGTCCGGCTCGCTCGATGGGATGAACGGATCCTCGACCGACGACACAATCACGTTCCACGTGCTGAACGGAACCTACGACTTCGTCGTCACGTCGACCGGCTACGCCGCCGTCCCCGGTTGGGGAAACCTGACGGTCCAAGGGTCGAATGCGACCGTCCCCGTCGCGTTCACCCTCGCCCCGTACGGCGTCGAGTTCGTCGAATCGGGACTTCCGCCGATGCAATCCTGGTTCGTCGACCTGAATGGGCAACGGCAACCGGGGATCTCCAGCGCCATCGCCTTTTCGGAACCCAACGGCACGTTCGCGTATTCGGTGTCGCCGGCCGGCGGATTGTATCCGGTGCCCGCCAACGGCACGGTCACCGTTGCGGGGGGCGACGTCGTCATCCAAATCGCGTACGGACCCCTCGAGTATCCGGTCACGTTCACCGAGTCCGGGCTCCCGAACGGCACCCCCTGGTCGCTCTTCTTCTCGGGAAGCGAGCGGACCACCGACCTCTCGACGATGGTCGTCGAGGAACCGAACGGTTCGTACAGCGTCTCGATTGCGCCGGAGCCCGGGTACTCCAGTCCAGCCCCCCGAACGGTCGTGGTTGCCGGAGCCGCGGTCCCCGTCTCGGTACCCTTCGCGATCGACGTCTTCGCCGTCACGTTCCACGAGTCCGGCCTTCCGAAAGGGACCGGCTGGGGCGTCCTCATCGGGAGCGACGTCGCCAGCGGTCTGGCGAGCAACCTCACGTTCGAGGAACCGAACGGCACGTACGGGTACGTCGTCCTGGCCGTCTCGGGGTACGTTGGCTCGTCGTCGGGGGTCGTCTTCGTCACGGGAGCCCCCACCTACGTGAACGTGACGTTCCGGCCGCAGACGTTCCCGATCGTGTTCGTCGAGTTCGGCCTTCCCACCGGCGCGAACTGGAGCGTCACCGTCGCGAACTCCTCCACGGGTTTCCATCTCACCCAGAATTCGACCTCGAACGCGATCACCTTCTTCCTCCCGAACGGGACCTATGCGGTGACGTTCACCCTCCCCCCCGGCTTCTCGGCGAACGCGACGTCCACCCAGATCACCGTCGCGGGCCGGGCCGCCACCGGGGCCACGGTGACCATCGGGCCGACCGGAACCCGTACCTCGGCGACTGGGACCGGTCTCGGCTGGGACGATGTGGCCGCGGCTGCGGGAATCGGGCTCCTCGTGGGGGTCGCCCTGCTCTGGGTCGCAGGTCGCCGGTCGATGCCGCCGCGGCCCCCGGCCGCGAAGTCGTCCTAGGTCACGACGGCACCGACGCTCGGCTCCGGCTCGGCGGGCGGGCGCGGTCCGACTAGGACGCGGAGATTCGGAGCCGACCGGCGATCCGCGGTCCGGGGGCCGCGGAGAGGTCGGCGAGGAACGTCGCCTCGCCCGGAGCAAAGACGACGGGCCGGTCGGTCTCGAGCGTCAGGGGGCCGCCGACGGCTCCGCCCGTCACCCTCGCGGGCACGAGCTGGAGTCCGACGAGAAGGTTCCCGACCAGCCCTTCGGAGATCGTGCCCTTGTAGTACCGACACGGCTTGTCGACCGTCGCCGAAAGGGTGGTCGCCACGCGAAGCGACCCCTCCGGCGCGAGCGTCTGGCCCCGGCTCAACTCGTCCGCATCGATCCCTTTGATCGCCACGCCGACCCGCTCGCCGGTCGCGGCCGTGGGGACGTCGACGTCGTGGACCTGGACCGAACGAACCTCGACCGTCTTCTCGGTCGGATACAACCGGAGCTTGTCGTGGGCCTTCAGCGTCCCCCGGCGGATGACGCCGAGGGCGACCGCCCCGACCCCTTTGACGGGGAAGGCATGGTCGATCCGGACGATGACGTCCCCGGGCGCCTCCGACGCCGCCCACCCGTCGAGCGCCGCCCGGAGCTTCGGGAAATCGAGCGGCGCGGCAGGGGCGGTCTCCAGCCGGGTCCCCTTGAACGCCCGGCGGAGCTCCGTCTCGCCGACCGCCGGACCGAGGGCCATGTCGACGGGAGTCTCGAACAGGTCGACGACCGCCGCCGTCTCCGCGACCTCCCGACTGAGGGCGTCGACCACGAAGAGGGTCCGGTCGGCCATCCCGAGGGCGAAGAGGAGCGAGCCGAACTTGTCGGGGAATTGGGTCGGCTCGATGAGGGTGACCGCGTGCCCGTCCCGGACCGCGTTGTAGAGGGTGATGTCCGACGCCGTCCCCTTGCGGCCGAGTTCCTTCGCCTGGTCGCGGGCGCCGACGACCGCGACGGTCACCGCGCTCGGCATCGCGTTACGCCGCCTCCGGCTTCGCGATCGCGAGCCGGACCTCGCCGCTCTTCGCCTCGACGGTGACGCGGGAACCGTCCCGGATCTCGCCGGCGAGGAGCTTGACGGTGAGCGGGTCGACGACGAGTCGCTGGATCGTCCGCTTCAACGGACGGGCGCCGAACTCGGCATCGAACCCCTCGCTGGCGAGCAGCTTCCGGGCCCCCTCGGTCGCCCGGATCTCGATCCGACGGTCTTTCATCCGGCTCTGGACGAGCGCGAGCTGGAGGTCGACGATCCGCTCGATCTCCGATTCCCCGAGCGGGTGGAAGACAACGAGGTCGTCGAGCCGGTTCAGGAACTCGGGCCGGAAGAACGCGCGGAGCGCCTCGTCGAGGATCTTCTCTCTCGCCTCGGCCGTCTCCGCCGTCGCGAGCCGGTCGGTCCCGAGATTGCTCGTCATGATGACGAGCGTGTTGCGGAAGTCGACGGTGCGGCCCTGGCCGTCGGTGAGGCGTCCGTCGTCGAGGAGCTGGAGGAGGATGTTGACGACGTCCGGGTGGGCCTTCTCGACCTCGTCGAACAGGATCACGGTGTACGGGTGCTGGCGGACCGCCTCGGTCAGCTGGCCGCCCTCCTCGTACCCGACGTACCCGGGCGGCGCGCCGATCAGGCGGGCCACGGTGTGCTTCTCCATGTACTCGCTCATGTCGACCCGCACGAGCGCGCGCTCGGAGTGGAACAGGAACTCGGCGAGCGCCTTTGCGAGTTCGGTCTTTCCGACCCCGGTCGGCCCGATGAACAGGAACGCCCCCATCGGCCGGTTCGGGTCGGAGAGGCCGCTGCGCGAGCGTCGGACGGCGGCGGCCACGGCCCGGATCGCGTCGTCCTGGCCAATGACCCGCTTCTGCAGCTCCTCCTCCATCCGCAGGAGCCTCTCGGTCTCGCCGGAGAGCATCCGCGAGACGGGGACGCCGCTCCACTTCGCGACGACCTGGGCGACGTCCTCCTCGTCGACCTCTTCCCGGAGGAGCGTTTCCGCGTCGTCCCGGTTGAGGGTCTTCGCCTTCTCCTCGAGCTCCCGCTGGAGCGCCGGGACCGTCCCGTAGCGGAGTCGGGCCGCGGTCTCGAGGTTCCCGGACCGCTCGGCCGCCTCCTCCTCGGCCTTCATCACGTCGAGCCGCTGGCGGAGGGTCCGGACCGCCTCGACGGCGTCCTTCTCCCGTCGCCACCGGACCGTGAGGGCCGTTTCCCGGTCCTTCAGATTCGCGAGCTCCTTCTCGAGCCGCTTCAGCCGCTCGGCGGAGGGGGCGTCCTTCTCGCGCCCGAGCGCGTTCCGCTCGATCTCGAGCTGCCGGATCCGACGAATGAGCTGGTCGAGCTCGGGGGGTCGCGAGTCGAGCGCGAGCCGGACCATTGACGCCGACTCGTCGACCGCGTCGATCGCCTTGTCCGGAAGGTGCCGGTCCGGGATGTACCGGGCGGTGAGGGTGGCGGCGGCGACGAGCGCGGCGTCGTGGATGACCACCCCGTGGTGGAGCTCGTACCGTTCCTTCAACCCCCGGAGGATCGAGACCGTGTCCTCGACCGTCGGTTCGGCGACGACGACCGGTTGGAAGCGGCGTTCGAGCGCCGCGTCCTTCTCGATGTACTTGCGGTACTCCTGGATCGTCGTTGCTCCGATGCAGTGGAGCATCCCGCGGGCGAGCGCCGGCTTCAGAAGGTTCGAGGCGTCCAGCGCGCCGCCTTCGGTGGCCCCGGCGTGGACGAGCGTGTGGAGCTCGTCGATGAACAGGATGACCTTCCCCTCCGACGCCTCGATCTCCTTCAGGACCGCCTTCAGACGCTCCTCGAACTCGCCCCGGAACTTGGCACCCGCCAGCAGCGAGCCGAGGTCGAGGGCGAGGATCCGCTTCTCCTTCAGCGAATCCGGCACGTCCTTCGTCGCGATCCGCAGCGCGAGTCCCTCGACGATGGCGGTCTTCCCGACCCCGGGGTCCCCGATCAGCACGGGGTTGTTCTTCGTCCGACGGGAGAGGATCTGGATGGTGCGGCGGATCTCGTCGTCCCGTCCGATTACCGGGTCGAGCTTCCGCGCCCGCGCGAGGCTCGTCAGGTCGCGCGTGAACCGGTCGAGCGTCTTGTACTGCGCCTCGTCCTGGCGGTTCTCCACCGGGTGCGCGGCGCCCCGGAGCGCCTTGAACGCCTCCTCGATGCCGGCCCTCCGGACGCCCGCATCCTCGAGGATCTCGCGGGCCTCGGACTTGGTCGAAGCGATTCCGACGAGGAGCTGTTCCGCGCTCGTATACCGGTCCTTCCGCTGCGCCGCCTCGGCCTCGGCCGCCTCGATGGCGGCCGTCAGCGGCCGGGAGATGTACTGGTCCGACGCGGCAACGTGGTCGGCGGTGGGCTGCGCGGCGAGGTGGTCCTCGAGCTTCGTCCGAACCTTGGCCGGGTCGGCCTGGAGCTGGCGGAGGATCTCCGACGCCGGACCGTTCTCGTCGGAAAGGAGGGCGAGGAGCAAGTGCTCGGGTTCGACCGCGACGTGCCGGAGCTCCGCCGCGCGGGCGAACGCGCGCTCGAGTGTCGCCCGGGCGGAGTCGGTCAGCTTGTCGAGATGCATCGGGGGCTCGCGATATCCGAGGGTACCGATATAAGCCGTGCCACCGTCGGAGAGCGCACGTGGCCGCCGTCGAGGTCGAACTCGCCGGGATCCGACTGCGGAACCCGTTCCTCCTGGCCTCTGGGATCTGGGGCGAGAGCGGCGAATCCCTGAAGGGGGCCTATGCGGCCGGGGCCGCCGGAGCGGTCACGAAGTCCATCGGAGCCGAGCCCCGGGCCGGGTATCCGAACCCCACGGTCGAGTCGTACGGGACGTGGGGGATGCTGAACGCGATGGGGCTTCCGAATCCCGGGATCGGCGAGTACCCGCGGGAGATCGGGATCGCCCGGGACGCCGGGGTCCCCCTGATCGGCTCTGTCTTCGCCGGGGATGCCGAGGGGTTCGCCGAGGTCGCCCGGCAAATGGCGGAGACCGGAGTCCAGGCCCTCGAACTCAACCTGAGCTGCCCCCACGCGAAGGGGCTCGGCTCGGAGGTCGGCTCCGATCCGGCCGAGGTCGAGCGGGTCGTCCGGGCCGTCGTGGGGGCGGTCCAGATCCCCGTCTTCGCGAAGATCACGCCGAACACCGCCGATCCGGTCGCCCTCGGCCTCGCCGCCGAGCGGGGCGGGGCTGCTGCGGTGACCGCCATCAACACGGTTCGGGCGCTCGCCATCGACGCGCGGCTCCGACGGGCCGTGCTTGCTCATGGACTTGGGGGCCTGAGCGGACCGGCGATCAAGCCGGTCGGGCTCGCCGTCGTCTGGCAGCTCTACGAGAAGCTTCGGATCCCGGTGATCGGCGTCGGCGGCATCTCCACGGCCGACGACGCGATCGAGTACGCCCTTGCTGGCGCCCGGGCGGTGCAGGTCGGCACCGCCGTGGCATTCGACGGAGTCCGGGTGTTCGGAAACCTCTCCCGTCAACTCCCCGCTCGTTTGGACGCCCTCGGGTTTCCGTCGTGGGCCTTCGCGGTGGGCGCCGCCCACCCCCCGCGAGAACCGTCGAGCCGCTCGCCCCGGGGCGGTCCGTGACCCCCTCGATGCGGACCGTCGTTCCGGTGGTGGAACGGATCGTCGAGACGCCGAGCACGGTGACCCTTCGATTCGACGAGGCGAGCCGGGCACGGCCCGGACAGTTCGTGATGGTGTGGGTTCCCGGAGACGACGAACTTCCGATGTCGCTCTCCTACGTGGGCGCCCGAAAGGGGGTCACGGTCAAGGCGATGGGCGCCACCAGCCGCGGGATCCTTGAGATCTCCGTGGGGGCGCCAATCGGGATCCGGGGACCTTACGGAACCGCGTTCGACGTTGGGGCGCGTCGGATCCTCCTCGTGGGAGGCGGGTCGGGCACGGCCGTCCTGGCTCCGGCCGCGGAAGCGGCAATGGCGCGGGGGTCCCGCGTGACCGCCGCGCTTGGGGCGACCACGGCCACCGAGATGCTGTTCGAGGGCCGGCTTAGGACGGCGGGAGCCACGGTCGAATTGGCGACCGACGACGGGACAGCGGGAGAGCGGGGGTATGTGACCGGCGTGGTCGAGCGCCTCCTCCGGAGCGACCGGTACGACGTCGTCTGGACCTGCGGACCGGAAGTGATGATGCAGAAGGTCGCCGCGGCCGCGGATCTGGCCGGCGTCCCGGTGGTCTTCTCGGTGGAGCGTCACATGAAGTGCGCGGTCGGAATGTGCGATGCGTGCACGCTCGGGCCCTACCACGTCTGCGTGGACGGACCCGTGTTCCCGGCGGACCGGATCGCCGCGCTCCCCGAGTTCGCCCACCGAAAGCGCGACCCATCCGGACGTTTGGTGCCGACGTAGGGCGGATTTTTCTCGACGGCGACGCCCGGCGAAGGCTCATAACGAGCGAACCCTAGCCGCGCCTATGCGAAAGGGCCTGGTCGTCGTCGGCGTCGTCCTGCTGATCATCGGCGTGCTCGCGGCTGGGCTGACCTTCCAGCTCTCGCAGAGCGCCAACGTCCCCGCCGCCCCGAGCGCGGAGACCGCGACGATGCCCACGCTCGAGGACGGCTCCGTTACAGTGTCCTGGTCCGGAGGGACGGCGGCGACGGTCCTGGGAGTCTTCTCCGGGACCGGCTGCACCAACGGCCCGGCCGCTCCTCTCGCTTCCGGTTCGGGGGCCTCGGGCTCGGTGACGGTCTCCGTGACTTCCGGTACGACGTACCAGATCTGCACGACCGCCGGCGGGCCCGTCAGCGCCACGATCCAGACGGACGGGTTCGGGATCTTCGTCATCGTCGGCATCGTCCTCGCCGCCATGGGCGCCTTCCTCCTCGTCATCGGCGTCATGGCCCGGCCCCGCACTCGCGCGGCGCCCGCCGAAGTGGACGCGGCGACCCCCGCGGCCACGGACTCGACCCAGCCGTCGGACGGGTCGATGTCGGACCTTCACGCCCCTCGGGATCCGACCGATCAGGGGCACATCATGCAGGCCGCCCCCATCGCCGAGCAGGCGGCCCAGGGGAACCGTGCGATGATCAAGTGCGCGTCGTGCGGCACCCTCAATGAGCCCTGGCTCCACAACTGCCGTCGCTGCCAGCGGGCGTTGACCACGACCGCCGAGTCGGTCTAAGGGCCCCCCCCGGCCCCCCCGACGTGCCCCCGTCGGCCCCTGGGCCCTCGAATGGGCGGCCGCCAGCGTCCGGAACGGGCGCGGGTTCCTGCATCCTTTATCTCCGAACCCCGCTCCCCCCCGCGGGGCCGGCCATGAAGGTGATCGTGGTCAGTGGCGGCGTCATCTCGGGGCTCGGCAAGGGGATCACGACCTCCTCGCTCGGGCGCCTCCTCAAGGCCCGCGGGATCCCCGTCACGATCCTGAAGGTCGACCCGTACCTGAACGTCGACGCCGGGACGATGAACCCGTACCAGCACGGCGAGGTGTTCGTGCTGGACGACGGGACCGAGGCGGACCTCGACCTCGGGAACTACGAGCGGTTCCTCGGGCAGAGCCTCGTCGGCTCGCACAACCTGACGACCGGCAAGGTCTACCGGACCGTCATCGAGAAGGAGCGGCGGGGCGACTATCTCGGCAACACCGTTCAGATCATCCCGCACGTCACGGGCGAGATCAAGCGGACGATCCGCGAGGTCGCCCAGGCGTCCGGGGCGGAGGTCGTCCTCGTCGAGGTCGGTGGGACGGTCGGCGACATCGAATCGATGCCGTTCCTCGAGGCGCTCCGCGAGCTTTCGTACGAGCTCGGCGAGGGCCGCTGCGCGTTCGTCCACACCACGCTCGTGCCGGTCGTCGGACCGAACAGCGAGGCCAAGACGAAACCGACCCAGCACTCGGTCCGCGAGCTGCGCGCCATCGGGATCCGCCCGACGCTGATCGTGGCCCGCGGGCCGGCCCCGCTCGCGCCGGACATCAAGGCGAAGATCTCGCTGTTCTGCGACGTTCCCCCCGAGGCGGTGATCTCAGTCCCGGACCAGTCGACGATCTACGAGGTGCCGCTGGTCCTCGAAGCGCAGGGGGTCGGCCGTCAGCTCACGAAGCTTCTCGGACTCACCGACCGCGAACCGGACTACACCGCCTGGAAGGAGTTCCTCGCCACCTACCGGCGCGGCGACGGCGAGATCGAGGTCTCCGTGGTCGGGAAGTACACCGAGCTCCGCGACGCCTACCTCTCCCATATCGAGGCGTTCCACCACGTCCAAGGACGACTCGGCGTCACGATCCACCTGAAGTGGTACGACGCGGAGGATCTGCCGAGGGACCCGGCGGCGCTCGCCCGGGTCGCCCGCTCCGACGCGATCCTCGTCCCCGGCGGCTTCGGGGCCCGCGGCGTCGAGGGCAAGATGCTCGCGATCTCCGCCGCCCGTGAAGGCGGCATCCCGTTCCTGGGCGTCTGTTACGGGTTCCAGATGGCGGCGATCGAGTTCGCCCGGAACGTCCTCGCCTTGCCGCAGGCGAACACGACCGAGGTCGAGCCGCACACCCCCGACCCGGTGGTCTGCCTCCTCGAGGACCAGAAGACTCTCGCCACGATGGGCGGGACGATGCGCCTCGGCGCGCTCAAGGTCACCCTCACCGAGGAATCCCGGATCGCGCAGATCTACGGCCGGACCGAGCTGTTCGAGCGGCACCGCCACCGGTACGAGATCAACCCGGCGTACCTCGACCGGTTCCGCGAGCACGGCCTGCGGGTCACCGGACGGTCGCACGACGGCCGGGTGGAGGTCCTCGAACTGCCCGACCATCCGTTCTTCTTCGGGGTCCAGTTCCACCCGGAGTTCCTCTCCCGCCCCGAGGCGCCCCACCCCCTCTACCTCGAGCTCGTGAAGGCCGCGCTCGCGCGCAAGGGGGTGGCGGCCGATGTCGCTCCCACGCCGGCTCGCGCGTGAACTGAAGGCGCTGGACGGCGAGACCGTCCGGATCGGGGGCCATCTCGAGGATTATCGGGCCCTCGGCGGGGTCGCGTTCGCGGTCGTCCGCGACGGCTCGGGGTCGACCCAGGTCACGCTGAAGAAAGGCGTCGCCGACCCCGCGCTGTTCGCCCTCTTCGAGACCACCCCGCGCGAGTCGGTCGTCGAGGTCGAGGGGGTCGCCCGGCGGTCGGAGAAGTCGAACCGGGGGGTCGAGCTGTTCCCGACGGCCGTCCGCGTTGTGACGGCCGCGGAGGTCCCGCTCCCGCTCGGCGTCGTCGACAAGGTCGGCGCCGACCTCGACACCCGGCTCAACCACCGGGTCCTCGACCTCCGGAAGCCGGCGGTCCGGGCCGTCTTCGAGCTCCGCGCGGCGGTGCTCGACGGATTCCGGGCGGCGTTCCGGTCCCTCGGGTTCGTGGAGGTCGAAACCCCGAAGATCCTCCGCCAGGGCGCCGAGGGCGGCGCGACCCTGTTCCCCGTCGACTACTTCGGAGGCCGGGCGTTCCTCGCCCAGAGTCCGCAACTGTACAAGCAGATGCTGATGGCCGCGGACTTCGAGCGGGTGTTCGAGATCGCCCCCGCGTTCCGGGCGGAGCCGTCCGACACGATCCGCCACATCACGGAGTTCTCGAGCCTCGACGGAGAGATGGCGTTCATCGATTCGGCGGAGGACCTCCGGGTCACCCTCGAGGAGGCGGTGGCCCGGACGATCGCCCACGCGCGGACCCGGCTCACCGAGACCGGGAACCCGCTCGTGCCGAAGCTCGCCGACCCGCCGAGACCGTTCCCCAGGATCCCGTTCGCGACCGTTTCGGAGTGGCTTGGCCGCCCCGGCGCCGAGATCGACCTCGGGACGGAGGACGAGAAGCGGCTCGGGGAGATCGTCCAGCAGAAGCTCGGGGTCCCGCTGTACTACATCACCGACTTCCCGACGTCGATCAAGGCCGGGACCTTCTACGCCCGGCGGCAGGATGCGAACCCCGCCCTGACGGAGTACTTCGACCTCGGATTCTCCGGGATCGAGATCGCGAGCGGGGGGCCCCGCGAGCACCGGGTCGACCGGCTCCTCGCGAACATGGCGTCGGCCGGCGTCGACCCCGCGAGCTTCGCCGGCTACCTCGAGGCGTTCCGGTTCGGGATGCCGCCCCATGGCGGCTGGGGGTTCGGGATCGACCGGTTCACCTGGATGCTCGCAGGGGTCCCCAATATCCGTGAGACGCGCCTCTTCCCCCGCGACCGCTACCGGCTCGAGCCGTAGGAGGTCCCGTGGTCACCGCAGGACGCTCGCTCACCGACCGCATCGACCTCGTCGGCCGGTGGGCCGCCATCCTCGAGGAGGCGGAGCTGCGCCCCCGGATCCTCGAGCTCGCCGACCGGTTCCCCGAGGAGCGGTCGCTCGAAGTCCCGTTCTCGGCCATCGAGTCGGCCGACCTCGGCCTCGCCGACCTCGTCCTCGACCGGCCCGAGGACACGATCGCGGCCGGCATCCGCGCCATGCGGGAGCTGATCCCGGCGGCCAGCCCCGAGACCGAGGGGCTCCGGATGCGCGTCATCGGCCTCCCGCCGACGGCCCGAAAATCGATCCGGGGGATTCGGGAAGCCGACCTGAACCAATTCATCGCGCTCGACGGGATCGTCCGGAAGGCGACGGAGGTCCGGCCCCAGATCCGGGAGGCGGTCTTCTCGTGCCTCGCGTGCCGGGCCGAGATCCGGGAACCGCAGGACGACGGGGCAACGGTGTTCCGCGAGCCGCTCGAGTGCCCGACGTCCCAGGGCGGATGCGGAAAACCCGCCGGACGGACCCGGTTCCGCCTCATGCCCGAGAAGTCGACGTACATCGACTCCCAGCGGATCGAGGTCCAGGAGAACCCGGAGACCCTGAAGGGAGGGGCCCACCCGCAGGGGATGTCGGTCCTGCTGACCGAGGACCTCACGGGGAAGGTGTTCCCGGGGAACCGGGTCGTCCTCAACGGGATCCTGAAGAGCCAGCAGCGGGCGACGGCCTCCCGGTCCGGGATCGTCCGGAGCACGACGTTCGACCTGATCCTCCTCGGCAACTCGATCGAGTACAAGCAGCGGGAGTACGACGAGATCGAGATCTCGGAGGAGGAGGAGAAGACGATCCTCGCGTTCCGCGGCGACCCGACGGTCGTCGACAAGGTCGTCCTCTCGCTCGCCCCGACGATCAAGGGGATGGAGGAGGAGAAGGAGGCGATCGCCCTCCAGCTCTTCGGCGGCGTCGAGAAGCACCAGCCGGACGGCGTCCGGATCCGCGGCGACATCCATGTCCTCCTCGTCGGGGACCCGGGCACCGCGAAGAGCCAGCTCCTCCGGTACGTCGCCGACGTCGCGCCGCGCGGGATCTACACGAGCGGCAAGGGGGCGACCGCCGCGGGCCTGACCGCCGCCGCCGTCAAGGACGACTTCGGAGGCGGACGGTGGATGCTCGAAGCCGGGATGCTCGTCCTCGCCGACGGCGGCATCGCGGTCGTCGACGAGCTCGACAAGATGACCCCGGAGGACCGATCGGCGATGCACGAGGCGCTCGAACAGCAGACCGTCAGCATCGCGAAGGCCGGCATCACCGCCACGTTGAACGCCCGGTGTCCCGTCCTCGCTGCGGCGAACCCGAAATGGGGCCGGTTCAACGCCGACAAGGGGATCTCCGAGCAGCTCGACCTTCCCCCTACCCTCCTCTCCCGGTTCGACGTCATCTATTCGATCCGCGACCATCCGGAAGAGAAGCGCGACCGGTTCCTCGCGAACCGGATCCTCCTCTCCCACCAGGCGGGCGAGGCGATGAACGTCGGCCCGAAGACGGGGGGGGCGCTCCTCCACGCGTCCGAGGGGGCGCCGTTCCCGCCGGACCTTCTGCGGAAGTACATCGCCTACGCCCGGCGGAACACCCGCCCGGTCCTCTCGAACGACGCGCTCCGGGTGATCGAGGACTTCTACGTCCGCGTCCGGAAACAGGGCGAGGAACCGGACGCCCCGGTCCCGATCACCGCCCGGCAGCTGGAGGCGCTCGTCCGGCTCAGCGAGGCGGCGGCGCGGGCGCGCCTCTCGAACATCGTGAGCGTCGAGGACGCCGAACGGGCGACGCGGATCGTCGCCGGTTTCCTCGCCCGGGTGACGACGACCGAAGGACGACCGGACATCGACGCGATCGCGACCGGCGTCACCCACAACCAGCGCGAGCGGGTCGAGCGGCTCCAGGAGCTGATGCGGGAGCTGCAGGAGACGAGCGGCGGCACGTTCGACCTCTCCCAGTTGAAGAGCGAGGCCGAGCGGCGGGGGATCCCCCCGAACCGCGTCGACGCCCTGTTCACGATGCTCCGCAACCAGGGCGAGCTCGCCGAGACGCGGCCCGGCCGCTGGCAGTTGATCCGGTTCTGAACCCCGGGCCCGGTGCGGGCGCCGTTCGCGCAGTCCTGATAACCCCCCCGCGGCATCGATTGCGGGCGGAGGGCGTTCCGTGTCGGACGAGATCGTGATGCGGGTGCACCGGGTGCGCGCCGAGGTCGTGGTCGCGGCCTGCGACGCGGACCTGATCGGCCGCGAGCTCCCCGTGGGAACGAACGGTCGGACCGTGCCGGTGACGTCGTACTTCTACGGCGAGCGGAAGGTCACCGAGGAGGAGCTCGTCTGGGCGCTCCATCGCGCCACGACGGCGAACCTCCTCGGCCCTCGAGTCCTCGCGATCGCCCAGGAAGCCGGGTTCGTCGGACCGTCGGGGATCGGAACGCTCGGCGGGGTTCCCCACGCCGAGATCTTCGCGATGTCGACGGAGTGAGCCGGCGGGGGAACGGACCGATGGGTACCGAGTTCTGCGTCGTCTGCGGCCGCTCCGACGTCCCCACCGTCGAGGGGGTCTGCGCCACCTGCTTCGCGAAGCGGACGACCCTCGTCCACGTCGAGGGACGACCGGTCGTCACGATCTGCCCCACGTGCGGCGCCCGGAAGACCGGGCAGGTCTGGGACCGGCGAGGCGCCTCGACGCTCCTCTCCCCGGAGGACCTGACCCCATTCCTCACGGTCCACCCCGAGGTCGGGATCCGGAAGATCCACTGGAGCGAGGGGGGGCAGAACCCCCTGATGCGGGACCTCGAGGCCGACGTCGAGCTCGTCTTCCGGGACGAGCGCCGGACCGAACACCTCCGGTTCGAGGTCAAGATCGAGCACCGGACCTGCACCGAGTGCAGCCGGAGGTCCGGCCACTTCTACACGGCCGTGATCCAGCTCCGGGCGAAGCTCGACGACCCGCCGGAGAAGGCCCGGGAGCTCCGCGAACGGCTCGAAAAGCAGTGGGAACGGATCATGCCCGAGGCCCGAAAGAACTGGAAGGAGGCGCTCTCGTGGAAGGAGGAGCTTCCCGAGGGGTGGGACATCTACGTCACCGACACGCTCGCCGCCCGCTCGATCGCCCGGCTCGGGAAGTCCCGGCTCGGTGGAACCCTGAAGGAATCGGCGACGCTCTGGGGCCGGAAGAACGGGCAGGACGTCTACCGCGTCACGCTCTGCCTCCGCGTCCCGCACGACGCGTAGCCCCGGTTTCCCGTCGACGGGGCGACCCGTCGAACGGCAGGCTTAAAAGGCGACCCCCCCTCGGAACCGTCGGACGGGAGCGGATCCGGTCGATGATGAAGAGAAGCGGTCTCCTACGGCGTCACCACGGCAGCGACACCCTGGAAGAGGGCACGTTCCTCGACCTCGGCACGATGGGATTCGAGGAAGAGGGCGGCGTCGCCACCCGCGGTTCGATCCGGCTCGCCGAGGTGCTGCGGTACGACGACATCCGGGCCGCGTCGAAGCTCGCCTACCAGGGCGACATCGTGATCATCGACTACACGTCGGTCGCGAACGACCAGAACACGATCCGCCGGATGAGCATCGATTTGAAGAACGTCGCGAAGGACGTCAACGGCGACGTGGCGGGGATCGCGAAGAACCTGATCGCGCTCACGCCCGCGGGCATCCGTATCGACCGCCAGAAGATCCGCCCGTCGTTCTAGCCGTCCGGTCGAACCGGATGAAGCTCGCCCTCGACCGCCGCGACGCCACCGTCGGCTCGATCGACGCCTCCGTCAGCGGCGTCTTCCAGCGCGGCGAGAAGGACGAATCGCTCCCCCGGACCCTCCAGAAGGAGGACGCCGTCACCGGCGGCCTCGTCACCGGGGCGTGGAACCGCCGCGAGATCCGCGGCCGCAAGCGCGAGATCACCGTGATCCACCGGCCCGATGGGAAGGGCCGGGTCCTCCTCGTCGGGCTCGGCGTCCGCGCCGAGGCGACCCACGAGACGGTCCGGAGGGCGGCCGCCGAGGTCGTGAAGGCGCTCAAGGGCCGGGGGGCCCGGACCGTCGGATTCCGATTGACGTCGTTCGTCGCGGAGGGGGTCCCCTCCGATGCCGCCGCCGAAGCGCTCGTCGAGGGCGCCGCGCTCGGCGCCTACGAATTCCTCCGCTACAAGACCAAGACCGACGGCGGCGTCGAAGAGGCGACCGTCTTCCTCGGCGAGGAGCACGGCCGCGAGGAAGCGGCGCTCCGGCGCCGGATCGACCGCGCCTCGACGATGACCGAGACCGTCGTGTGGACCCGGGACGTCGCGAACCTCCCGGCCGACGTCGCGTCTCCCGAACGGCTCGGGGAGGAGGCGCTGCGGCTCGGCAAGGACCTCGACCTCAAGGTCCAGGTCTTTGACGAGAAGAAACTCGCTGAGCTGAAGTGCGGCGGGATCCTCGCCGTCGGCGGCGGGTCCACGGCGCACCCTCCCCGGATGATCGTCGTCGAGTACCCCGGCGGGGCCCGGTCCGGGAAGACCGTCGCGCTCGTCGGCAAGGGGATCACGTTCGACTCCGGCGGGATCTCGATCAAGCCGGCGCCCGCGATGGGCGAGATGAAATTCGACAAGTGCGGGGCCGTCGCCGTTCTCGGGATCGTCCGCGCGGCGGCGCTCCTGAAGGTCCCCTCGCGCGTCATCGGCGTCCTCGCCTGCGCCGAGAACGTGCCGAGCGGCACCTCGTACCGCCCGGGCGACGTCGTCCGGTCGTACGGCGGCCAAACGATGGAGATCCTGAACACCGACGCGGAAGGACGCGTCGTTCTGTCCGACGCCCTCTCCTACGCGATCGACAAGTACCACCCCGACGAGGTGATCGACCTCGCGACCCTGACCGGCGCCCAAGTGGTCGCCCTGGGGGACGACACGGGGGCCCTCATCTCCAACGACGACCGGCTCGCGCAGGGACTCCTCGAGGCCTCGAAGCGCACCGGCGAACCGCTCTGGCGGATGCCGCTCACCGACTACCACCGCGAGCTCGTCAAGAGCGACATCGCGGACGTCCGCAACCACACCGAGATCCCGGTCGCCGGGATGCTCCAGGCCGCGGCGTTCCTCGAGACGTTCGTGGGGAAGACCCCGTGGGCCCACCTCGACATCGCCGGCGCGTCGTACACCACCGCGACGACGCGGAAGTGGCAGCCCGCCTACCAGTGCATCGGCGCGACCGCGTTCGCCGTCCGCACGGTCGCCACCTATCTCGAGGGCCGCTAGGCGCGCATCTCCCGCGCGCGGGCCCGGCCGCCCGGGGCCGTGTCGATTTCGTCCGGAGCCTCCCGACATCCCACCGGTTCTCAATCCCGAACTGGGGTGCGTCCGGACCCCCGAGGGGTCGACGCAATCCTCAGTACCCATCGCCCCTCTTCCGCCGCGAGGCCCGGCCTCAGGTACGCCCACGACGGAAGGTCCGATCGGAGCTCCGGCCGGATCGCCATCTCGGATTCGTCCCGTGGGTCGCCAGAGGCGCTCCCCGCTGGGATCGGCTCGGAGCCGGATCCCGACCGGAGTCGTTCTCGTCCCGGCCGCGGCCGTCCTCCTGAGCGCCTTTGTTCTCCTCGCCCCAACGGCCGCCGGTCAGAAATTGGGCCCTATCGGAAAGCACGGACCTCCGTTCCACGGGACTACGACCATTGCTCCGACGATCACCCGGGTCGGTTGCAGCGCCTCCGCCTCGTTCCTTGTCCCGCCGAAATTCAACCTCACCACCGGATTCGGGCACGTCTCCGCGAAGTCCGCCGCCAAGAGCTGCGGGCCCGCCGGCCTCCACGACCTCGGGCAGACGAACGCGACCGTCGGGTTCGACTCCACGCCGTTCACGTGGTCGTCGCCGGGCCCAGTACCCGCGAACTTCACCGTCAATTTCACCGTCCGGTTCGTGACCAACCTCTCGGCCACCCTTGGGGCCCCCGCCGGCGGACCGTCCGCGTGGGCGTACTCGGCGGTCCTGGTCCCCAGCTACCTGTACGACCTGACCGCGGGCACGGCCGCCACCGGGGGCGCGTACTACTTCCAGGAAACCACGAACGGCTCGTTGACGGGAATCGTGAACGCCACGTGGAACTACCCCGTCCGGGCCACGTTCTCGCCCACGCACATCGTCTCGGACGACCAGTACACCGTCGAGTTCTCCGCCTACGCGATCGAGCTCGCGTACGCCCCGGGCCACACGTCGACGAGCGCCACGGCGCTCCGGAACATGGGGACGGGCAGCGAGAAGTTCAAGGTCGGCTTCTGGGAGCTGGCCTAAGTCGGAGCTTCCCGTCGACCCGGGAATCCCCGGGGGGGAATTCCCGTCGGCGATGGAGCTCTCGCACGGTGTTCCGAGTGACCCCGGCGCTGCGCTCGATCCTGACGACGACCAAACGATCCCCCGTGGTGGTGTAGAACACCCGAGTCGTGCGATCGAGGGGAAACCGCCAGAGTCCGCGCAGCTCACGAAGTTCTTTGACCCGCACGCCCGGGTGCGACCGGAAAGGCGACGCCCGCAGGAGTTCGAGATTCTCCTTCAGTCGGCGTCGAAGCCGTGGCGACAATTCACCGACTTCGTCGAGCCCTCGCGGATCGAATTCGACCGAATACAGGCTCAAAGACCGAGCCTCTTGTACGCCTCTTCGGCGGGGATGGTCTTCGCCTTGCCGCCCCCCAAGTCGGCCACCCTCCGTCGGAGCTCCGCCATGGTCTCCGGGGGGTAGTACTCCTCCGCGAGCTCCTGAAGGAGTTCGTCGTACGACTCGCCCGGACGTTTCATCGACTCGAGCAGATGACGCGTGCTGGATCGGATCGTGATCGTGGTGGGGCGGTCGGCGAGCGCCATCGATGGCAATAGCTGGCCAATTGGCATAAGGTTTCCCTCCCCAACCCCGTGACCCGGGCGGCAGGATCGAGAGTTGGTTCGCGGGGGCGGCACGACGGCGACGTTCGTTTCCCCGCCCGAGGTTCCGACCGGGAGGGCTTGCTCTGAGGGGGGTTCCGCACGAGTTCCGGGGCACGGACCCGATTCTCCCTGCCCCGGGGCGGGCGGTCCCCCCATCGCCGGTACGGACCTCCCCGGCGGCTCGGTGGCTCGTTCGCCTTCGACCCGAGCACCCGATTCTGGAGGGCCCCGGGGCCGGCTCAGCCAACGCGGAGATCAGGGGGGATGCTCTCGGAGGCCCCGCAGTGTGGGCACCGGGCGCTCCACGTCGGAACGTGGCGTCCGCAGGTCGGGCAAAGCGGGCCTAGGGCGTCGAACGAGAATGCGGGGCTGGCGGCCCGCGGACTCGTCCGCCAACACGGAGACCCGATCAAGGCTCCGCCGACGATCCCGAAGAGCCACCCGAGGTAGAATCCCCCGCCCGCCAACAACGAGGCCCCGCCCAGCACGATGATCGCGACCCCCGCGGCACCGGCGCGATGCGGTCGCGAAGTGGCGAGCGCGGCGAGGGCGATGATCGCCGGTCCGAGAACGAATCCGGCGACGCCGACCCCGACGGCAAGCGGGGTGTTGAACGGGAGGAAGAACGCCCCCAGAAGCACGAGGGCTCCGCCGAGCGTTGCAATCAGCCCGGCGGTCTGGGGTCCGAGCGCCCGCCGGCGGACCGGGATGAGCACGGGGAACACGGGAAGGTGACCTCGACCGGCCTGATATCGTTCGGTGGACGGCCACGCCGTCCGGCGCCTAGTTGTTCTCTACGATGGGCACCGACTCGCCGCCGTGGCGGGTGGCGCGGGGTCGGACCTCACAGAAGAGCGGGGTGTGGTAGCCGCCGCCGGTGACGAGCGCCACCCCGACGGGGAGCGACTGGATCATCTCGGTCATCCCCTCGGTGAGACCCTCGATCGACTGGGCGATCGCCTTCAGGTCGAGCGGGTTCGTCACCTGCAGGATCAGCTGCGTGTTGCACTGCGAGAGGACCGACTTGTCGATCCGCGCCGCCCGCTGGGTGACGCAGCAGAGTCCGAGGCCGAACTTCCGTCCCTCGCTCGCGATGTTCTTCAGGATCCGCGAGCACGTCGCCGTGCCCTGCTGCGGAGCGTAATTGTGCGCCTCCTCGATGACGAGGAACAGTGGCGGGATCTTTCCCTTCTTCCGGTTGTCGAAGAGCGTCGAGGCGATCCGGGCGACGACCAGCTCCTGGACGTCGGGCGCGACCCCCCGCAGGTTGATCAGCGTCGCCTTCCCCTTCTGGACGAGCTCGGCCAGGCTGGTCCCCTGGGGGCCGAGGAGCTTCGTCTGCTCGAGATACTCGAGCCGCTCGTGGAGCGTCTCGGCGATCGCGCCTTCCCCGCCCTCGGCGGCGTGGACGAGGTCCTTCACGGTGAAGTCGGGGTGGGTGGCCGCGACCGCCTCGAGGATCGACTTGAGCGGGGCCAGGAACGACTTGACGTTCGTCAGGCCCATGAAGACGAGCAGGTCCCGCGGCTCGATATTGCGGAGACTGAACGTCAGCGGCTTCGCCGTCGGGTTCAGGGACACGTCGGGGGAGAACTCCTGGATCTGTTGGGCGAACCCCTGTGCTTCGACGTGGAAGCGGGCGTGGACCCCGTTCGCCTCGGCGGGCCGGCGGAGCGAGCCATACTCGCCGTGCGGGTCGATGATGAGGCACGTCACCTTGTGCCGGAGCAGTTCCTCGATGAGCACCCCAAGAAGGTAGCTCTTCCCGCCGCCGGTCTTCGCGAGGACTGAGACGTGGCGCTGGACGAGCTGGTTGATGTCGAGCTCGATCCGCAGCGAGTGGTTCCGCAGCAGCCCGACGTAGGCGCCCACGTTGCCCCGGTGCTTCAGGCCGAGCACATCGGCGATGAGCGGCTCCTCCGCGAGGAATACCTTCGCTCCCGGACGGAACGGGATCGTCGGGAGCTTGACGAGCCCCTGCCCGTCGCGGTAGCCGACGACGCGGGCGACGCCGAGGAGATTCTGGTGGATCGGCGTGTCGGTCCCATGGCCGAGGAGGTCGGCGTGCTCGATGTCGAGGTCGCTCTTGCGGCGGAGGTCGTCGAGCTGGCAGAGGACCGCCCCGTGGAGCTCGTCCTCGACGGTGAGGTAGTCGCCCCGCTCGACGGGCTTCGTGAGGCTCAGGTGGAACCGACCGAGCCCGACGTCGCCGTAGATCCGGCCGATCTCGTCCACGGGCGTTTCAGCGGAGGTATCCGTTATTAGCATGACGCGGGACGCGAAGCCGCCCGTCGCCGTCGCCGGGCCGCCGACCGCCGGAGCCCTCTCCATCGTCGGAGAAGCGCTTATATTCCGGGCGTTGGTCGAACGACCATTCCCCGACCTCGCCGAGACCTCGGTAGGCGGTTCCTTCGTTGACCGACGCCAGTGATGAGTTGGAACGGAAGCGCGCCGAATCGAACGCGCGTGCCGACGAGCACCGCGCTCGCCGGGACAAGCTCAACGGCGAGGCCCGCACCTTCGCCGACGAGCGGGCCCGCATCATCGACGAACTTCATGCCCGCAGCGCGGACGCCCAGGACCACCGGCACCATCGGGACGACCTGAACGAGCAGGTCCGCGAGGCGAAGCGGCTCCGCGAGGAGTGGAACGGCAAGCTGCAGGTCGTCTCCGACAAGGTTGCCGAGATGAAGCGGACCCGGGCGCCCCGCGCCCAGGGCGCGGTCCCCGTCTGGCGCCTCCGGAAGGACCTCAAGGAGCTCGAATTCCGGCACATGACGAGCGCGCTCACTCCGGACCAGGAGAAGCGGCTCATCGAGGAGATGAAGCGGCTCCAGGCCGCGATCAAGGAGCAGGACGAGCAATTCCGCGCCGACCCCGAGGTCGACACGGCGATCGCCGACCTCGCCGTCGCGCGCGACGAGGCGGAGAAGCACCACCGGGCCGTCGGCGAGCTCGCCGAGGAGGCGCAGCGGCAGCACGAGGAGATGGTGAAGCTCTACGAATCGGTCGACGAGCTTCGGCGCCAGGCCGACGACGTCCAGGTGAAGCTCATCGAGGTGAAGGCGTCGGCCGACGAGGCGCACCGGGCCCACATCGCGGCGATCGAGGAGGTCCGCGACTACGAGAAGATGCTCTACGCGGCCCGCGGCGGCCGCGCCCCGTCGAGCTGGGCCGACGAGCCGCCCAAGGAGGAGGACTTCCTCGCCCGCCTGAAGAAGGGGGAGAAGGTCTCCACCGCCGACCTGCTCGAGCTCCAGAAGACCGGCCGGGGCTGAGGTCGTTCGCCGATGCCCGACCCCTCCGAGGGGGCGACCCGCGCCGTCCTGTTCGACCTCGACGACACGCTCGTTCCGTTCCAGACCCTCGCCCACTGGCAGTGGGCGTGGAAGCCCCAGGGGCCGGCGCTCCCGGAGCGCCACGCCCGTTCCGCCATCCGCCGTTCGCTCCGCAGCTGGGACCGACGCCGCTGGCAAGGTCTGGTGGGGGCGGCCCCATCGGTCGGGCCCGCCGACTACCGGGTCTTCCTCCACGATACGCTTCTCGCGATCGCCGACCGGCCGGTCGCCGATTCGGAGGTCGAGAGCGTGGTCGACCGGTTCCTCCGTCCTTCCCCCCACGGGGAATCCCACCCCGACGTGGCCCCCGCCCTCGTCTGGCTCCAAGCCCACGGGGTGCCGTTCGGAGTCCTGACCCCGTTACCGGAGCCCGTCGCGAGGGCGTACCTGGCCCGCGCCGGCCTCGGCGCGAACGTACCGCTCTTCGCGGATCCGAGTTCGGCCGACGCCCCCCGACTCCCCGCCGCGGGCGCGTTCCGGTCCGCCCGGAACGCGTTGGTCGGACGGTCGGGCCGGGTGGTGTACCTGGGCGACCTCTACTGGAGCGACGTGCGGGCCGCGGCCCGCGCCGGATTGGGGGCCGTCTTATTGGACCGGCATGATCTGTTCGAGGGGCTGGGCGGAGCCCGAATCGGGTCCCTCGCAGAGCTTCCGGCACTTCTCGACGCCGTAGCCGCCCCGGGGTCCCCCGTGGGCTTGAACGACGGTGCCGGGGGTCCGGCAGAACCGGGCGGCCCGGCGTAGGCCGACGTTCCACCCCCGGTCGCGGACTCGCCGACCGCCACGAGGTCGGCCCGTTCCGGAAGGGACGCACTCCGGACGCGGGGCGGAGGGCGTCCGGGGCACTCGGGGCACCCACCGGTGCGTCGACGCGACGTCGGCGCGCGAGTTCCGCCAATACCTATATAATTCCCCCGTCGGTGCTGCGGCCGACCATGCGCTACGTGAAGCTCAACCAATCGGAGCTCCACCGCGTCCTCGAGCTGTACGAGGGCGTGATGTCCCACGCCTGCCACGGTCTGTTCTTCAAGGAAGGGTCGGTCCTCGGCGCCGACATGGCCGAGGAGGCGCTGAAGGACCGGGCGAAGTACTTCCAGCGGGCCTCGGAGATCCTGAAGGAGCGGGGCTGGCTCGAAGAGATTCATTTCAAGGACGGAGAAGTCACAGTCAAGGGGTCGATCGAGGTCTCCCCGAGCGACATCCCGACCTGCCACCGGCTGCGGGGCATCCTCCGCGAGTTCTACGAACGTTTTAAAGGGTCGCGCGTCAAATGCACGGAAGAGATGTGTGCCTCCACCGGGTCCCCGGAATGCCATTTCCGAATCGAAGAGATGTAATTAGGAGAATCCGGGAATGATGGCCACAGGCAACGTAGGCGCCGTAATCAAGGACCTCAAGACCCGCATCGGCGGGATCGCCGCCGCCCTGGTCTCTCGGGACGGCCTCGTCCTGTACGCCGACGTTCCCGCGGGGGTCTACACCGAGACGTTCGCCATCATGTGCGCCACGATCCTCGGAGCCGCCGCGACCGCCAACACCGAGCTCAACCGGGCCCCTCCGGAGAAGATCGTCATCGAAGGGAACGACTCGAAGACCGTCATCGTCGGGAGCGGCAAGAAGGCCCTCCTGGTCGCGGTCGTCGACCAGTCGGCCGACGCGAACCGCGTCCTCGCCGAGGTCGGCAAGGTCGCCGAGCTCCTGAAGACCAGCTAGGTCCGGACCGTCGTCCCGAGTCGCCGTCTGGGCCATCGGTTCCGGTGTCGCACTGCCCACTCGGGGCCGCGCACTTCTGGGTGTCGCGCCTCGCGCCCAGGCGGAGCCGCGCTCCTCCTCGGGGCCCCCCATGACGCCGATCGTGGTCTTCGAGGTCATCGGGATCGCGGCGGTGATCGTGGTGGCGGCCGCGATCGGTCTCCCGTACCTGGTCAGTTCCCGCCGGAATCGGAAATTCGGGACCCACGGGTTCGTCCAGCACTCCCGCCTGACCTGCCCGAAATGCCACGGGGTGTTCGATTACAGCTGGTACCCGGGCATGGCGTTCACCGCCGTCCGCCTCGGACCGGGGCGGTACATGGCGTGCCCGCTGTGCCACCACTGGTCGTACTTCCGAATTTGGGACGCCCCACCGCCCCCGACGACCCCCGCGACCTGAAGGCCCGCCCGTCCGCTACGACGCGCGGCCCGCCGACCCGTCCGGGGTCCCCGACTCGTTCTCTCGGGGGGCCCCGGCGGCGACCCCCGGAGCGAGCCGCTCCCCGAAGCCGGTGAGGACCCGGCAGAAGTATCCCGCGAGCGCCGCGACGAGGCGGATCCAGGAGATCAGCGTCTTCTGGTTGGACATCAGCCGACGGACCCGGTAGTTTCCCCAGAGGCTCCCGTGCTTCTCGGTCAGTTGCTTTCGCCCGTACCCGTTCCAGAACGCCTGGAGAAGGAACCGGACGAACGTCGCGCGCATCTGGTGGTTGACGATCGCCCTCGGCGCGAACCGGATCGTGGCGCCCCGCTCGACCGCGCGGAGGTTCAGGTCGATGTCCTCGGCGGTGATGAACCGCGGGTCGAACCCCCCGAGGGCGAGGAAGAGCGAGCGCCGGTAGCCGAGGTTGCAGCTCGGATAGGTGACGTCGTTCCCGCGCTGGAACAACTCGACGCGCTCGAGGGCGCCGTACGACGCCGAGCCGACCGCCTTGGTCTCGCCGGCGGCGACGTCGCCCTCCCGGAGGGCCGCCCGGATCTCGGCAAGCCACCGGGAGTCCGCGAAGCAATCCCCGTCGATGAACGCCACGAACTCGCCGCGGGCGTGCGCGACGGCCGCGTTCCGGCCGATCCCGCGGGACCCGTACTTCTGCGCGACCCGGATCAGCGCCGGGTGCGCGGCCGCATACGTCCGGAGGATGTCCCACGTCCCATCGTGGGAGAGCGCGTCGACGACGACGACCTCGAACGGCCCCTCCTGCGCGAGCAGGGATTCGAGCAGTTGGGCGATGTGGCTTCGCTCGTTCTTGACGGTGGCGACGACGGAGATGAACGTCGGGGAGGGACTACTTCCCAAGTTCCATCACGACGACGTCCTTGACCGCGCGCATGCTCTTGAAGGGGAGCACGAGCCGGCCGGACGCGTCGTTGGGGAACAGCCGGGCCTCGACGTCTTCGCCCGGAGTGACGAGGACGTGGGCGATCGATCCGGTCTGGGTGTCGACGACGAAGTTCTCGATCAATCCGAGGATCTGGCCGTCGTTGGTCATCACGGTCTTTCCCCGGAGCTCGGTCAGGAACTTGCGCATGTCGGCCTCATGCGCCAACTCCCGGAGTCGATATTTAACCGTTGGCCGAGACAGGAAGCGCCGGCGGGGTCCGTCCGCCCGGCGGCCGCACGGTTCCCGCACCGGCGGCCGCGACGTCCCGGATCCGGTCGGGGAACGGCGGGAACACGTCGACCCCGCAGCCGAGGGTGCGTTTGTGGACGAGGCCGGTCGCACGGTCCATCTCCATCTTGAGGATCTCGAGCCGACCGCACTTCGGGCAGAGAAATCCGGCGCGGATGTCGGGTACGGAGCCCGGCGGGTCGGTGAACGTCACCGAAGGGATTGGATCGAGCACTGGGTCGCGGCCGGTGACGGCCTGCTCGAGTTCGGGCACGAGACCGAGCAGCTCTCGGACCGTCTCCGCGTGGACCCTTGGGGGTTGGTCGAGGTCGATCCCGGTGTTGAATTGGAAGTGCTCGGCGAGGAAGCGCACGACCGGCAAGGCGGAACCGCCCCGGCCCGGGGCGGCCCCAGATCGGTGTTCCCACCCGAGGTAGAGCGCGAGGAACCTCGGCGAGTCGAGAAGGCCGCGGAACGCCGGGTCGCAGGACTCGAGGACCATCGGAGACCGGAGGGGTGGCCGAAGGAGGGGAACCGGTGGCCGCCCGGAGAGGAGCGCCGCGGATCCGACGGCGCCGCGAGCGGCCCGTGCCGAGAAGTTGATTGGGCCCGGGCCGCCGAATACCCGGCTCGGGGTCCTTTCCGGCGGCGCCGTCGCAATCGCCCACGGAAGGTACGGAATCGGAGGCGTATCGTCTCGCACCATGCGGACGAACGTGAAGACCGAAAGGGTCGGAATCACTTCGTACGAGGGCGACTCGCCGACGAGGATCCCGACCGTCCACTGCCGTCCGCCGCTCGTCCCGACCAACGTCGGACGCCGGCGATCGCTGACCTTGAAGGGAGGGGGGGCCGGAAGGGGGACGTAGTACCCCCGTTCCGACTTCGAATCCGGGAAGAGGTCGGGCGACAGAATCGGAGCGCGTAGCAGGCCCGCCCGGGGGGTCGAGACATTCTGCAACGCGGGATTGGCCTTGTGGATGGCCTCCGCGATCGCCTGGGCGGTCTCGAACGGCGGGGCATCGTTCGTCCCCAGGGTGGCTCGTCCGGAGCATAGAATCAACATCGCCGTCCGCCGATTTTTCCGTCGGCCGGGACCGTGTCGTTCCGTCGGCGGCAAGCCTTATATCGAGCACCCGGGTCGAGCCGACCCCGCCCTATGCTTCGGACCATCCGCAAGGAGAACGCGGAGCTCGCCCACGTTCTCATCGCACTCCGCAAGACCGCCAAGGCCCACGAGGCCCCGGTCTGGTACGCCGTCGCGGAGAAGCTCGCCCGCCCGCGCCGCCAGGCGCGTCCGGTGAACGTCGGGCACCTCGAGCGGCTCGCGAATCCGAAGGAGACCCTGGTCATTCCCGGAAAGCTTCTCGCGCACGGCTCCCTGACGAAGCCGCTCACGGTGGCGGCGTTCCACTACTCCGAGGACGCGAGGACCAAGATTCACGCGGCCGGCGGCACGGCGCTCTCGATCTCCGAGCTCTTGAAATCCAAACCGGACGGAACGGGGGTACGCCTCTTTGCCTGATCCCGCCCCCGCGACGCCCGCGCCCGCGGCCGCCGAGAAGAAGGCCCCCCGCGCGCCCAAGATCACGAAGAGCACGGCGAAGCCGGCTTCGGCCGCCGCCGCCAAGCCTGCGGCCTCTCCCTCCAAGCCCGCTCCGTCCTCGAAGGCGGCCGCGCCGGCCCTCGCGAAGACGGTCCCCGTCCGCAACGCCACGGTCGTCGATGCCAGCGACCTGATCCTCGGTCGCGCGGCAAGCCAGATCGCGAAGCGGCTCCTGAACGGCGAGTCGATCGTGGTCGTCAACGCCGAGAAGAGCGTCGTGACCGGTGGGCGGAAGATGGTCATCGACTTCTACATCGCGAACCGCGCCCGCGGCTCGAAGCGGACCGGTCCCCACTTCCCGCGGTACCCCGACCGGATCTTCCGGCGGACCGTCCGCGGCATGCTCCCCCACCTCAAGACCCGCGGCAAGGTCGCGTACGAGCGCCTCGAGGTCTACATGGGGGTCCCGGCCGAGTTCGCCTCCCTGCCCCGCCAGTCGATCGACCTGGCGAGGGCCCGCCCGGCGCTCCGCCCCCCGACGACGCTCGAAGAGATCTCCCGCCTGCTGGGAGCCCGCGTATGAAGGGCCCCGTCGTGGTCCAGACGACCGGCAAGCGGAAGCAGGCGATCGCCCGGGCCACCGTCCGCAAGGGGACCGGCCAAGTTCGCATCAACCAGCAACCGCTCGAGATCGTCGAGCCCGAGATCGTCCGCCAGAAGATCCAGGAGCCGCTCCTCATGGTCGGGGACCGCTGGAAGGCGCTCAACATCGCCGTCGACGTCGCGGGAGGCGGGGTCATGGGCCAGGCGTCCGCGGCCCGTACCGCGGTCGCGCGGGGCCTTCTCGAGTGGCTCAAGGACCCGGCGCTGACCGAGATGTTCAAGCACTACGACCGGTCCCTTATCGTCAACGACCCGCGCCGCAAGCTGCCGAAGCGCCCCGGCGGCCGCGGGGCCCGAAAGCGCCGGCAGAAGTCGTACCGTTAGGCGGTAGGGAAGGTTCCACACCATGACGATGATGATCCCGGTCCGCTGCTTCACCTGCGGCGCCGTGATCGGCCAGCACTGGGACGAGTACCGCGAGCGGACCAGCCGGGGCGAGCCCGCGGGGGTCGTGATGAACAACCTCGGCCTGACCCGGTACTGCTGCCGCCGGATGCTCCTGACCCACGTCGATCTCCTCGACGAAGTCGGACCGTACGGCTGAGCCGCCCGTCTTCCGTCCGGGGACGGTGCCGGGCCTCTCCCGACCGAGATTGGCGGAAGGTCCTCGCCGACCCGTTCGCGTCCCCGGGACCCTACCCCGGCGGGGCCGACTCACTCTTCCAGCAGCTCGCCCGGCGGTTTCGATGCCACCGCGGACTTGGTACCCAGCCGCTCGCGATCCTGCGTGACCACGCACTCCGCGCCTCGCAGCTGCGCCGTCGCGAGGATCAGCGCGTCCGGCAGCGCAAGATGGGTCGCTTCTCGGAGCTCGCCCGCCAGGAGCGCGATCGCCTCGACCACCGGTTCGATCGAATACGATGGCGAAGCCCGCAGATGGCTGAGAAACGGCGTCCAGAGGGCGGGGAGTTGCGCGGCGGGAAATCCCGCCCGCAGTTCGGCCAGGGTGACGACGGAAACCAGGGCCTCGAACCGGCCGTCGTCCACCGCGTCCAGCAGCCGACGAGACGCGGCATGGCCGGGTTCGGCCGGGGCCCGGGCGGCTAGGAAGACGTTAGTGTCGATGAGCAACCGGGCGGCGGTCACGCTTCACCCACTCGTCGCGAACTCGACGCTGGTGCTCGACTCCGGTCTCCGAGGAGGGGCCCCACGCCGCAAGGATCTCGGTCAGGCGGGCCGGTCGTGCCTTCCGGACGACGGCCCGGTCTCCCGCCTCCACCTCGAAGAGGAGCCGGTCCCCCGGATGGAGTCCGAGGGCATCGCGGACGTCCTTGGGCACGGTGATCTGACCCTTCTGGCTGATCGTTCCACTCCCACTCGCCATCGTACGAATGCCTTACGTATTGGTAGGGAATTCGGGTACATATAGTCCTACGCACGGAGAACGGTCCCGGGGTCGGAGGGACGCCCGACGGCACGGAACTTCCGGAAGCGGGACACCCAGCGCTTGCCCCTCGCTCCCCGATCGAGGGCGTCGAGTCTCGAGGCTCGGCCGCTCGAATCCAGGGAACGGGGGTGGGTCGGCCGACCCGTGCCTCGATGGAACGCTGGTAGGACGCCCCGCCCGTTGGGGAGGGGGGAAGAGGTTCTCGCGAGGCGTGCCGGTGGTCGCGCTACGAGTCGTCCTCGTCGTCGTCCGCGGCCTTGTCCTTCTTCGAGCCGCCGCGCTCGAGGCCCGACTTGCCGCCCGAGGACGACTTCGACGAGCCGCCACCGGAGGTCCGGGGCCGCCAGACGAGGAAGTAGACCGCCAGGATGACCGCGACCGCCGCGATGAGGATCCCCGCGTAGATCTCGTCGTTCACGATCGGGTTCGCGCTGATCGTGATCGCGACGTGCGCCTGGTTCCCGCCCGCGGCGTAGTTCGCCGCGAACTCGTTCGTGGCCGTCGCGTTCGCCCAGAGGTCATAGTTCCCGATCCGTGCCGGCGTGAACGACACCTGCGCCCGCATCGTGTGGTTCCACGGAATCGAGATCGTGCCGGTCCCGGCGGAGGTCGTGTTGACCGTTCCGTTCGTGTAGCCGAACCACTGGACCGTTCCCGGCGAGCCGCCGAGCCCGATCTCGGTCCCCGAGCCGGAGGGCGGCAGGAGGTAGAACAGGACCGCGACGTTCTCGGCGGTCGAGTTCTTTCCGATCGTGTTCGTCACGTTCACCCAGACGGTGTACGACTTGCCGTCGGTCAGCGACGTCGAGGAGGTGGTCATGTTCCCGACCTCGAGGACGGGGCGCGTCGACGTGTTCACCGCCACGGTCAGCGAGATCGTGGTGTAGGCGGTGTTCCCCGCCCGGTCGGTGACCGTCAGGTTCACGGTGTACGGCTTCGACTGGGGGGTGAGCCACAGCGGCTTGTTCGCCGGGACCGACCCGAGCGTCTTCTCCTGGATCGGGATCGTCTGGTTCGCGGAGGAGTTCCCGCTGTTCGTGACCGACCAGTTGAACCAGGTGATCGACCCGTTGTGGGGGTCGCTCGAGTTCGTGGCGGAGAGCGAGACGAACGCCGTGTGGTTCGCCGCCTCGACGATGCTCGTGATCGACTTCCCCGCCGAGTTCAGGACCCGCGCAACCGGGGACGGCTTCTCGGTGTCGCGCACGAGGACGACCATGGTGGCCGTCGACGAGTGACCGGCCGCGTCCCAGATCGTCAGCGAGACGTTGTACTGCCAACCCTGGAACGAGACGACGCTCAGGGCGCCGTATCCCGCGGTCAGGTAGTGGCCGCCGCCGAGGAACGTCAGGGCGTCGTTGCCCGAGGCGTTCGCCCCGGCCGACGCGGAGAGGTTCTTCAGCCACGACGACTTGAACGCGGTGACGTTGAACAGCGCGACGCTCAGCACCCCGTGGACGCCGCCGGGGGCGCCCGTCAGCGGCAGGACGCTCGTCGAGGCGTTGAACTGGAGCGTCGACGACCAGTTCACGATCGTGTAGTTCTCCCCGCCCTTGTTCTGGACGGTCGAGTTCACCGAGATGACGGCCGTCGGCGCCTCCGACGACGCGTACACCGTGAACTTCGTGGAGTTCGACTGCCCGCCGGACCCGGTCACCTTGACCGACCCGGTGTAGACCCCCGCCGTCGCGTAGGTGTGGTTCGTCGTCGGGGTCGTCTTGCTCGAGAGGCCGCCGTCGCCGAACACCCAGGCGTACTGTACGCCCGATGTCTGCGCCGGGAACGTCGAGTTCGCTGCGGAGAACGTGACGTTCTCACCGGTCCCGACGATCACGGTGTAGTTGTTCGTGCTGTCGTTGAGGACGTTGCTCGACGAGAACGTGAAGTTTGCGACCGTCACGTTGACGTTCGCCGTCACGTTGCCGCTCTTGACGATCGTCAGCGACGCGGTCCCCGACGGGTTGGTCGAGGCGTTCGAGACGAGCGTGAAGCTCGTGTACGTCCCACCGGGGCCGGTGGGGCGGATCCACGACTGGGCGGGCGGCGAGGTGACCGACGACGCGCTCAGGACGTACCCCGCGGGAAGCTCCACGGTGTAGTTGAACGTCTGCGCGTGGGTCGGGTGCCGGAAGTTGAACGACAGGCTGTAGGCGCGCAGGTTCGTCCCGACCTTCGAGGTCGTGTTGTACGTCTGGCTGTAGTGCAGCGCGATCGAGGCGTTGCTCCCGAGGCCGCAGAACGAGGCGCACGTCGTCGAGTTCGTGAATGTGTAGTTTGTCGGCTGGCCGAACCCGGTCCCGTTGACCGTCAGACCCGCCTGGCCCGCCGGGAAGAACGGCCCGGACGAGTTGAGCCACGTCAGGAACGTCGGGAAGTTCGCCATCGAGAACGTCGTGTTCGACTGCCAGTCCAGCGCGAGCTGCGCCCAGAGTTGGCCGACCGAGGCGTTCGCGAGCTCGGGGAACGTCGTGTCGTTCGCGAGGGTCGCGTTGCTCGTGACGACGACCTTGTTGAACCCCTTCTGGAAGTTCAGGACGGTCGTGTACGCCGCGGGCGGCGCGATCTTCGGGGTCAGCACGTTGTGGGGGTTCGGACCGCCCCGGCTCGTGCCGGAGACGTTGAGGGTGTACCAAGTCGTCGCGTATCCCACGTGGGAGAGGATGACGTCGAACGTCTGGACGCCCGGACCGACGAATCCCGCCGGATAGGAGCCGACTTCGTAGAAGCCGCCCGCCGGGGTCGCGGCGCTGTAGATGTAGTCGTTCGTTGGGTCGAACAGCGTGACGTTCCCGCCCGCCGGGATGTGCGACGCGGGGTGGGCCGCTTGGTTCGAGAAGCCCCAGGTCAGGTACGACGAGGCGCTGCCCAGCACCGGGTTCACGGTCAGGATCGGCGTCGAGACCGTGATCTGGGTGTAGTTCACGTACGACGGGGAGCCCGGAACCGTCGTTTCGAGGACCCAGGTCCCTTCGGGGACCGAGAGGGAGTACTCGCCGACGACCGTGGTGTTGGTCGCGGTCGCGACCGTGGTGTTGTTCGCGAAGACGGCGCCGTTGAACGTCGGGTCGAGGAGCTGGACCGAGGCGCCACCGACCGGGCGGCCGTTGTACGTGGCGTTGCCCCAGAGGACCGAGTTGTAGAGCGCCTCGGAGACCCCCGAGACGGTCAGCGGGGAGTTGGTCGTGGTGAGCTCCGTCGCGTTCTCATACGCGTACGCCGGGTTCTGGCTCGACGGGAGGATGGCGTAGGTCGAACTGCTCCCCGTGAGCTTGACGTGCGCCTGGGGCGGGACCCAGACCCCCCACCAACCGGGTTGGAGGGCGCCGGCGTTCGTGCCCGAGCTGAAGTTGAACTGGCCGCCCGGGAGGGTGGCCGTGGTGTACACTTGGTGGGTCGCGCCGCTGATCAGGTCGACCGCCACGCCGCTAACCACCGGAATTCCGGTCGGTTGCTCCACAGACCCCAGTAGGGAGTAGGTCGGCGTCGAGGTCGCAAGCGCCCCGGGAACCGATGCCAGCACGCCCGCCAGCACCAGAACCACGAAGCCCCACACTGCGACCCGCGGTAGTCGCTCACCCATCGTGTTTCACGTCTCCTTCGTTCTGCCTCCGAGGGGGAGGCGCGGGCGCGAACCTAGCTTCGCTACTTATAGCTTGCCCGGAGCGGGAGGAGTATCCGGCGCCGTTACCCGTAGATGCCCTGGGGACCGGCGTCCTTCCGGCGGCCGGTCCGCTCGCGGGAGAGCTGCCGGGCGAAGTCCTCGTAGAACTTCAGGCTCTCCGGATCGCACGACGCGTGGGAGAGCTTCAGGGCCTCCTCAAAGTGGGCCATCGTGATCTTGTTCGCCTTCTGGTTCTCGCGGATCGCGCACAGGGCGGCCTCCCGGCAGAGGGCGGCCAGATCGCTCCCGACGTACCCCTCGGTCTTGTCGGCGAGCTCCTGGAGCCGGACGCCGTCGAGCGGCATGTCCCGGGAGTGGACTTTCAGGATCTCGAGCCGCCCCGCGGCGTTGGGGGGTTCGACGTAGAGGAGCCGGTCGAACCGGCCCGTCCGAAGGAGCGCCTCGTCGAGGATGTCCGGGCGGTTCGTCGCGGCGAGGACGACGACCCGCTCGAGGGTCTCGAGGCCGTCGATCGACGTGAGGAGCTGGTTGACGATCCGCTCGGTGACGCCGCTCGAGTTCTGGAGCCCCCGCTTCGGGGCGATCGAGTCGATCTCGTCGATGAAGACGATCGCCGGCGACGCCTGGCGGGCCTTCTTGAAGATGACCCGGATCGCCTTTTCCGACTCGCCGACCCACTTCGACATGATCTCGGGGCCCTTGACCGAGATGAAGTTCGCCTGCGACTCGGTCGCCGCGGCCTTGGCGAGGAGCGTCTTGCCCACGCCCGGGGGGCCGTACAGGAGGATCCCCCGGGGCGGCTCGACCCCCAGGTGCTTGTAGATCCCGGGGTTCTTGATCGGCAATTCGACCGTCTCCTGGAGCGCCTGGCGGACCCGGTCGAGGCCGCCGACCTCTTCCCACCGGGTGGACGGGATCTCGATCGCGACGTCGCGGAGGCTCGACGGCTCGACCTGCTTCAGTGCCTCCTTGAAGTCCCGCTCGGTGACCTTCATCCGCTCCAGCAGCGAGAGCGGGATCGGCTTGTCGAAGTCGATCTCGGGGAGGTAGCGCCGGAGCGCCCGCATCGCCGACTCCCGTCCGAGCGCGGCCAGGTCGGCGCCGACGAACCCGTGGCTGAGCGCGGCGAGGTCCTTCAGGATCCGGTCCCGGTCCTTCTCGGTCCCCTCGATCGGCATCCCGCGGGTGTGGATCTGGAGGATCTCGAGGCGTCCGGCGACCGTGGGGACCCCGATTTCGATCTCCCGGTCGAACCGGCCGGGGCGGCGGAGCGCCGGGTCGATCGCCTCTTCCCGGTTCGTCGCCGCGATGACGATGACGTTCCCCCGTCCGGAGAGGCCGTCCATCAGCGTCAGGAGCTGCGCGACGACCCGGCGCTCGACCTCACCGACGACCTCGTCCCGGCGAGGGGCAATCGAGTCGAGCTCGTCGATGAAGATCACCGAGGGGGCGTTCTTCTCGGCCTCCTCGAACTTCTCGCGGAGCTCCTTCTCGCTCTCCCCGTAGTACTTGCTGATGATCTCGGGACCCTGGATGCCGATGAAGTGGGCCCCGGCCTCGTTCGCGACCGCCTTCGCGATCAGGGTCTTCCCGGTCCCGGGGGGCCCGTACAGGAGTACTCCCTTAGGGGGGGAGATGGCGAGCCGGTCGAACAGCTCCGGGTGCTTCAGCGGGAGCTCGATCATCTCCCGGACCCGGCCGAGCTTCTCCTTGAGCCCCCCGATGTCCTCGTACGAGACCCGGGGCGCCGAGACCTCGGTCTCGGTGACCGTCTCGTCCTTGATCGTGATGAGGGTCGTCGGGCCGACCTGGACCGTCCCCTTCGGGGACGTCGTGACGACCATGAACGGGAGCGAGCCGCCCATCAGGAAGACCCCGGGAATCACGAAGACGTCGCCGCGCACGAAGGGGCGGCGGGCGAGCGCCTTCGAGACGAACTGCTCGAGGCCGGGGCCGAGGTCCATCTTGGCGGACCCGGAGTAGATGGGGGCGATCGTGATTGACTCGGCGATCGGGCAGTCGATCCGCTGGACGAGGATCCGGTCGCCGATTGAGACGCCGGCGTTCCGGCGGACGACCGCCTCGACCCGGATGAGGTTCTTCCCTTCGTCGTCGGCCTGCGCCCGGTTGACGACGGCGGCGGTGGTCTTCCGGCCCCGGATCTCGACGATGTCGCCGACCCCAACCTTCAGGCGCTGTCGGGTGCCGACGTCGAGCCGGGCGGTCCCGAGGCCGATGTCCTGCTGGAACGCCTCCGCGACCCGCAGCGTGATCGCTTCGACCATTCGGTGACGCCGAGGAGCCCCGGCGCAAAATAAGCGCGCGCCCTCCACCCGACGAGAAAACCGTCGTCCGAGCGCGGCAAAGGAACATAACGGTCCTCGGCGTCGTACCGGTGATGTCAGGGCCACCGGCAGCGTCGGGGACGTTGCGGCGGCTCTTCGACGCCGCCGGATACCGCGTCGACGACCGTCCGGCCGGGCTCCGCGCGTTCCGGCCGCGGGATCGCCGGGCGGTCCTCGTCGTCCGCGCGACCCCGGCGCCGACCGACGTCGAGACCGAGTTTCCCCCCGACGCGATCCACCGGACGCTGATCTACGCCGACGACCCGAGCGACGCGGCCAAGGCGCTCGGCGCCGAGCACGGGATGGAGGTCCTCGGGCCGACCACCCTCGGGCCCGCGCTGGGCGAGCTCCTCCTCCCTCCCCCCGAGGCGCCCGTCTCCGAGGAGATGGAGAACGCCGAGCCGGTCGAACCCCCGGCGCAGGCGATCCCCGAGGGCGAGCGGACGGTCCGTCCTCGGCTGGGCCGACGCGACGCCGAGGCGCTCGCCGGCCTCGACGGGGTCCGGTTCAGCCTCCGCCTCATCCCGTTCTACGTCGCCCCGTACCGGGTCCGGATCCCGACGCCCCACGGGCGGCCGGGGCCGACCAGCGACCACCTCGTCGCGGTGAACGCCCTCAACGGGCAGGTCGAGATCTGGGAGGCCGGCGAACGGGAGCTCGTCAAGGAGATCGACGAACCCCACCAGCGACTCGACCCGGCGCTCACCGACGCGGAAGCCCGCCAGGTCGCCGAGTCGACGATCCGACGGCGGCATACGGTCAGCGTGGACCACACCGAGCAGCACGGTGGGGCGATCGTCATCGAGCGCCGCAAAGTTCCCCCGGCCGCGGAAGACGTGCGGATCGGGGTCTCGGTGCTCGTCCACGTTCCCTACTGGTATGCCGAGGGGTCGGACGGCCGACTCGTCCTCGATGCGGTGACCGGGACGCGGACCGCCCCGGACGCCCCCGGGATCGACGGGGTACCGAGCTAGCGCTCGTCCGGACGGGCGTTCCGACCTGCGCCTTATTTGGGCCACGAAATTCCCGCGCGCGTGGAAGCGGCGCGGCTCCCGGACTCCCCGTCTCCCGGGGCCGAGTCGGGCCCCGAGACGTACGACCTTCGACAGAGGATGCCCACGCTCGAGGGACCGGACCCTCGGACGATCCGGCTCGTCGCCGTGGTCGGTGGCGGCGTGCTGGTCGTCGTCGGGCTGCTCCTGCTGACGCGGTTCCCTCTGGGCGAACCGGACCCGACGTTCGGCCAGAAGGTCGTCGTGCCGGTGGCGCTTCTCGCCCTCGGGGCCAGTTTTCTCGGGATGGCGGCGTGGTCGGCCCTGTTCGCCCGGCAAGGGACCGAGCTCGTCGTCGACGACGTCCACGTCGAGCTTCGGTTCTCGCGAGGACCCCCTGCGCAGTTCCGCTGGGACGACCCGAAACTCGAGGTCCACCTCTCCCACGCCTTCGAGATCGCCCCCCACCCGAAGCCCGCGCTCGGTTGGGTGATGAGCCAGCGCGGCCGTGGCCCCCGCGTGAACGGTCCGATCTCGATCGAGGGGGGCGACGCGCTGATTCGACGCGCCCCTCGCCTCGGGCTGGAGTCGACGAACCTTCGACGCGAGTTTCGGGGCCGGGGGGGAACGTTGGCGTACGAGGTCACGATCCTGGCCCCCCCCGGAAAGGCCCACATCCCGGGCCCCGACTGGAATCCCGTCACGGTGCCCCCGGACGGAGTCGCGGCGGTGGAAGCCCCCGCCGCCGAGCCGCCCCGGAAAGGTCCCCCCGAGGCGTTTAGCCCCCGGAAACCGCCGCGCCTCCCCCATTGCTGACGCGCCCTGCGAGTCGGACTTCCGCGCCCGCTCGCCTCGACCCGAGGGCGGCTCGCCGCGAAGCCCCGGCTCGCTGCGGGTCGGGACTTCTCGGCGTCGTGGTCCTACCCAAGAAGGGGAACGGTAAAGCCCCGTGCGGAATCCGCGACCCGTGCTCCTCGAACAGTTCAACGTCGGTCCGTACCAGAACTTCACCTACCTCGTCGCCGAATCCGAGGGAGGCGAAGGGGTGGTGATCGACCCGTCGTTCGGGATCGAGCCGGTCCTCGCCGCCATCGACGCGAAGTCGGTGAAGGTCCGGTTCGTGCTGAACACCCACAGCCACCGCGACCACGTCGCGGGAAACGACGAGGTCCGGGCCCGGACCGGAGCGAAGGTCGTCGCCCACAAGGTCGCTCCGCTCCTCCAGGACGTCTCGGTCGTCGACGGGGACACGGTCGAGGCGGGCCGACTCAAGATCTCGGTCGTCCACACGCCCGGGCACACGAAGGACAGCGTCCTCTACATCTTCGAGGGAAACGTGGCGACCGGGGACACCCTGTTCGTGGGGGAGTGCGGGCGCACCGACCTTCCCGGCGGGGACCCCTCGGAGATGTACGACAGCCTTCTGCACCGGGTCGTCCGGCTCGACGACGCGCTGGTGGTCCTCCCCGGGCACGACTACGGTCCCACCCCCACGTCGACAATCGGCCGCGAGAAGAAGGAGAACTACACCCTCAAACCCCGCACGCGCGAACAGTTCCTCAAGTTCCTGAAGGAGTGAATCCCGGATGCCGCCCATTCCAGCGCCCGAGGGCCGAACCCTCTGGATCGTCGGCGCCCGCCGGACCGCGCCGGGAAAACCGACCCGGTCCCAGCTCATCGAGACCCTGCGGACCCTCGGGAAGGCAGGACCCGAGCTGGTCGCCCTCTTCGATGCCCGGTCGATCGCAAGCGAGCGGCACATTCTCTCGGCGTGGGCCCACCTTGGTCGGTCCCGGGCCCGGGGGGAGGAGCGGCTCCGCGACCGGGGCGCCGAGTTCGCCCTGTTCGTGGCGGGCGACGACCAGCTCCCGCGGGCCCTCCAGAAGGTCGGGTTCCAGAACGACACCGAAGCGTTCGTGGTTGTCGGGGAGCGTCCCCGACTCCCGGCGGATGTCCTCGCGTCGTTCGGACTCAAGGAGGACCCGACGGCGTATCCTCGGCCCCTCACGGCCGAGACGCTCGACCGACTTGGGATCACCTCCGACGACCGTCAGGTCGTGCCCGAGCCGGCCTGGGAAGGGCTCGTGCTGGAGCGGATCGCGATGCTCGAGTTGTCGGCCGCGCACACCCCCGGTCGCCCTGCGGCCCAAACCTCATAGACCGGGCCGTGGCTGGGCCCGAGCGTCGCGTGCAGGCGTAATCTAGCGGTAGGATGTCAGCCTTCCAAGCTGACTACCCGGGTTCGAATCGTCGGCGGGACCCTCCGCCGGCACGGCACTCCCGGCGCCTGCATGCGACGAACGCAACCGGGGCGTGTCCCGATCCCCCCCGCCGAACCCACCTTCCGATGACCGGGCCGGACTCGTCGGTTTCCGGCCCCGTCGACCCTCCCGCGCGACGACCCACCTTTACCAACCGGGCCTATCTGCGCGGTAGTAAAGAATCGGCCGATTTTCTTTAACAACGGACTGATAGAGTCCTGGTCGGGTCGACCGACCGGGAAGGGAGGGGCCCGACGGAGACGAGCCGGGGGACGGGTTCGTTGTTGGGCGGGGATTTATCGCCTCGGCCGGGCGTCCGTACTTGAGCGTGCTGAGGTAGCCTAGCTCGGGAAGGCGCCAGCCTTGAAAGCTGGTGGCGGCGACGCCTCGGGAGTTCAAATCTCCCCCTCAGCGGTTCCGTCTCGGGCTGGCGAGCCGATTCGCTTGGCGGACGGATCCTACCCTGTCAGGGTTGGCATCATCCGCCTCATGAAGTCGTCGAATAACGGGACGGTGAATTCGAGCAGGCCGTGCTCCGGACTGAACACCATTCCCTTGTTGATCAGATGAGCCCGCGTTGGCCCCATGCTGGTCACGTGGAACCCCAAGATCTCCGCCACCCGACCGGTGGTTCGCTCGGGACCCGGGAGCTCGGCCATCGCCCGCAGGTACCTCCGTTCGCCGCGCGTCAGACGGTCGAATCGAACTCGGAAGAACCCCTCGTCGAGGCGTTGAATGACCATCGGCGTTGCGGCGTGCACCGATTCCAATCCGATTGGGGAGTCGTGGGCGCGGTTCCAGACCTGGTACGCCCACTCTTGGAGGAAGTACGGATAACCCTGGGTAAGCCGGAAGATCTCAGCCAGGGCCGCTGCGTCAATCTGAACTCCCGCGACCTGCAACGGCCGCTCGACCGCCTGCGCAGCCTCTCGGATTGGCAATGGGCCAATCGATGGATAGTCGAACAGCCGCTCGGCGTACGAACGGGCACGTCCCGCGAGCCCCGGCAACGTCGGGAGTCCCGCTCCGACGAGCACGAGGGGGAGCCCCTCTTGCTGGAGCCGATGCATTGCCATCGTCAAGGATCGCAGTTCGAGCTCCGAGAGGTACTGCATCTCGTCTATCAGGAGGGCGACTCGCGAGTCTCGCGCCGAAGCCGCCTGGGAAACGGCGACAAAGAGGTCCGCCAGATCGGCCTCCAAATTTCCGCTGTCGGCAATCCCCGGCTCGGAGTCGAAGTCGAGATTCACGTTCAACCCCCCGTAGCTCACTCGAACCGCGGAGGCGAACGCCTTGAGCGCTCCGAGCGCCCGTCGGACCTGAGCGTTGACGGCCGCCCCCCGATCGAGTTCCAGAAGTAAGGTCCGGAGTTGGGGCGTCAGGTTTTGGACGAGGCCCGATTGCTCGGGCGCCTCGACCATCAGAGCATGGTATCCAGCTTCCGCCGCACGTCGCTTCACCTCGCTGAGAAGGACCGTCTTCCCGACTCCTCGGAGCCCGGTGAGCAGGATACTTTTCTCCGGCCGTCCCGCCCGGACCCGGTCGATGAGCAACTGAGCGCGCCTGAGGACGTCCTCCCTGCCGACGAGTTCGGGGGGGTAGACACCAGCTCCCGGCGAGAATGGGTTCGTGATCGGGTCCACGCCGACCGAACGCCCAGAAGTATATCGACTTATTCGGTAGATTCGACATAAATCGGCATAACTGCGGGCAGATCGTCCGGTCGGACACCGTACTCGGGTCCGCTTCGTAGGGCGGGGGTGGACGCGCCGGCGCCGCGCCATGGGGGCAAGCGGGAGACCGCTCACCGGGACGACGCTCGGTCCGGGGCCGACCCGCCGAAGGAGGGGGAGATATCGCCGACTAGGAGGGTAGGACCGAAATCACACTCGCCGCTCGTCTTTCGCGAACGGTTATCAATCGCGTGCCGCTCGCTCGACCTCCCATGACCGAAGCGGCGGTTTCGTCGCCGCTGATGGAGCAGTACGAGGGGGCCAAGTCCCGGTATCCGGGCCACCTCGTCCTCATCCGCGTCGGCGATTTCTACGAGTCGTTCGGCGACGACGCGAAGCTCCTCGCGAAAGAGCTCGAGATCACGCTGACCGCCCGGTCTCCGGATACGGCGGGCGACCGGATGCCGATGGCTGGCGTCCCGCATCATGCGGTCGACGGGTACCTCGGCCGACTGATCCGGAAAGGGTACAAGGTCGCGGTCTGCGACCAGGTCGAGGACGCCCGACTCGCGAAGGGCCTCGTCCGGAGAGAGGTGACCCGGGTCGTAACCCCCGGGACGGTGCTCGACGACCGGATCCTCGGTGGACCCGACCACAACTTCCTCGCGATGATCGCACTTCCCCCGGCCGGAGCCGCCGAATTCGCGGTCGTGGACGTCACGACCGGCGAGTGGTTCCGAGGGTCGGCCCCGTACGACGGCGTCGACGGGGCGATGGCCGCACTCGCGCCCTTCGGACCCCGGGAGATATTGTTCACGCCTTCCGACGAGAGTCGGTTGGGACGCTCCCTTAGGACCGGGCTCGCGGCGGAGTTCCGCGGGAGCCACATCGAAGGGGCGCCCCCGGCCCTCGCCGAGAGCGACGCGCCCGTGGCGATCGGACCGAATCCCGGCGAAGCCGGCTTGCGCCTGGCGGCGTACCTGCGGACGGCCCAGCCGCGTCTCCTGTCGCTCCTCGCGCCGGTCGACGGGTTCGGCACCGTTCGGAGGCTGCGTCTCGACGCGAAGACCCTCCGCCATCTCGAGATCGCCCGACCGATGAACCCGGACGACCCCGAGGGGCCGACCCTCCTGTCCGCGTGGGACGAGACCGCCACGGCGAGCGGTCGACGGACCCTCGCCTTCTGGCTCAAGCAGCCGCTCGCGGACGTCCCGGCGATCGCCGCCCGCCAGGACGTCGTGGCCTGGCTGATCGAACGGGGCGCGGCCCTGGAGCGGTGGCAGCGGGAGCTTCGCGGCGTGGGGGATCTCGCCCGGATCGCCTCTCGGCTCGTGGGCCGCCGGCTCCGTCCCCCCGAACTCGGGGCGCTCCAGGACGGCCTCGGAAAGGTCGCCCAACTCCGCTCCCGGTGCCTCGCCGAGCCCGACCGGCCGCGGCTTCTCGAACGGCTTCTGCCCGCGCTCGAACCCCCCGCCGCCCTCACCGACCTCCTCGCCCGGGCCGTTCCCGAGGCGTTGCCCGCGACGGCCGAGAGCGACGGGCCGTTGTTCCGTGCGGGGTTCGCCGCGGCCGTCGACCGGGCCCGGATCGCCGAGGCCGATGGGCTCGCGGAGCTCGCCGCGCTCGAGCGGGCCGAGCAGGACGCGAGCGGGATCCGGAGCCTGAAGGTCGGGTACAACCAGGTGTTCGGCTACTACTTCGACGTCTCCAAGCCGAACCTCGCGAAGGTCCTCCCCCATTTCCGCCGGAAGCAGACGCTCGCCGGGGGCGAGCGGTTCACGTCGGACCGTCTCCAGGAGCTCGAGACGAAGATCTTGGCCGCCCGGACCGAGGCGGTCGACGCCGAGCGGGCGGCCTGGGAGGAGTTTCTCACGGCCGTCGAGACGCACGTCCCGGCCATCCACCGGCTGGCCCGGGCCGTTGGCGAGCTCGACGCCCTGATGGCGTTCGCGTCGGTCGCCCAGGGCCGGGGCCACGTCCGGCCCGTCGTGGACGAGGGGACGGAGCTGGTGATCCGCGAGGGGCGCCACCCGGTCCTCGACCGAACGCTGGCCGGTCGGTTCGTGCCGAACGACACCGACCTCGACGCCGAGCGGTCTCGCCTCCTCGTGCTCACCGGCCCGAACATGTCGGGCAAGTCGACGTACATGCGGCAGGTCGGCCTCCTCGTCGTCCTCGCGCAGGCCGGCGCGTTCGTGCCGGCGAAGTTCGCCCGGGTCGGTCTGGTGACCGGTCTCGCCACCCGGATGGGGTTCACCGACGAGATCGGCCGGGGGAAGTCGAGCTTCATGGTCGAGATGAGCGAGGTCGCGGAGATCCTTGCGAGCGCCGACGCCCGATCGCTCGTCCTCCTCGACGAGGTCGGGCGGGGAACGAGCACGTTCGACGGGCTCTCGATCGCGTGGGCGACGCTGCGGTACCTCCACGACCGGATCCGGTGCCGCACGCTGCTCGCCACCCACTACCACCAGCTGACCGAACTCGTCGAGCGGCTCCCCTCGGCCACGAACGCCCACCTCGCCGTCCGGGACGGACCCGACGGCATCGTGTTCCTCCACCGGCTCGTGCCGGGGAGCACCGACCGCAGCTACGGGATCCACGTCGCGAAGCTCGCGGGGCTTCCGCCCGAACTCGTCGCCGAGGCGGAGCGGTTGCTGAAGAAGCTCGAATCCGAAGGCGTGGAGCTCGGCGGCCCGGCGCGCCGGATCGCGCCGACCCGGTACACGCAGGCCATGCTGCTCCCGACCGAGACGGCCGCACCCCCGTCGGATCCGATCGTCAACGAACTGCGGGCCCTCGACCCGGACCGGATGACGCCCGTCGAGGCGCTCGCCTGGATCCACGAGCGTCGGCGGCGACTCCCGCCGGCGGACCGAGGTCCCGCGTGAGCGCGGGGGGCGCCCGGGTCCCGATCCGGCGACTGACCCCCGAGGTCGTCCACCGGATCGCCGCGGGCGAGGTCGTCGAGCGACCCGCCTCGGTCGTGAAGGAGCTCGTCGAGAATGCGATCGACGCCGGCGCGACCGAGATCGCCGTCGAACTCCGGGGAGGCGGCCTCGAATCGATCGAGGTCCGGGACGACGGGTCGGGGATCCCGACCGAGGAGCTGCCGCTCGCCGTCGAGCGGTACGCGACGAGCAAGCTCTCCCGGGCCGAGGGGCTCGAGGCGATCGCGACCCTCGGATTCCGGGGCGAAGCGCTCGCGGCGATCGGCGCGGTCTCCCACCTCACGATCGTATCCCGGACGGGATCCGAGGACGCGGGGGGCGAGCTCCGCGTCGACGGAGGGGTCGTCCAGCCCGTCCGGCCCTCCGGTCGCGCGGCCGGGACGACCGTCACGGTCCGCGATCTCTTCTTCAACGTCCCGGCGCGGCGCAAGTTCCTCCGCGGGGCGGCCGCCGAGCAACTCGCGGTCGGCGACGCGATCGACCGGCTCTACCTTGCGCGGTCCGACCTCCTCCTGGCGCTGAGCTCCGACGGCCGCGAGGTGCGGCGGTACCCCCGGTCGGCGAACCGGAGGGACGCCGCGGCCCGCGTCCTCGGGGACGAACTCCTCGACCACGGGACGGAGCTCGCCGACGGACCCTCCGATGGCGTCGCGATCGCCGGGGTCGTCGGCCGCCCGTCGCTGCACCGGGGGACGTCGCACGGCATCGTCCTCTCCGTCAACGGCCGGACGGTCGAGTCGCGCCCGCTCGCCCAGGCCGTACGCCTGGCGTACCGGGACTACCTCCCGGCGACGCGCTTTCCCGTGGCCGTCCTCGAGCTCACCGTCGACCCGGCCCGGGTCGACGTGAACGTCCACCCGACGAAGCGCGAGGTCCGGATCGCGCGCGAGCGCGACCTCGCCGAGCGGCTTCGAGTCGTGGTTCGCCAAGCGATCCGCGCCGGTTCTCACGTCGTCGACCGGGATTCGCCCCCGCCTCGACCGTGGACCCCCGCGCCCGAGTCGTCGGACGCCGAGGACGGCCTGGCCGTCGACCGGGACGTTCCGCTCGCCGCCCTCCCGGCGTCCCGCCAGCGGACGCTCGGGGACCCGGAACCCGCCCCGAACGTCGTCGGGACGACCCGGCATCCGGAACTCCGACTCGTGGGGGCGCTGTTCGACCTCTACTGGGTGGGGGAGAGCGAGGGTGGCCTGGTGTTGGTCGACCAGCACGCGGCGAGCGAGCGGGTCGTCTACGAGGCGTTCCGGCGCGAGGGGGCCCTGGGGCGGCAGGAACTCGTCGAGCCGATCACGATCCATCTGACCTCGCGACGGTCCGAGGCGCTGCGGACGCACGCCGGCCCGGTCGACGCCGCCGGCTTCTCGGTCGAGCCGTTCGGGGGCGACGCGTACCGGTTGCGCGCGGTCCCCTCCTACCGGGGGCGGCGCGCCCGGCCCGAGGCGCTCCTCGGCCTCCTCGACGAGCTCGCCGAGGGGTCCCGCCCGACACTTCCCGACGGCCTCGAGGAGCGCGTCGCTGCCTCGATCGCCTGCCACGCCGCGGTCCGGGGCGGCGACCCGATCTCGGCCGCCGAGATGGGGCGGATCCTCGCGGCGCTCTACGCGCTCGGCGAAGCGGCGTTCGCGTGTCCCCACGGCCGCCCGATCGTCGTCGACGTCCCGCGCGGGCGGCTCGACCGGTGGTTCCTGCGGCCGAGCGCGTGAGACTCGGATGTCGGATGCGCGAGACCGAGATGGTGGAGCCGGTCCGGCGCCACCTCGAATCGCTCGGCTACCGGGTGTTCGTCAACCCGGACGGCGCCGACTACTTCGACGTCGTCGTCCGACGCGGCTCCGAGGTCGGCCTCGTCGAGCTGAAGGTCGCCGACTGGAAGACGGTCGTCACGCAGGCGTTGCGGCGGCGCGGCTGGGGGGACTGGGTCGCCGTGGTGCTGCCCCGCCGCTCGCTCGCCGAGAAGGCGGTCGCCCGCCGGACCGCGCCCCGCGGCACCCGCGTCGGGGTCTGGTACCTGTCCCGCGACACGGTCGAGATCCTCCGCCCGGCGACCCCGTTCGTCCTCGAAGGGGAGGTCGACCCGTTCCCGGACCCGAAGCGATGGCTCCTCGAACGGCTCGCGATCGCCGACGGCGCCGGGGTCGCCGAACCGGTCACGTGGTCGGTGCCGGACGCCGGGCGGGTCGGCGCCCGGCGGCGGTCGAGCCGCGAGTGGCGGCTCGAGGAGTTTCCGGAGCCGGGCGGGCCGCCGTGACCCCCGGGCCCCGGGCCCGCTCGACCCTCGCGAGGACCTTTCGCGCGGTCAGCGTGACGCGCTTGCTCGGGTTCCCCGGGGGCTCGACCTGCCAGGGGGTCGGTCGGTCCTTGGGGTGCTTCGCGTACCACTCGGCCATCCCGTCGGCGACGTCCGGGTGGACGGCGTCGAGCTCCCAGCGGCCGTCCCGCCGTCGGCGCTGGGTGAGCCAGGCGAGCGCGTAGTCGATCCTCGGGTCGGCCCCGTAGCCGAGCCCGGTGAGCGCGTCGAGGCCGACGAGCATGTCGTAGTAGTAGTGGACCGGGGAGTGGGTCCGGGACCACGGCTCGTACGGGTCGCCCTGGACGTGGAGCTCGCGCGAGAGGAAGAACTCGGCCCCCCGCTCGACGGTGCCGGCGATCTCCGGCGTCCACTTGGCGCGCGGATAGGCCGCGAACGCGGTCAGCGGCTCGAAGGCGTCGAGCGCCCGGCCGGACCCGTAGCACGACCAGCCGCCCTTCCGGTCGGCGGCGCTCACCAGCCAGTCGACGGCCCGGCGGACCCGGGGGTCGTCCCCGTACCCGAACTGGACGAGCGCCCGAACCGCGTTCCCCGTGGTGCAGAGGTGACTTCGTCCGTTCCCGTCCGGCCCGAACCCCCCGTCGTCCTTGTGCTCCCGCTCGAACCACAGCTCGCACGACTCCCGGATCGCCGGGTGGTCCCGGGTGATCCCGAGGTCGGCGAGGACGAGAAGCCGCCAGAGGGTCGAGCGGTACTTCGGGTGGTAGAGTCGCTTCCCGTCGGCCCACCAGCCGGCCGGATTCCGCTCCGCGAGGATCTCCGCGACCCAGCCGGTCGTCGGGATCTCCGCGCGGGCCGCCCGGACCTCGGGGTCGGTTTCGGGCCGGGCGAGGAGCTGGGTCAACGCCTCGGCCCGGATCGACGGCTGGTCCGGCTCGAGCAGCCACGCGAGGGCGGGGTCCGACTTCGCCACGACCGGGCCAATTCCCGGGCGAACTATAGGCCGACGGAGAGCCGGCGAAACGCCCCGCTCGTCCGTCAGTTCGGCCGGACGCGGGCGGCGAACAGACCCTCGAACCGCTCGGCCATCTTCTCGTACGAGAGGGTGTCGGCGTACACCTGCCCCCGTCGCCCGACCTCCCGCCGGGTCGCGGGGTCGGCAAGGAGCTCGGCGAGCTCGCTCGCGTACGAGCCCGCGTCGTCGTCCGAGACCACCCGGACGTCGGTCGGCGCCGTCGCCCCGTCCATCGGGACGTGGGCGCTGACGACGGTCGCGACGCCGTACCGCATCGCCTCGCGGGGGGCAAGGCCGAACCCCTCGTACCGGGCCGGAAACACGAAGACGTCCGCGGCACGGTAGACCTGGGCCTTGGTCGTCTCGTCCACGACGCCGAGACCGTTCACGCCGGGCTCGGGCTTCGGTGTGGTGCCGGCGACGAGCATCCGGGCCCCCGGGAAGAAGACCCGGACGCGTCGGAACGCGGCGAGCGCGAGGTCGAGACCCTGGCGATCCGGGGTCTTCCCGACGAACGCGACGACCGGGACATCGGCCGGGATGTGAAGCGCGGCCCGGGCGGTCTCCCGGGTCCCGACGTCGAGCGGAGCCGGGACCCCGAGGGGGAGGAGCGCGACCCGGTCCTTCGCCACCGCGTAGTACTTCGCGAGGAGTGCCCGGTTCGCCTCGCTGCCCACGATCACGACGTCGGCCCGCTTGAGCGCCGTCGACTCGAGCTGGACGAGCGCGCGTCGGTCGAACCAGTTGCCGACCCTCTGGCGGACCCCCGCGTTCGCCTGCAGGGGTCGGAGCGTATCGAACGTGTGGAGCGCGACGTCGTGGAAGAACATCCCGAACACCGAGCGCCTCCCGCGCCCGTTGGGGACGTCGAGGGCGCCCGCCTTCTCGTCGTTCCCCACCACGACGTCGGCGTCGGGTCGGAGGAGCGACGAGGCGGCTTTCCCGACCGCGATGTCGCGGGCGAACGGCCTTCGGGAAACCCCGACCAGCGGGACCGACACCGCCTCGACCCCGGTCGGGCCGGGCGGGGCCGGTCGTCCGTCCGAGGGGTACAGGACCCGGACGGAATGGCCCCGCTCGGCGAGCGCCCGCCCGAGCTCCCAGACGGTCCGGCTGAGGCCGCTCGTCGGGTCGTCCGGGGCGGCGGTCGCGAGGAAATCGATCCGCCAGTCCGCCATCGCTCCGGTCCGACTACGCGGCCGCCGGGGCGAGGAGCGACGCGAACGACCGGCCGTTCCAGGCGGGGGGGACGGGGACGTCCATCGTCTCGAGGATCGTCGGGGCGATGTCGAGGAGCGACCGGGGGGTCGTCTCGGTCCTGGGCGGGACCCCCTCTCCGGCGGCGATCAGGATCCCGTTCATCCGGTGGACCCCGCTTCCGTAGAAGAAGCCGGGTCGGTCGCGGAGCATCGGTTCCGGGTAGCTGAAGTCCATCCGGGGCTCGGTCCCGAGGTCGTCGATCTTCAGGAGGACCGCGGGGGCCTGGTCGAGGAGGCGCCCCGCGTAGATCTCGCCTGGGGCGTAGGTCTCCACCCGGGCGTCCGGGAACGCCGCGAGCTTCTGCCGGATCTCGGCGACGACCCGGGCGTTCAGGTCGGCCGACATCGACCGGTTGTACCGGTTGAGGTAGATCCCCTCCGGGACGGGGTAGGAGTAGGCGGTCGTCCGGTCCCAGTCGATCCGCTCGGCCATCGACTCGAAGCTCGCCTCCCCGGCGAGGAACTTCGCGATCTTCTCCCGGCCCGACCGGCCGCGCAGCCGGTCGGCGATCGCGTGGACGACCCAGCGGGTCGGGGGAAACTTCTCGCTCGCGAGGAGGAGCCGGGAGACGGTGCGGCGGCGGCCGCCGGCCCCCCCGTTCTTGAACACGAGGTACCCCTCCTGGGCGAGCCACCGGTTGGTGAAGAAATCGGCCTGCGCGGGGCCGTGGCCGTGGTCGGAGATCACGAGCGTCACGGCGGGGCCGCCCGCGGCCCGGAACGCCCGGTCGATCTTCTCGCACGCCGCGTCGATCGCCTTCCAGAAGGCGACGAGGTCGGCGCCGACCGGCCCGGAGCCGCCCGCGAGCTCGGTCCAGTGCTGGTGCTGGATCCGGTCGGTCTCGCGGAAGAGCACGAAGAGGAACTCGGGCTTGTACTGGGTGCAGAGGAGCTCGGCGGAGTGGCCCCGCTGCTCGACCCCGTGGGTCGCGAGCTCCATCCAGCTCGCCCGGTCGGTCCCCCGGTACGCCGGGAGCTCGGGGAGGATCGGCTCGCCGAGGCTCTCTTCCAGGGAGGCGCGGAGCCCGGCGGGGTAGGTGGGGGGGTTCTCGGTCAGCATCCCCGGGAGCACGAACCCGTGGATCGGATAGCCGGCCCGCAGCGGGAAATTCATCACGCCGACCGCGATTCCGCGCCGCGACAGGTGGTCCCAGACCGCCTCGGCGGGGCGGAACGATTGGACGATGCGGCTCTTACCGGGGCCCCCGTCCGGCTCGGTGAACCCGAAGATACCGAGGGAGCCGGGGTCGAGGCCGGTCGCGAACGAGTACCAGGCCGGGATCGTCTTGGGCGGGTAGACGGACGCGAGCGGGGCCCGCAGGCCGCGCTCGGTCAGCGACCGGAGGAACGGCAGCGTCCCGTTCCGCATGAGGGGGTCCAGGAGGTCGAACGTTCCCCCGTCCAGCCCAAGAACGAGGACCCTCCGGCGGGCTGGTGGCATTCGTGGACTCCTCAGGAGATACGGGCGAGCGTAGGACCCGGGGCGGGCTATATGACGGTTGGTACAAGACCGAGCGTCAGAGCATCCGGATCGCTTCCAGATTGAACGGAACGCGCGTCTCGATGTTGAACCGCTTGTGGAGGCCGGTGGCAAGGTCGAGCGCCTTCGACTCCTCCCCGTGGTTGAGGATGATCCGGTTCGGCCGGGGGTCGAGCGTCGCCACGTAGTTCATCAGCTGGACCCGGTCGGAGTGGCCGCTGAACCCCTCGATCGTGGCGACCTCGAGCCGGACCGGGACCGACCCCTGCCGGCCGCCGTCCAGGAACGTCGCCTCGTTGAGGCCGCGCTGCAGCCGACGGCCGAACGTCCCGTCGGCCTGGTAGCCGACGAACAGGATGCCGTTCTTCTCCTCCGGGGCCCAGGCGCGGAAGTACTCCATCACCGGGCCCCCGCTCATCATCCCGCTCGTCGCGAGGATGATGCACGGGTCCTTCGAGTCGAGGATCGAGTACCGCATCTGGGACGAGTCGACCCGGTGGAAGACGTCGGAGAGGAACGGGTTGTCCCCCTGCTGGAAGATCTGGGTCCGGAGCTGGCTGTTCAGGTACTCCGGGTACGCCGTGTGGATGGCGGTCGCCTCGAAGATCATCCCGTCCAGGTAGACGGGGACCTTCGGGATCTTCCCCTCCCGCATCCGCTCCTCGAGGACGAGCATGACCTCCTGGGAGCGTCCGACGGCGAACACGGGGACGATGAGCTTCCCGCCCCGGGCGAGGACCTTCGACGCGAGGTTCGCGAACTCGTCGGTCGCCTGCTGGCGGCTCGGCTGGACGTCCCGGTACCCGCCGTACGTCGACTCGAGGATCAGGGTCTCGAGGCGAGGGAACCGGTTCGCCGCCGGGTTGAACAGCCAGCTCCGCTCGAACTTGATGTCGCCCGAATAGGCGAGGTTGTGGTCGCCGTCGCCCAGGTGGAAGTGGCAGATCGACGAGCCCAGGATGTGGCCCGCGTTGTGCATCGTGAGCCGCATGTCCGGTGCGATGTCGGTCGTCTCGCCCCACCGGAGCGGGATCGTCCGGGCGACCATGTCGCGGACGTGGGACGAGTCGTAGAGCCCCTTCCGCGCCTCCTGGTTGGTGACCCGGATCGCGTCGAGGAGCATGAGCGCCATCATGTCGCGCGTCGGCGCGGTGCAGTAGATCGGGCCGTTGTAGCCGTACTTCAGCAGCACGGGGACGAGCCCGCAGTGGTCGAGGTGGGCGTGGGTGACCACGACGGCGTCCAGCGAATCGAGGGGGAGGAGTTCCGGCGCGTTGAAGAACGGGGTCCGGTCGGAGCCCGGGTCGATCCCGCAGTCGATCAGGACCTTCGAGTTCTGCGTGGTGAGGAGGTGGGCGCTCCGGCCGACTTCCCGGTACCCGCCGAGCGCGGTGCTGCGGGCCCAGATCTTCTCCGGGAGCCGGTCCCGGGCGACCTTGACGCCGACGTTCTTGAGGAATTTGCGCCGCTGGTCGAAGACGTTCCGCAGATGGGTCCGGACCTCCTCGACGGTCTTCGAGGGGATCGGGGGGGTCCGGACGACGGTCGGGACCCATCCGATCCGGCGTTTGAGCTCGTTGAGAACCGACCCTTGGCGGCCGATCGCGGCCCCGGGGTTCGCCGCCTCGATGGTCACCTCCCCCGTCTCGGGCTCGAAGTAGAGGTTCTGGATCTCCGCCTCGCGCGGGATCAGCTCCCGGATCGCCGCCTCGGCCTCCTTCGGGTCGATGAGCGTCTCGGGGTCGGACCGGACGAGGACGCGCCGCCGGAGCCGCTGCGCGACCTGGCGCAGGAGGTCGCCCCCGGAAAGGAACGCGTCGAGTTGCTTCGTGTAGAGGACGATGTGCGGGCCCTCGAGCTCGATGTCGGTGACCTCGATGTTCTCCGGCAAGACCTCCCGGAGGGCCTCGCGGGTCTGCTCAATGAGCGAGTCGAAACTCATCCTTGATCTGGAAGGGGTTCGCGGGAAGGGGTTGGGCCCGGAGGGGCACGAATCGGGTCAGGGGAGCACAGGGGGCAGGGGAATCTTGAGCGCCTTCAGCCGCTTATTGATTTCGTCCTCGGAGAACTCGCGGTACTCCTTCGACGTGATCGTGTGGACGATGTAGCCGTCGCCGCTCGCGGAGTCCCGCTTCATCGCGACCGTGAGGCCGCGGAGCGCGAGGTCGACCCCGTCGGAGACCGACATGTCGCGGCTGTAGACCTCCTCGAGGACGCCGTACGCGAACGTCGAGCCCGAGCCGACCGAAACGTACCGGTCCTCGATCGAGCCCCCCGCCGGGTCCACGGAGAAGACGTGTCCGCCCTTCCCGTCGACTCCGCCGAGGATGAGCCACGCGTAGTAGGGGAACATCCGGTTCCCGCTCAGGATGTTCGCCAGGAGCGTCGCCGCGCCCTCGGTGCTCAGCGGGGCGCTGCGGCGGAGGCGGTAGAGGGAGACCTCCGCGCGGAGGTACCGGCCGAGGACCTGGGCGTCGCCGACGAGGCCGGCGACGGTCATGCCCACGTTCTGGTCGATCTTGAACAGCTTGTTCGTCGACTTGTTCGCGATCATCGTGCCGGCCGTGGCGCGGCGCTCGGTCGCGAGGACGACTCCGTCCTTGCAGACCATGCCGATGGTGGTGGTACCCTTCAGGAGACGCTCTTCATCCTTGGCCGTGACTACGTGCATGAAATCCTCCGTCGGCTTATCGGAAAAGCGGTCGGGTGACCGAGGGTCCGTATATAAGCACGCGCGAGTCCGGTTACCGTCGCGACAGCCGATTTCGCTCCGGCGGCGTCCGGGGAGCCCCTTCGCGACCGTCGGCAGGTTGAAAACCCCCGCCCGGCGTCGTCCGAGGGATGAGCCGCCGATCGACCCGATTCGGAACGCTGGCCCTGCCCGCACTCGTGGCCCTTGTGCTGTGCCTCGTACCGCTGACGGCGGCGAGCGGGAGCGGATTCAACCTGTCGTTCTCGCAGGTCCCGAACCTGAGCGTGAACTCGAACGTCGCGATCACCGCCCTCTCGACGTCGTACTCGAGCGGTCCGAACCTGACGGTGACGACCTCGGTCTCCGGCACGATCCAGACGGCGAATGGGGACTACTTCTACGACTGGTACTTCGGCGGCGGCGGCTCCGACAACTCGACGGCGTGGGTGGAGTACTCGAACAACACCACCTCGGCGGACTACTACGGCGGCTCGAGCAGCGGCGGGTCGTCCGGCTCGCTCCCGGTCCATGTCTCGGGCGGGACCATCACGTTCACGATCTCCGCGGGCATTGTCGGGCCGTCGAGCGCGTTCACCGCGAACGCGTACGGCGAGTACGTCAACGATCAGGGCGCCGGCTCGTACAGCTACAGCTACCTCGGCAGCAACTACGACAACGCCGGCTGCACGACGCTCGACTGCGTCGGTACCGGAGGAGGAGGCTCGAGCGGCAACGCCGCCGGGCTCCTCGGCTTCGGATTCGCGCTCCTGCTGCTGATCGTCGTCCTTCCAGTCGTGATCATCATCATCATCATCGTCGTCGTGGTCGTACTCGTTGTCCGGAAGAAGCCGGCGCCGACCCCGCCCCCCACCTGGCAGCAGCCTCCCCCGCCCGGCATGATGCCGCCTCCCCCGCCGCCTCCCCCCCAGTAGGGAGAGCGCCCCGCCGGGGGGCCCGACGAGCGTCGGGCTCCCCCGGCCAACTTTTTGGACCGAACCGCTAAAAGGCCGGGCGCATCGGTCCGCCGGTCGTTCTTCGATGCGTCGTCATGACGTCGTGGTCGTGGGAGCCGGGCTCGCCGGCCAGCGCGCCGCGCTCGCCGCCCTCGAGGCGAAGCAGGACGTCGCCATCGTCACGAAGCTCCACCCGCTCCGCTCGCACTCGGGGGCGGCGCAGGGGGGCATCAACGCCGCGATCGGGAAGGAAGACTCCGTCGACACCCACATCTACGACACGGTGAAAGGGTCCGACTACCTCGGCGACCAAGACGCGATCGAGTTCTTCTGCACCGAAGCGGGCGCGACGGTCATCGAGGCCGAGCACTTCGGGACGATCTTCAGCCGGGCGCCGGACGGGACCCTCGCCCGCCGTCCGTTCGGGGGGGCGGCGTTCCCCCGCACGATCTACGCGGCCGACCGGACCGGCCTCGCGCTTCTCCAGGGGCTGTACGAGCAGCTCGGGACCGCCTCCCCGACGATCTACGAGGAGTGGGACCTGACCTCCGTCGTCGTCCGCGACGGCCGGTGCCAGGGGATCGTGGCGTTCGACCGCCGCCGCGGGACGTTCGAGGAGATCGCGGCGAAGAGCGTCGTCCTCGCCACCGGACCGGCCGGGCGGGTTTACGGTCGGACCACGAACGCCCACACCTGCACCGGCGACGGCATCGCCGCCGCCTACCGGGCGGGGGCGGCGCTGAAGGACATGGAATTCGTCCAGTTCCACCCGACGGCGCTCCTCGAGTCGTCGATCTTGATCACCGAGGGGGCCCGCGGCGAGGGCGGGATCCTGAAGAACGCGAACGGCGAGCGGTTCATGGTCCGCTACGCGCCCCATGTGCAGGACCTCGCAAGCCGGGACGTCGTCAGCCGGGCGATCGTCACGGAGGTCCGCGAGGGGCGAGGATTCCCCGGCTCGTACGTCCATCTCGAACTGATGCATCTCGGGAAGGAGCGGATCGAATCCCGCCTTCAGGAGATCTGCGACTTCTGCCGGACGTTCGCGGGGGTCGACCCGGTCGTCGAGCCGATCCCGATCATGCCGGCGCAGCACTACATGATGGGCGGCATCGGCACGAACCTCCGGGGGGAGACGAACGTCCCCGGACTGTTCGCCGCCGGCGAGGCGGCGTGCGTGTCGATCCATGGGGCCAACCGGCTCGGCGGGAACTCGCTCTTGGAGACCCTGGTCTTCGGCAAGCAAGCCGGCATCGCGGCCGCGAAGCACGCGGGAACCGCCCCGGCGCCCGAGGTTCAGCAATCGGACGTGGACGCGGAGGAGACCCGGGTCGGCGTGATGGCGTCCCGGACCGTCGGCGAGGAGCCCCAGCACCTTCGGATGGCGATGCAGGCGACGATGGACCTCAAGGTCGGCGTGTTCCGGCGGCCCGAAGAGCTCGGCGAGGCGTTGACGGAGATCCGGGCCCTCAAGGCCCGGTACGACCACGTCCGGATCGTCGACACCTCGAAGTCCTACAATCTCAACCTCACCGACGCGCTCGAGACCGGGAACATGCTCGATCTCGCCGAGACGATCGTCGCCGGCGCGATCGCCCGGACCGAGAGTCGCGGGGCCCACTCGCGGCTCGATTTCCCGAAGCGGGACGACGCGACCTGGATGCGGCATACGCTCGCCAGCAAGGGACGGGACGGCCCCGTCCTCTCTTACGCGCCGGTCGCCTACACGCGGTGGGAGCCGAAGGAGCGCGTGTACTGATGGCGGCGACGACGGTCCCGATCCCATTCGAGGTGTACCGCTTCGACCCGGCGAAGGACAAGGCGCCCCGGTACGACCGGGTCACCCTCGACCTCGCCCCGCACACTCCGGTCCTCACGGCGCTGCTCAAGATTCGGACCAACACCGACCCGTCGCTCACCCTCCGGTACTCGTGCCGCAGCGCGATCTGCGGCTCGTGCGCGATGGTGATCAACTCGAAGAGCCGGCTCGCCTGCCAGACGCAGGTCGGGGCGGAGTTCGCGAAACACGGCAAGATCGTCGTCGAGCCGATGCGGAACCAGCCGGTAGTCCGCGACCTCGTCGTCGACCAGCAGCCGTTCTGGAACAACTACCGGAAGATCGAGCCGCACCTCAAACTCGACCCGACCCAGCCGATGCCGGTCGGGAAGGAGAACCCGATGACCCCCGCGGAGGTCGAGCGATTCAAGGAGACCCCCCGGTGCATCGCCTGCGCGGCGTGCTACTCCGCGTGCCCAGCCGTCGAGGCGGACCCGGCGTTCCCCGGGCCGATGGCGCTCGCGAAGCTCTACCGGTTCGTCGTCGACCCGCGCGACAAGGACACGAAGAACCGGCTCGTCCGGATCCAGCCCGACGGCCTCTGGCTGTGCCTGCGCTGCCATCTCTGCACCGAAGCGTGCCCGAAGGACGTCCAGCCGTCCGAGCGGATCCGCGACCTGAAGGAACTCGCCATCGCGGCCGCCGGGACCTCGGAGGCCGGGAGCCGCCACGCGGTCGCGTTCAAGGAGAACATCGGCGAGGCCGGGGTCCTGAACGAGTTCAAGCTGGTCCGGCAGACGTACGGGACGATGGAGATGCTGAAGCAGGTCCCGCAGGGGATGAAGATCGCCCGGAAGAAGCCGGAACTGATCAAGAAACCCCACCCCATCGAAGGGGTCGAAGAAGTGAAGGCGATCTACCGGGCCCTCGACACGGAATCGGAGGATCGATGAAGTTCGCGTACTACCCCGGCTGCGTCGCCCAGGAGTCGGGCCGGGAGCTCGACATGGCGACCCGGTGGGTGTGCCGCCATCTCGGCATCGAGCTCGTCGACTTCCCGAAGTTCTCGTGCTGCGGCTCCGGGTTCATCGACGAGGCGAACTCGGTCCTGAACGTCGCGCTCAACGCGCGGAACCTTGCGATTGCCGAAGGGGCCGGCCTCGACCTGATGACGGTCTGCTCGACGTGCCAGGGGATGCTCTCCCTCGCCAACCGCCGGCTCGAGGAGGCGCCGGTGAAGGCGAAGGTCGACTCGGTCCTCGCTCCCCTCGGGATCCATTACGCCGGGAAGACGAAGGTCACGCACCTCCTCTCCATCCTCACCGAACAGGTCGGCGCCGACGCCCTGAAGAAGCGGGTCGTCCGACCGCTCACCGGCCTCAAGGTCGGGGCGTTCTACGGCTGCCACCTCCTCCGTCCCCAGGCGGAGATGCACTCGGAGAGCGCCGAGGAGCCGCACTCGTTCGAGGACCTGATCTCCGCGATCGGCGCGACTCCGGTGATGTACCGCGGCCGCGTGATGTGCTGCGGGTTCCCGATCCTCTTCGTGAAGGAGCCGACGGCGAACCGGATCGCGGCCCGCCAGATCGACGACGCGAAGGCGCACGGCGCCGACGCGATGGCGACGCCGTGCCCGCTCTGCCATATCTCGTTGGACAGCTTCCAGAACAAGGCCGAGCACGAGGCCGGCCACGAACTGAACATGCCGGTGTTCCACCTCCCCCAGCTCGTCGGGCTCGCGCTCGGGGCCTCGGCCGAGGAGCTCGGCCTCCCGCGCCACCTCGTCTCGACCGACGCGGCGCTCGCCAAGGTCGCCCAGGTCGCGGTGCCCACATGAGCCGCGAGCGGTTCCGCGACGGCACGTCGTTCGAGTCGCAGGTCGGCTACGTCCGGGCCGTGCGGGCCGGCGAGTGCATCTACGTCTCGGGCACCACCGCGATCGACGACGCCGGCGAGGTCGTGGGCGGCGAGAGCAGCTACGACCAGGCGAAGTTCGCTCTCTCGAAAGCGGTCCGGGCGCTCGGCTCGCTCGGGGGCCAGGTCGACGACGTCGTGCGGACCCGGTGGTTCGTGACGCGCGTCGACGATTGGGAGGACGTCGGTCGGGCCCACCGCGAGGTCTTCGGCCAGTCCCCGCCCGCCTCGACGATGGTCGGGGTCCCCCGGCTCATCGACGGTCGGCTCCTCGTCGAGGTCGAGCTCGACGCGGTCGTCGCGAACCCGGCCGCCGACCCGAAGTGAGGTCCCTGGGCACCGGCGATGACGATGGCCGTTTCGCTCAACAGCTCCGACGCCGGCCCGATCGTCCTCCTCATTCTCATCGCGGTGATCATCGGTCGCCGCGTGGTCCTGATGGTCCGGGGGACCCAGGTCCGTCCCGGCCGGATGTTCGCGATCGCGGCGTTCTACGTCGCGTTGTTCGGGCTCACCATCGCCTCGTCGTTCAACGAGCTCCCCGTCTGGACCTACGTGGTCGACATCGCCGTCGTGGTCGCGGCGAGCATCGGGGCGACCGTCCTCGTCCAGAAGCGGGTCGTCGTCGAGTGGAAGGACGGGATGTGGATGTACCGGCTCGGCGCCCTCATCCCGGCGATCTACCTCACCCTCTTCGTCGTCCGGCTCGCGTTGGACCTCTTCGTGCTGAACGTGAACCCGTTCGATTTCACGACCCTCCCGAGCCCGGCGCCGCTGACGGGAACGCCGCTCGTGATCGTCGTCCTCGTCGACGTCCTCTTCGCGTTCTCGACCGGACTCCTCGTCGGGCGGACCCTGGGAGTGTACCTCGAGTACCGGAAGTTCGCCAAGGCCGGCCCCCCTCCCGGCGCGGTCCCGCTCCCCGGGGCCGGCGGGGGCCCGTCACCCCCCGCAAGTTGATGAACGGGGCCCCCGTCGGCGGTCCCGGATGAGCCCGGACTCTCCGAAGGCGAAGACCGCCCGGGAGGAGGCCCTCTCGGACACGGGCCGGATCATCTCCCTCACCGACGGGATCTTCGCGTTCGCGATGACTCTCCTCGTCCTCAGCCTCGTCGTCCCGTCGGCCGTCTGTACGGCGGGGCTCGCGTTCTGCGCCACCCACTCCACCCTCAACTCCCCCGCCTACTCCGGCACGCTCTGGAACCTCCTGAGGCAAGAATGGAACGAGTTCGCCGCGTACGTCCTCGCGTTCGTCGTGATCAGCGTCTGGTGGTCGATGCACCACTCGGTGTTCGGGTTCATCAAGCGGTACGACTCGACCCTGCTCTGGATGAACCAGATGTTCCTCCTGGGGATCTCGGTCACCCCGTTCATCCTCGGAGTTCGCAGCACCTTCTCCAACACGGCGGCCGCGAACGAGCTCTATGGCGGAGCGCAGACGGTCGTCGGCCTGCTCCTCTGCGCGATCGTGTTCTACTCGACCGACCACCACCGGCTCGTCGACCGGAAGATGAGCGGGGAGGAGATCCAGCAGCAGAAGGTCCGGGTGATCTACCTCACGGTCGCCTTCGCCGCGACCGTGCCGGTGGCGCTGGTCGACGTCGGGGCCTCGCAGCTCGCCTTCGGCGTGATCCTCGGGCTGCTCTACTTCATCCGGATCCGGCACCTGAAGGCGCGGAGGAAGGGTCGTGCTCCCGAGGTCCATCCGTTGCCGTTAGGCGACGACCCCCCTCTCCCGCGGTGACGTACAGGTGCAACCGGTCGCACATCCCCCGGAAGTACCGGGCCCCGCCCCCGGGATGGGCGGACGCGAGCTCGGCCGCGATCGACTCGTCGGACCACGACGGGTCGACCTGGGGGGTGAACATGCAGGCGAACACGACGAACCGCTTCCCCTCGAGGTCGAGGCGGTCGGTCTCCTCGGCCCCGCAGAACGGGCACCGCAACATCGTTCGGGAACCTCCCCTTCGCAAGATAGGGTTGGCGGGGGGGGCGTTAGTCGATGTAGCCGAGGGAGCGGAGCCGTTCCTTCAGGCGCCGCTCGTCCTCCTCGCTGAACGGGATCTCCCCGGGTTCCTCGAGGAGCCGGGCGAGGACGAACTCGACGAACGCGTCGACCGAGGCGAACCCGCTGTCCCGGATCCGCTGGTCGATCCCCTGCGCGACCTCTTCGGGGATGGTCACGGTGCGGCGAGTCGGTTCGGGAGCGGCCATGGACGGCTGGAAATCTCGCAAACCCGGGCGGGGATAGGCTCTTCGCGAGTGCGAAGGCGTGTCACTCCCACTCGATCGTCGCGGGCGGCTTGTCGGTGATGTCGTACAGGACCCGGGTGACGCTCCCCGAGAGGGTCCGGGTGATCCGCTCGGCGATCCTACGTCGGAGCTCGACCGGCGGGTCGGCGGCGGTCCCGGTCATCGCGTCGTTGCTCTCGACGATCCGGACGCTGACGGCCTCTCCGTAGACCCGGTTGTCGCCCATCACGCCGACCGTACGGACCGGGAGGAGGACGGCGAAGTACTGCCAGGGGCGGGCGAGCTTCCCCGCGGCGATCGCCGCCTCGACCTCCTCCTCGACGATCGCGTTGGCGACGCGGGCCGTCTCGACCCGGGCGCGCGAGATCGGGCCGGCGACCCGGACGGCGAGGCCCGGCCCGGGGAACGGCTGACGCTCGGGGTGGGGGATCCCGAGGTGGGCCGAGAGCATCCGAACTTCGTCCTTGTACAGGTCGCGGAGCGGCTCGACGAGCGTGAGGCGGGAGTCCTTCGGGACCCCGCCGACGTTGTGGTGGGTCTTGATCGTGTCCCGGAGCGACCCGCCGCTCTCGATCCAGTCGGGGGCGATCGTCCCCTGGACGAGCCGGTCGGCGCCGAACTTGTCGGCCTCCTCCTCGAACAGTCGGATGAACGCGGTCCCGATCCGGCGGCGTTTCTCCTCGGGGTCGGAGACCCCGTCGAGGGTCGAAAGGAACCGGTCGGCCGCCGGAACGACGGTCACGGGAAGTTGGCTGGCCGCGAAGAACCCCTGGACGAGCGCGATCTCGTTCGCGCGCAGGAGCCCCGTGTCGACGAAGAGGGACCGCGCCCGGTCCCCGAGGGCCCGGTGGGTGAGGACCGCCGCGGCGGTGCTGTCGATCCCGCCGCTGGCCGCGACGATCGCCTTGCCGGGCACCGCCGCGCGGATCGCGGCGAGCGCCTCGTCGACGAACTTCGCCGGGTCCTTCACAGGATGGCCTTCGGCGAGGGGGTCGGCTCCTCGCGCCACTTCGCCCGGTACCGCTCGAGCGCGGCGGTGATCTCGGGGTACTTCAGGGCGAGGATCTGGGCCGCGAGGAGGGCGGCGTTCTCCGTGGCATCGAGCCCGACCGCGGCCACGGGGACGCCGGGCGGCATCTGGACGACGGAGAGGAGGCTGTCGAGGCCGAGTCCCCGATGGATCGGAACCCCGACCACCGGCTTCAACGTCCGGGCGGCGACGGCCCCGGGCAGCGCCGCGGAAAGGCCGGCCATCGCGACGAAGACGTCGACCTCCGGGTCGGCGACGATCCGGTCGACCTTCTCGGGGGTCCGGTGGGCCGAGGCGACGTGGACGTCGCAGGGGACCCCGAGGTCGGTCAACCGGGCGCGGACCTTCTCGGCCAGTTCGAGGTCCGATTTGCTCCCGACGAGCACGGCGACCTTCATGCGCCCGACGAGGGGACGCGGGAGAAAAGCGTGACGCGCGCGGGCGACCCCGGCGCGCAAGGGCTTTGTCGCCTGGTCCCCCGCTCCCGGCCGTGCGGTTGCATCGCGGAGGCCGCACCCGGACCTGGCTCGGCGCCCGGTTCGGGGGTGGGTACGAGCTCGGCGACCGGCTCTACCGCCGCCTCCTGCACTGTCTCGGCGCGCTGGCCGTCCTCTACCTGATCCTGCCGTCGGGGTTCTTCGTCGTAGTACCGACGGAGGTCGTGCTCCTCGCCGCCCTCGAGATGATCCTCGTCCTCGAGTTCCTTCGCCACGTCCGCGGCTGGGAGATGCCGACGATCCGGCCGTACGAGAAGGACCGGATCGCGAGCTACGCCTGGTATGGGATCGCCCTCACCGCCGCCCTCCTGTTGTTTCCCCGGCCCGTCGCCGCGGCGGTGATCGTGGGGACCGCGTTGGTCGACCCACTCCTGGGCGAGCTCCGACTGAGAGCGGCGACCCCGGTCGGGTCGCTCGCACCGGGGATCGGGATCTACGCCGTGGTCGCCGCGGCCGCGTTCATGATCTTCGGCGGATGGCGAGGACTCCCGGTCGTGGAGTTCGCGATTCTGGCGGCCGTCCTCGCCGTCCTCGTCGAGTGGCCGACGTGGGGGACCGTGGACGACGACCTCGCCATGACCCTCGTTCCGGGGGCGGTTCTGACCGCGATTCTCCTCGTTCGTCCCGGGTTCGCCTAGTCGAGCGTCGCCGATGGCGGAGGTTCGATCCGACCTCAGCTGCTGGCGCGCTTTCGGTAGAAGGCGGAAATGACGAACACCCCGAGCCAGACGAACTCGGCGTACCCTGGGCTCACCAGGGCGACCGGGATCGAGACGGCGAAGACCACCGGCGTGGCCACCATGTGCCGGTTCAGGTAGGTTCGCCACGCGGGAGGGAAGTTCGGCCCGACGAGCGCGCCCGGCCCCGACGCGTACCACCAGAGACCCCCGAGCGACGTACCGGCCGCGATCTGGATCCCCGCGAAGAACACGTCCCCGACGGGAGTCCCATTGGCCGAATTCAGAACGATCGTCGCGAAGGGAAGGATGGCCATGAAAATGAGGAAAATCGAATTCAGCCGGACGAGCGGCCGGTCGAACCTCCGGATGTAGGTGAAGATCAGGTGATGGCCCTGCCACCACATCGCGATCACGAAGAACGTGAACACGTAGGCGAACAGCGGGCCATCGAGGTTCCCGTCGACAATGTAGGTTTGGAGCTTGGTTCCGGTGTCGCCGGTCGGCAGCACGAGTCCCAGGACGAGGAGGGTCATGGCAAACGCGAAAATTCCATCGCTCAGGGCGAGGATCCGGCTCATGTCCTGCCCCCGGAACACCCAGGGCGCCTCGAGTCGGTCGGAACGAATCGGGGTCTCGTCGGCTTCCATTCGGTCGGTCCGCCGAGGACGGCCCGTGACCAAGAAGGTTCCTCCAGCGATCGTACTCGGAACGCTCCCTGGCACCGCCTCGACCGACGGAATCGTCCGACGGCGAGCGGGTCCGGCTACGACGTCGACGCGGATGCAAGCCAGTCGAGGATCGGACGCCGGAGTCGGACCTCGCGGCCAGGTCCGCGGCGGACAAACCCGCCCTGCTCGAGGCTTCGGAGGAGCTCGTGACCGATCGAACCTCCGATGTGCCAGCGACGCTCGGAAGAATCGAGGCACCCGGGAGCGAACTTCCGCCGGGCTTCCCGACAGAGCGGGACGCTCACGCCCCGACGGAGGAGCTCGACCTCCCCCCGACGCGTGACGACGAATCCCGAGGCCGACCGGACCATCCATCGGAGCCGCTCCATCTCGGCCGCCAGCTCGACGGCGCGCGCGCCCGCGAGGTGGTCGTAGCAGGTCCGGGCGATCTGGAGCGGCGAACCCGGCATCGGGCGTTCCGTGGGGCCCTTCGACCTCCGGGATCGGTCGCCCGGAGCCGACGCGAGCTCCCCGAGGAGCCGCTGGATCGCGTCTCCATCGACCGAGTAGATCCGATGGCGACCTCGCGGCTCGATCCGGACCAGGCCGACCCCTCGGAGGACGGCGAGCTGGAGCGACGCTTGCGAGGGCCGGAGTCCCAGGACGGCCGCGAGCTCCCCGACGGTGGCGGGCGAGCCGACGAGCCGACCGAGGATCTGGACGCGCCGCGGGTCGGAGACGGCGCGGGCCCTCCGGGCCAGTTCGGCCGCCGCGACCGCTCCGAACCCCGGCGGGTCGTTCGGCGTGGTCCACATATCTAGAAACCCGGATACGTCGACGCACTCAAGTAGGGTCTCCTGACGTTCGGGGGAGATGGGACACTCCGCGCCTCGGCCGGTCGGCCCGCCGCCCACGAAGTTCTCGTCGCGGGACGCCCGGTACGTCCGCTCCGAATTCGTCACCCTCGCCGACCTCGCTTCGACGGCCAAGGTCGCCCTCGCCGACTTGCGCCGCGCCCAGGCGCGAGGGGAGTTCCCGCAGCCGACCTACGTGACGTCGGACCGGGAGGGGTGGTACCCGCCGATGCTGGCCGTCCCCCTCCGGACCGCGAGGCGGCGGCGGACCGACCTGCGCTCGCTGTTCCAGGCCGAGTTCGAGGGGGCCCTGCGCGACCTCCGGCTCCGGAACCCGCGGCTGTTCGCCGTGGTCGCCGACCAGGGCGGCGTGGGTCGAACCAGCGACGAGCGGATCGCGGGGGCGTACTGGGCGGGGTTGGCGAGCGGCGAGTTCGGCGCCTGCCTCCGGGTGCCGTGGGTTCCGGACATGATTCGGAAGGAGCGGTTGCTCGCCAGCATCACGGGGCTAACCGCCGAACCGAGGCCGGCCGAGGCCCGGTGGCGAGGGGCCCTGCGCCGGGCGGTCGACGAGCTGGACCGGATCGAGATGTCGTTCGCCGAATGGGACCGCGTCCGGTTCGGAACGCCGGTGAGCCGGGACACCCACGTCGACGGACCCCGGAAGCGGTTCCCCGCGGTGTTCCGCGAGACGACGAAGCGGGGCTGAGTCCGCGCTCTCCCCAACGTCGGGGGAGCGGTCCGGCCCCGCAGGGGGCCGGCCTCCGGCTCAGACGATCGGGGTCAGCTTCGCGTGGGGCGCGCCCTTCTCCGGGTCCGGAGCGATCGCGTAGATGGTGGTGCGCGGCCGGATCCCGTAGATGCACGGCGCATTGTCGATGTTGATGATCCGGAAGTACGTGTCCATCATGTTCAGGATCTCGCTCGACACGAGCAGCCCCGGCTTCAGCAGGCCGATCCCGAGGTTTCCGACGAGCTTCGTGCGCCGGACGCCGTGGAAGTACATCCGGATCGCCACCTGGTCGCCCATCAGGCTCTCCAGCGTGTCGAAGGCGGTGTACTCGAGGAACGGCTTCTGCTCGGGGCCCCGGGCCGCCTTCTCGGCGGTGACCATCGCCCGCATCGCCTCGTCGCGGCCGTACCGGGCCATCGGGACGATGTAGCTCTCCTCGGTCTCGTTCGCCGTGTAGTCGGCGATCCGCACCCGGGTGTCGAAGATGTTCGGGGCGGTGTGGCGGACGAGCGTCTCCCGAAGCTTCTCGTGGGACTCGCCCGCCGCGAGGACCGCGATGATCCCGCGCGACTGGGTGAGGAAGTTCAGGAACGTCGGCGTGAACAGCATGTAGTAGTCGTCGATGCCGACGTTCACGTCGACCTCGAAGGCGTTGAAGCTGCCGCGCTTGAACCCGCCGCCGAGGAGCGTGTCGAAGTCCGGGATCCCCGTCGAGTAGTGCTTGTCCGGGTCGGCGACCGGGTGCCAGACGGGCGACGTCTGGGCGGCCGCGGATGGGACCGAGAACCCGAGCGCCTCGAACCGGCCGTTCGACAGCGTCACCGCGTAGCGGGGCCGCTGGATGTTCGTGGCGCGGAGCTTCTCGAGCCGCATGTGCCGTACGCGGCGCTCGTCGAGCTCCTCGCGCTGAATCGAGATCAGGCCGTCGACGAGGTACTCGATCCCGCCCGCCTCGGGCTTCTCGAGGATCATGACGACGTTCGTGTTGGAGCTCTCGACGAGGTCCTTCTGGAGCGCCATCACGAACTCTTCCATTTCGAGTCCGTACTTGTGGGTCACACCTTCGAGGGAATCGATGACGAGGAGCGACTTCTCCGGGAGCGCCTTCTCGACCCGGTTGTAGACGTTCTCGACCTCGGGCATCGGGTTCCGCTTCATCAGGGCGGTGAGGTGGGTTCGGTCGACGCGGGTCGGGGCGCCCCGCTCCTCGTCGAACGTCCGCATCATCTCGCGCGCGGCGCGGATCTTCTTCTGCTCCGACTCCGGGAGCTCGGCCGAGGCGCCCTTCGGCTGGGCGCTGATCGCGTCGAGGAACAGCTTCCCCGCGTCGAGGATGCGGGCCCGCATCTCGGTCGCCTTCAGCCAGGGGAACTGGCGGTAGAGCGCCTCGTCGCCGACCCGCGTGGAGAGGTAGTACGACTGCTGGGGCTTGCCGACCCGCTCGAGCAGCTCGAGTCCGAACGTCGTCTTTCCGGTTCCGGCCCCGCCCTTCACGATGAGCGACCGTCCGCCGCGCCCCGAGAGGAAGGCGAGGACCTCGGGCGGGACTCCGCCCGTCCGTTTCGCCTCGTCGGCCATTAGCGCGCCCCGGGCATCGCGGCGAGTGACGGCTTACGCTCGCTCATTCGTTCCGACCGAAACGAAATGGTGGGGTCAAGAAGGTAAAGGTTTCGTTGTCGCCGACGCGGTGCATCGGAGCCTCACTCGGGCGGGGGCGGCGGCGGAGGAGGGGGTGGAGGAGGGGGTGGAGGAGGGGGGGACGGAAGGGCGGCCGCCCTCGCGGCCTCCACGGCGGCGCGGAGCGGCTCGCCGGGTTCGCCGACCGCCGTCGCCGACGACGGATTGCCGCCGCCCTTCCCCTGGAACGACGCGCGGGCCGCCTCGAGAAGCGCGATGGCGGATACGTCCGGAGTCGACGACCCGACGAAGAGCGCCCCCTGCCCGTCGGTCTCGGTTCCGAGGATGGCGACGTGATCCGGCAACTTCGTCAGGAGGCGGGAGAGCTCCATGAGCTCCTGGCGCGGGACGTCGACGACCGCCGCGACCACCTTCCGACTCCCGATGACGGTCGCCGTCGCCTCGTCGGTGAGGAGTTTCTCCGCCCGGAGCGCCATCGACTCCTTCTCCTGCTCCTGGCTGCGGCGGCGCCACCCCTCCACCTCGAGCTGGAGACGCTCGATCCCCTGCGCGACCTGGTCGGGGGCGACGTTGAGCGCCTTCGCCGCCTTGGTGAGCGCGTCGGCCCGGTGCTCGGCGATGTCGAGCGCCCGCTCGCCGGCGGCGTAGGTGAGGCGGACCACGCCGTCCTGGATCCGCTCGGTGGCGAGGATCGTCAGGTACCCGACCTCGCTCGTGTGCGTGCAGTGGGTCCCGCCGCACGCCTCGACGTCGAAATCGGGGATCTCGATGACGCGGAGCTCCCGTCCCGGGACCGCGCCGCCCTGGTAGAGGGTGAACCCGAACCGCTTCTCCGCCTCGGTGCGGAGCTCGAAATAGCTCTTCACCGGCCGGTCCTCGCGGACGAGCTGGTTCGCGAGCCGCTCGACCTCCCGGACCTCCTCGGGGGTGAGCGACCGGAAGTGGGTGATGTCGATGCGAGCCGACTCGGTCCCCTTGTACGCCCCCGCCTGCCAGACGTGCGGTCCGAGGACGTGGCGGAGCGCCCCGTTCAGCAGATGGGTCGCCGTGTGGTGCTGCATCAGCTGGACCCGGCGGTGGCGATTAATCTCGCCGTGGACCCGGTCGCCGACCGAGAGGGTCGTCGGTCCGTCGAGCCGGTGGATCACCCACGGTCCCCGTCGGATCACCTCAACGACGGCGGCGTCCCCCAGGTGGCCCGTGTCGGTGATCTGCCCGCCGCCGGTCGGGTAGAAGTACGTCCGGTCGAGGACGACGGTGGTCCCCGACGCAAAGACCACGTGGCCCTCGAACGAAAGGGTGTACGGGTCGAGGTAGTACCGGACGTCCGTCGGCGGCGTTTCCGGCGGGATCTCCGGTCCCGTCGAGGGCGCTTCGGCGTAGTCGGTCCGGGCGACCCCGGCCTCGTGCCGCTTCGCGACCCGGGCGTAGAAGTCGTCGGGGACCGCGGGGGGGGCCTTCAGGGACTCGACGGCGAGCTCGGGGGGGAGTCCGAGGGAGTCGTACCACGCGACGAGGTCGTCGGCCGTGATCTTCTCCCCGGAAGCGACCGTCCGCTCCTCCTGGCGACGGACCTGCTCGCGGGCGCGGCCGATCGATTCGCGGTACCGCTCGACCTCCGCCTCGACGACGAGATGGACGTCGGCCCGATTCTGACCGATCTCGGGGAAGTCCACCGCGAGTTCGCGACCGGCCCGGTCCAGGACGGCGGTGATCGCGGGGGCCTCGGGGACCTTGTCGAGGATCCGGAGCATTCTCCGAATCAGGAGCCGTCCGAAGTACCCCTCCTTCGAGTTCGAGGGGACCACCCCGTCGGTGAGGAGGAAGTTCAGCGCGCGGGCGTGGTCGAGGAGGATCGCGGTCTCCTCCGGGGGGAACGTCTGGCGGAGTTCCTGGTACGGCTCCCCGAACACCGACTCGTACGCGTTCTTGGTCCCCTGGGACATCCAGACGAACCGCTCGAGCCCGTAGCCGGTGTCGACGACGGTGAGGGGCATCGGCTTGACCGTCTCGCCGTCCCGGATATACTCCATGAACACGAGCGTGGCGAGCTCCATCCCGAGGAGGCCGACCGACAGCGAGGGTCCGAGGTTCCCGCCGCCCTCCCACTCCTCTTCCTTGTACGTGATGCCCCGGGCGTCGGCCCCGAGCTCGACGGAGAGGAGTTCGTGGCACAGTTCCACGGTTCGGTCCTTGAAGTAGACCTCGTGGTCGGGCCGGTTGAACGCGTGGTGGGCCATCATCTCGAACTCGGTGAAATGGCGGCCCGACCGGCCGACCTCGTCGAGGTCGATGAATCGGATCGACGGCTGGGAGATCGTGAGGGGGTTCGCCGGCGGAGGGAGCGTCCCGCTCGTCACCCACGGCTGGAAGTCGTAGATGCTCGCCTGCGTGAAGAACACGTCGTTCCGCCACCGGGCGACCGTGGGGTACCGACGGACCCGCGTGTGGCCGCGGCGCTCGAAGAACCCGAGGTACGTCTCCCGCATCTCGCGGAGCGATTGGGGCTTGGAGAACCCGGGGGTCCCGAGGAACGCGTACGGCGAGCACGGGGCCTCCTGGCACCGGGTCGCGTCGCCGAGGGTCCAGAACGCCGAGCCGCACGCCTCGCAGGCCCGCCGGTGGAACCCTTCCCGATGGAAGAACGCGAGGTCGTACTCGGCCGGGTCCATCCGAGGGAACCGAGCCGTCTCGGGGGAAAACCCTTCGCTCCCGACCGCAACGACGGTCGTCGCCCCCGACGGGAACGGAGTGAAGTAGGGCGGGAGGGTCCGGCGTCGGGACCCGCCACATGAAGATCCGGTTTCAAGGGACGCCCGATTCCGACGAGGTCGCCAACGCGTTCATCCTCGCCTTCCTGGCGGGCCGCAAGGGCGCGCCCGTGACCGCCTCGCAGGTCTGGAAGAGCCTCCACAGTCGGGGGTTCGTTCCGGTCGACGACCGTCCGGCGGCCGATACCCAGCCCGACGAGGGGGCCGCGACCGCCGAGATCAGCACCCGTTTGCAAGCCTGGCTGAAGGACGGGGAGATTGGCGGCGATGGCGAGCCGGAGACTCTCACGAAGGACCGCCACTTCTGGGTCCTCGGGAACGCGCTCGGGAAGCTCTGACCCGAACCGGACCCCACCCGAGTCCGAACCAGGATTCCGTGCTCGGTCGGGCGAGTTCGTCCCCCCGAGCGCCACGGACGCGGCCGGGCGGTTCGAGCGGTGGGGGGCCATGCGGCTGACCGGGATGCCGCTGACCCTGCTGGCGTACCCGGCCGAGACCATCCCCAATCGCCACTTTGCCGGGAACGAGCTCGGGGCGCTCGACCGGATTTACCTCCCGGAGGCGCTCGCCCCCCTCCTCCCGGACCCACCCATCGAGGCCCGGGAGTTCATCGAGGACGACAACCGTTCGGCGATCGTCCCGGAGTCGACCGCGACGCTCGACGGGCAACCGCTCTTCCTCTCGGTCAAGGGCGTTGGCTCGGGCGTCGACCCCTACTCCTGGCGCGCGCTCGACCGGGCGTACGCCGCCGAGCTTTCGGACGATCCGGAGGTCCGCGCGCGGCTCCAGCGGACGCCGCCGGACCCCCGGGACCGATTCCTCACCGGAGAGTTGTGGCTCCGCGGGGCGCCGTACGGGGGGCAGGGGCTGGAACACGCCACGACGGCCCTCCGGGTCTCCGAGCAAGCGCGGGGGACCGACCTCGCGGGGTTCCGGATCGCCCCGGTCGTGAAAATCGCCCTTCTCCCCAAGGCGCTCGAGGAGCAACTGCGGTCGATCCACTGGTACCGCAAGTTTCCGGGCCGGATGGCCCAGGAGCTCCGCCTGGTCCCGTCCAACGTCCGGATCTTCTTCCATGGCAAGAACACGCTCGGCTCGAACGTCCGTCACATCTTCGACCAGTTCCAGGTCGATACGAACGAGCGGGCGCTCACGTTCGAGGCGAATTTCGTCCGCAGCGCGGTGGCGATGCTCACCCTGTTCGCCCGCACCCTGAAGTTCGACGCGGCCCGCGGGAAGTACGGCGGCCTCGACTACTACGACGTCTGGCTCGACAAGGACGCGGTCCTCGCCCCGGATGGGACGGCGTTCTTCGTCGACCTCGAGGGGATCGAGGAGGTGTTCGTGGAGCGCGCGGGGGTCCGAGAGAAGGTCGAGGACCAGGTCTACCGGACCCTGTACGAGATGATGTTCGCCTACGAGCAGATCGAGAGCGAGCGGACCCGCCGGTTCGGCCCCGCCGGAACGCGGAAGCGGCAGTTCGCGGCGGTGCTCCGGCGGGCGCTCGCCGAAGACCGGTTCGTTCGGCTGGTCGACGAGAGGGGACACCTCGAACTTTCCATCCGGAACGCCCTCGGGGAGGAGTCTTTGTATAGCCGGTTCCGGCTGGTGGACGCGTCCCATGGCGAACTGTAACGACGTTTACGCGTTCCTGATCGGAATCACGAACAAGAACGTCACGAAGCCGCTCCCCGCCCCCGACGTCGACCTCCTCACGCGGCTCGGCCTCGTCCAGACGTTCACCGCCCAGCAGTACGCCGACCTCCAGAGGCAGGTCGCCTCGCTCCAGCAACCGCAAGCGGCGATCCAGGCCGAGAGCGCCGAGCGGTGGAAGATCGCCGACCGGTTGGACGTGGAGGACCGGGAGAACTCGTCGGTCCTGTTCCTGTTCGAGGGGAAGAACAAGAAGGCCGCGGCGCTCGAGAAGGCCGCCCAGGACCGGGCCGCCCTCGCCGCGGCCGACGCCGACATCTCCGCGAAGCAGCAGCAGCTCAACGACCTGATCGCGAAGAAGTCGGCCCTCGACACGATGGCGCCGTACGCGGGCGGGTACGTCTTCCTCTCCGCGCTCGGCAGGACCCAGCTCCGCGAGCTCGGGGTCCGGCTCTACCGGGTCTCCGACCTCGATTTCGCCGCCTACTGGACCCAGTCTCAGCAGCTCGACAAGGACCTCGTGACGCTGGCCGACCGCAGCGCGGGGTTCTTCGCCGGGATCGCCGCCCCGCTCCAGTCGGTCGACCGTTCGCAGCTCTGGTCGATCGCGATCGGGCTCGGCAGCGAGCCGGCCGAACCGACCGTGGCCGTCCCCAAGTTCCTCGAGGCGTACACCCGGCTCGGCAAACTCTCGTCGAACGAGGAGAATCGACTTCTTGCGGCGGAGATCCTCACCTCGGTGAACCACCCGGTCCCGGAGAGCCTCTCCCTCATCGAGTCCCTCGACAAGGACGTCCGCAAGGCCGGGGTCCCGAGGGAGTCGTCCCTCGGAGTCTCGGCCACGCTCCTCTACGGCCAGCGGGAGGATGCGACGTTCGCGACCGAGAGCTTCGCGAACTTCCTGCGGCTCACGAAGACGTTCGAGGCGGCGGCGGTGATGGGGATCGTCAACCAGCCGTTCGAGCCGCTCTCCCAGAAGTTCCTCGCCCTCCGGCAGACGTTCGGGTCGTGGGGATTTTCCGACTCCGACGACGTCGAGCTCGCCTCGGCGTACCTCGCGGTCTCGGAGTTGCCGATTCAGGGGATCAACACCAAGCTCGCGATCATCTCGAAGGGAATGGCGACGTACCTCCAGTTCCCCCTGGTCGCCTCGGCGGTCCTCGCGTCGATCCCCGTCCTGGAAGCCAACGAGACCCTCCACCTGCTCGAGCAGGCGTACGACGTCATCGGGCGGCGGGCGATGCCGCTCGGGCAGCCCGAGCTGATCACGCTCGCGGTCCGGATGATCCACGGGATCCGGAACGAGACGCTCGCGAAGCTCGACACGACGGCGGCGGCCCGGCCGGTGATGCCGACGCAGTACCGCGGCGGGTTCGGCTTCTACGGGGTCCCGATGTTCGTCTTCTACGGGGCGTATTTCTCGACCTTTAGCGGGTTCGGTGGCTACCACCCCGGTCACGCCCACGTGGGGCCGGGCGGATTCGCGGGCGGAGCGGGAGGGATGTCCGGATGATGCGGCAGGCGGTGCTGCTGGGCCTCGCCATCGTCGTCCTCGCGCTCTCGACCGCGGGGGCGGGAGCGACGGGCACGACCTACGTCCCGAAGACCGGGGACTCGTTCCGATACTCCGAGAACGTCGAGCTGACGAACGGGACGGGCAACTACACCGGGTACTCGGAAAGCACGTTCTACAACGGTACGATCGCCGTCCACTCGGTGCTGCCGAACGGCACGGACAACGCGACGTACTCGACCAACTTCTCGTACCGCAACAGTGGGGACATGAGCACGTCCGGGAGCGCCGGCGCCGGGTGGTTCTGGTTCTCCCCCACGACGTACGACTACGTCTACGGGACCGACAACCAGACCGGCCTGAACGGGAGCGGGGTCTGGTTCCTCGAGAACACCGCGCTCCCCCGGGGCTCGACGTTCTCCTCCGAAGACAATGCGCTCAGCGTCGTCTCCACGAACACGAGCTACCCGCTCTGGACCCAGGGCGGCAAGTGGGTCAAGACGATCCTCGCCGAGGGGAACGGGTCGTTCCAGCGGAACGACGACTACGGGGTCTTCACGGCCACCTACACCTGGAAGGAGTACTACGACCCGACGACCGGGTTCATCGTGGGGTACCTCTACACGGAATCGGATTCCGACGGCTCGGGGGACGGGTTCACCTTCACCGACGCCCTCGGGGTCACGTCCACCTCCTACGCGCTCACTGCCGGGGTCGCCCCGCCCCCGTCGACGGGGAGCTCGTCGAACGGGACGTCCGCGGCGATCGTCGCGGTCGTCGTCATCGTCGTCGTGCTCATCCTCGTGGTCGGGATCTACCTCCTCGTCCGGTCCCGTCGGTCCCCGGCGCTCCAGACGCACTCCCGCCCGGGGGCGGTCGGATACGCCCCGCCTCCTCCCCTCCCTCCGGGAATGGCCCCCCCGCCGCTCAACATGAACACCGGCGGTCAGCCGGCGGTCCAGCAGATCGTCGTGCGGGAGACGGTCAAGGTTCCGTGCCGGTACTGCGGCACCCTGATCGATTCGACGGCGACGGTCTGCCCGAAGTGCGGAGCCCCCCGGACGTAGGCGATCGGGCTCAGGCCCGGACCGACCGGTAGATCTCCCCGACCCTCCGCATCCCCCCGGCCTCGGCGATCGCCCGGGAGGGGAGGTTGTGGTCGGAGATCTCCGTCAGGACGTCCCGGGCCCCGGCGTTCCGCGCCCAGGCGACGCGCGCCTGCCAGAGGTCGGTGCCGACGCCGGTCCGCCGGTAGCGCGGTCGCACCGTGAGCGAGTGGAGCCGGGCGGACCGGCCCGCGACCGAGACCCACCCCGTCCCGGCGAGCTCGGAGGCGCCATCGACCACGAAGCACGTCTCTCCTTCGCGGAGCAACGAAGCGAACCACCGTTCATCCACGACGCCGTGGACGTTTCGCATCAGCCCGAGGACGTCGTCCCGGTCGGACTCCTCGGCCGCCCGGACCCGGTGGGAGTACCGATGGGGGTCCGGAGAATCGTCGAGCGACGCCCGGTACATCCCGAACACCTCGCTCGAGGGGCCGAACGGAAAATCGGAGAAGATCGAAGCGCCGGGATGGAACGTCGAGAACGCCTCCGCGATGGCCGGGGAGAGGGTGAAGATCGACCCGAACCGCTCCGACGCCACGTAGAGGAACAGGCCGTCGATCCCGACCTCGGACCGGGAGACCCAGACCTCGCCGCCGACCCTCAGCGTATCGATCGCGAACGGGACCAGGAACGGGTCAAAGAACTCCGAGAGGTGGCCGAATTCGGCGGGCTCGACCTCGCCGGGATCGCCGATCCGCCCGATCCCGGGGACGACCGACGAATCCGTCACCATCGTCATTCTGGGGGAGGGGCCCGGCCCCATGAGAGTTCTCCCGGAACGCCCGCCGCGCTTCCCGTTGTCCCCGGCGCGGTTCGGGGTACATATGGGGGTACCCCGATGGGGTCGACATGCCAAGCGATTCTCTCACTCCCGACGACCGGGCGCGCGTCGCGAAGTCCGTCCTGAAGAACAACCTCCAGCTGAAAGCCGGGGAGCAGGTCGTCATCGAAGCGTGGACCCACACGCTGCCGTGGGCGGTGGCGTTCGCCCGCGAAGCCCGGCGGATGGGCGCGAGCCCGCTCGTTCCGTACGAGGACGAGGCAGCGTTCTGGGATTCCGTCGACGCCGGGGAGGAGCGGGTCCTCGGGAAGGCGGCCGCCCACGAGTGGGCCGCGCTCGGGAAGACCGACGTGTACATTCACATGTGGGGCCCGGGCGACCGGGTCCGCCTCCGTGCCCTCCCGGCCGCACGTCGGGATCGGCTGTTCGCGTTCAACAACGGATGGTACGAGGCCGCGAGGAAAGCCGGCGTGCGGGGCGCCCGGCTCGAACTCGGCCGGCCCTACCCGACCCTGGCGAAGGCGTACGACGTCGACGAGCAGGTTTGGGTCGACCAGCTGGTCAAATCGACCCTCGAGGACCCTCGTGCGATCGCCCGCCGGGGCGCGCCGATCGCCAAGGCGCTCACCCAGGGGAAGAAGCTCCGGATCCGGGACGACCGGGGGTCCGACCTCACCCTCGGACTCCTCCGCAAACCCGCCAAGTCGGAGTACGGCCGGTCGGACCCGGCGGAGCGGAAGAAGCCGTTCAGCTCGTTGTTCTACCTCCCGGCGGGAAGCCTGCGAGTCCCGCTCGACATGGGCGTGGCCGATGGGACGCTCGTCGGGAACCGGACGAACTACTACGAGGACGGGGTCGCCTCGGGCGGGACGTTCCATTTCGAGAAGGGGAAGCTCACGGAAGCGACGTTCGAGCACGGCGGCGACCGGTTCGACGCCGATTTCAAGACGGGCGGGAAAGGTCGGGACCGCCCCGGCCAGCTCGGGATCGGACTGAACTCGGCCCTGCACGACACCCCCCAGATGGAGGACCGCGAGCTCGGCGCCGTGATGGTCTCGGTCGGCCAGAGCAGCTTCTACGGCGGCCCCAACAAGTCGCCGTTCTTCGGCTGGCTGATCAGCGCCGGCGCGACCCTCGAGGTCGACGGGAAGCCGCTGCCGCTCGGGACCTGACCGGCGTCCCCGAAGCGAGCCGTCGGCCCGGACCGGCCCGTCGCCCGGCTCGGGCCATCGGCCGATTCCCGGGCGCCCGGCCGGGACCGTCGGCCGGTCGGGGCGGCGCGCGTCCCTTCGCGAGCGCCCGTCCCGTGGCGCAGAGCGATCGCACGGGGCATTCCGGGCACTTGGGGTGGATCGGTCGGCAAAGGTTCTGGCCGTGCTGCACGAGGAGCGGGTTGACCGGGATCCAGTACCGCTCGGGGACGGAGGCGCGGAGCGCCGCCTCGGTCTCCTCGGGCGTGTCGGTCCGGACCACCCCGAGCCGGTTGGAGATCCGGTGGACGTGGGTGTCGACCGGCATGCCGGGGATCCCGTACCCGAACACGAGGACGCAGTTCGCCGTCTTCGGCCCCACGCTCGGGAGGGTCGTGAGCTCCTCGAGGGTGCGGGGGACGACGCCCCCGAACCGGTCGAGGATCTCCTGGGCGCAGGCGCGGATCGCCCGGGCCTTGGTGTGGTAGAACCCGGTCTCCCGGATCAGCGGCTCGATCTGCCGGGCCGTCGCGCGCGCGAGGGTCCGGGCGTCGGGGTACTTCGCGAACAACCGGGCCGAGGCGGTGTCGGTGTTCTCGTCCCGGGTCCGCTGGGAGAGGATGGTTCCGATCAGCACCTGGAACGGGTCCTCGGCGTGGTCGCGCAGGTACGGGACCCGCCAGTCGCCGATGTGGTAGAACGCCCCGAGACGGTCGAGGAACGCCTCCCAGTCGAACGGGGGGTCCGTCGTCACGGGCCGGCCTCCCCGGGGGCCGCGCCGAGCCCCGGGTCGGAGAGGTCGGGCTCGTCGGCGGGCCGGCCTTCGACGTGGGCGATCAGCTCGCCGACCAGGTAGTCGCTCCCGGTCACGAGAACGAACCCCTCGGGGTCGGCCGCGGCCCGGGCGAGCTTCCACGCCGTACCGACGTCCGGGGCGACGACGATTCGCGGGAACCGCCCGACGGCGCTGCGGCGCATCGCCTCCGCGGCGAGCGCCCGGGCCGAACGGACGCGGACGACGACGACGGTCGTCGCGAGCGGGGAGAGCGATTCGAGGATCTCGTCGACCCGCTTTTCGGCGAGGCAGCCGAACACGACCACGTTGCCGGCGGGGTCGGCGAGCGGGGAGATCTCCGCGAGCGACTGGGCGAGGGCCCGGGCGCTCTCCGGGGTGTGGGCGACGTCGAGCCACCCTTCGGGGCGGGTCCCGAATCGCTCGAGCCGTCCCCGCCACCGAACGGCGTCGAGCCCCTTCTGGACGTGGCGCTCCGTGAGGGTGCGGTCGACCGCCTCCTGGAACCGCTCCACCGCGGCGACGGCGAGGACGGTGTTCGTCGCCTGGACGCTTCCGTGGAGGGGCAGCCGGAGGCTCGGATACGTCCGGTGCGGGGTCGCGACCCCGAACGTCTGCCCCTCTTCGTCGAGGGAACGCGGTCCGACCGCAAGCTGGGCGCCGAGCCGCCAGACCGGCACGCCGAGCGGGTCGAGGATCCGGCCGATCTCCGCGAGCGGCTCGGCCTTCGTCTCCCCGACGATCGCCGACATCCCGGCGTGCAGGATTCCGGCCTTCTCCCGGGCGATATCGGTGAGGGTCGGGCCGAGGACCTCGGTGTGCTCGAGCTCGACCGTGGAGATGACGCCGACCGGCGCGTCGAGGACGTTCGTCGAATCGAGCCGGCCGCCGAGGCCCACTTCGACGACGGCGGCGTCGACGCGCTGCTCGCGGAACCAGTCGAAGGCGAGCGCGGTCGTGACCTCGAAGAACGTCGGCTCCCGGTCGATCGCCCCGCGCCGGAGGAGCTCCTTCGTCAGGACCTCGATCCGCTGAAGGCCCGCGACGACCCCCGCCGGGTCGATCGGATCGCCGTCGACCGCGATCCGCTCCCGATAGCTCACGAGGTGGGGGGAGGTGAATCGACCGACCTTCGCGCCCGTGGCAGTGAGGATGCTCGCCGCGATCGCCGTGACCGACCCCTTCCCCTTGCTGCCGGTGACGTGGATCGACCGGAACGACCGCTGGGGGTCGCCGAGGCCATCCAGGACCGCCCGGATCGTCTCGAGCCCCGGGCGCATGCCGAACCGCCGCCGCTCGGAGAGTTGGCCTACGGCCCGGGCGTACTCGGAATCGGAGGGGGCGACCTTCGCTTTCGCGGCGCGCCTCGGCATCGTCGGTCGTCCCGGCGGCCTAGTACGTCGACCGCTCTCGGTAGGCGCCGAAGACGTCCTGAAACGCGTGCACGATCTCGCCGAGCGTCGCCTCGGCCCGGAGGGCCGCGAGGACCGAGGGCATCGTGTTCGCCGACTCGTCGCGGGCGGCGCGGCGGACCTCGTCGAGCGCCTTCGCGTGCTTCGACTTCGAGCGTTTCGCCCGGAGCGCGCGCAGGCGACGGGACTGGGCGGTCCGGGCCTCCTCGGAGATCCGGAGCCGCGGGACCTTGATCGGCGTGTCGGTGGTGTAGGCGTTCACGCCGACGACCTTCTGTTCGCCGGATTCGACCGCCCGCTGGTAGCGGAACGACGCCTCCTGGATCTCGCGCTGGAAGAAGCCGCGCTCGATGCCGGCGACGACCCCGCCCATCTCGTCGATCCGGTCGAAGTACCGTCGGGCCTCCTCGGCCATCGTGTCGGTGAGCCACTCGACGTAGTACGAGCCCCCGAACGGGTCGACCGCATCGGCGACTCCGCTTTCGTGGGCGAGGATCTGCTGGGTCCGGAGCGCGATCCGGACCGCGTCCTCGGTCGGGAGCTGGAGCGCCTCGTCGTACGAGTTCGTGTGAAGCGACTGGGTCCCCCCGAGGACCCCCGCGAGCGCCTGGATCGTCGTCCGTACGACGTTGAGCTCCGGTTGCTGGGCCGTGCACGAGCACCCGGCGGTCTGGGTGTGGAACCGCATCCACAGCGACCGCTCCTTCTTCGCGCCGAACCGGTCGCGCATCGCCTCGGCCCAGAGCCGCCGCGCCGCGCGGAACTTCGCGATCTCCTCGAAGAAGTCGTTGTGGCTGTTGAAGAAGAACGAGAGCCGGGGCGCGAACTCGTCGACCGGAATGCCGCGCTTCTTCGACTCCTCGACGTACGTCATCCCGTCCGCGAGCGTGAACGCGAGCTCCTGGACGGCGGTCGAGCCAGCCTCCCGGATGTGGTAGCCGGAGATCGACACCGGGTTCCACCGGGGCATCTCCCGGGTCGCCATCTCGATCGTGTCGATGACGAGCCGCAGCGCCGGCTTCGGCGGGTAGAGGAACTCCTTCTGCGCGATGTACTCCTTGAGGATGTCGTTCTGCGTCGTGCCGCCCAGGGTGTCCCGGGGGACGCCGGCCCGCTCGGCGGAGAGGATGTACATCCCCCAGACGATGTTCGCCGGCCCGTTGATCGTCATGCTCGTCGTGACGTCGGCGAGGGGGATCCCCTTCAGGAGCCGGTCCATGTCGACCGGCGACGAGACGTTCACGCCGCACTTGCCGACCTCCCCGAGCGATTCGGGGTCGTCGGCGTCGATCCCGTAGAGGGTCGGGTCGTCGAACGCGATCGAGAGCCCGGACTCGCCGTGCGCGAGAAGGTAGCGGAACCGGCGGTTCGTGTCCTCGGGGGTCCCGAACCCGGAGAACATCCGCATCGACCAGAGACGGCCGCGGTACATGCTCGGATGAACGCCGCGGGTGTACGGGTACTGGCCGGGGTAGCCGATCCGGTCGAAGTCGTCGGTCGAGGACGGGACGTAGAGGCGTTCGACCGGCACGCCACCGAGCGTCTCGAACCGGTTCTTCCGCTCCGGCGCCTTGGAAAGCGCGGGTTGGACGACCTCCGCCTCCCAGCGGCGCTTCGCCTCGACCGCCCGTCCCTCGGGGGTCGGCGCGGGGCGTCCGGCCGGGTCCGACCGTCGTGCCGCGGCTCGGCTGGCAGCCATCGGCCCGTCCACGGACCCCCGGCCTAAAAGGGGTATCCGTCGGCTCGTCGGGGGAGCCGTTAAGTTCCGCGGCCCCGCTCGACGGCGATGCCGGTCCGGGACGTCGTTGTCGTCGGGGCCGGGGTCGTGGGCCTGGCGATCGCCCGGGCGTACGCGTCCGACGGCCGCGAGGTGACGATCGTCGAGCGGCATCCGAGCGCGGGTCGAGAACAGTCGACGCACAACAGCGGCGTGGTCCACTCCGGAGCGTTGGTCCGACCGGGAACCCTGCGGGCGCAGCTGAACGTCGCGGGGTCGCGGCTCCTCCCTCGCGAGGCGGCGGCCCTCGGAGTCGCGACCGACCGCTGCGGGACCCTGGTCGTGGCGTCGCGGCGCTCGGACCTTCCGAGGCTCTCGGAGTACCATGCGTGGGCGTCGCAGAACGGGGTGCCGGACGTTCGGTACCTCTCCGCCGACGAGGCCCACGAGATCGAACCGCACCTCGGGCCGTGCGAGCGGGCCCTCTTGGCGCCGACCGGCGGTCGGGTGGACGCCGCCGAATTGGTCCGAGCGCTCGACTCGGATCTCGCGCGGGCGGGAGTCGAGCGCCGATTCGATTTCGAGGTGGTTCGGGCCGGCCGAGCGAAGGACGGTTGGACCCTGTACTCGGCCCGGGGGGCGGTGGTCGAGGGCCGCACCGTGATCAATTCCGCCGGGGTCGGAGCGGGCCATCTCGCGGAACACCTCGGGGCGCCGGGCCATCGCGTGTATCCGTGCCTCGGGGAGTACGCCCGGGTGACGGGAGACCGCCGGAACTGGGTGCGGACGATGATCTACGGGTTTCCGCCCTCCGGGTACCCCGGGATCGGCGTCCACCTGACCCGGACGATCGCGGGCGACCTCCTCATCGGCCCGACCGCGACGTACCTCGACTCCCCGGTGGCGCCGGCGCTGCCGATCACCCCGCTCGCCACCTTCGCCGAGCTCGCGTCGGCGTACGTCCCCGGGATCTCCGAGCGCGACCTCGAGGTCGCCGCTCCCGGGATCCGAGCGAAGACCGTCCCGCCGGGTTCGGGCGAAGCGTTCGGCGAGTTCGAGATCGTCGAGGAACCGCCGGGCTCCGGCGCCGTTCACCTGTTCGGGATCGAGTCGCCGGGGCTCACCGCGTCGTTCGCAATCGCCCGGTACGTCGTCGACCGGTGGCCGGCGGACCGTCCGTAGGGACTCGCAGACCGACCAGGTCCGACCTCCCGCACCGTACGACCGGGGCGCCGAGCGACTCCGCGAACCGGTCGAACGCGCGACCGGTCCACGTCGTGTTGTCCGCCATCACCACCGCGCCGGGTGCGAGGCGTGGGGCGATTGTCGCGAGCTCGAAGGCGAGGTGGCGGGGCGTGTGGAGGCTGTCGTGCAGGAAGACGCCGATCGTCCCGGCGTCGGTCGCCGCGCCGGGGAGGAGGGTCTGGCTGGGACCGATCCGAAGGTCCCACCGTCGGCGGAGCCGGTCGGGGACCGCCCACCCCGTCGATCGGCCGGGCGGCAGGGAGACCGGAGATTCGCGGGCCCCGAGCTTCGGACCCCGCTGGCGGGTCGGAAGGTCGATCGAGAAGAGCCGGCCGCGACGGCTGTCCTGGAGCGCCATCAGGAAGTGCGCCGAGGAGATCCCGGAGGAGACGCCGGTCTCGACGACCGCGTCGGGTCGGGCGAGGCGCGCGATCGCGTAGAGGTCGAGCGGCGAGCGGATCTGCGCGTAGAACGAACGGCCCCCGTCGTGGAGACGCTGGTGGATCTCGGTTTCCTCCGCGACGTGCCGGTCGATGTCGCGGAGCGCGCGTGCGACCTCGGGCCCGGACGCGCCGGTGAGCGCGGCGACCCACTCGGGGTGGGGGTGCGCGCGCCGGTCGTGCCGCTGAGCGAGCGCGATCGCTCCGGAGTGGCCCGCGCCGGAACTCGACATCGGCGCGGGGACGGACTCTTCGTCTATAGGGGTACGCGTCGCGGGCCGAGGTGGGCGCCGAGGATCGTCATCCGGGTCGCCCCGCCCCGCCGCTCGACCTGCTCCCCCTCGAGGACGAGCGGGGCGCGGAAGAACGGGGCATCGACGACCAGCGTCTCGTACTCGCCGCCCTCCCCGGCGACCTGGATCGGGCGAACGTTCGCGCTGATCCGCTCGAGCTCGGCGAGCGCGCCGAGGTCGAGACGGCGGCCGACCCACTCGGGGCCGAGCGGCTCGGCGGCGACCTGGACGATCCGGATATCGAGTCCCGCTCCGACCTCCTCGCGGACGACCCGTCCGGCTTCCTTTCCCCAGAGGGGCGCGTACAACGGTCGACCGAGCTCGAACGTCAGCCGCTCGAGCCGGCTCCACTGGTATGCGGAGGCGATCGCCCCGGCCACGACGGGTCCCCTCGATTCGGAAAGCGCCGTCCGGAGCGCCGCGGTCTCGACCTCCTCCCCCGCCCCATGCACGGGCACGATCCGGTGCCGCTTCCCCCACGCTTCGGCGATCCACCGGACGAGGCCGACGTTGGGTGTGTGGAAGAGGAACGAGTCGGGGTCGTCCGGGGCGATCGTCAGGAGTTCGTCGACGGCGATCCCCTGGGTCTCGGCGAGGTACGCCGAGTAGACGGAATCTTTCCCCCCGGAGACGAGCCCGGTGGTCATCGACGGCCGAGCCCGTCGAACCCCGCGCTCCAGCGTCCGTAGAGCTCGTGCAGGTGCAGCGTGGCGAGCGACTTGCTGCGCCACAGAAGTTCGCCTCCGCCCTCCGTGACCTCGCCGAGCGCGCGGACCGGGAGTCCCCGCATCGCGCGCTCGAACACTTCTCCGGCGTCGGCCGACACCTCCACGACCCAGCGGGACGACCCCTCGGCCGCGAGGGCGATCCCCGGACCCGCGAGCCCGGTCGCCTCGAGCGAGACGCGGAACCCGAGCGCTCCCCCGAACGCCATCTCCGGAAGGGCGACGGCCAGGCCGCCATCGGAGACGTCGTGGGCGGCACGGACCCATCCTCGCGCCATCGCACCAAGGAGCCGCTCCCCCATCCGGCGAACGAGCGCCGGGTCGGTCGGGGGGATCGGGATTCCGACCACTCCCCGTCGGCGGGCGTAGAGCGAACCGCCGAGCGTCGCGGACGAGCGTCCGACGAGGTAGATCCGGTTCCCGACCGTCTTCAGGTCGGACGTCACCGCGTGGCGGAGGTCGTCGAGGAGCCCGGTCGCGAACAGGACCGGCGTGGGGGGGATCGCGATCCCCATTCCCTCGTTGTAGAAGCTAACGTTCCCGCTGGGAACCGCCATCCCCAGGAGCCGGGCGGCCCGGGCCAACCCGTCGACCGCGGCGACGAAGTCGCCCATCACGAGCGGGTCTTCGGGGTTCCCAAAGTTGAGGCAGTCGGTGAGCGCATCGGGCCGGGCGCCCACGGCGTAGAGGTTGCGGGCGGCTTCCTCGACCGTCCACTCGGCGCCCCGCCCCGGGTCTTCCCGGCACGTCCAGGGTTGCGAGGCGACGGTCGCCGCGATCGCTCGCCAGCTCTCCGGTCGCGGGCGCACGACCGCCGCGTCGCCGTGCGACGGAGATTCGACGCGGCCGTGGAGCGGGGGGACCACGGTGTGGCCCTGGACGGTGTGGTCGTACATCCGCAGGATCGATTCCCGGGAGACCGAATCGGCCGCGAGGAGGAGCTCCTCCACGAGCGCCGCCGGGTCGTCGGACGGAACGCCGGGGGTGCGTCGCTTCGTCCGGCGGCGCGCGCGGCGGGGCCGTGTGAGGAGCGGAGGGTCGACGCGGAACGCGAGACGGAGCTTCCCCGCGGGAGCGCCGTTCCACCGGACCTCCTCGTACGGCCCGGCGGTCACCGTCCCCACGTCGGTCGCCGGAACGTCGTACCGTCGGAAGATCGCGAGGACCGCCTCGAGGTCCTTCGGACGGACGTCGAGGATCATTCGTTCTTGCGACTCGGAGATCCAAACCTCCCATGGCGCGAGGCCGTCTTCCCGGACCGGGACCTGGTCGAGGTCGATCGTCATGCCGAACCCGCCGGCGTACGCGAGTTCGCCGGCGGCCGTCGCGAGCCCGCCCCCGCCAAGGTCCTTGACGCCGCGGACCAGCTCGCGGTCGAACGCCTCGAGGCAGGCATGGATCAGCGGCTCCTTCATGATCGGGTTGCCGAGCTGGACCGCTCCGCGCGACTCGTCCTCGCTCCGCGAGGTGAGCTCGCGGCTCGCGAACGCGACCCCGCCGATCCCGTCTCGCCCGGTGAGCCCTCCGGCGAGGACAAGTCGGTCGCCGACCCGGTCGGCCCGGTTCGGTTCGAGCCGGCTCCGCGGGAGGAACCCGAGGCACGCGACGTTGACGAGCGGGTTCACCGAGTACGACGGGTCGAACGAGACGCTCCCCGCGATCGTCGGGACCCCGACCCGGTTGCCGTAGTCGCGGATCCCGGCGACGACGCCGGACATCAGCCACCGCGCGGGGCGCACCCCCTTCGGGAGCTTCTCTCCGGTTCCGTCGATCGGACCGAAGAACAACGGGTCGGCGAGCGCGATCGGTTTCCCGCCGACGGCGAGGACGTCCCGCAGGATCCCGCCGATCCCGGTCGCGGCGCCGCCGTACGGCTCGACCGCGGACGGATGATTGTGGGACTCCGCCCGGATCGCGTAGGCGTACCCCTCGTCAAACACGAGGACGCCGGCGTCGCCGGTGCCGAGAACCTTCTTGGGCGGATTGAGTCCGCGGAACGCGCGCTTCAGCCAGACTTTGGAGCTCTTGTACGAGCAGTGCTCGCTCCAGCTCTGCGCGAGAGCCGCGAGCTCGACGTCGGTCGGGTCGCGGCCCTCCGCTCGGAAGTACGCCCGGAGCCGGGTCCATTCGGCCGGCGAGAACATCAGCCCCCGGCCCACCCCCGATCGCGCGACGGACGCGATCGTGCCGGTCCGGATCGGAAGTTGCGAAACGGCGTCGGACCACTCGTCGGGCGACGGCTCGGTGCGTCGCGGCATCGGGTCAGCCGCCGCGGGCCGGCGAGATCGTGACCCGGTGGATGACCGGGTTGGCGAGCAGTCGATCGACCGCGCGGGCCGCGAGCCGCTCGGCCTCCGCGTGCGAGACGCCGGAGAATTGGAGCCGGTACACCCGCGCGGTCGCGACGTGCGCGACCTCGGGGATCCCGAGGAGCCCGAGCGACTTCTCGATGCTCGCCGCCTCGGGATCGAGGATTCCCGGCTTGAACTCGACGCGGACTTCGACGGTCGAGGTGGAGTTCGTTTCCGTCATGAAAGTCGCCGGTCGATTCGTACTCGACGGGACGGATAACCCTGACGTTCCCCTCTCGGAGTTCCGGCGAACGGAGGCCCGATTCTGGAGTTCGCCGGCGACGGAAACCGGGTCGAACCGGGCGGGCACCGTTTCACAATTTCGCGTGCAAAAAATGGGGTTTCACGGACGATTGATTGAGTACGTTCGGGAGAGCGCTAGAAGAATCGAGGCGAACTCAAAGCGCTCGAAGGCGGGAAATAGTGTCCGTGCTTGGGGGATTCCAGATCCATGGCGGGAAAGGCAAAGCCAGCAGGAAAGAAGGCCGGACGAAAGGGCGCGAAGAAGGGTGGGAAGAAGTCCCGGAAGTAAACCCTCGCGCGGTGGGAGGGCGCTGTGCGCCCTCCCCGTAAGTCGTGTCCCAATTCTCGACGCTCCCAACTCCCTCGATTTTTTTCGTTCCCCGTCGCAGCCCACGACGCACGTCGCTCGATGCGCGGCGATCCACGGAGCCACGCGCCGACTCCCACAGCCCAGGTCGGTCGGTCTCGAACCCCGGAGAAACTCATAGGCCGCGACCGGTTCGGGCGGGCGATGCCGAAGTCCATCTTGGAACCGCGAGTGACGCTCGTCACCCTGGGTGTGAAGGACCTGCCCCGATCGATCCGGTTCTATCGGGACGTCGTGGGCTGGACGACGAGCGCGGCCGAGACCGACCCGGTCGCGTTCTTTCCGCTCCGCGGGATCGTCCTCGGTCGATTCGGCGAGCGGTCGCTCGCGGCCGATGCGAAGACCCGGCCCCGGACCGGGGGGTTTCGCGGGGTGACGCTCGCGTACAATGCGCGGAGCCGGGCCGCGGTGGACCGGATCTTCGCGAGCCTCTCCGAGCGCGGCGTCCGCATCGTGAAGCGGCCGCAAGTGGCGGACTGGGGCGGGTACAGCGGGTACTTCGCCGACCCCGACGGGCATCTGTGGGAGGTCGCGCACAACTCATTCTGGAAGCTCGACCGGGGCGGTCGGGCCCTCGTGACCTGAGCCGGGCCGGGGGCCCTGACGGCGAGCGACCGGCACTCCCCGCTCGGTCTACCGCGGCGGGTCGGGGACGATCGTCACGGGTTCTTCTGGGGCCCCGTCGTCGGTCGGCACCGACTCGTCCTGGGCGGGCGGGCGGCGCCGTCGCAGCAAGAGCCAGGCGAGGAGCGCGGCCACGACGACGGCGATCACGATGCCGATCCCTGCCTCCTCCAAGAGGCTGAGGCCGGAGGTCCCCGGGCTCGGCGGCGCGGGGCCGAACGACACCGTCAGGTTCGTCGACGTGCCCGCGATCGTCACGGAGGCGGGAACCCCGGACGCGACCTGGCCGTTCGCCGACGGAACCGAGAGGGGGTAGGTCCCGTTGGCCAGGCCGCCGACGGTCACGACCGCGCCGGTCGAGGCGTACGAAGTACCGCCGACGACCGCCGTCCACCCAGCGCCCGCGACCAAGCCGGAGGCGGTGAGCGTGAGGGTGTAGGTCGCGGGGTTCCACCGGACCTTCGAGACCGCGGTCGCGCCGGCGACGTCGACCGAAACGTTGTACGAATCGGCCCGCCACCCGGGCACGTTCGAGAGGTTGAACGTCGCCGTCCCGTTCGGCGCGGAGAACTCGATCCACGCCGTCGTGGAGCGCGTCGTGGTCCCCGCGTACGTGAGCGCCCAGGTGGTTCCGGAGGGGAGGCCGACCTCGGTCACGTTGACCGTGTAGGTGAGGGTCGTCCAATCGATCGTCGCGCCCGTCGGTCCGTCTTCGACGTCCAGAACGCCCGAATACTGGCTCGCGTGGAATCCGGACACGCTGCCGATCGTGTACTCCGCGGTGCCGTTGCCGGCCTCGAACACGATCGAGGGGGCCGTGGAGAACGTCGAAGCGCCCCCGTTCAGCGTAGCGGACCACTCAGTGCCGGTCGGGAGGCCGGACTCGGTGAGCGTGACCGCGAACTGGTTCTGGGTCCAGAAGAGCGGGACGTCCGCGGCGCCGCCGCTGACGTTGACGAGGCTGGAGTACTCGCTCGCGCGCCATCCCGGGACGTTCCCGACGGAGAAGTCGAACGAGCCGTTCGGTTCGGAGAGGAAGAGCGTCGAGACCGATCCGGCCGACGTCGAGTTCCCGATGGTCACCGACCAGTTCGTGCCGAGGGGCAGGCCGAGCTCGTTGAACCCGACCGAATACACCGTCCGCGCGAACGAGACGTTGACGGTCCGATTCGCCCCGGACACCACGACTCCTCCCGTGTAGGCGTCGGCCCGCCACCCGGGCACGTTCCACACGACCCAGCCGAAGTCTCCATTCGGAACCTCGAACCCGATCCCGGGCGTGACCGAGAAATTGAGCGAACCGTTGAGCGTGACCGCCCAGTACGTCCCCGGGGCGAGTCCGGTCTCGTTGAACTCGACGAGGTAGCCGTGGGTGAAGTTGACGACCAGCGACTGCGCGGCCCCGCTCACGGTGACGGTACCGCTCGCCGGCACTGGCGCGAATCCAGGTGCCCCCGCGACCGAGTAGTTGTACGTCCCGTTCGGAAGCTCGAATCCGGCGCTCCCGTTCGTGGTTCGGTTGGCGGTCCCGTTCACGATGACGGCCCAGGACCGACCGGCGGGCAGGCCCGATGAAGTGAAGTTCACGGCGTAGAGCGCCGGTGTCCACGTGAGGTCGACGGTGGCGTTCGCCCCAGCGACGAGCAGCGAACCCGCGTAGGACGATCCCCTCCAGCCGGGAACGTTCGCGATCTGGTACGGGTACGTCCCGTTGGTGACCGCGAACGTAGCGGAAGTTCCGGTGGTCGTGTTGACCGTCCCGTTCAGCGTAACCGACCAGCTCGTCCCCACAGGGAGTCCGGTTTCGTTGAACGTCGCGGTGAATCCGCGCACGAACTGGATCGTTTGGTTCACGGGGGCGCCCGCCACGGTCACGTTGCCAGAAACGGGGGCCGCCACGAATCCCTGGAGGGGGCTCACCGAGAATGGGTAGGTCCCGTTCGCTTCCTCGAACGTCAGATTCGAGGCCGTGGTGCTCTCGAGGACCCCGCCGAGCGTGACCGACCACCGGTGTCCGGCCGGGAGACCGGACGCTGTGAACTCGACCGCGTACTGCGGGGAGGCCGTGAGGAGCGTGACCGTCCCGGAGTTGTAGTTCGGGAGGAAGGCGTCGCCGGTGAGCCCATCGGCCGCGCCTCCGAGGGTCGTGATGCCGACCGGGAAGGTGGCCACCACGGTGTCGTTCGCCAAGCTGACGAGGCTGACGTTCTGCGAGAACAAGTTATCGACGACAACGACGCCGGCGGTCGGGTCGACGACAAGCCCCCTCGGGACCTCGCCGACTCCCACCGAGGCCACGATCGAGCTCGCGCTCGCGTTGATGACGAGGAGGGTTCCATTGTTGCCGGGCGTCGTGGCGGCCACGAGGGTGTCTCCGGAGGTCGGGTCGATCGCGATCGCGTTGGGGAGAGTCCCGGTCGAGAAGATCATGCCCGTTCCCATGGTGTTCGACGAGCCGTTCACGACGAAGAGGGCCCCCTGTCCCATCGCGACGACCGACCCGATGACCTGGACGTCCTGCGAGACCGGGTCGTAGGTGATCTCAGTCGCGCCGTAGGAGCCGAACCCGAGGTTCGCAACGACGAGGTCGGTGTGGGCGTCGATGACGCTCACGTTGCCGTTCAGGTGGTTGATCACGAAGACCTCGGCAGAAGCCGGGTCGAGCACCATCTGGTTCGGGTAGACGCCGACGGCGATCGTGGCGACGACCGCGCCGGTGGTCCCGTTCAGTACGGAGACGTTCTGGCTCAGCGTGTTGATCACGAAGACCCGGTCGTTGGATGGGTCCCACAGAACTCCCTCGGGGGAGTTCCCGACGGCCGTCGTCGAAACGACGGTGTTCGTCGACAGGTTGAGGCCGCTGACACTGTCGTCCTCCGAATTGTCGACGTAGAGCCGGTTGTCGTGGGAGTCCAGCGCCATCACCGTCGCGCCCGCCCCGGTCGGAACCGTTGTGACCTCGCGAGAGGTGCTGGAGTTGTAGACCACGACGGCCCCCGCGTCGGACTCGCTGACGTAGACGAGTCCCGTGGCGTTGTCGATTACCACGTCGGTCGGCTCGGCGCCGACCGATACGTTCCCGAGAAGCCCTGTGCCGTTCGCGACCTGGACCATGTCGCCGCCCAGGCTGGGCACGAAGAACGTTCCCGTCGCGGAGTCGAGGGTGAGGTCGATGGAGTTCCGGGCGACGGTCACGTTGCCGGAGACTTGGTTCAGAACCGGGGAGATCAGAGCGACCTGGCCGGGGGTGTACACGAGGGCGAGCACGAACCCGAGGGGCCCGTCCCAGGTCAGGGCCCCGGGGGCGGGACTGACCGAGAGGTTCGTGACCCACGAATCGTTGGTCGTGGAAAGGACCCCGACCCCGCCGGAGAGGCCGTTCGAGACGAACAGCTCGTCCACGGTGGGGACGAAGGCGAGCGAGGCGACGTTGTAGGCGCCGGTGTCGTACAGGGTGGACGTCACGACCGACTCGTTCGTGCCGTTGATGACCGTCAGATTGGCCCCCAGGACGTACACGGTATCCGGGGAGGGCTCGACCACGATCGTGGACGGGCTGGCCCCGACCGGGACCGTCGCGAGGAGCGAGTCGTTCGAGTCGCTGAGGACGCTGACGTTGCCGGAGCCGTAGTTGGTCACGTACAGGTCGCCGTCCGAGGGATCATCCACGATCGAGTTGGGGTGCGCACCGACCTCGGTTTCGCCGGTGACCGTGTTCGTGGCGAGGTTGATCATGCTGACGCTGTCGTTCGCCGGGGTCAGGTTCCCGCTCGCGGTCACGAACGCGACGATCGCCGGTGTGGGGAGGGCGATGGCGTTCGGAGACCCCCCGACCGGAATGTAGGTCACCACTTGGTTCGAGCTCGTGTTGATCACCGCAACGCTCGCCGTGGCCTGGCACACCGCGTAGAGCCGGTCAAGGCCGGGCGCGACCGCGAGGGCCACCGGTTGGACGAGCCCCGGGCCGAGGAGGACGTTGGCGACGAGGGTGCGCGAGGTCCCGTTGATGACGTTCACCGTGCTGTTCGAGTACCCCCCCGTTCCGAGAGTGTAGACCATCCCGTTTCCGGAGTCGAACGCGACGGCGCCCGGGTCGTACCCCTGTACGGGAAGATCGTTGCCCGGGACGACGGTCTGGTTGAGCAGGTTGAGCGTCTGCTCCGAAAACCCCGCCGCGGGCGGGGGCCCCGCGGGTCGGGGCCCGCCCGCGTGGGTGGCCGACGCGGCGCCTCGGGCGGACGCCGCGGGTTGGGCGGAAACGGGCATCGCCCCCGCGGTGGAGACGAGGAGAAGTACGGTAAGGATCGCGAGGGGCGTCGCCAGGGAACGTCGAGCTCGAGTCGTCATCTTAGACGGTTCCTTGCTCGGTGCCTATGAAGAACTTTCCTCGGAGCGGGCCGCCCGAAACGACCCGCTTCCGGGCCTCGGGCCCCCTCGGTCGCACGACAGACCGAAAGCATAAATAGGGGGCCCAAGTGGGCCGACCGGCTCGGGGGGGCCGCCGTCAGTGGAGGAACTCATCTGCAGCGTCGAGTTCTTGCGCGGTAGCGCCGAGCTCGTGGCCCGCGTCTCGAGCGAGGCCGGAGGGGTGCGCGAATATCGCGCTCCGTCGGCCGGGGCCGTCATCGACCAAGTGATCAACGACCTCCAAGAGGAGTTCGAGTCGGCCCCGACGAGCTAGCCGAGGGCTACCGTTCGGGCATTCGCGTCGAGGTTCAAAGGGAGTTCACGATGGAGAGGTCCGGAGAAGGAAAGGGCGGGTCGAGCAAGGCCGTCGAGAACACCTTCGCCAAGGTGTGGGGCGACGACCATGTCGTGGCCTTGATCGCGTTGAAGGTGGAGACGTCGGAAGCCGACACCGTCGCCACCGAGGTCGCGCGGTTCGAGGAGGTCCAGGACGTGTTCCTCGTCACCGGCGACACCGACATCTTCCTCAAGGTCCGATTCCCCCACTACGACGAGCTGAAGGAGTTCGTCCTGCACCGACTTCCGGCCGTCAAGGGGATCCGGGAGACGAAGACGCTCCTCGTCGTCACGGCGTACAAGGAGAACGGGGAGACCCGGCGCCCATGAGCGCCCAGGGCGCCTCCCTTCCGGACGCGGCTCCGGCGGTCGCCACCGACCCGAAGAGCCTCGCCCTCGAGGCGACGTTCGCGACGCTCACCGAGCTCGCCGACGACGCGTCGGTTCCGCGGAACGTCCGCCGGGGCGCGCAATCGGCGAAGGACGCGCTCGGCAAGCCCCGCGTGGCGCTCGACGTCCGGATCGCGAGCGCGGTGTACGCGCTCGACGACCTCGCGAACGACCCGAACCTGCCGACGCATGGGCGGACGGCGATCTGGTCGATCATCAGCCAGCTCGAGAGCCTGCAGTGAGTTTTCCGGGGAGAAACGTGAAATACGCCCCCATAGTCGGTTCGCCTCGGAACGGGGGCGGGCCCGTAGCTCAGGTAGGTTGGTCGACGGCGGCCGCCGCCGGCCCTACAGAGAGCAACCGGCTTTTAACCGGTTGGTCGGGGGTTCGAACGGCAGGCTCCTCGACGGTGCCTTCCCGAGACTCCCCCCGGGCCCGTTCCGCTCCCGAGGAAGTTCCATGACCGCCCCCAAGCGCACGAGCGCCGCGAAGTCGAAGGCCAAGGGGAAGGGCAAGGCCGGGGCCGCCGACGCCCCGGTGGTCCCTCCCCGCCCATTCCAAGCGAACGCCCTCACTCCCCCTCACGAACTTCTTTCGATCGCCGAGACCGACGAGACCCTGAAGACCCTCGGGATCACGATCGACCGGCTGCCCAAGATCCTCGTCACCGACCCCGGCCTCAAGACCGACCCGAAGTACGTCGCCGCCCGGGACGCCCGCGAGGCGCTCGCCGGCCGGCTCGTCCGGGTCCGCCGCCCGTCGCAGACCGCCGGTGAGGCGATTGCGTACCGGGTCCTCATCCAATCGAGCTCGGGGGACTAGGAGTTCCATTCCATGCGAGAGATCGTCGACAGCTTCTTCCGGGAGCGATCCATCGTCAACCACCACCTGGCCAGCTTCAACGACTTCCTGCCGACGCCGGACAATCCGAACTCTCGGATGCAACGGATCGTCGACGAATCCCGGGTCAGCGAGGACACCGGGGAGCGGGGCGTCATCCGGCTCGACGTCCAGAAGACGAAGAGCTCGATCTACGTCCGCGTCGGCCGCCGCCGCGACCCGCGGACCGGGCAGATCTCCCCGACCGCCGAGCCGACGATCTTCGTCGGGCAGCCGTTCGTCAAGGAGCCCGTGGGCTCGAAGCCGACGCTGACCCCGATGGAGGCCCGCCTCCGCAACCTCACGTACCAGGCCCCGATCCATCTGAACGTCACCGTCGTCGAGAACGGGGTCGAGCGGGCCCCGGAGCAGGTCCACATCGGCGACCTCCCGATCATGGTCAAGAGCCGCCCGTGCAACTTGAACCGCGGGAACATCGAGCGCGACTCCGGCTTCCCGCTCTCCGACGAGGAGTACCGGGCGAAGCTCGTCGAGTACGGGGAAGACCCCCTCGACCCAGGCGGGTACGCCATCATCGGCGGCACCGAGCGGGTCATCATCAGCCTCGAAGACCTCGCGCCGAACCGGATCTTCGCCGAGTTCAACGAGCGGTACGGCACGCCGATCGAGTCCGCGAAGGTGTTCAGCCAGCGCGGCGGCTACCGGTCGCTCACCGTCGTCGAGAAGAAGAAGGACGGGATCCTCCAGGTCTCGGTCCCGACCGCCTCCGGCCAGATCCCGCTCGTGGTCCTGATGAAGGCCCTCGGGATGAAGAACGACGAGGAGATCTTCCAGGCCGCCCTCGGCGAACTGCTCCCGATCGACGAGCCGTTCGTCCAGACGATGAAGCACCTCCTCAACGTCAACCTCGAGGAGTGCACGTCGAAGAAGCTCTACCCCCCCGAGGGGATCCTCACGACCGAGGACGCCCTCCTCTACCTTGAGAAGAAATTCGCGACGGGCCAGGCGAAGGAGTACCGCCAGCGGAAGGTCGACGGGATCCTCGACCGGTCGCTCCTCCCCCACCTTGGCGACACGAAGGGCGACCGTCTGAAGAAGGCGCTCTACCTCGCGCGGATGGCCCGTACCGTCCTCGAACTCCACCTGAAGGTCCGGGGCGAGGACGACAAGGACCACTACGCGAACAAGCGGCTCAAGCTCGCCGGCGACCTCATGGAGGACCTGTTCCGGGTCGCGTTCACGCTCCTCCTGAAGGACCTGAAGTACCAGCTCGAGCGGTCGTTCGCCCGGAAGAAGGACCTCCGGATCGCGAGCGCGATCCGACCGGACCTCCTCACGCAGCGGCTCGTCCACGCGCTCGCCACGGGCAACTGGGTCGGCGGCCGCGCCGGCGTGAGCCAGGTGCTCGACCGGACCAGCCACATGTCCACCATCTCCCACCTCCGCCGCGTCACGAGCCCGCTGACGCGCAGCCAGCCCCACTTCGAGGCGCGCGACCTGCACCCGACCCAGTGGGGGCGGCTCTGCCCCAACGAGACCCCCGAAGGTCAGAACTGCGGCCTCGTCAAGAACTACGCGCTCTGTGTCGACGTTTCCGAAGGGGCCGACGAGGACGAGGTGACCCTCATCCTCCGCGACTTGAACACCCGCGAGATCGGGCCCGAGGTGTTCCAGGAAGGGTCCGGGACGAAGGGGAAGCGGGCCGCCCGGGTCTACGTGAACGGGAACCTGATCGGACTCCACTCGAACCCGGTCGACCTGATCCGCGAGATCCGCGACCGCCGCCGCTCGGGGACCCTCTCCCCGACGCTCGGCGACAAGACGTACGAGATCAACGTCCGCTACGACGAGCAGATGAACGAGGTCATCGTCCACTGCGACCCGGGCCGGCTCCGCCGCCCGCTCATCGTCGTCAAGAACGGCGTCCCGAAGGTCACCCGCGCCGACCTGGACGACCTCGCGCGCGGCACCCTCTCCTACACCGACCTGGTCCGCCAGGGGAAGATCGAATGGACCGACGCCGAGGAGGAGGAAGACACCCTCATCGCCGTCGAGGCGTACCAGCACCCCGAGCGGTGCCCCAAGTGCGAGCGGGCGCTTTCGCGCGGGGACGTCCGGTGGCTCTCGGCCGGCGAGAAGGGCGAGGCGGCGCTCGTCCAGTGCGGGCGGTGCGGCCACGAGTTCGACAGCCCGACGCTCCTCACCGGGCAGCACACCCACCTCGAGATCGACACGAACCTCATGCTCGGCGTCTGCACGGGATTGATCCCGTACCCCGAGCACAACTCGACGCCGCGGAACACGATGGGCTCGGCGATGGCCAAGCAGGCGCTCGGCGTCGAGTCGGTGAACTACCGGCGTCGGCCCGACACCCGCAGCCACCTCCTCCACTACCCGCAGGCGCCGCTGCTCCGCACCCAGACGATGCGGTACGTCCACTTCACCGAGCGACCGGCGGGCCAGAACTTCGTCGTCGCGGTCCTCTCGTACGAGGGGTACAACATGCAGGACGCGCTCGTCTTCTCGCGCGCCGCGATCGACCGCGGCCTTGGCCGCTCGTCGTTCTTCCGGACGTACCGGGGCGAGGAGCGGAAATATCCGGGCGGTCAGGAAGACCGGTTCGAGATCCCGCGCCCCGACGTCGCCGGCGCCCGCGTCGACACGGCGTACCGGAACCTCGGCGAGGACGGCCTGATCTTCCCCGAGATGGAGGTCGTCGAAGGCGACGTCCTGATCGGGAAGACGAGCCCGCCCAGGTTCCTCGAGGAGAAGACCGACCTCCTCACGCCCCAGAAGCGCCGGGAGACGAGCGGTACCGTCCGGTACGGCGAGTCCGGCTGGGTCGACAACGTGATCCTGACCGAGGGGGAGAACATCTCCAAACTCGTCAAGGTCAAGGTCCGCAACCAGCGGGTGCCGGAGCTCGGCGACAAGTTCGCGAGCCGGCACGGCCAGAAGGGGGTCATCGGCCTCATCGTGAACCCCGAGAACATGCCGTACACCCGCGACGGCATCACTCCGGACCTTCTGATCAACCCGCACGCGATCCCGTCGCGGATGACGGTCGCCCACGTCCTCGAGATGCTCGGGGGCAAGGTCGGCTCGCTCGAAGGACGGACGATCGACGGCACGGCGTTCTCCGGCGAGCGCGAGGAGGCGCTCCGGGAGAGCCTGAAGGCGCTCGGCCTCCACCCGTCCGGCCGTGAGACCCTGTACGACGGGATGACCGGTCGCCGCCTCGAGGCGGAGATCTTCGTCGGCGTGATCTACTACCAGAAGCTCCACCACATGGTCGCGGGCAAGATGCACATGCGCTCGCGCGGCCCCGTCCAGATCCTGACGCGGCAGCCGACCGAGGGTCGGTCCCGCCAGGGCGGTCTAAGGTTCGGTGAGATGGAGCGCGACTGCCTGATCGGCCACGGCGTCGCGATGGTCATCAAGGACCGTCTCCTCGACGAGTCGGACGGGACGATCCAGTACGTCTGCGGCAACCCGGAGTGCGGCCACATCGCGATCCCGGACACGCGCGCCGGCTCGCTGCGGTGCCCGAGCTGCGGGAACACCTCGTCGATCTACCCCGTCGAGATGAGCTATTCGTTCAAGCTCCTCCTCGAGGAGCTGATCAGCCTCGGCGTGATCATGCGGCTCCAGCTCGAGGAGATGCGGTAGGAGGAACCATGGCGACCGGACTCTCGAAGAAGATCAAGGCCCTCCAGTTCGCCTTCCTCTCGCCGGACGAGGTCCGGCGGATGAGCGCGGTGAAGATCATCACCGCCGACACGTACGACGACGACGGCTACCCGATCGAGATGGGCCTGATGGACCTCCACCTGGGGGTCATCGAGCCGAACCTCCGGTGCCGCACGTGCGGCGGCCGCGTCAACGAGTGCCCCGGCCACTTCGGGATCATCGAGCTCGCCATGCCGGTGATCCACGTCGGCTACGCGAAGGAGATCAAGCGTCTGCTCCAGGGAACGTGCCGCGCCTGCGGCCGGAAGCTCCCCGACGCCCCGTCGATGCGCGGCGACGCGTTCGCCGACACCGAGGACGCCCCCGCCGCCCCCGTCCGGCGCGAGCCGAAAGAGGAGCGGCTCTGCCCCCACTGCCACGAGGTCCAGCAGCGGATCATCCTCGACAAGCCCACGACGTTCCGCGAGACCGGCCACAAGATCACCCCGAAGGAGGTCCGCGCCCGCCTCGAGCGGATCCCCGACGACGACGTCCGCGCGATGGACCTGAACCCGAAGTTCGGTCGGCCCGAGTGGATGGTCCTGACCGTCCTCCCCGTCCCGCCCGTCCAGGTCCGACCGTCGATCACCCTCGACTCGGGGGAGCGGAGCGAGGACGACCTGACCCACAAGCTCGTCGACGTCCTGCGGATCAACCAGCGGCTCCGCGAGAACCGCGACATGGGCGCTCCCCAGCTCGTCGTCGAGGACCTGTGGGAACTCCTCCAGTACCACGTCACGACGTACTTCGACAACCAGACGTCCGGGATCCCCCCGGCCCGCCACCGCTCGGGACGCCCCCTGAAGACCCTCAGCCAGCGGCTGAAGGGGAAGGACGGCCGATTCCGGTCGAACCTGTCGGGCAAGCGGGTCAACTTCTCGGCCCGTACGGTCATCTCGCCGGACCCGCTGCTGTCAATCAACGACGTCGGGATCCCGGTCGAGATCGCCCGCGCGCTCACCGTCCCGCTCGAGGTCACCCCGCACAATCAGGAGATCGCGAAGGGGCTCGTCAAGCGCGGTCCGGCGCCCGGCCCGAGCGCCGCCGGCACCTACCAGTGCGGCGTGAACTACCTGATCCGGGAGGACGGCCAGCGGATCAAGGTCATGGACAAGAACTCGGAGGCGTGCGCCGAGCTCGTCGCCCCGGGATGCATCGTCGAGCGGCAGTTGATCGACGGGGACATCGTCCTGTTCAACCGGCAGCCGTCGCTGCACCGGATGAGCATGATGGCCCACTTCGTGCGGATCCTCCCCCACAAGACGTTCCGGTTCAACCTCTGCGACTGCCCCCCCTACAACGCCGACTTCGATGGGGACGAGATGAACCTCCACGTGCTGCAAAGCCAGGAGGCGAGGGCCGAGGCGAAGGTCCTCATGAAGGTCGAGGAGCACATCCTCTCCCCCCGGTACGGCGGCCCGATCATCGGGATGCTCCACGACCACATCACCGCGGCGTTCCTTCTGACGTACCAGAACCCGACGTTCCACCGGGCGGAGGTCACCTACCTCCTCTCGAAGCTCCGGTTCCCGACCCCGCCGCCGGCGGGGGTCGACAAGGACGGGGAGCCGTTCTGGACGGGGAAGCAGCTGTTCAGCCTCACGCTCCCGAAGGATCTGACGATCGAGTTCCGGTCGAACATCTGGAACCGGTGCGATTGCCCGCCGATGAACTGCAAGCACGACTCGTTCGTCGTCGTCGAGGAAGGGATCCTCAAGGCCGGGACGATCGATGCGAAGGCGATCGCGTTCCAGAAGGGCGCGATCTTGGACGCCATCGCCCGGAACAACGGGATGGCCCGCGCCCGCCAGTTCCTCGACGAGATGAGCCGCCTCTCGATCACGGCCATGGGCCTCAAGGGGCTCTCGACCGGGATCGACGACGAGGACGTTCCCGAGACCGCCCGGAAGGAGATCTCGAAGGCGCTTTCCGAGGTCCGCGTCCAGGTCGGCGAGCTCGTCGAGCAGTACCGCCAGGGGAAGCTCGAGCAGATGCCCGGCCGGTCGGTCGAGGAGACCCTCGAGGTTGTCGTACGCCGCGAGCTCGGCAAGGCTCGAGACACCGCCGGTGACATCGCGGGCCGGTACCTCGGTCTCGAGAACCCCGCCGTCATTCTCGCGAAGTCGGGCGCCCGCGGCTCGATGCTCAACCTGACGCAGATGGCCGGGGCCGTCGGCCAGCAGTCGGTCCGGGGCGAGCGGCTCCTCCGTGGCTACTACAACCGGACCCTCCCGCACTTCGCCCGGGGCGATCTGGGCGCCGACGCGCGCGGGTTCGTGTCGTCGAACTACAAGCAGGGGCTTTCGCCGACGGAGTACTTCTTCCACTCGATGGGTGGACGGGAAGGTCTCGTCGACACGGCGGTCCGGACGAGCCGGTCCGGGTACATGCAACGCCGGCTGATCAACGCCCTCGAGGACCTGAAGGTCGTCGAGGACGGGACGGTCCGGAACACCGCGGGCACGATCATCGAGTACCGGTACGGGGAGGACGGAATCGACCCGACCCGGTCGTTCCAGGGAGCGGCGGTGCCGCTCGACGAGGTCATCCAGGGCGTCCTCGGCCGCCGGGCGAAACCGCTCGTCGACATGAAGGGCGACCTCATCGGCGCGCCGCCCGTCAGCGAGGAGGAGATGGACCTCCTCGCCGAGGCGCAGTCCGAGGAAGAGGGCGAAGACGAGGAAGGCGACGACGCGGCGACGCCCGAAGAGGGCGGCGGCGAGTTCGGAGGCGAGTGAAGATGGCGGAGGAGAAGAAGGCGGCCGGTCACGAGGGGTTCGTCGACAAGATCCGCGAGATCGCGGGCCACGCCCACGTCAACCTCCCCCCGATGGTCGTCACCGAGATCTCCGACCACCTCAAGGTCGTGAAGCCGTCGCCGGCCGAGGCGACGAAGGTGATCAAGGAGATCGTCGACCGGTACCGGAGGGCGCAGGTCGACTCGCACGAATCGGTCGGGATCCTGGCGGCCCAGTCGATCGGCGAACCCGGGACCCAGATGACGCTGCGGACGTTCCACTACGCCGGGGTCGCCGAGATGAACGTCACGCTCGGCCTGCCACGGCTCATCGAGCTCGTCGACGCCCGGCGGGTCCCCTCGACCCCGATGATGACCGTCCACGTCGAGAGGAAGCTCCGCGCCGACCGCGAGGCGGTCGAGCGGATCGGGCTCCTGATCGAAGTGACGACCCTCCCCGATGTCGCGACCGTCGGGACCGTCGTCGAGGAACTGATCGTCGTCATCACCCCAAGGACCGACCTGATGACCGCCCGAGGCGTCCACCGGGCCGACATCGAGAAGGGGCTCGTCGAGAACCTCGACTCCCGGTCGTTCACCCTCTCGAACGGCTCGGGCTCGGGCGAGGGACGGTCGTTCCAGATCCACCTCGCCGACCCGGCGAACGCGCCGAAGCCGAAGAAGGACGAGGTCGTCGACGAGCGTCCGTTCAAGAAGCTCCTCGAGGCGTCCGAAGAGGCGAAAGGGATTCGGATCAAGGGCGTCCCGGGGATCAAGCGGGCGCTGATCAAGAAAGAAAAGGACGAGTACGTGATCTACACCGAAGGGTCCGCCCTCGACGGCGTTCTCGAGATCGTCGGCGTCGACGCGGCCCGGACGACCACGAACTCGGTTTTCGAGATCTACAAGGTGTTCGGCGTCGAGGCGGCACGGGCCGCGCTCATCCTCGAGGCATCGCGGACGCTGTCGGAGCAGGGGCTCGGGGTCGACATCCGGCACCTGATGCTAGTGTCCGACGTCATGACGAACGAGGGCGACATCCGCGCCATCGGCCGCCACGGCATTTCGGGGAAGAAGACGAGCGTCCTCGCACGGGCCGCGTTCGAGATCACCGCCGCCCACCTGCTCCGGGCCGCCATCACCGGGGAAGCGGACGAGCTGAAAGGGGTCGCCGAGAACATCATCGTCGGCCAGCCGATCACGCTCGGGACCGGCGCCGTGAACCTCGTGTACCGTCCGCCCGACGCCGAAGTCAAGGCGGAGGAGTAGGCCGATGGACCTCGCGCACGCCCTGAAGGTCGCCCTGCAGACGGGGAAGGTCCGCCTCGGACTCGAGGAGACGCTCCAGAGCGCGAAGGACAAGAAGGCGAAGATCCTGATCGTCGCGAAGAGCTGCCCCGACACTTCGCTGCTCGAGAAGAACCGGTTCGACCGGATCCCGATCTACCACTACGACGGCTCGGCGGTCGACCTCGGCGCCGCCTGCGGGAAGCCCTTCCCCGTGTCGGCGCTCGCGGTCCTCGACCCCGGCTCCTCGGCGATCCTTTCCCTCGAGACCAGTTAGGTCCGATCCAGGGGGGACGCCAACCTATTCCATGCCGGACATCACCCTCGACACCGAGACGATCGCCTACATCCGGCTCTTCGAGGAGCGGACGGGCGCCGCGGTGAAGGACTGCCTCGAATCCGAGGACAAGCTCGTCTTCCTGGTCGCGCCGGGCGAGATCCACAAGGCAGTCGGTCCGGGCGGCGTCCTGATCGACCGGCTGAAGGGGCTCCTCCACAAGGAGATCGTCGCGGTCGAGTACTCCGACGACCCCGAGACGCTGGTCAAGAACATCTTCTTCTTCTACAGCCCCCGGAAGGTCGAGTTCGCGCCGAAGGGCCAGGGCCGGCACGCGTCGGTCACCGTCGACCCCGCCTGGAAGGCACGGGCGATCGGCAAGGCCGGGAAGAACCTCAAGATCGCCCGGGCGATCCTGATGCGGCACACCGACATCGTCAGCGTCAGCGTGGCGTGAGCCGTGCGCGAGGGGCGCTCAGCTCGCCGACGTCACGTCGAGGTTGACGTCGAGGGTCCCCGAGAATGTCGAGTCCGGCGTCTGAATCTTCAGCGTGAAGGTCGCCGAGCCGCCCGCCGCGACGGTCAGCGGGGCGTTGTCGGAGACGACGGAGAAGCCGGTCGAGTCGGCGGTCGCCCGCACGATCACGCACGAGCTCGTGCCGGTGTTCGAGACTGTCGTGGACGTCGTGCCGTCGGCCCCCCCGTAGACCTTGAACCCGGAGCCGCCGAACTCGGGGAGGCACGAATTGGGCTCGAACTCGATCGCGTTCACCTGCACCGTGGGGTTCGTCGCGTTGTCGGCGGGGGGAGTGGCGGGGGTCTGCGGGGCCGTGGCCGGAGCGAGCTCGAGATTGATCGCGTAGATCCCCAGCCCGAGCGCAACCACCAGCCCGACGACGAGGACGACGGGCCAGTATCGAAGACGGCGCCTCCGTAGGGGCGTGGACGGGCTGGCCGCGGCCCAGCTCGCCGCCGTCGAGAGCGGAGGAGGAGGAGGCGGCGGAGCCGAGAAGGTTCCCGGGAGCGGAGGAGGCGGAGGGATCAGGGGTCGACTGCAATGTTCGCAGTTGCGGGTCCCCTCGACGTTCGACGTCCCGCAGTTCGGGCACATCCAATATGCGGACTCAGACCAGGCCATGTTCGAAGACCCTGAGATTGGTTCGGGAGTAAGAAGCCACTTCCAGGGGCCCCGGGTCTTCGGGGACAGGTAAGGGCGGAGCAGCCGGTCGGCCCGACGGCCTCCGACGAGATCTGACCGCTCGGATCACGCGCATAGCCGCGCGCCCCGAGTTCTGTCTGACCTCGTGTTCCCATACGATGACCACAAGCCAGCCTTCGGAGCGGAGTACTCTCGAGACCCGCCGGTCTCTCTCGGCGTTGGCCGCGAAATTCCCCTCCCAGAATTCAGAGTGGCTCTTCGGGCGACCAATCGCGCACTTAGGACACCTGTGCCAGAAACACCCGTGGACGAACACCGCAATGCGGGGCCCGAAGTACGCGATATCCGGTCGACCTGGGATTGCTCGCGAATGTAGACGGTATCCCGCGCCCCCCGTATCTCGCAGTGACTGACGGAGCAGTAGCTCTGGGGAAGTGTCCTTGCCCCGGTTCGCGCGCATGACGAGCGAGGTCGTGCGCGAACGGGGGATGGGCGCCCTTCCGTCGCGGAGAAACTCGGTCCCGCCCGAGCGGCGGGGCGCCCTGTCCGGTCGAGAGGCGGGAGGTCCGTCTTGGCGTCTCGAATCGCTCAAAAGGTCGACCTCGGGCCCGGCCCAGACCTACAGGGAGTGAACGATGGGGATCGTGCCTTAATTAGGTCGGGTAGCTCGGAGAGTCCGTGCGGCCGCTGACCGCCGTCGATTTCTTCTCTGGGGCCGGGGGGCTCACCGAGGGGTTCCGCCAGCAAGGATTCGAGGTCCTCTACGCACTCGACAGCTGGAAGCTCGCTCTCGAATCACATCGGGTCAATCACCCGGAGACGGCCGTCTCCTCGGAGGACGTGCTCGAGGTCCAAGAGGCGGACATCCCCCGCGCCGACCTCGTCGTGGGCAGCCCACCGTGCACGCAATTCTCGTATGCAAATCGGGGAGGCGGGGGAGACATCGAGCTGGGGATGAGATTCGTACTCCGTTTCCTCCGCCTCGTTCATGAGCTGAGGCCGCGGTATTGGGTGATGGAGAACGTGCCACGTCTCCTCGACACGCTCCCGGAGCGAGTTCCCCTTCGTCGTCTCGGGCTCAGTGAGCCTGGATTCCTCGAAATACCTCAAAGAAGAGTCCTCAATGCGGCCGATTTCGGTGTCCCGCAGGCTCGACTGCGACTCTTTTCGGGGAAGTTCCCGGATCCGACGCCTACCCACGCCCGCCCTGACACGATCGAGTCCCATATGGGACGCGCACCTTGGAGAACGGCCAAGACCGTCATCGAATCGCTCCCAAACCCGCTTGGAGAACCTTCGCTCGAGCGCGTTGTCGAGGATCCCAACTACCCGGGCCTCCGCGTGCCGGAGTCGAGGCTCGCAGACCAGTTCATGGACACTCGACTCACGCCTGAGGAGGCCGAGCAATGCCGCCGTTCCAAGGCCGATCATTCCTGGTACGGTCGCATGAGCTTCCCGGATCGTCTCGACCGGCCGGCTCGTACCGTTATGGCCACCCAAAGTGGAGTATCTCGGGAAACATTTGTGATTAAGGTTCCAGGCCGGGACGAAGCGACGTTCAGGCGCCCGACCGTTCGGGAGTGTGCTTCGTTCCAGGCCTTTCCCCTCACGTACCAGTTCGCCGGCGCGACCTCGGAAGCACGACTGAGGCAGATTGGCAACGCGGTCCCGCCCCCATTGGCAGGAGCGGTGGCCCGTGCGATCTGGGTAGGTTCAGGGCGGCCTGCCACACCTCGACCCATCGTCCACGCCCAAACCGATGCGTCCATTCTCGCAGCCCCTCCTCCGAGGCACGCTGGTCGCCGACCGATTTTTCCGATCGGCCGACCATATCGCGATCATCTTCCTGGTTCCAGGGCGGCTGGCGTTCGCGTCGATTTCGACAATCTGGCGGGAGCGAGGGTAGGAACCCACCCGGATCGGCAACGTCGGTCTGTGAGCTGGAGCGGAAGGTTGTACTGCGGCTCGGGCAAGACCGTCCGAGTCGCGCGGCCATCCCTTTCTCAGTCCGTCGCGGCCTTGGACCTCGGACTGGAAACCCACGGCGATCGTGCGCGACTCGTTCGCTTCCTCGCTGAGCTCGAGACTGCTCTCGGCTCGCTCTCGCCGACGAGGGGCGGACTTCAACGGGCCTGGACGGGGCGCGCGCAGCCGGGCGAAGTCTCTCCGCCGGTGGTGGTCAAGGAACTTTCGGCGATCGTTGAGGTTGCCTTCCCCTCAGAAGACTGGGGAAATCGAATGATTCCGCTGCCCGCGGGCTTTCCCCCGGTAGGAAGGAATTCTATTCCTGTCCGTGCGGCCGCATTCCTAGTCGCGGCGACGATGGCGGCTGCCATCGCGAACTCCCCCCGCGGGCCACGAGGTGCGCCGACTCCGGCTATCCCGATCCCCGCCCAGGCTCCTGATTCCCTGTCACGAACGATCCCAGTCGAGGTAGGGCTGCTCATCCACGCCGTAAACGGCCGGGGCCGCGCACCCGGGCGGAAGCTTTCTGGCCGTACGTTGACGGCGTATGCCGAGTCCTGACCGATGGGGTGGGAGCCCGCGGTCGGGGTAGGAAGACCATTCCCCGCTCACACGCGAAACCCCAACAGCGCATTGAGTCGGGGACAGGCTGAGCCCTTTCCCTGGGGGCGAGTTCTGCACGTCCTCGCGCGCCACTATGAGAATGGAACCTGGAGAGTTCCCCGGCTCCGGGAGCGGGGCGCGCCGGCATTCGCGGTGCTAGTCTCCACACTGCTCTCTCGGAGGACACGAGACGAGATCGTCGAGATCGCCACTCTCCGCCTATTGGAACGATACCCGGACCCCTCGTCAATGGCCCGGGCCTCGATCGCTCGAATTGTTCGACTGATCCACGGCGTCGGGTTGGAGCGCTCGAAGGCGGAGGGCATCCGTGGGGCCGCCCGGATGATCACATCCCGGTTCGGCGGTAAAGTTCCGGTCACCGAGTCCGCCCTCCTCCAACTGCCGAACGTCGGGCCCAAGACCGCCCACGCCGTGCGCGTATTCGCCTATCGCAAGCCAGGAGTCCCGGTCGATGTGCACATGCTGAGAGTAACGCGCAGACTCGGAGTAGTCCGAGGGGCGACTATAGCCAGCGCGCAGGTCGAGCTTGCCCGCAGCGTTCCTGTCCGGCTTCAAGGATTGTTGAATCCTGTGCTCGTGCAGCATGGCCAGAACATCTGCCAAGCACGGCGGCCGCGCTGTCCGGATTGTCCCATCTCTGCCCTCTGCCCCAGGATGGGGGTAGACGACCCGGGAGTGGTTCCAGGGAGGGATTCCTAGCGATTCGGTCTGACTGCGTGAATAGGCACCATCACCGGTGCCGGCCGAGGCAAGCCGGACCGTTCTTCGTAGATATCGATTTCATCGACCGGGCCGGACTGTGCCCCGTCGGCCCAGTCGAGACCGAAGATTACCATCGGGGCGGGAAGGACCCACTTCATCTTCGGCAGGAGGGTTCGCAGTCGCTCGTACGTACCGACGGCGGAGTCCATTCGTCGATCCTTTCCGGGGCCCTTCAGATGGTCGGTCCCAATGATGATCGCTCCGATGTCAATTCGGGACCCGCGGGTCACCGTCTCGGCCTGATAGGCCAAGGTGGGGCGGATGAGCGTCCAGGGGAGGGCCTCGGCGTGGTTGAAGGTGACCTCGAGGCCGACGCCGTACCGAAGCGACGGGAACTGCTTGTGGAAGTCGATGGTCCAAACACCCTTGTCAGTACCCTCGTCGGCGTCGAACACCTGAACTTCGGTTCTCCAACCGTGCTCCACCCGGGCGAGCGTCTCGCGTATGGCCGCGTTCAGGCCGGACTGAATTCCAGCCGTTCGCTTCGCCCCTTTCGCGGTCATGCTCGCTTGGCGGTGCCGACGCCGCGCATCGATGTCGGCGATGGAGATGGACCCGAGGACCGCTGCCAACTCGTCGAACGCGCCCGCTCCCTTGAGAGCGACCATACCGCCGCGGTACGACGCGACGCGAAACTGCACGGACGACCAAGAGCCGGCGCCGATATCAAACTGGCGCCGATGCGGAATCACCCGCCGTTCGCCGCTTCGCCAATCCGGCCGTCGAGGTTCAGGGCGATCGGACCGAGCGGAGTTCTAACCGAAGGTTCTCGCCCACCAGCTGCTGCGTAAACGATTCCCGGAGCATCCACGCCCGAGGGGGGAGACTCACGACCTCGTCGCCGACTTTGTATTTTCGTCGAGCGGCCGAGTTCTTCGCCGCCGGCTTCGGGTGCAGACACACGCCTTGCCCGTTCGGTGGCTTGGCGGAGGAGATTCGTTCGAACTCGCCACTCCGCACGAGGGTCCGAACGGAATCGTAATCCTGCTTGAACTTGGATAGGATCGAGAACGACGGGAGCCAGAGGAAGGGGTGTCGAATGAACCACTCGTCGGGTCGTTCGGTCTCAAACTTGACGATTGGGACGAAAAGAACCGAGCGCAGCTTGTGGAAGGGGTCGGACTCCCACCATTCTGTTCCGTACAGGTCTCCGTAGTTGAGCATCGTGACCTTCGTTGGCTGGAGGACCTTCGGACCGATGCCAATTGGGATGGTCTTGACCTCGATTCCCAGCTTCGTCAAATCCGGCTCCGGCAGGTTGCCGGCGTCACTCCCGATCAGCCGATCCACGAGATTGCCGGCCCAGCCCTTGTTTTGCGTTGCGGTCCCTCGCCAGAGGACCCCAAGCGCGCCGCCAAGCTCCCCGAACGGCACTCCCACAATCTGATTCAACCGATGGGTGAGCTCCTCGAACGTCTCCACCGAATTCATGTCACAGAACTCCGAAGGCTCGGCTCCCGACCCCCCGGGGCTTCGTGCAGCTTCACCGAAGGGAACTCCTTAAGGAGCGCGGGGGGAGGGAGCACGGAGAGCGCACCCTCGCCTATCGCGGGGCCGGGACCGCGCGGGTTGCCAAGTCCGCCACCGGACCGAGACGAGATCCAAAGTACAACTCGATGGAAACTGATTAGAGGCCGAGGCGAGGAGCCCGGGGCGAATCGCCTCGCGCGGGAGGATGCTGAATGAGATCCGCCGGGGCGGGTATTCGCGCGATCGAAGCGGTCCTGTTCGATCTAGGAGGAACTCTGATTGACACCAGAGACTTCGGGGGCTGGGCCGAGAGTGGGCGCAGCCTCGGTCTCGATGTTGATGCCGAATCGATCGCGGCGGCCTGGGAATCGGCTCGGCCGTGGGAGAATCGTCGTGAGGATTCTCCCGAGGAACTCTGGGCCACGGTCCTTTCCGTCGCCTCGTCGGTCGAGGTCTCCTCAGCGCTGGTCGGTCGGTTCCTCGAGCTCCAGAGGGCGAAACCACTGTACGGCTCTCTCTTCTCGGACGTCAGACGGTGTCTCGACCGCCTGCAAAGGAGTGGGAAGCGGCTGGCAATCGTCTCCAATTCCAGGTCCGAGCCGGCAGTCCGCGAATTGCTCGTGGCCATCGGCATTGACTCGGTATTCGAGACGGTCGTGTCGTCCGGGACGGAACGGGTCCGAAAGCCCGACCGGGAGATTTTCGTTCGTGCTCTTTCCCGACTGAACGTTCAACCCACTGCCGTGTTGTTCGTGGGCGATGATCTGGAGAACGATGTACGTGGCGCCACGCGTGCGGGCCTACACGCGATTTGGTTGAATCGGACGGGAACTGGGGAGGACGCCGGGTCGCCCGAGATACTCAGCCTCTCAGAGGTCCCCAGGATCGTCCGGCTTATCGAGGCAGGCGCGCCCGTTAAATAGGCCAGCTAGGTCTCATCCCGCACCGCGCGAACCCAGCCTCACGGTTGGGCTTGCAAGGGACGCCTCCACGGCGGGCCGCGGACCCATGATGCGGCCATTTCCAGGGGGCGCCACAGGGCCCGATGGGGCATGGAGCCCCGAGATCCCCTTCCCGGAGACGGGAAGTGACCTCTCGGGACTGACGGGGGAGAGTCAGATATGCGTAAACGCGAAAACAGCTCAGTTGACGTGTCAAGAGCAATAGATGCTCCGCCAGTCAAGTGAAGTCGATCACGACCGTTACTCGATAATGAGTTCGAGAAATGTAACCCATAAGGATCGTCAGAAGCCAGAGACAAACGAAGATGTGCCTAAAATCCGGTTGATCCTGCCGGCGGGCACCGCTATTGGAGTTCGATTAAGCCATGCGAGTCGAGAGGGGTAAGCCCTCGGCGCACTGCTCAGTAACACGCGGACAATCTGCCCTCGAGACGGGGATAACCCCGGGAAACTGGGAATAATACCCGATAGGTCTAGGATGATGGAAGGCTCCTAGGCCCAAATCCTGCGGGGCTCGAGGATGGGTCTGCGGCCTATCAGGTAGTAGGGGGTTTCACGGACCCCCTAGCCGTAGACGGGTACGGGCTTTGGGAGAAGTCGCCCGGAGATGGATTCTGAGACACGAATCCAGGTCCTACGGGACGCAGCAGGCGCGAAACCTCCACAATGTGGGAAACCACGATGGGGGAACTCCAAGTGTCTAGACTTATGTCTAGACTGTTCTCGAGCCTAAAAAGCTCGAGAAGTAAGGGCCGGGTAAGACGGGTGCCAGCCGCCGCGGTAATACCCGCGGCCCGAGTGGTGCTCATTATTATTGAGCCTAAAGCGTCCGTAGCTGGCCGGGCAAATCTCCGGGTAAATCGGACGGCTCAACCGTCCGAATACCGGAGACACTGCTCGGCTTGGGATCGGGAGAGGGAGAAGGTACTCCCTGGGTAGGGGTAAAATCCTGTAATCCGGGGGGGACCACCAGTGGCGAAGGCGTTCTCCTAGAACGAATCCGACAGTGAGGGACGAAGCCCTAGGGCGCAAACGGGATTAGATACCCCGGTAGTCTAGGGTGTAAACGCTGCAGACTTGGTGTTGGGGGTCCTGCGTGGGCTCCCAGTGCCGGAGCGAAGGTGTTAAGTCTGCCGCTTGGGGAGTACGGTCGCAAGACTGAAACTTAAAGGAATTGGCGGGAGAGCACCGCAACGGGAGGAGCGTGCGGTTCAATTGGATTCAACGCCGGAAAACTCACCGGAGGCGACGGAGGGATGAAAGCCAGGCTGAAGACCTTGCCCGATTCTCCGAGAGGTGGTGCATGGCCATCGTCAGTTCGTACCGTAAGGCGTTCTGTTAAGTCAGATAACGAACGAGACCCTCGCCTTTAGTCGCGATTTCGAGAGTGATTTCGAGAGCACACTAAAGGGATCGCTGTCGCTAAGACAGAGGAAGGAGAGGTCTACGGTAGGTCCGTATGCCCCAAATCTTCCGGGCAACACGCGCGCTACAAAGGCTGGGACAATGGGATCCGACCTCGAAAGGGGAAGGCAATCCTGAAACCCAGTCGTAGTCTGGATCGAGGGCTGTAACTCGCCCTCGTGAAAATGGATTCCGTAGTAATCGCGGGTCAACATCCCGCGGTGAATGTGCCCCTGCTCTTTGCACACACCGCCCGTCAAGTCATCCGAGTTGGGTCGGAGTGAGGGTGCCTCATCTTGGGGCGTTCGAACTTCGGTTCAGCAAGGGGGACTAAGTCGTAACAAGGTATCTGTAGGGGAACCTGCAGATGGATCACCTCCTAGAACGCCTACCCCATGTGGGCGTCAGGACGGCTCGCGATCGATTCGCAGTTTGACTCACCCTTCCCAAAGGGCCTATCAACCCCTTTTTGAGTAGCTACCATTTCCTTATTAGCCACGCCGGTTTTCAACCGCCTGGGATGTTGGAGATCTCGGCCCCGAAGGTCCTCCCCCAATCTCTCGCCCTCGCCGGAGACAGCCTCGCCCACGGCGAGCCGGTGCTGATTTTCGACGCCCCCGACCGAGAGGGAGAGACCGACCTGGTGTTCCTCTCGGAGAAGGCCACTCCGGAGCTCGTGCGCCTGGCCCGCCAGGACGCTGGGGGCCTCATCTGCACGGCTTACTCCGACGAACTCCGGGTTCGCCTCGGCCTGCCGTTCGCTTCCGACCTCCTTCAGCTCGGCTCGGACCGCTACCCGATCCTGGGAGGACTCGGCCGGCAGCAGCTCCGGTACGACCAGCGGAGCGCGTTCGGGATCACGGTCAATCACCGCTCCAATTTCACCGGGGTCCCGGACAACGACCGCGCGGTGACGATTCGGTCGCTCGGGGAGCTCAGCCGAATCGCCTCGACCCGGTCCGACGAGGAGCTCCGAGCCCGGTTCGTGGCCGAGTTCTCCTCCCCTGGCCACGTCCCGCTCCTGTACTCGGCCCCGGGGCTCGTCCAGGAGCGAAAGGGACATACCGAACTTGCCATCTCGCTCGCCCGTCTGACGGGACTTTCGGAGTCCGCGACGGTCTGCGAGATGCTCGGCGATTCTGGCGGTCCCCGGTCCCCCGAAGCGGCCCGCCGGTACGCCGATTCGCACGGCTGGGTGTTCCTCGAGGGTCGGACGATCGCCGAGGCGGTCACCAAATGGTCCGCGTAATGGCCACGGGGGTCTTCGACCTCCTCCACCCCGGGCACGTGTTCTTCCTGACCGAGGCGAGGAAGCTCGGCGACGAGCTCGTCGTGGTCGTCGCCCGGGACCAGACCGCCCGGAGGCTGAAGCGCGAGCCGTACGTTCCGGAGCATCTCCGGCGCGAGATGGTCGAATCGCTGAAGCCCGTCGACCGGGCGGTCCTCGGCAGCACGACCGACATCTACGAGACGGTCGTCCGCGAGCAGCCGAACATCATCGCGCTCGGGTACAACCAGCACTGGAACGAGAAGGAGGTCGAGGGCGAATGTGCCCGCCGGGGCGTCCCCGCGAAAGTCGTCCGGCTCGGCGCGTATCCCCACAACGACCTCGCGACCCGCAAGATCGTCGAGCGGATCCTGGAGCGGGCGAAGTCTCCCCCGGCGGGGCCCCCATGAAGAAGGTCGCCATCGTCGACACGACGTTCGCCCGGGTCGACATGGGCCGCTACGCCTCCGACCGCCTGAAATCGTGCGGGACGGGGTTCACGATCAGCCGGCGGACCGTGCCGGGGATCAAGGATCTCCCGGTCGCCGTTCGCCAATCGTTCCAGGGCGGTGCCGACCTTTGCATGGTCGTCGGGATGCCCGGGAGGGCCGAGTACGACAAGGTCTGCGCCCATGAAGCGTCGACCGGCCTCATCCTCGCCGGAGTCCTCGAATCGAAGCCGGTCATCGAGTGCTTCGTCTTTGAGGGCGAGGCGTCGGACGGGAAGGAACTCGAGACCCTCGCCAAGCGCCGGGCCGAGGAGCACGCCGAGAACGCCTACGCGATGCTGTTCCGGCCCCAGGACCTCGCGCGGAAGGCCGCCACCGGCCAGCGCCAGGGGTTCGCGGACGCGGGGGCCGTCCGGGCCACCCGTTGAGGTCGATCGGTCGACCTCGTTCCATCGCAGTCCAGGAGTGAATCACGAACCATGCCGAAAGGGAATGCCGAGGGAGCCGGAATGCGGATCGCGCTCGTGGCGAGCGAGTTCAATTACGACGTCACGTACGCGATGCTCGAGCGCGCGAAGGAAGAGGTCACGTTCCTCGGGGCGAGGCTCGGCCCGGTCGTGAAGACGCCTGGCGTCTACGACATGCCGCTCGTTGTGAAGGTTCTGTTCGACCGCGGCGACGTCGACGCCGTCGTCACGCTCGGCGCCGTCATCGAAGGAGAGACGAAGCACGACGAGGTCGTGATGAACCAGGCCGCGCGGAAGCTCGTCGACCTCTCGGTTGAGTACGGCAAGCCCGTCGGCCTCGGCATCTCCGGCCCCGGCGAGACCCGCCTGCAGGCGCAGGACCGGATCGAGAACGCCGCGAACGCGGTGCGGGCCGTCGTCAAGCTCGGGCAACGGATCGCCGAAATTCGGAAGTAGCCGGACGGCTCGCGTCGGGGTATGACCTCCCCCGCGACGTCGTCCGGCCGCCCCGACGCATCGACCACCGCCCCTTCTGAGGCGGACGCCGGGCGGTTCCTTGTCGCTGCCGAGGGGAAGCTCCTCGACCTCTACATCGAGACGTCGAAGGTCGAGTGGGTTTACAACACGTACATCACCGCCGACACCGAGTTCCTGAGCGCGAAGGCGAACGCGCGGTACCTGCGCGAATCCGCCCAGTACGCGAAATCCACGGTTCACTGGGACCCGAAGCGACTCTCCCCGGTCGACGCCCGCAAGGCGCTCCTCCTCCGTCTCGGCCAGCCGCTCGCCGCCCCGGACGACCCGAAGGCGGCCGGCGAGCTCACCGGGATCGTCGCGGAGATCCAGGGGATGTACGCGAAGGGCCGCTACACTCCGAAGGGACACTCGGGGTCGCTGGACCTCGAGGCGCTCTCGAAGATCCTTCGGGAGAGCCGCGACCCGGGCGAGATGCTCGACGTCTGGACGGGCTGGCACACGATCTCCCGCCCGATCAAGGCCGGATACGTCCGGTTCGTGGAGCTCGGAAACCAGGGCGCCCGGGACGCCGGATTCGGCGACCTCGGGGAGATGTGGCGCGCCAAGTACGACCAGACTCCGGAGGAGTTCTCCCGGACGGTCGAAGGGCTCTGGCAGCAGGTTGCGCCCCTCTACAAGGAACTCCACGCGTACGTCCGACGGAAGCTCCGCGAGGCGTACGGCGACACGGTCGTCCCGAAGGACGGCCCGGTCCCGGCGCATCTGTTCGGCAACATGTGGGCCCAGAGCTGGGAGCACCTGTTCCCGATGCTCGCACCGGCCGGCGCCGACCCCGGCTTCGACCTCACCCCAATCCTCCAGAGCCGCAACACCGACCCCGTCGGGATGGTGAAGTACGCCGAGCGGTTCTTCGTCTCGCTCGGCCTCGACCCGCTCCCGTCGTCGTTCTGGGAGCGGTCGATGCTCTCCCGTCCCCGGGACCGGGACGTCGTGTGCCACGCGAGCGCGTGGGACGTCGACGGCGACAACGACCTCCGGATCAAGATGTGCATCGACATCACCCAGGAGGAATTCCACGTCATCCACCACGAGCTCGGCCACAACTACTACCAGCGCGCGTACCGCGAGCAGCCGTACCTCTTCCGCGACGGCGCCCACGACGGGTTCCACGAGGCGGTCGGCGACACGATCTCCCTCTCCGTCACGCCGGAGTACCTGAAGGCGGTCGGTCTCCTCGAGACCGTCCCCGGCCCCGAGAAGGACCTCGGCCTGCTCCTCCACAAGGCGCTCGAGAAGGTCGCGTTCCTCCCGTTCGCGCTCCTGATCGACCGGTGGCGGTGGGACGTCTTCTCCGGCAAGGTGGCGCCGGACGAGTACAACGCGAGCTGGTGGCGCCTCCGGCGGGAGTACCAGGGGATGGTCGCCCCGGTCCCGCGGACCGAGGTCGACTTCGACCCCGGCGCGAAGTTCCACGTGCCGGCGAACACGCCGTACATGCGGTACTTCCTCGCCGCCATCCTCCAGTTCCAGTTCCACCGGGGGCTCGCGAAAGCGCTCGGATGGTCCGGCCCGATCCACCGGTGCTCGATCTACGACCAGAAAGAGGCGGGGAAGCGGCTCAACGCGATGCTCGAGATGGGCGCGAGCCGACCCTGGCCGGACGCCCTCGAGGCGGTCACCGGCGAGCGGGCGATGGACGGGACCGCGATCCGGGAGTACTTCCGTCCGCTCGAAGAGTGGCTCAAGAAGGAGAACCGGTCGGCGCCGGTCGGCTGGTAACGACCGGGCGGGTCGATCGCCCCGGCCTCGTCAGCCGAGCCAGTTCCAGAAGTCGTCGCGCCAGTAGTCGACGGGCTCCTCGAGCCGCCGGAGCGGAACGAGCTTCAGGCCGTTCCCTTCGGCCGACTTGAGCCGCGCGTGGAGTTGCTCGGGGGTCTCGTCGGAAAGGTCGTCGAGGAGCCGACCGAGTTCCTTGTGGAGTCCGAAGTCGAGGACCCGCTCGGGATGGCGGATGACGAGGCGGAAGTGGTACTGCCCCGGACTCGTCTCGATCCGGAGGATCTGCCACTGCAGCTGCTCCTGGCGGGACCGACCGAGCTCGAACCCCGCCAGGTTCCCCAGCGCCGTGGCGATGAAGATTTCGTCGGCGAGGCCCGGACGGAGATGGAGGCCGACCTCGAGACCCTTCGACACGATCCCGAAACCCGCCGACGGTTAAATCCGAGCCGGGGGCCCGGGAACTCCCGGGCCCGGGGCGAATCCATCGTGGTTCCGGAGAGGTGCCGCCGTGCCGTCTTGTACCGGAACCCCGTCGGGGAGGTGCGGACATGGTGGGGAACCCCCCGAGCCCGACACCGTGGCGGTACCTGACGACGCTCGCCGCCAGCCTCGCGCTGACGCTACTCGCGCAGTTTCTCGTCTGGGAACCGTGGTTCGGTGTGCCGTGGCTTCTCGTGCTCGCTTTGACCGGGATCGGGGTGGTTCTTCTGGGGGGTACGGTCGTTCTTCTCTACCGGGACGACGAAGTTCGGGCCCGCACGCGTTCGATCTTCGGCGGCGGCTGAGCGAACGGAGTTTCTCGGCTCGACCCGCGGCCGGGTCGTCGGTCCGGAGGGGCGAGACCCGGGGCTACCGTCCGGTGTTCGAGCTGGGGACGGCCGCGGGGTGTGCTGCTCGATCGCGGGGGGAATTCGCCGGGCGTCGCCGCCACGGGAGTCGGGTCCAGGGTCTCGCGAGCGCCACGACCCGAATGGCCACGACGGTCGCAAGCGTTGCGACCGCGAGCCCGAGGAGCGCGTACGTCGGCGCCCGAGCGGCGACGAGCTCGAACACCGCGACGGCGTCGACGGCGACGAACACCGGCACGAGGACCGACACGGCGTCCCGCCCGCTCGCGGCGCCCTTCACGGGCTCCGGCAGGAACAGTGCGAGGAACGCTCCGACGATCGAGAGCAACATCAGGAGCGCGAACGTCGGGTCGGTCACGGTCTGGAGCGGAAGAGAGGCCGACCGGCTCCCGAGGAGCAGGCTGCCGATCGCGCCCACCTGGCTCGAGGTCGTGGCCCCCATCGCGACCGCGAACGCCCCCGGGGTCGGCACGGTGCCGGCCCCGGCGATCGCGGAGAGGGCGGCCCGCATCGTCAGGAGGTCGACGAGCCCGAGGAACGTCAGCGGGAGGGTCAGTGCGGCGTCCCGACGCGTCCGGACGATGGCGGCGGCGAAGGCGACCGGCGAAGCGAGCGCGACCCCTCCGAAGATCGCCATCCCGACCGAGCCGGTCGCGAAGTTGGCCGGCGCCGCGGTGAGGAAACCGGCCGCGAGCGCCCCCGCCGGGGCCGCCCACGGGAGGAGGGAGCCTCGGGCGGGCAGGCACGTCACGAGCGGAAGGGCGGTCAGCGCCGCCCCGAGGACGGCCCACCCGGAGACCTGGCGGAGGGAGATCAGGGCGAACGCGAACAGGTAAGCGAATACCGGGACCGCCAACCACGCCGCCGGGGCCCGCGTCTCGGGCTCGCTCACGCGACCCCCTGGGCGCGGAGCCGGGAGTACGTGGTGAGGACCTGGACCGTCGCGCCCCGCCGGTCGTATGGGAACACCGGGATTCCCTGGGACCGCATCTTCGCGATCCCCCGGTGAAGGCTCGCGGTCTCCTCCGCCTCCGCCCACTTCCACGCCGACGCCGCCGGGTGGGTCGCGGGGAGGTCGACGTACATCTGCGCCCGGTTCGGGGGAAACAGGTACAGCCGATGGCCCCGGGCGCGGAATCTCGCGTACGCCGCGGTGAGCGGGTCGAGGGGGCCGTCCATCGCCGTGAACGCGAGGACGTGGGTGTTCCGGACGAGCCGTTGGGTGCAGACGTCGAGAGCGCCCGGAAGGTCGAACGTGCCGGGCTGGGTCCGGAGGTAGGCCAGGTTCTCCGCCATCCGGCGGAAGTGGACCTCCCCGCGGCTGGGTCGGAGGTATTGGCGAGGCTTGTCGGCGTGGGTGAGGAGGCCCACGCGGTCTTCCCCGGTTCGGGCGACGGCGGCCACGACGAGGGCGGCGGCCTCGACCGCCCGATCGAGCGCATTCTCGCCGGGCAACCCGGCGGCCATCGCCGGAGTGATGTCGAGGAGGAGGACGAACTCCTGCCGACTCTCCTGGTCGAACTCCCGGACGTACCATTGCCCGGGCCGAGATCGTTTCCACGCGACGTGGCGGAGGTCGTCGTCGAGCTGGTAGGGCCGCAGCGCACGGAACTCGGTGCCGAATCCCCGACGTCGGAGGGCGAGCTGGCCCTGCACCCGGGTCAGGAGCGCCGGGGTGATCCGGTGGGTCCGGGCGATGGGAGCCGGCGGGACCACGCGGATCGGGCGGTTCGTCGACGGGAGCGTCCACTGGACCCACGCGAGCTGGTGCGGGGAGTCGACGGTGACGGCCACGGGGCCGACGACATGGCTCCCACGGTTCGTGGCGCGAAGCCCGTACCGGAGCCGGACCGTTTCGCCCGGGGACCAGCGGCGCCGTTCGCTCGCCCGTCCGGCGATCCGAACGAGTGAGCGCGGGACGAGGTCGCCAACCTCCGCCACGACGGGCCGGTCGCCGGTGTACCGGACGGTCACCTCGACCGTGAACTGCGAGCCGGGCGAGGCGGCATGGGGGATCTCGGTCCGGGCCGCCTCGAACGGGACGGTCGTCGAGGTCGGAGGGACCAGGTGGAACGCCAGGAGTTCGACAGCCAGCGCGGCGAAGCAGGCGATCGCCCCGGCGAGGATCAGGAGGTTCAGCGTGTACGCCCCGATCAGGAGCCCTCCGGTCCCGGCCCCGAGGGCGACCCAGCCCCGTCGCGAGATCACCGACGCACCCGCTCGGCGTTACCGGGGGGCCTTCACGGCCTCGGCCCGACGCTCGATGACCTCGCGGAGGAGCGGTTCGACCCCGTTCGTGCCGGCGACGTACCGCTGGGCGAGGAGGTCGGGGTGGAGCAGGATCCGGTGGTTGAGGACCTCGAAGACGATGCTCTTCACGTCGCCGGGGGTCACGTACGACCGGCCGGCGAGAAGGGCGGCCGCCTTCGCCGCCCGCAGGAACTGGACCCCGGCCCTCGGGGAGGCGCCCATCAGGATCCGCGGGTCTTCCCGCGTGCTCCGGATCAGCTGCATCACGAAGTCGAGGACCTCCGGGGTCATCCGGACCTCGAGCGCCTCCTGGCGGAGCCGCTCGAGGGTGCCGGCGTCGAGCGGGAGGCCGGACGCCTGCGCGACCGGGGCGTCGCTGTGCCGCTGGAGGAGCGTCCGCTCATCGGCCTCGCTCGGGTATCCCATCAGGATCCGGAAGAGGAACCGGTCGAGCTCCGCCTCGGGGAGCGGGTACGTCCCCTCCTGCTCGATCGGGTTCTCGGTGGCGATGACGATGAACGGGCTCGGCAACGGGTAGCCGATCCCGTCGACGGTCACCTGGCGTTCCTGCATCGCCTCGAGGAGCGCCGACTGGACCTTCGGCGGCGCCCGGTTGATCTCGTCGGCGAGGATCACGTTCGCGAACACGGGGCCGCGCCGGTACTCGAACTGCTGGTTGACCGGGTTGAGGACGACGGTCCCGACGATGTCGGACGGGAGCATGTCCGGCGTGAACTGGATCCGCTTGAACGAGAGCGAGAGCGCCGCGGCGAACCGCCGCACCAGCATCGTCTTGGCAATTCCCGGGACCCCCTCGAGGAGAACGTGGCCCTCGCTGCACAGCGCGATCGCGAGCGCCCGTACGGTGACGTCGGACCCGATCACCGACTCGCCGACCGACCGGCAGAGCCGGTCGAGGACGGTCGGAGCGTCGGACGACCCGGGGGCCGGGGCGACGGGGACGTTCGGGACGGTCGGAGCGGGTGCGGTTCGGTCGGTTGCCTTCATGGGGTGAATCCAAGACTCGTAAGCTGGCGGTCGACGACGGAGAGCCGTTCCGAGAGCCGGGCCTGGAACCGGGCCCGCGACGACTCCTGGGTCCGCCAGAAGTCCCATCGAAGCGGGCTCCCCGTCTCGAGGGCGACCGCCCAGACGATCAGCGAGTTGAGCGCGTCCCGGCTCTGCCTCAGCCCCTTCGGATCCGGGAGGCCGAGGCGGCGGGCCGACCCATCGGTCCAGGGGATCGTCCGGAGGTGGCAGTGGGACTTCGCGTCCACGGCCCGGTCGAGACGCTCGAACGTCGTGTCGAGGACCTCGGAGTACGCGCCGTTCCGGAGCGCGACGTAGGTTCGGGAGACGGGGTCACCGTCGGGGGCCCGCTCCGCCGGTTCGCTCCTCCGTCGGACCGGCTCCCGGCTGGGCCGCCCGGCGACCCAGAGAACGAAGGCGAGGAGGAGCAGGAGGACGGGAATTCCGACCCGCGGGTCCGAGAGAAGGTCGAGGAGTTCCGAAACTAGGGTTGCCAGGGCGATTCCTCCTCCACGGGTTCCATCGCTTCGTCGCGCTTCGGGGCCGGGGCCGCGTCGAGGCTCGGGGTGACGTACAACCGCCACATCGGCTCGGCGCTGTACAGGCTCTGGAGCAGCTCGAGCACTTCGTCCCCCGCCTCCGGAGCCGGACCGGTCCCGAACCGGGCGGGCGCGTACAGGGCGTAGAGCCGGTCGAAGAAGTCGAGGAGCGGGGCCATCTCCGGCGTGAATCCCCGGTCGACGATCTCCTCGTGGGAGAACCCCTCGGGGATCGCCGTACCGTAGGCGCGTGCCAGGTCTTCGAGGACCTTCGGATACGCGTACCGGAGGGCCCCCGGCACGTCCCCCCGGACGAGGTGGCGCTTCGCCTCGGTCAAGACCGGAACCTCGACGGCCCGGATCCGGTCGACGACGATGGGCTCCGGGCCGTCGTCCGGACGGGATCTCCAGCTCATCCGGTCCCCCGGCGGGCGGGCGGGGCCGGCGGCGAGGAGGAGCGCCCCCGACGCGGGGCCACGACGACGTATGCGAGGCCGGCGAGCAGGAGCGCGGCCGGGGTCCCGAACACGATCAACGTCGTCACGGTCCCCCCGTTCAAGTACCCGAACGCCGGCGGTGAGGTTCCCGTGACGCTCGTGAGGCAGCCGGGGGAGCCCGGGCACGGGGGGAGGAGGGTGAGCAGGACCGGGAACGGGGCGATGACCGACCCGTACGTCACGGAGACGAACGTGAAGTTTGACCGGTAGCCGGCGGCGCTCGCGATCAGCTCGTAGAGCGCGGGGGGCTCCACGCCCGTGAAGTTCGCCCAGCCGTCGGAGCTCGACGACCGGTTCCCGAACGTCACCAGCTCGACGAACGCCCCGCCGATCGGGTCCCTCGTCGAGGAGCTCCGGACGAGGACGTCGAGCGTGCCGCCCAGGAGCGGCACGAGGCGGACGACCACCACCTGGGAGTCGATCCAGACGTGGTCGAAGGCGGTCACGTTCGACCCGTACCCGAGGAGCATTGACGTCACCGAATAGTTCCCGGCGACCTCGCGGGAGAAGTTGTGCCACCCGTTCGCCCCCGAGGTGAACGAGAGGAATCCGGGCCCTTCCAGGTCGACGTCCTTCAGCTGGGCCGACACGTTGGCGAGCGGCTGGCCCGTCGAGTTGCTGACGAATTCGACATCAAGCGGCCCGGCGGCGTCGAGGGTCAGGTTCGCCCAGACGTGGCCGGAGAACGGGACCTGCACCCCGGTGCTCGCCTTCGAGTAATTCGCCAGGATCCCGAGGATCGTCGCCGGTCCCTGCGGGAGTTGGAGAACGGAGAGGTTGAACCAGCCGCCGAAGTTGGTGGTTCCGAGCACCTCGAACGTCCCGTCGACGACCGAGACGTTGTCGAGCGGGGCGAGCGAGGTTGCGTTCTGCCCGAACGCCCGGACCGTGATCGACGGGTACGGGGAAAGGTCGATCGTGATGATGTTCGACGTGTTCGGGAGGAACTCCGCTTCGATCGTCCGCGACCGGTACCCCGGGGCGCGCGCCGTGAAGTTCAGCACGTCGGGCGCGGGGAGCGTGACGTCGACTTCCCCGTAACGGTCGGTCTGCACGACCTGGTTCGCGATGCACCCGCCGGTGAACGAAACCGTCGCGTTCGGGATCCCGACCCCGGTGAGGTTGTTGTCGACCCGGATCTCGAGCGGTACGCTCTGGACCGAGCACGGGGGCGGGGGAGGGGAGCCGCCTCCCGAGATCAGATTGGGGAAACAATTCAACGACGGCTCGCCGGCGGGGGAGAGGACCGAGGCGTTCAACGGGGGGCCGAGGAGCGCGGTGTTCCCTCCCACGGTGAGGAATCCGACGCACCCCGGGAAGTCGGCCCACGTGTTGGGGGCGTCGTACACCGGGCCCGGACCCCCGATCGCCTGCAGAACGCTCCAGCTGTCGGTCAGCGGGGCGAACAGGTAGTCGGTGCCGAGCGCGACTGCCCCGGCGTCCCCCCAGGCGAAACCTCCTTCGAGGATCCCGACCCCCTGGTCCCGGTCCCAGACGAACGCCGCCGAGCCGCGGGCCGCCGGGGTTCCGCTCGTGGACACGGTGGCCCAATCTCCGGGGGCCCCGGAGAACGTCCAGAGGTTGGAGGAGCACTCGAGCGCGCACCCTCCGAACAGGTCGTACCGGTGGGTCGCGTTCTGCCAGATCAGGGACGAGCCGTAGAGCGGCGGGGGCGCGGACGCGGGGTGGAGCTGCGTCCACGTAAGGGTGGTGAGGTTCAGCGACCACGTGTCGTTCCAGAACACCGTCGCCGGCGAGCCATTGATCGTCGCCGACGGGTCCCAGCCTCCCTCGAGGAGCGCCGAGGGGCCCGAGCCGTTCACGGCGAACGCCGCCCCCTCCCGGGCCGGCGGGGCGATGGCCTGGGTCACGTTGCGCCATGTTTGGTTGTCGAAGTAGTACACCCAGGTGTCGTTGGTCGTCGTTTGCGTGGTCAGGTTGGTCAGGCCTCCGAACAGGACGGCGAAATCGGACGCCGGGTCGGAGCCGAACGAGGCGTTCGTCCGGGCCGTGGGCCCCGGGAGGATGTCGGTGACGTTGAACGAACCAGTCGAATAGTTGTAATTCACCGTGTAGTTGATCAGGCCCCCGGACCCCTCGCCGCCGAACGTCGTGATGTTCCGCGTGTGGTCATCGGTGACCATCGCGGCCCCTTCCCCCATGAAGTGGGTGGAGTCGTCCCCCGGGCCGTACAGGATGAACGCAAGCCCCCAATCGAAGATCGGCAGCGAGCTCGTGGCGGCGACGGGGGCCGCGACCTCCGCCGTACCGGTCGCCGGGGGGATCGGCGTTGGCGCGGCCGACTGGGTCGACGGGGTGGAGGTGGCCCCCGGAAGGCTGGTGACGGCCATCACGAAGGCGAGGCCGAGAATGAGCGCCGTCCGCCCGGCCCGACCGCGGAGGCGCCGCACCCTCGTGCGGAGCGGGGGAGGTTAGATAACGGCTGACCCCCGTCTCAGAGGCCGAGACGGGAGCGTAGGAACTGGAACGCGGTCTGTCCTTTGCTCGTGTGGGGGATCACCTCGAGCGGACCCGGTGGGACCAGGTCCCGATTGCGGGTCGTGAGCGCGACCCGGAGTCGCTCGAACGGGATCTTGAGCGTGACATCGGGCGGGGCGGCGACGCCGGCGACCGCCGAAACCCGGCCCGTCGGGTCGACGACGAGGCTGGCGGTCTCGGACTCGGTGACGAACACCCACCGCTGCGGCAGGTAGGGCCGGACGAGCATGGCGGTAAAGCCGGTCAGTTGCGCGCAGACCCGAGCCTCGAGGTCGGGGGCGACCGAGGCGAGAAGTTCGAGGAGCGTGGTCACGAGCGACCGACGGCCCCCTGTTGAGATAACGCTCCCCGGCCGCCGGGGCGTCCTCCCGCCTCTCGGCGCGAGGGGTTTTCTTCGGGCGGGAGGTGGATGGCCGCGATGGGCACTCCCCCGCCGGCTCCCCCTTGGCCACCCCCGCCGCCCCCGGGCGCTTCCCCGCCCTGGGGCGCCATCGCCCCCATCGGCCCTTCGATCTCCTCCCCGACCCCGGCGTATTGGGGATACCGGCCGCCCCCCCTTCGGGAGCCGATTGGGCGAGTGCACGACGGGGTCCGGTGGTATCTCGTCACGCTCCTCCTCCAGGTCGTCGTCGGTGTCCTGACGGCCGCGTTCTCGGGGTTCGTGCTCGGGGCGTTCTTCTCCGCCGGCGACCTCACCAGTACGACCACGGCCGGCACGGACCTCGAAGGGCTCGTTACGCTCCTCGGCTTCCTCGCCCTCCTCCTCACGCTCGTCGCCTGGCTGAAATGGCGTTCGGGAGTCCTCGCGCTGCGCGACAGCGCCGGGGAAAGCGGCCCGGCGTACCAGCAGGCGGCCGACTCGGCGCGCCGGGACTACGGAAGGTCGCTCTGGTCGTTCCTCTCCATCATCCTCGCGTCGATCGTGTTCTCGATCGCGCTCGCCGCGTACGTGTTCGAGCGGATCGCGGCGGCGTGCCCCGCGGCGAGCGGAGGGGTGAACCCGAACTGCCCCGCCAACGTCGCTCCTCTCACCCTCGTCGGGACCAGCGAGGCGATCGTGGCGTTCGGCCTCGTCGCGGCGGTCCTCCAGTTCCTCGTGTACTACTACGCGTCGCGGAGCCTCGTCGACGCGCTCCGCCCGCTCGTCGGCTCGACGGAACAGCGCCGCCTCGACCGGGGCCGGCTCGTGATGGTCGTCGGCGCCGCTCTGACCCCCGTCGGCATCCTCAACGCGGGTCTCGGCCTCCTCGGGATCTCGTTCCTCCCGCTGGCGTTCGCCGGGCTCGTCACGCCGATCCTTCTCCTTGCCGGTCTGTATCAGATTTATGCGGCGTACTCCGCCTGGCTCGGCCGACCCGGACCGCCGTTCGCCCCCGCCCCGCCCATTGCCGCCCCGGTGTTCGTTCCACCCCCGCCGTAGCGCCGGCCCCCGCCGAGCCGACAACTGTTAAGGGCGGGGGTCGCTCCCCGACCCCGGTTTCGCGAATGGCGGTCCGCGTCGCGTTCGACGAACTCGACTCGACGCAGACCGAGGCGGTGCGCCGGGCCCGGGACGGGGCGGAGCCCGGCACCTACGTCATCGCCCGCCTCCAACGAGCGGGGCACGGCCGTCTCGACCATGCCTGGTCGTCCCCCCCGGGGGGTCTCTACCTTTCGTGGATCGGGAGGCCGCCGGACGCCGCGCCCGGACTCGTTCCAATGGCCGTCGGAGTCGAGCTCCGAGCCCGGGTCCTCGAGCATGCCGGGGTTCGGACCGTCCTGAAATGGCCGAACGACCTCCTCGTCCCCGGCGCGTCCGGTCCTCGGAAGCTGGCCGGGATCCTTGTCGACCGGGTCGAGATCCCGAATGGCGGCTCGCGAGTCGTGGTCGGGGTCGGCGTCAACGTCTCGATGGAGCGGAGTTCGCTTCCGCTCGATCTCGCCGAGCGCAGTGCGATCCTCTCGGAACTCTCCGAGTCCCCGCCGACCGTTCCGACCGTCGCGCGGTGGGTCGTCGAATCGATCGAAAGCGCCTTTGATAAGCTGAACGCGCCCGGAGGTCCCGCGAGCATCGTGGCCGAGTCCCGGCAACACCTGTACGGCGTGGGAGAGCCCGTCCAGATCGACGGACGCCCCGCCGGGATCCTGCGCGACCTCGCGGACGACGGCGCGGCCGAGGTCGAGAACGAGGGAACCCGCGTGGCGGTCCACGCGGGCGACCTCACGGTCGGGGTGCCGGCATGACCGGAGCGTTCGACCGCTGGGAGCTGAAGCGCCAGCAGACGCGCGAGGGCGGCGGCAAGGAGCGAGTCGCGAAATTCATCGCGGGCGGCAAACTCACCGCGCGGCAACGCCTCGAGACGTTCTTCGACCCCGGCACGTTCGTCGAAACCGGCCCCTACGTCACCCACCGGGTCACGACGTTCGGCCTCTCCGAGCGGCGGATCCCGGGCGACGGTGTCGTGACCGGATGGGGCGAGGTCGACGGCCGAGCGGTGTGCGCGTTCGCCCAGGACGCGACCGTCTTCGGGGGCGCCCTCGGCGAGGCGCACGCGGAGAAGATCGTGCGATTGATGGACACGGCGAAGAAGGCCGGGGTCCCCGTCGTCGGACTCAACGATTCGGGCGGGGCCCGGATCCAGGAGGGGGTGATGAGCCTCGGCGGGTACGGCGAGGTGTTCTTCCGGAACGTCATCCTCTCGGGCGTCGTCCCCCAACTCTCCGTGATCCTCGGCCCGTGCGCGGGCGGGGCCGTCTATTCGCCGGCGATCACCGACTTCGTCGTGATGGTCCGCGGGCAGGGCCAGATGTTCATCACCGGGCCCGACGTCATCCGCGCGGTGACGGGGGAGGAGGTCACCGCCGACGCGCTCGGCGGGGCCGACGCCCACGGTCTTGGCAGCGGAGTTTCCCACTTCGCGGCGAACTCCGATGCGGAGGCGCTCGCCCTCACGCGACGGATCCTCTCCTACCTCCCGCTCAACAACCTCGAGGAGGGCCCGGCGACCGCGGCGGTCGAACCGGCGGCGGGAGCGTCCGCGGAGCTCAAGGGGCTCGTGCCCGAGGACGCCAACACCCCGTACGACGTCCTCGGGGTCGTCGGCCGGGTCGTGGACCCGGAAACGTTCCTCGAGGTCCAGGCGGGCCACGCCCCGAACCTCGTGGTCGGCTTCGCCCGGCTCGCGGGCCGACCCGTCGGCGTCGTGGCGAACCAGCCGAGCCACCTCGCCGGGTGCCTCGACATCACGGCCTCGATGAAGGGGGCCCGGTTCGTCCGGTTCTGCGACGCGTTCAACCTCCCGCTCCTCACGTTCGTCGACGTCCCCGGGTTCTTGCCGGGCACCCAGCAGGAGCACGGCGGGATCATCCGCCACGGCGCGAAGCTCCTCTACGCGTACGCCGAGGCGACGGTCCCGAAGTTGACGGTCATCCTCCGGAAGGCGTACGGGGGCGCCTACGACGTGATGTGCTCGAAGCATCTCGGGGCCGACTTCAACGTCGCGTGGCCGACCGCCGAGATCGCGGTGATGGGCGCCGAAGGTGCGGTCAACATCCTGTTCCGCCGGGAGATCGACCAGGCGAAGCCCGCCGAGCGCGATGCCGTCCGCAAGAAGCTCGTCCAGGACTATCAGACCGAGTTCCTCAACCCGTACCTCGCCGCCGAGCGCGGGTACATCGACGACGTGATCGACCCGGCCGAGACGCGGGCGAAGCTCGTCCGCGCGCTCGTCCTCCTCGAGCCGAAGCGGGAAGACCGCCCGGCGCGCAAGCACGGCAACATCCCCCTCTGAGCCCGGGAGGTCGCGGTTCGATGGTCGGCATCACCGAGACGGTTCTCCGCGACGGCCACCAGTCGCTGATCGCGACCCGGATGCGGACGAAGCACATGGTCCCGGCGCTGGAGCGGCTCGACGCCGTCGGGTACCGGACGATCGAGGCGTGGGGCGGCGCGACGTTCGACGTCTGCCTGCGGTTCCTCCACGAGGACCCGTGGGAGCGGCTCCGCACGCTGAAGCGCGGGATGCCGAACACCCCGCTCCAGATGCTGCTGCGCGGGCAGAACCTCGTCGGCTATCGGCACTACGCCGACGACCTCGTCGAGAAGTTCGTCGCCGAGGCGGCCCGGCAGGGGATCGGCGTGTTCCGGGTCTTCGACGCGCTGAACGACCCGCGGAACATGGAGGTCGCGCTGAAGGCGGTCCAGAAGACCGACGCGGTCGCCCAGGGGACGATCTGCTACACGCAGTCGCCCGTCCACACGCTCCCGGCGTTCGTCCGGCTCGGCACGACGCTCGCCGAGATGGGCGCCGACGAGCTGTGCATCAAGGACATGGCGGGGTTCCTCCCCCCCCACGAGGCGTCCGCGCTGACGTCGGCGCTGATCAAGGAGGTCGGCCTCCCCGTCGTCCTCCACACCCACTCGTCGAGCGGGATGTCGACGCTGTCGTGCCTCGCCGCCGCCGACGCGGGCGCGACGGCGGTCGACGCCGCCCTCTCCCCGTTCGCCGGCGGGACGAGCCAGCCGCCGACCGAGACGCTCGTCGGCGCGATGCGGGGGACCCCGACCGACCCGAAGCTCGACCTCGGGGCGCTCAGCGACCTTGCCGACTACTTCCAGAAGGTCCTCGACCACTACCGACCGATGCTGAACCTCCGCTCGCTCCAGACCGACCCCGGGATCCTCGTCCATCAGGTCCCGGGCGGCATGCTCTCGAACCTCCTGAGCCAGCTCCAGGAACAGGATCAACTCGCCCGCCTCCCCGAGGTCCTCCAGGAGATCCCCCGGGTCCGGGCCGACCTCGGGTACCCGCCCCTCGTGACGCCGACGAGCCAGATCGTCGGGATCCAGGCGGTCGTCAACGTCCTCGTCGGCGAGCGGTACAAGCAGGTGACCCGGGAGGTCCGCGACTACGTCCGCGGTCTCTACGGCACGCCGCCCGGACCGCTCGATCCCGCGCTGACGAAGAAGGTCCTCGCCGAGGAGAAGGCGATCTCCGGGCGCCCGGCCGACCTCCTGCAGCCCGAGTTCGCGAAGGCGCTCGCGGACGTTCGCTCCCTCGTCCCCGCCGCGGACGACGCCGAGGCGCTCAGTTACGCGATGTTCCCGGCCGTCTACAAGGCCTACCGCGCCTCGAAGGACGCGGGGATCACGCCCGACGTCCTGACCGCCGCGGCGTTCGGGGTCGTAGGCGCGCTCCGCGCTCCCAAGATTCTCCCGGCGCCGAGCGCCGCGCCCCGCCCCGCCGGGGCGACCGCCGCCGGGGCCGGCGTCAGCGCCTGGGCCCACGAAGGCCGCGCCCGCTTGCACGCGGGCCGGAGGGCGGTGGATGAAGCTCGCGGTCACCGTCGACGGTGAGACCCGGACCTTCGAGGTCGACCTCGAGCGGGGCGTGATCCGCTGGGAGGGGCGCGAGCTCCCCGCGAAGGTCGTCCAGGACTCGTTCGCGAGGGTCGAGCTCGAGATCGCCGGCGAGAAGTTCCTCGTCGAAGGGTGGCCCGCCGGACCCACCGACGTTCCCGGGCCGCTCGTCGCGAACGGCGAGCGGTTCGTGGCGTCGCTCGTCCGCTCCGTTGTCGCCCCGCCTCCCCCGCCTCCGGGGGCGCCGACGCGGCCCGCCCCGACCCCCGCGGCCGAGCCCGCCGCCCCGGCGGAGGGGGGCACGGTGGTCGTCCCGCCGATGCCCGGCCGGGTCGTCGAGATCCGGGTCCGGGAAGGGGAGGCGGTCGCGAAGGGCCACGTCCTCCTCGTCCTCGAGGCGATGAAGATGCGGAACGAGGTCCTCGCGCCGGTCGCCGGGACCGTGACCGCCGTGAAGGTCCAGGTCGGGTCGAACGTCCGGGCCCGGGAGCCGATGGTGGTCCTCGCCCCGGCCGCGTGAGCGGACGGCGGTCCCCTCGCTAGGGTTCGGGCGCCGCCGGCTTCGGCGCGGTGGTCTCGAGGGCGTCCGCTTCGGCGACCGGGTCGTAGTCGGGGTCGAACTTGTCGACCTCGACCGGGCCGGTCGACGCCCGGGCGGGATCGACCGTCCCCTCGGAGTCCGTTTCGGCCGCGGTCGCGGCGGGAGCCTCGACGACGGGCGGGCGCGGGGCCGGAGGCGGCCGGTCCTCGGGGCCGGGCAATTTCGCGTACTCCCGGAGGTAGAGGACCGCGAGCACCGCGACCACGGCGATCGCCACGACGAACCAGAGCCACTCGTGGGTCTTCGCCGAAACGTAGACTCCCGTCGCGGTCCCGGCCGCGAGGATCGCGAGCGCGGCCACGAACGGGATCCGTTGGAGGACCGACACGGGCGTTCGGCGTAGCGGCCGGGGGTAGATGAACCCCTGCGAGGCGCCGGTCGAGGCTCAGACGGGGAGGACCGTCTTGCCGCACACCGGGCACACCGAGGTTCCCGGCGGGAGGTGGGTCCCGCACTTGACGCAGAACCCGAGGTCGACCGGCGAACTCGGGAGGGGGGTTCCGCTCGGACCGGGCACGACCGGCGGGGGGGTCGGCGTCTTCCCGAACGAGATCGGCCGGTTCATCGCGGGGAGCCGGTAGAGGAAGAGGCTGAGGACGAACCACGCGAGAACGCCGTAGAAGAGCAGGGTGGAGATCGACGGGACGAACAGCTGGAGGACGAGCGCGACGACGAGCACGCCGATGTATGCGATCGTGAGGGCCCATCGCAACATCATGGGAGTGCCCGGTAGCGGGCCCGCCCACCCGCGCGGTCGTACAAAGGGTGTTCTCCCGTCGGAAGCCTCGGGCGAAACGCGCTCGCCCCATCTGAAATACCCCACCCCTCTGCGGCGCGGCATGACCAAGGTCCCGCGTCTCATCGCCCGGGATCCGTTCACCTTCGAGATCCCGATGGACGAGCAGCCCGGCATGCGGGTGCCGGGGATCCTCTACTCGAGCGCCGCCCTCCTCTCCAGCGTCGACGGCGACCCGTCGCTCCAGCAGCTCGCGAACGTGGCGACCCTGCCCGGGATCACCCGCGGGGCGTTCGCGATGCCCGACATCCACTTCGGGTACGGGTTCCCGGTCGGCGGCGTCGCCGCGTTCGACCTGAACGAAGGGGTCGTCTCCCCGGGCGGGATCGGGTACGACATCAACTGCGGCGTCCGGCTGCTCCGGACCAACCTCACCGTCGACGAGGTCCGACCAAGGCTCCGCGAGCTCATCGACGCCCTGTACCACGAAGTGCCGACCGGCGTCGGGTCGAAGGGCGGCCTGTCCCTTTCGGGCGGCGAGATCCTCGAAGTCCTGGCCGGCGGCGCCGAGTGGGCCGTCGCCCACGGCCACGGCCGGTCCGAGGACCTCGTGGTCCAGGAGGAGAACGGCCGGCACAAGGGGGCCGACCCCGGCCAGGTCAGCGACACGGCCCGGAAGCGGGGGCTCCGCCAGCTCGGGACCCTCGGCTCGGGGAACCACTTCCTCGAGGTCCAGGCGGTCGACGAGGTGTTCGAGCCGGCGTTCGCCGAGGCGATGGGGCTCCGCCCCGGGCTCGTGACCGTCATGCTCCACACCGGTTCGCGCGGCCTCGGCCACCAGGTCGCGACCGACTACATCGGCCGGTTCGACGCCCGCCTCCAGGCCGAGGGGACGGTCCTCGTCGACCGGCAGCTCTCGTGCGCCCCGGTCGCCTCCGAGGACGGCCAGCGGTACCTCGGCGCCATGGCCGCGGGCGCGAACTTCGCGTGGGCGAACCGGCAGCTGATCACCGCCGGGGTTCGCCGCGCGTTCCGGACCGTCTTCGGGCGACCGGACGAGACGATGGACCTCGCCGTCGTCTACGACATCGCGCACAACATCGCGAAGGTCGAGGAGCACCGGGTCGACGGCGGGGAGAAGCCGCTCCTCGTCCACCGGAAGGGGGCGACCCGGGCGTTCGCCGCCGGCCGCGAGGAGGTCCCCCCCGCCTACCGGCCGTTCGGCCAGCCGGTGCTGATCCCGGGCGACATGGGGACCGCGAGCTACGTCCTCGTCGGACTGCCGACCGCGATGGACCGCTCGTTCGGCTCGTCGTGCCACGGGGCGGGGCGGCGGCTGAGCCGCCACGCGGCCGTCCGGGAATTCCGGTACGACGAGGTGACCCGGTCGCTCTCCACCCGCGGGATCATCGTCCGGGCGGCCTCGCGGGAAGGGGTCACCGAGGAAGCTCCGGGCGCGTACAAGAACGTCGACGAGGTCGTCAAGGTCGCGGAGGGCGCCGGATTGACCCGACGCGTGGCGCGCCTGGTGCCGCTCGGCGTCGTGAAGGGGTAAGCCCCCCGAACCCGCGCGGGAAGGTCAGGCGGCGGCCCGCCGCCGGCGCGATGTCCGCGCGGGCTTCGACGTCGCCTTCGGCGCCGGCATCAGCCAGAACTCGTTGTCGTCCGGGTCGAGGAACTTCGCGATCCAGCCCCACGGGACCTCCCGCGGCGGGAGCGAGAAGCGGACCCCCTGCTGCTCGAGCCGCCGGCACAGGCGGGGCAACGGCTCCGTCGTCAGCAGGAGGATCCCGGTCGGGCATCCGTCGGTCGGCTTCGGCCCGCGCCGGCGCCCGTGCATCTCGCACAGGTGGATCCGCGCGCCGTACCGCCGGCTCCCGACCGTCGTCCAGTGCTCCGGGTCGTCGTCGAGGACCGAGAATCCGAGGACGGTCCGGTACCACTCGGCCGCCTTCTTCCGGTCCCGGACCGGGACCGCCGCCGAATGGACGTACAGCGGCACCGGCCACGGGGGAGCCGGGGATGGACCTTAGGGGTTGTGGGGCGGCTCGGCCCCCGCCGGGGCGCCGGGCGGCGCCGACCGCCGCGGCCGGAACGCGAACGGGGCGACCACGGCGGCCACGACCCCCACGGCCGTCGATCCGAGGAGGAGGTCGAGGGAGCGGTCGGGCGGGGGCGGCGCGGCGGTCGCGTTGACGACCAGGAATTCGACGGCGAGTCCGGTGTAGTTCCGGGTGGTCGTGGCGACCGTCACCGCGTACGTCCCCGAATCGGCCGGGGCGTCGAGCGGTACCGTCCCGTACCCGGCGGCGTCCAGCGCGACGGGGAAGGTGCTCCGGCCGCCGATCGAGACCGGCGTCGGCGGCCCGCCGGCCACTGCGAACGTCGCCTCGAGCGTCACGTTCGCCGGGGAGCACCCCGGGGCGGACGTCGGCGTGCAGTTCGGCACGGCCGCGACCTGGAGGGTGACCGGGGCGCCCGGCCGGGTGACGTTGGGGGCGATCGCGAGCGTCAGGTCCGTGTCGGTCCCGTTGTACACCGAGATCGGATACGAGGCCGTCGCGACGTTCCCGTTGGTGTCGCGCGCCGTCACGTTCGCGAGGTACGGCCCGGGGTGGAGGTACGTGTGGGCCATCGTCGAATTGTACCCCGACGGAGTCCCGTCGCCGAAGTTCCAGCTCACGTTGTACGGCGGCCCACTCCCGCCCGCGACCGAGACGTTGAAGACGACGTGGAAGGGGGCGATCCCGGCCGAGGCGTTCGAGCCCCCCAGGACCACGACCGTCTGGGGACCGGGGCCACTCCCGTCCACCGCGAACGTCCGGACCAGGACGTCGCCCCCCCCGTCGACGGCCGTGAGGGTGGCGGTATACTCCCCGTTCGCCTCGTAGCCGTGGCGGATGGGAGAGCCGACCGCGGAACCGCCGTCGCCGAACGCCCACCGAAGGCCGACTCCGGGAAGGCCGGTCCCGCTGGCCGTGCCGAACACCGTGAACGGGGCGTCCCCGTCGAGCGGCGCGAGGGAGGCCCGCAGCGTGAGGCCGGTGGCGTTCCCCGCCTCCGCGTCCGGGAGCGCGAGGGGGAGGGATTCGACGGGGGCCCCGCTCGAATTCTCCACCGTCAGACCGACCGAGAGCGGGCAAGAACCGTCGGAGAGGCAGGGCACGTACGGGAACGCCTCGGAGAGGAGGGTGCCGTATCCGGAGAGCCCGGCCGAGAACGTCCAGTTCACGGAGTAGGGGCCGCCCTCGCCCGTCACGGAGGCGGAGAACGAGACGAGCGTCCCGGCCGGCACGTGGACCGCGGGCGAGACCGTCGCGGTGACCACGGGGCTCGTGGCCGTTCCGTTCGTGACGTCGATCAAGAACGCCTCGCTCGCGTTCCCTTGGTATCCGTCGGACGCGTCCCCGATCGCGAGGTACTCGCCCGGCGCGTCGTACGTGTGATTGACGGTCGACCCCGTGGCGGAGGCCGTATCGCCGAACGTCCAGAGCGTCGAGTTGGGTCCGTGGCCGCCGGAGACCCCCGAGTGGAACTGGACCAGGAGCGGGGCCGCCCCGGAGGTGACGTCCGCGCTGAACGTTCCGCGCAGCGCCGGGTACAACGTGACGTTCGTCGAGACGACCGCCTCCTCGTTCACCGAGTCGTTGACGAACGCGGTGAGCCGGTGGACCCCGACGGTCCGGAAGATCGCGCAGTCGCAGAGACCGACGTACGGGTCGTCGCTCGTGTACTGAACAGCATAGGGAGGGGTCCCGCCTGAGATCATCGGATCGAGCGCAAAGTCGCCGGGGAGGTCGCGGGCCGAAGGCGTGAGGTTCAGCGCCGCGACGATCGCCGTGGCGTTCGGACAGAACCCCGTCGTCGCCCCCCCGACGAGCTCGAGGACCCGGTTCGACCCGCCCCCGTCGTGCGGGTCGGCCGAGTCGTCGACCGCCACGGTGGCGCAGTACCCGCCCGCGACGGCGTACGCATGGGTCGTGTTCGCGCTCGTCCCGTTGTGGAGGTACGTCCCGTCGCCGAACGACCAGTTGTACGTGTACGGGGCGAGCCCCCCGGTGACGTTGGCGTCGAACGTGACCGCCTGGCCGATGGTCGGCGACGTCCGCGAGGAGTTCAGCGCGACGGCCAGGGCCGAGCCCCCGACCACGATCTCGACCGGTTCCGAGACGGTGCTGTTCGCCCCGGCGTCGAACACCGACGCCCACGCGGAGTACGTCCCGTCGATCGGGTAGGTGTGATTGACCAGTCCCCGCGGCGCGGACCCCGAGGTGGAGTCCCCGAAGTCGACGTTGTAGAACGCGTACGGCGCCGTTCCCCCGGTGGCGGTCGCGTTGAAGTGGACCGTGAGCGGCGCCGCCCCGAACCGGGGGCTCGCATCGAGGGTCAACTGGAGCGTCGACGGCGCGACCGTCGTTCGGGCGAGCAACGGGACGAGGATCCCCCCGTTGGGGGAACCGAGACCCGTGACCGGGTCCCACCCCCGGGTCGCGGCGTAACCGTTCGACCCCGACGTGATGTCGTGGAACGCCTTGCCCCCGGACGTACCGGCCGCGATCGAGTACAGGGTCGGGTCGACGAACCCGAGCGGAGCGCCCGCGTACGAGTCGGCGTCGGTGAGGAGCCCGGCCCAGATCGGACAGGCGACGCTCGTGCCGAGGGCCGCCGTCGCGCCTCCGCCGTAGTAGGTCAGCACCCCCGACCCGCCGGCTTCCGCCGCGACGTCCGGCTCGCCCCGCTGGGTCTCGTTCCCCGAGATCCCGGTCCCGGTCTGCCAGTACGGCCGGGGGAACGGGGAGTACCCGCCGGTCGAGCCGCCCTGGTTCTGGCAGCCGGGCGACCTCGCCCCGCTCGCGTTGCCGCTCCAGGCGACCTCGCTCGACCAGGCGTCCCCGGTGCCGAGCGTGAGCACGGTGCCGCCGACGCCGACGACGTACGGGTCGCTCGCGGGGTAATCGGTCGAGTCGCCGCTCGTCCCCGCCGCCGCGCCGCAGTCGCCGGACGCCGAGAGGACCGTGATCCCCTCGAGCGCGGCCGCCTCCATCACCGGGTGGAGGAGGTCGTACGACCCGTCGGTCGTCGCGTTGCACGCCGACGGGCACGCCGAAGCGTACGAGTTGTACGTCCCGACGTCGTTCTCCCCCCAACTGAGGGAGATCACGTTCGCGGCCTGGTGCGCGACGAGCCAGTCGACGCTCCCGTAGAGGCCGGCGGTCGCATCCGGGGCGAACGTCATCTTGAGCGTGGCCGCCGGAGCGGTGGCCCGGGCCCATTCGATGTCGAGCGCCTCCTCGAACCCCCAGCCGGTCGAGGTGTCGTTCAGGTTCGCCGACGTCGGTACCGGATAGAGGTAGTCGACCGTCCCGGCGGCGGTCCCGGTCGCGGTGTCGAACGACCTCAGGTCGGCCTGGAGTTGTCCCTGGGGCTCCGAGCCGTCGTAGTCGTCGACGACGGCGACGGTGAATCCGGTCCCGTTCGCCCCGCCGGCGATCAGCCCGGAGAAATTGTACCCCCGCTCGACCTGGCAGGGGGTAAGTCCGCTGCCCCCGGAACCGGTGCATCCCGTCGAGGGGGTGGCGAGCGGCGCCGGACCGGAGACCGCCGGGACGATCGGGGTCACGTTGCCGAGCCCCAGGGCGCCGGTCCACGGGAGCCCGGAGGGCAAGACGGCCGGGGACGGGTGGGAGAAGAACGTCCGGGATCCGTCCCGGTACACCTCGAACGTCGTCCCGAACGCGCGGGCGACGAGGGTGGAGGGGCCCTGGACCAGGAGCATCGAACGGTCGGGGCTGGTCTGCACGTCGAGGCCGTCGTTCTTGAACTGCCGGACGGCGGAGGCGTACTCCGTTGGAGTCGGCCCAAACCGGTCGGCGACCTCGGCGGCGCTCAGGTAGTGGTGGTAGAGCGGGGAGCCGGGAGCGTCCAGCAGCGCCAACGTCGACGCCGCGTCGGAACTCTTCGGCCCCGCAAGACCGACGGCCACCTCCACCGGGACCGCGGCGGGCAACGCGCCGAGGTCGAGGTCATGGGGACCGGGGACGAACGCGGGGGCGATCACGACGCCGGTGGACGAGGGAGGCGGCGCAAGGCCCGCGGCCCGGGAAGCGGCGGGTGGCGAGGGGACGAACGAGATCGCCGGAAGGCCCAGGACGACCGCGAGCGCGAGGACGAGCCCGAGGTTCGGACGAGCGGGGAACCTCCGGGGGGCGACGGACCGCATCGATGGCCGAGCGAGACGGCGCGCGCGTATTATCCCGCCCCCCGGCGGCGTTCGCATCGACCGATTCCGCGCACGCCGTAATTAACCCCCGACTACTCGTGATGACGAGAATCGTTGGACGCGTGGGTCGGGTGGGCGATTCTCCTCGCCCTTATCGTCGGATACACCGCGTTCGTCGTCGTCCTGTACCGGCGCGGTCGGATCGGTCCGGACCGGGCGCTCTCCCTGTACGGCCCCGCCCTGATGATCAAGACCCAGCGCGGGAAGGGGTTCCTGGAGCGAGTCGCTCGGTTCAACCGGTTCTGGTCGTGGATCGGCGATGCGGGGATCGTCCTCGCGGCCGCCTCGATGGTGACGATCGTGGCCGTCCTCGTGCTCGACGCCACGGTCGCGCTCCGCGAGCCGGCGAGCTCGGCCCCGACGCCCCAGGAGGCGCTCGGGATCCCCGGGATCAACCCGTTCATCCCGATCGGCTACGGGCTGATCGCGCTGATCCTCGGGGTCGTCCTCCACGAGCTGATGCACGGGGTCATCGCCCGGTCGCAGAAGATCGGCGTGAAGAGCATCGGGATCCTGTGGCTCGTGATCCCGGTCGGGGCGTTCGTCGAGCAGGACGACGTCGAGATGAACGCGGCGCCCCGCCGCAAGCGGGCCCGCGTCGCCGCCGCCGGGGTGTTCGCGAACCTGGTCCTCGCGGTGATCTTCTTCACGCTCCTCGCCGCCGTCGTCGCGACCTCGGTCCAGCCGACCGCGAACGGCGTCGGCCTCGTCCAGGTCGTCCCCGGCACTCCCGCCGCCGCGCTCGGTCTCCATCCGGGCGACGTGATCGTCTCGATCAACGGCACGGCGACGACGACGACGAACGACCTGTTCAACGCCCTCGCCGCGACCCACGCGAATCAAACCGTCGCGATCTCGTACTTCGACCCCAACCTCGGCCATACGGTCTCGACCACGGTCACCCTGGAGGCGGAGAGCGACTACACCCACCTCGCCGCCGATCGCGGCAACGGATTCCTCGGCGTCTCGCCGTCGTTCCTCACGCCGTCGCAACTGCGGACGGTGCTCGCCAATCCGACGGCCGCGCCGGGCGGACCGCTGATCGGGGCGACGTATTGGGTCGTCCTCCCCATCGCCGGACTGGAACCGATCGCCGGCACGACCTCGAGCTTCTACACGATCTCCGGGCCGCTCGGCGCGCTCGGTCCCACCGGGTTCTGGATTCTCGCGAACGTACTCTACTGGCTGTCGTGGATGAACCTCCTGCTCGGGATGTCGAACGCGCTGCCGCTGTTCCCGCTCGACGGCGGCCTGATCTTCCGCGACTTCGTCGCCTCGGGCGCGTCCCGGATCAAGAAGGGATGGGATGTGGCGAGGCTCGATGCGTTCGCCGGTCGGGCGGCGATCGCGTCGTCGATCGCGGTCGTCCTGTTGCTCCTATGGCAGTTCGTGGCGCCGCACCTCTGAACGAGCGGGCCCGGCTCGCCGACTACCCGTTCCTCCCCGGCGCCGAGTCGCTCGTCGCCGACTCGGCCCCGTCGATCGGCGACCTTCTGCGCCACGGAGGGTACCAGAGGGCCCGGGAGGTCGGGCGGGCCCGGATCCGGGCCGCGATCGACGACCCGACCGGGGCGACCGGGGTCGCGGAACTCGCCCACCTCGACCCGGAGGAACGGTACCTCTCGTTCCAGTACGCGCGGCTCGTCCTTTCCGCCGCCCGGACCCGCGCCCCGATCCGCCGATGGGCCGTCGCCGAGGCGAAGGAGGCGACCGGTCGGCTCGCCGAGGAGGACGTCGAGACCGTCCTCGACATCTCCCGGCGGCTCGGCGTTCCGCTCGAACTCGAGGGGACCGAGCTCGCGTTCCGGCTTCCCGATTACCTGCATCTCGCGACCGCGATCCGCGAGGCCGAGTTCCGGCTCGTCCACCAGGCGGTGCGAGGCGGCCTCGTGCGGGTCTCGAAGGCCCGGGCGGTTCGGCTCCTGCAGGAGGGGATCCGACGCGAGCTCGGACAGCCGATGGAACTTGCCGACGCGACCCGGGCGGCCATCGCGGAAGCGGAGGCCGAACTCCTCGCCGACGTCGAGGCCCGGATGCCCGCGCCCACGGCCCGTTCCGGGACCGGGGTCGGGCCGCTGCGACCGGAGATCTTTCCCCCGTGCATCCGGGCGATGCGCCGGAGCCTCCAGGACGGGGAGAATCTCTCCCACGCTGGGCGGTTCGCGCTCGCGGCGTTCCTTCACCGGGCGGGCGCCGACGCCGACACGATCGTCGACAGCTACCGCGGCGCGCCGGACTTCGACGAGGCGGTCACCCGGTACCAGGTCGAACACATCACCCAGCGCGACGGCGGGCGGGGATATTCGCCGAGCGAGTGCGCCACGCTCCAGACCCACGGGCTGTGCTACAAGGAAGGGGACAAGCAGTCGAAGATCGCGGCCGACCAACTGCCGGACCCGCTCTGCCACGAACCGCGGCTCCGCCACCCGTTGCAGTACTACCGGATCCGGGGCGGGAAGGTCGCGATCGACGACCTCGGCGCGGACGACGGATCCGCTACGACGCCGGCGGGAGGGCCCGGTACACCCGGAGCGCCCGGGCGACGGCCGTCCACTGCCCGGCGATGACGAAGTAGACGAGCGCCGCATCGAGGACGGTGAACGTGAGCCCCGCGACGTGGATCCGGGAGAGCGGCGCCGTCGGCGCCCACGGCCACGGCAGCGAGAGGTCGAACTCGAGGAGCGCGGCGGCCGCGAGGATCACGAGCCGGTCGGCCCTCGTGAGGAGCCCTCCGTAGAGCCGCCCCTGGCCGACCGCCTGGGCCTGCGTGCCCATGTAGCTCGTCAGGAGGAGGCTCACGAGGGCGAGGAGGGCGAGGATCGGGCTCGCGTACGCGCAGACCGCGATCCCGAGGAGGAGGAGGACGTCGGCGTACCGGTCGAGGACGTGGTCGAGGAAGTCCCCGCGGACCGACGTCTTCCCCGTCTCCCGGGCGACCTCGCCGTCGAGGACATCGAAGACGCCGGCGAAGAAGATCACGAGGCCGACGGGGAGGAACAGGAGCGGCGTCGTCCACCGGACGAGGGCCGCGAGGAGCGCGGCGAGGGCGGCGAGCCCGATCGCCATCCCGCTCAGCCGGTTCGGGGGCCACCGGAGGAACGGGCGGGCGAGCCGCCGGACGTACGGCTGGACCCGGTCCCGGTACGACTCGGTGACCATTGGAGCGCGCTACGCCGGCCGGTCCAAAAGGTGCGCGGCGACGCGCGGGTCCGTGAGCCAGTCGATCTTCCGGTCTCGGCGCGGGACCCGCCGGTCGAAGATCTCCGCGACCTCGGCCGCCACCGCCCGGACCGACCGGTGCGTCGTATCGACCTCCCAGACCCGACGCCGGAGACGGCGGGCCTCGAAGAGCACGAGGTCGAGCGCCTCGGCCAGGTAGTTTTCCTGCCGGTCCGCGGCGGTTCCCCGTCGGGCGGCGCGGAGGCGACGACGGAGCTCGTCGGGTCGACACCGGAGGACGACGACGTCGCGGATCGGGAGCAGGTGGGCGAGGTGGCCGACGACGATCGGTTCCGGAATGCCGCGCGACCCGGCGGAGATCCGGCGGGAGAGCGCGGGGAGGTCGACGTCGATCCCCCCTCGAGTCCGTCGCCCCACGCCCTCCCGGACGGCGAGTTCGCCGACCTCGACGACCCCGGCGGTCCGGCGAAGAACGTCCCCGACCGCCGACTTGCCGGTCCCGGGGGTTCCGGTGAGCGCGAGCCGCGCCGGAGAGGCCGAGGATCGTCGACTCGTTCTCATCGACGACGGCCACCCCCGAAGGTCTTTAAGCAGAGGCTAGTATGCTGCGGCGCTCCCTCTCACCGACGAGAAGGATCGACATTGTCCCCCCGCAGAGTGCGAACCATGGAACCAACACTACCCCTAGTCCGCCCATTCGCCGTACTTCGGCCCTACGCCCGCGTAGGGACCGCCGTCGCCCTCGTGCTGGTGATGGTCCTTTCGGGCGCGACCATGGCGTTCGCCACGGGCGCCGCCGGCGCGACGTCCCCGAGCGGAGGGCTCCCGACCGCCGCCGCCCCCACCGGGGTCGTCCAGTCCGGGTCCCAACTGCAGAACGACTCGTATCTCCAGAACCCCGGGACCCCGATGGCGTCGCTGAACAACAGCACCGTCCTCGGGAACACCAGCCCGAACCAGCCGGTCTCGTTCACCGTCGGCTTCCAGATGCGGAACGCCCAGGCGCTCGCGAACATCATCTCGGAGGAGGAGACCGCCGGGTCCGGGATGTACCACCAGTGGCTGACCCTCTCGGAGGAGGAGACGCTCTTCGGGCCGTCCCCCACGACGGTCCAGGACACGGAGAATTACTTCGAGTCGCTCGGATTCCAGCTCGGGACCCGTGGCCCGATCTCGATCTCGTTCCTCGGCTCGGCGGCCCAGGTCGATAAAGCGTTCAAGTCCCAGATGGTGAACGTCGAGCTCAGCAACGGCTCGACCGTCTACGTCAACGACCTCCCCCTCGCCCTTCCCACCCCGATCGCGACCGAGGTCGCGACCGTGAACGGCCTCGACTCGGCGGTCGTCATGCAACCGACGAACATGTTCAACGGCCAGATGCTCGGCTCGGTCGACGCGAACGCCGGGATCCCGGCCGCCGACCAGCCGTCGTTCAACAGCGCGTTCGAGAACGCGACGGAGGGGAACGTCAGCGCGATGTACAACTACACGAACCACGCGTTCGTCTGGTTCAAGTATTACTCGACGACCCACCACCAGTTCCGGACCTACCAGGTCGTCACGCCCGCGGCGCTGAGCACGATGTACCAGGCGATGCCTCTCATCGACCAGGGGATCACCGGCAACTCGACCGGCACCCCGATCAGCATCGCGATCGTCATGGCCGGCGGGATCAACCCCGGCGACCTTCGCGGATTCAGCCAGATGCTCTGGAACAACCCGAACCAGATCATCGACCGGGTCAAGCCCGTCCCCGTCGACCGGACGTTCGGCCTCAACGGCACGCTCACCTGGACCGACGGCGGCTCCGGCGAGATGGCGCTCGACATCGAGTACTCCAGCACCATGGCCCCGGGCGCCCGGATCATCCCGGTCTACGGCCCGACCCTCGCCGACAACATCCTCGATGACGATTACGCGGCGATCGCTTCGATGACGACCGCGCCGAACATCATCTCGAACTCGTACGGGGGCGGCGAGGACCGCGAGCCGAACCTCTACGGTCCGAGCTGGGCGAACTCGGTCACCCTCCACGACTACTTCATGCTCCTCACGGGGCGCGGCTCGACGATCCTCGTCTCCAGCGCCGACGGCGGCGGCTTCGACGTCGACAGCGGCGTGCTGTCGGGCAGCTTCCCCGCGACCGACCCGTATGTCCTCTCGGTCGACGGGATTCGGTCCATCGCCCTCACGGCCGACGGCTCGCAGTTCCCCGCGAACAACTCGTACGGCCAATTCCAGACGCAGCTCCCAATCTTCGGCCTCCCGAACGAGACGATCCACGTCGACCAGACGAGCTCCCTCGGGCCCCAGGAGTTCTGGTACACTCCGACCACCAACATCACGCTCTACGCGCCGCCCTACGCGTCGGGCGGCTTCGGGACCAGCTACTGGTTCACCCAGCCCTGGTTCCAGCACGGGGTCGGCGTGCCGAACGTCGGGCGGGCGCTCGGCAGCGGGGTCGCGGCCGAAGCGGACTTCAACGAGACGATCTTCTTCGACGGCGTCATCGAGTGGGGGTACGGCGGGACGAGCTTCGCCTGCCCGACGACCGCCGGCGAGTTCGCGCTGATCGACGACTACCTGCGCGACAACGGCCAGAGCCCGTACCTCGGCCTCGGGGACTACCCCGTGTTCCGGGTCGCGAACGCCTGGTACAACGGCAACGTCTCGCTCGTCCCCTACGCGGACGTCACCAACGGGACGAGCTACTGGGGCAACATCGGTGCCCAGGACCAGTACGCCTGGCCGCCGGGGCAGGACTTCCCCAACACGACGGTCAACGGCCACGTGGTTTCGACGTACGGCGACACCCTGCCGGGGTTCGACTTCCCGACGGGCTGGGGGTCGATCAACATTTACAACTTCGCTCGGGATCTGCTGCAGATCGAGCAAATGCCGGGTTCGTTCATCACGGTGAACGCAACCTCGAACCACTATGCCCCGGTCCAGTGGGGGAACCTGACGACGAACGGGACCTACACGATTCACGTCAACGCGACAAGCGCGATCGCTGCCTCAGGCCCTGTCGTGGGAGTTGAGTACTTCGGAGTCAACGGAGTGAAGCAGACTTTCTACCCGGCCATCACGTCTACGCTGCTTCCCGCCGGGGGATTCGACTTCACTCTGAACACCTCGGTGTCTCCATTCGCCCCGCTCTTCTCCGCAGGACTCGTAGAATTTACGCTCGGGAACGCGACGGATCACAATCTCGGCTTCGCTTACTCTTGGGTTTCCCCCCAACTTCCCACCGGCCCACTCAACGTCACGGTCGTCCAACCCGGCAGCGGCGGAACGGTCGGCGGATATGCCGAGTTCAACGGGTTCCTTGGCTATGGCCCGCCGACGATGGAGCCCGCGTGCTGCGGTGCGTTGTTCCCCAACACGTTCACCGTCCGCGTGACCCAGAACGGGCACCCGGTCTACGACGCGCAGGTCTCCGCCCAGGTGGCGTCGACGAGCTCCATAGCGTTCTCCGGTACGCTCGCCGAGGCGGTAACGAACTCGTATGGGAACCCCCACTACCTGTCGCCGACGATCATCTCCCAGACGTACACGAACCTGACCGGGTACGCCCTCGTCTACACCTGGAACGTCATCGCCCCGACGACGTTCTTCGTGAACGCGAGCTACGGGGTCCCCACGGGTGGAACGACCTACCAGGTTCTTCCCGGCCCCAATGTGGGGATCTCGGACGCGTCCGGCGGCACGATGTCGAACTTCAACATCATCCGCTGGATCCTCTTCGCGACCCACCAGAACGACTCCGATGCGAACATCGCCCGGTACGAGGCGAACGCGCTCAACCAGACCGCCTATTGGAACCTCATGTACGGCTGGCAGGGGGAGCGGCTCGCGGTCGACGTGAACAACTACTCGGGCGCGCCGGTCTCCGGCGCGAACGTCTGGCTCGGGACGTTCGACTCCGGGCGCGAGACGAAGTTCGAGAGTTACCAGGCCACCGGCGGCACGCTCGGGGTCACGAACGCCTCGGGGACCGCCAACGTCTCCGGACCCGGCGGGATCGCGTACATCCAGATCCCCGACAACATGTCGGACCAGGGATTCTTCTCCCAGACCGCGGAAGGACAGACCGCCGGCTGGGGATTCGTCGCGGTCGACGTCCCCGGAGCGGTGAATCGAACGTTCCAGTACTCGGAGCCGTGCGCCCCGAATTCGCCGACGTTCACGGCGTTGATCACCTGCGAGTACAACAACTCGTACGAGCGGAACTACACGGCCGCCCCGATCATCGTGCTGCCCAATCCGGTCAACCTCACCATGGAGACCCCGAACCAGCTCCCGTTGAGCTTCTTCGGCGTCGGGGCGAACGTTTCGTTCGAGGTCAACGTCACTCTGCCGTTCGAGGACCCCACCGCGGGCGGGAACATCGGGTGGAACTGGCCCTCCTCGCTGGAACACATCGATACGATCAAGGCGTATGTCGACGGCCAGTTCGCCCTGGATCTCTCGCCGGATACCCCACCGTTCTGGCAGAACCTGACGGAGTTCGGGAACCTCTCGAACGACTACGCGCCCGGGGCACACAACCTGACGCTCGTTATCACCGACAGCCAGGGGCACGTGTTCACCGAGACGGACAAGTTCATCGTCGGGGGCGTCACCATCACCAACCTCGCGAGCGACAACCTCTACACGGTCGTGCCGTACGTCGTCAACTGGACGCTGGATATCCCGGCGTCCGAGGTGTACAACTACACCTTCAACCAGTCGTTCGACCTCCGCTACGTCTCGAACGGTTGCGGCGGCCTCCGCAACCCGTGCCCGACCGTCGTGAACCTGACCGAGAAGATCAAGGACGGCCAGGTGAACTACAACCAATCGATCAACCTGACCCTGATGGGCCTCGACGGGTTCTATTCGGGATATGGGGCGTCCGGAGGGTATCCACCGGGCCAGTACCAGGTGATCATCTGGCTCACGGCCAACAACACCGGGTCGATCGCGAAGCAGGTGAACACCTACCTGATCTTCTCGCAGGTCACCGCCTCGATCAACGGGCCGGGGAAGAATGCGACCGTCCCTCTCGGGAACGTGACGATCGCGTACAACTACTCGGGCGGGTACATCAACAACGCCACGCTGAACGTCTTCCTCTTGGGCGACAACAATTCGCCGGTCTTCACGGCCGGCGCCTACGTCCCGGCGGTCGGAGAACAGCCGCGGGGTGGTTCGGCCACCTGGGAGGCGGTCGAGGTCGGCCAGTACGAGATCATCCTGACGCTCGGGACCCCGTACGCGAACTACACCGCGCACAATTGGATCAACGTCTCGAACCTCAACGGGCTCGTGTACCTGAACCAGTCGTTGGGGCCGAAGCCGCTGATCTCCCTCTCGGCGCCGCAACTGGGCGCGATGCTCGCGATCATCGGCCTCGTGATCGGACTCATCCTGGGCTTGATCGCGGCGCCCGCGTTCCGCCCGTCGAACCGGGGCTCGGCGTCCGGACGGCCCTCCTCCGGTGCGAAGCCGTGGGACGAAGGGAAGGACGACACGGCCGCTGGGGTGGGCGGAGCTGGGGCCACGGGAGTCGGTGCCGGGACCCCCGGCGGGCTCAGTTGCCCGATCTGCCACGAGCCGGCCATGAGCGAGTTCTCGCTCCACCAGCACCAGCAGGTCGTCCACGGGCTCGAAGAGTAGAACCTGCCCCCGAACCCCTTCCTCGTCCGGACGTACGGGCTGTCCCTCGCCCGGCTCCGATTATCCGTCGTGCCCCGAGTCCCCGAGGGGTTCCGCTCTCTCTGTCCGTTCCGCGACATTTAAGTAATGAAAGTCGTCACCTGACCTATGCGCCGATTTTGGGGTTCCGCGCTTGGGACGACTGCGACAATCGCCGTGATTCTGGTCGCGCTGGCTTTCGTCGGGGCCGGGGCTTTTGCCCCCGTGACCACGAGCGGCGCCCGGGCGGCGGCAGGTCTGGGTTCCGGCGCTTCCGTGAGCCATTCGGCGGCTCCCGCCGCGGCCGCCGTGGCCGCCCCGAAGGCGATCGTTCCCCCCGCGATGCACGCGGCCGGCGGGAACAACTCCACGAACTCCACCAACGCGTCGTACGTCAACATCACCTGGGTTCAGCTGACCCCCCAGTCGCCGACCGTTGCGCCCGGGGGGAGCGTGACCCTGACCGTCGTAGCCCTCTGCTCGAACGCGACCCTGACCAACGCCAGTTGCCCGATGGGCGTGACCTACGCGTGGAGCCAGGCGGGCACCGTCGCGGGCACCTTGAACGCGAGCGGAAATAACACCACGGCCGTGTTCTGGGCCAGTTGGACCCCGGCGACCGCGACCGTCTCGGTCACCGCGACCCTGAACGACTCGAACGTTTCGGCGAGCGTATCGTCCGGGACGAACTCCTCCTTGATCACCGTGTTCACGAGCGGGATGCCGGTGGTGACCGTCTCGTACAGCACGGTGTTCTCGCTCTACGAGATCGCTCCGTTCACGATCTTCTGGAACGTGAGCGTTGCGAACGGCACGATCGGGAGTGGGACGACCTGGGTCAGCCTCAACGTCCGCGACATCTCCGGGAACTGCGGCACCCAGTACTCCGACATCGGGGTCGGCGAACCATTCTGTCCGACGGTCGTCAATCTGTCGGAACCGATTCACGGAAGCTCGGGTAGCTTCTCCCAGGTGATCAATTACTCCGGATTGAACTCGACCGGGTACGCGGCGGCCTCGGGCGGGACGTTCCCCCCCGACAGCTTCCAGTTCATCGTCTGGGCGACCGACAACAACTCCGAGGCGAACGTCACCACCGGGCAGGAGCAGAACATGTACCTGGTGTTCCAGACCCCGAGCGGGAGCTTCCTTTCCCCGCTCCCGGCGTCGGACCTTTCGACGGGCAACATCAGCTTCGTCGTCAGCTACACCGGGGACTACATCGTGTCCGCCGAGCTCGAGGTCGAGAACGCGACCCACCAGATCGTCTTCCTGTCGGCCGTCTACGCGGTCGGCGCGGGCAACCGGACCGTCGGAGCCCCGACCCCCTGGCTGGCCGCGACCCCGGGGACGTACACCGCGATCGTGAACATCACGACCTCGTACGGGTCGTTCCCGATCTCCGAGACGCTGACCGTCCTCGCGGCGGGGCAGACGATTTACGTCAACCACACGAGCACCCAGACGAACGGCGAGCCGGGCGGCCTGTCCCCCGCGGTCACCGCGACGCTGCTGCTGGTCGTGGGCCTGATCATCGGCCTGATCGTCGCGCTCGTGCTCGGCCGGATGATGTGGGGCGCCCCGAGCCAGCCGTCGTCCCCGCAGCCCTGGACCCCGACCGAGTCGGGCAGCTCCGCGTCCTCCACGGAAAGCTCGTCGACCGGCGGAAGCTCCTCGGACTCCTCGTCCGGAGGAACCTCTCCGAAGCCGTAGGCCGAGGTCGGCCGTCTCCCCCGGGGTCCCCGGGGGAGCGGTGCGAGGCGAACCCCTTCCAAGGCACGAGATTTTGCTGGAATCGTTCGGACGGCGGACGCGCCGCTCGGCGGGCCGTTCCTAAGCAAAGCGAAGCTGGGGGAACTCGCGCCGCCAGGCGAGGACCTCGGGGCCGACCTTCTCCTTGCGGATCCCCGCCCGGACGAGGAGTCCCGCGAGGCGGGCCATGTCGGGCGGGGTGAGGCCGAGTCGCGTGACCTCCGCGGTCCCGAGCCGGCCGACGAGGTCGGCGAGGAGTCGTTGCCGCTCCCACCGCCGAGCGAGGGCGACCGGCCCGACCCCATGGCGACGCTTCAGTTCGGGACGGTCGAGCAGGAGCTGGTGGGACTTCGTGAACCCCTCGGGTTCGGCGAGGACGGGGAGGTCGAGGTCGGTGAGCGCGCGGCCGAGCGCTTGGGCGTTTTGGACGACCGTGCGGGCGTACTCCGGACCCACCCGCTCGAGCTCGAGGAGCGTCTGGGCGATGCCCGCGATCCGGTTCCAGTGGGCGTTGTCGAACACCCGCCAGACGAGCGCCGGGTCGAGCTGCTCGAAGAGGTCGGTCCGGTCGGTCGCGACGATCCCGCCCTGAGGGCCGGGGAACGACTTGTGGGTGCTCCCGTAGAGGACGTCGGCGCCCTCCCGGAGCGGGTCTTGGAACTCCCCGCCCGCGATGAGTCCGAGGACGTGGGAGCCGTCGTAGAACACGAGGGCGTCGACCGCGTGGGCCGCCTCCGCGATCTCGCGGAGCGGGTAGGGGAAGAGGAAGAAGCTCTGGCCGAGGACGACCGCCGTCGGCCGCTCCCGTCGGATCTCGGCCACGGCCGTCTCCGCCCGGACCGAGTGGCCGGGGCCATCGGCCGGGAGGGGGCGGACCGTCCAGCCGAACATCGCCGGCAGGAACCCCGGTCCGTACCCGTCGTACCCCCCCTGGTCGGAGGAGATCGCGAGGAGACGGGCGCCCTTCGGCAGGAGAGGAACGAGCGCCGACATGGCGGCGATGTGGCCCGAGAGGGGCCGGACCGTCGCGTGCTTCGCCCGGAACACCCGGGCGCACGCGGCGTTGCCGAGCGCCTCGACCTCGTCGGTGTACTTCGTGCCGGTGTAGCTGTTGTCGACGGGCTCCCCGTCGACGACGAGGTTCATCGGGAGGGTGTAGCGGCCGGCGAGGTCGCTCGAAAGGAAGCTCCGCGCCACGGGGGAGACGGCGTTCTCGCTCGGGAGGAGGTTGAACACGCTTCGACCGCGCCAGCGGTCGTGGGCCCGGACGAGCCGGAGGAGGCGGGCTTCCTCAGTCGGCGCGGCCGCCATCGGGAGCGGGACCCACGCCGGGGACGCGGCCGTAGTCGGTGGCGGTCTTCCGTCGCTCCTGGTTGCCGCACCGGGGGCACCGGAGCCCGCCCTTCTCGGCGCGGGCGAGGAGCCCGTGGCACGAGGAGCAGCGGGCCGAAACGACCCCGAGGTCGGCGGCGGCGGTGGAGAGCTTGACCGACGGATGGCTCTGGAGGACCCGCGCGACGATCAGGTCGCCCGGAGCGAACTCGTCGGAGAGCGCCTCGGTGTACCCGTCCTTCGCCTTCGAGATGTGGACCGTCCCTTCCGGGGTCCCGGGGATCGTGCGCGGGCTCCCGGAGCCGGCGAGGATCGTGACGATCGCCATCGCGCTCTTGACCTCGTCGACGCGGCCGTAGACGATGTCGTCGTCGTGGATCGAGGGGACCGCGTGGACGGCGTCGACGCGGACGGCCCGGTCGCTCGGGTCGACGCGGCGGTGGCCCAGAAGCGCGGAGTAGATCTTCCCGCGGTCCTCGTACGTGCCGCGGCCGGGGACGAACTCCTCGGCGGTGCCCAAGAGGTCGCCGGGGACGACGAGCGGGTCGGTGGTGCCGGTCATTCGGTAGGTCCTTCCGTGCGGATCACCCAGAGGTCGACCGGGAGCGCGACCGAACGCTTCCGGTGGTGCCGGAACGTCGGGCCGAGCGTCCACGGGACCGGCCGGTGGGCCTCAACCCGCGCAGCGCGCTCGACCGCAATGGCCTCTATAAAGGTTCGGGAGTCGGCGAGGGCGAACGCGTAGACGGCCCGCGGCCGAGCGAGCGCGACGTCCCAGAACGGCCGGTCGGCGCCGCGACGCTGCGCGCCGAACGGCGGATTCATCACGACCGTCTCGGCGTCGGTCGCGACGTCCGCCATCGCGCGGAGGTGCCAGGTGACACGGTTCGACCCGAGGGTTCGGGCGACCGCCAGCGCTCGTTCGTCGACATCGTACGCCTCGACGTGCTTCGCCCCGAGGAGGTCCGCCCCCACGGCCAATCGACCCGTGCCGCACCCGAGGTCCGCGACGGTTCGGCCTTCGAGGTCGCCCCGCGCGAGGGCCTCGTAGAGGAGGTCGGCCGCCCGGTCCGCGGGTGTCACGACCTGCTCGAGTCCGGGGTCGGCCGTCGGGAACGAGGGGATCCCCTCGAGCTGACGAACGAGCTCCTGTCGACGCACCACCGAGTGTCGATTCGACCCCCGGGAGGAAAGGCCGGTAGCCCCGGGAATCGAACGCCTCGGGCCGACGACGTCCCCGGTCGCACTTGGCTCTACCCGTCCCGCCGATTCCAGGGGTTCGGTATCGGTGGGCCGGCCCCGGGCCGTCCGGGAACGTTGGGGGCCCCCTCCGAGCTCGGTCGCCGGGGAACCGAACCGCCGACGATCCGCGCGGGAACTGCGGGGAGCCGGATTTGAACCGGCGAACGCCTGTGCGGCAGGATCTCTTCGGCGGACGCTCCGCCGTTTAAGTCCTGCGCCGTTTCCGGGCTTGGCTATCCCCGCGCCGTCAGCGGGCGGGGATCGGCGTCGCCTCGTCCTTCGCGGGGGCGGCCTTGGCGGGTGCGCGCTTCAGCGACACCCGCTTCGGGAAGAACTTGAGGAGCACGACGTCGTTCACGGCCGTCACCCACCGGTACGGAACGTTGACGGGCTTCGACTCGTCCACTAAGAGAGGGTTCGTCTCGTCGACGTACAGTCCGTCGATCTTGGCACCCTCGACGTCGACGACCACGTTCTCGACCTCTCCCAGAAGGCGCCCCTCGGCGGTGTAGACCTGCCGACCCAGGAGCTCCGTCATCTCGACCAGCATGCGAATGGCCTCTCGAGCCGCTCGACGGTGGCTGCCCCTTTTAGTCCTTTCTGCCGGGAGGAAGCGCCGGCGCCCCCTCCGGAGCGTCGTCGTCCCCCGTCGACTCCCGGCGGACCTGGGTCCGGTAGAGGCGCAGGAGTTCGTCGACGGTGGTCGCGTCCTCGGGCCCCTTGTCGTCGCGGTACCGTCCGGTGAACCGGGGAAACCGGAGCGCGAACCCCGCGCCGGCCCGGACCTTGCCGAGCCCCGCCCGATGGGTCGGGCTGAGCGACAGCTCCGCCCCCCGGACTTCGAGGACGAGACCGGGAGTGAACCAGCGATCGGGTTCCATCCCGGTCTCGACCCCGTTCGGTCGCTCCGCGGTCTCGAACGGCTTCAGCCGCTCCGGCAACGCCTGGAGCGCCGCGTCGTCGAAGCCGCTCCCCACCTTGCAGAACGACTCGTACGTCCCCTTCGCCGGGTCGTACGAGGCGAGGAGAAGCGCGCCGTACGTTCCGGCGCGTCGGCCCCGCCCGTGGAATGCCCCGACGACCACGCCGTCGATCGAGTCGGCCAGACCCTGCGTGTATTCGCGCTTGTACTTGATCCACCAGAATCCGCGAGCGCCGGCCCGGTAGGCGCTCTCGGGGGCGAGCGACTTCGCCATGACCCCCTCGCACCCCTCGGCGATCGACTCGTCGAAGAACGCCTGCGCCGCTTCGGTATCGTGGACAACCCGCTGGGTCGCGAGCCGAATCCGCGTCGAGCCCTGGACCAGTTTCTCGAGGCGCGCGCGCCGCTCGGGAAACGGCAGACCGAGGGTCTCCTCGGTGCCCTCGAGGAGGACGTCGAATAGGAACAGGACCACCGGGATCTCGTCCGCGACCTTGTCGAGGTCGTACTTCCGGCCGCGCCGACGGGAAACGTCCTGGAACGGCCGGATCTCGTCGGTCTCGGGGTCGACCGGGACGCACTCGCCCTCGACAATGGCAGGGGCCGTACGGAGGGCGAGGGGGAGTTCGGTGCGGAGTTCCGGAAACTGGGCACTCAGCTCCTCCAGCCGACGGGAGAAGAGTCGCACTCCCCCGTTCTCGTCGAGGTGCGCCTGCACTCGCAGCCCGTCGTACTTGAACTCGAGCGCCGCCGAACCTTCCATCCGCTTTAGGACCTCCGCGAGGTCCTTCGCCCGCTCCGCGAGCATCGGCCGGACCGGTCGGCCGACGGTGAGTCGGATCGCTCCGAGCGCCTCGAGCCCGCCATCGACCAGCGATTCGGCGACGACTCCGAGGTCGGACGAAACGTTGAACGCGGCCTCGATCCGCAGGCGGGCCTCCTTCGTTCCACCGCCGTACGCGGCCGCGAACGCGTCGAGGATCGTGGCTTCCCGGACCCCGAGCCGCAGCGTCCCCATCACGAACCGGATCAGGTACTTTCCCTCGACCGGGGTCGTCCGGGCCAGGAGGCCGCGGAGCACCCCGATCTTCGCGTCCTGAGATCCCTCGCCGGACGTCTTCGCCACGTCGAGGAGCCCCTGGTACACCTCTCGCACCTCGAGCGGTTCGGTCGGGACGGCCGACCGGACGGCCAACAGTTCCTGGGCGACGTCCCCGAGGTCCCCGAGCGCCCGCAACCGTTCCGCGACGTGCGCGGGGGCCGCGTCGGTCCCCTCGGCGACCGCTCGGCTCGCCAACGAGACGGCCACGCCAAGCTCCACTCCCTCGTACTCCGGACGTAGCTGGCCCTGCGAGAGGTAGACCACCTCGGCGAGTTCCGGCCGCGGGACCGATTGGAACAGCTCGGAAAGGATCGCGCGCATCTCGAGCCGCTTCGTCGTGGCTTCGAGCCGCTCGTACGCGGCGACGAGGTCAGCGAACTTCACGAGTCGCCCCCGCATCGATCGCTTCGCGCAGCCGTCCGAGATTCGCTCCGACGGTTCCGCCCGTGAAGACCGAATTCCCGCACACGAAGAACGTGGCCCCGTGCGAGGCGGCCGCGACGGCGGTCTCCGGGGTGATCCCGCCGTCGATGGAAATGTCGGCGGTAGAGCCGCTCGCGTCGACCACGTCGCGCGCGGCCCGTACCTTGGGGAGGACCTCGGGCCGGAACGCTTGGCCGGAAAACCCCGGCATCACGGACATGACGAGCACCTGGTCCAGCCGGCCGACCCAGGAGGCGACCCGGTCGAACGGGGTGTCCGGTCGGATCGCCGCCCCGACGGCGGCCCCCGCGGCCCGGATCGCGCGGACGGAGTCCTCGACCCCATCGCTCGCCTCGACGTGGAACACGAGCGTGTCGCCGCCGGCCTTGGCGAACGCTTCGGCGAACTTCGTCGGACGTTCGATCATCAGGTGGATGTCGAGCGGAAGTTTCGTGACGGCGCGCACCGACCGGACGAGCGCCGGGCCGAACGTGAGATTGGGAACGAAGTGGCCGTCCATCACGTCGAGATGGAACGCATCCGCGCCTCCGCGCTCGGCCTCGAGGACCGCCTCGGCGAGGTGCGCGAAGTCCGCGCTGAGGAGCGAAGGAGCAAGTCGCAGCGTCCGTGCCGGGCGAGCCACGACCCCGAGAATCGGTCGAACGGCTTAAGGTTCAAGGTCGAAAAACACGTCCCCCGGAATCGTCCCGGCGGGAAACGTGCGATTCGGACTCCGTAGTATTTCGGTGTATATGTACGGGTCGCGGAAGTTCGGTGCTCGATTCCGGCGCAAGCCGGAATTCGGGTGAATTGAACCGAATGGAAGCCAAGAACAGTCTCGGGGGACCGAACGCGCGATGGGCCGGAACGCGAGCCCTTTCGACGCCGACGGCCGCCGTTGTGATGATCGTCGTGATCGCGCTCGTCGCTTCGGGCGGCTACTTTGCCTTCAATGCCGTCAAGCCGACGACGTCGACGACCACGACGTGCGCGCCGGCGTCGAGCTACATCTGCGTGAACCTCGCCGCGGGGCACGACATGACCCTCCTCGTGCCGTTCAAGGCGGCGCAGGCTGGGAACCCGATCCCCTTCACGGCCTCGTTCCTGAAGGGCGAGACCTCGACGAGTTTCAATTTCAGTTTTGGTGACGGGACGTCCCTCAAGACGTCGAGCCCGACGGCGACGCACGTCTACGCGGAGCCCGGAACCTACATCGCGTCCGTGACCGCCACGGTGGGCGGGGCGGCCCACGACAACTACGACTCCCTCGTCCAGATCGTGATCTCGCCGTCGTACGCCTCGTCCGGCTCGGGCGCGGCCCCGACGGTCGGCGGCTCGGTCGTCTCGAACTCAAGCGGCGCGCCCGCCGCCACGACCGTCCTTTCCCCCGGTGGGACGGTCACCCTCTCGGGCTCGTACACCTCCTCCCCGACCGACCCGACGTACCTCCCCCAGCCGCCGACGATCACCGCGGCCGGCGCGGGCGTCCAATTCAACCCGAAGGACAACGTCTCGACGAACTCCTCGTACTCGGCCACGATCCTCTACCAGGACCCGGGGATCTACACCGCGTCGTTCGTCGGAAAGTCCATGGCCGGCAGCAGCATCGTCACGCAGGACTACAACTGGACCGTCTTCGTCGCCCCGACGGGGGTCCACGCGGGTCTCGCCGGCGGCGGGAGCACGACGAAGAGCCCGCACCCGGGCACCCTCGACGCCTACGAACTCGCCCCGGGCGGGTCGACGTCCGAAGACCCGGCGATCGACTACGAGACCGTCGGGTTCGAGCCGATCACCAACATCTACCAGTCGCTCATCACCTACAACGGGAGCGACGCGGGACCCGGCTACGCGAACTTCGTCCCCGAACTCGCGGTCTGTGTTCCCGGGAGCCCCCAGTGCGCGGCGCTGTTCAATGGGAACAACCTGAGCAGCGGTCCGAACTTCACGTTCGTCCTGGACGGATCCCAGCAGTTCTACGACCCCGGCAACGGCGCCCACTGGGGCGTCTACCCGTCCGACGTCCTGTTCAGCCTCGCGCGAACCCTCGGCTTCGCGGCCGAGCCCGCCTTCGGGGCGAACCCCGGGTGGATCCTCGCCCAGTCGCTCCTCTCGACGGGGGACGTCGCTTGGGACGGCGGGATCCACGCCACCCTGAACAACACCCCGGAGAACATCTTCGGCGCCTTCGGCGTCAACACGAGCGCGTGCCCGGCGAGCGCGATGCAGGCCCCGTTCCACGGGTGCGTGACCATCGACGCCGCGGCGAATGGGGTCAATTGGCCGTACTTCCTCGAACTGATCGCCGACAAGGAGGGCGGTGCGATCGTCCCGTGCGGCTTCTTCAGCTCGACCTCGCCGTCGTCCCCGCAGGACGCGGGGATTCCGGGCTGGACGGGCACCGTCAACATCGACGGGGGCGGCAAGATGGTCAATGCGGCCTGGGACCAGGGCGACCACCCGTGCCTCCTGCCCGGGAACGCGACCTCCACCTCGAGCCCGGCGTTCACCACGGCGCTCGCCCAGAACTTCTCCCCGACCAGCTGGGACAACTGGGAGTTGGCCGGGTCCGGGACGTCGGTCTCGGGCCAGTTCTACGGCAACGTCCAGTGGACGATGGCCGGGAGCGGACCGTACTACCTTGCGAACCTCCAGATCGCGAACAGCTACGTCCTCAAGGCGAACCCCGACTACGTGCAGAACGCGTACTGCACGTGGGCCGCCTGCGAGCCGGCGCCGAACACGTACGTCGGCACGGTGAACGTCGTCTGGGAGCAGAGCCAGCTGCCGGGCGAGGAGGCGTACGCCAGCGGGTCGGCCGACTTCGCCACGATTCCGCCGACGGACACCGCGCTGATGCTGCAGCTGATCCAGGAGGGAAAGATCTCGGCGACGACGTTCCCGACGATTAGCATCTACTTCTTCCCGTTCTCGCTGTCGTTCAGCATCCCGGGCGCGGAAAAGTACACGACGAATCCGGTGACGGTCCCCGCCGACTTCTTCACGAGCCTGGGGATCCGGAACTTCTTCGTCAACACCTATCCGTACCAGACGATCGAGAACACGATCTCGACCGAGGACGGGATCCAGTACCTGTTCAACTACGGAGGGGCGATCCCGGAGTTCATGGCGAACTACTACCCCACGAACATCTCTTGGCCGGCGGGAGACCCGGCGTCGAACGCCGCGCAGGCCGGGTCGGCCGCGTGGTGGTGGGCCCAGGTCAACAACGTGTCGAGCAACTGGTACGACCCGGAGGTCGCCGGCTGCTCTTCGGCGAACCCGTGCCAGGTGCCGTTCATGACCCAGACCGGGTCGCCGGACCTGGACCAGCGGCTCGCGCTGTGGGCCGCCGAGGTCTCGAGCCTGTCGAAGGGGGCGCTGAAGATGAACATCATCGACATCGACTTCACGGACCTCGTCCTGAACTCGCTGTACAACGGCCCGGGCCAGAACCCGATGCCGTTCTACGCGCTCGCGTGGGCGCCCGATTATCCGGACCCGACCGACTACATGGTCGCGATGTACAGCCCGGACGGGTCGTACACCCACGCCGATGCGCTCTCCGAGCAGCTCGAAGGGGCCCCGAACTACGGGCAGGGACCGTACAACGCGTCGACCTGCCAGAACTGGCAGGACTATGGTTACTGGTCGACCCAGGCCAGCTCGCCGACCGGGATCCCCAACAGCTGCGAGGGAACGGCCTACGCCGCGATGTCCCTCGCGATCCGAATGGCCGCCCACATGCCGGCGGGCCCCGAGCGGGTCCTGACCTACAACATGGCCGAGCACATCGCGAATGCGCTCGCCCTGTACGGCTACTGGGGCCAGCAGAACCTCGTCGTCAGCTACGCGTCGTGGTTGAGCGGGACCATGTTCAACACGAACGTCACCATCGGGGGCGGAAAGTGCCAGACCTGGTACACCATCCCCGCGTCGGCGTGAAGTAGGAGCTGGCGGGCTCCGGACCCCCGGGCAGCGGCTCCCGCCGTCCGCCCGACCTTCCCCCGAGAGCGGGAGGTCCCCTTGGCAGCCGCCAAGGGGATGCTCCCAGGACCGGGGGAGGGACCTCCCCGTCCCGGGAGGCGGGGGCCGAGCTTGCTCGAACTACGATGTCGGACGAACCCGTCGAAGGAGCCCGGATCATGCCATCGGTCAAGCGTGGCGCCGCCCTGTCCCCCTCGGATGCTGCCCTGGAGTTGCGAGAGGCGTGCGAACGGGTGGTGGTCGCCTCCCTCCGGCTCGCCCGGATCGAGGCGAACGAGGTGGGGCTCTCTGTCCCGCAGGTGTTCCTCCTGCAGACCCTCGCCGAAACGACCTCCGTCCCGATCGCCCGGCTCGTGGCCAAGTCCGGGAACGCTCCCGCCACGATCGGGGGAATCCTGGAGGGGCTCGCGACCGCGGGACTCGTCCGCCGGGAGCGTGGGATCGACGACCGGCGCCAGGTGTGGGTCTCGCTGACGCCGGAGGGGCGCGAGATGGTCGCGCGCCTCGAGGCCCGGCGGGCCCGCGTCTGGCGACCGATCGAGGAGAAGATCCGCCGGCGGGACGCCGCCGTCGCCGCCCAGGCGCTCGAAGAGGTCGCGTGTGAGTTCTCGGGCGTCAAGCGGTCGGCCGACGAGCCGGCCCGGAACGCGGTCCTCCGCGTCCACTCCGAGATCGTGACCGAGGGCACGTACAAGTAGGCCGCGCCCCAAGTCCGCTGCCTCGGACGGTGGCTGGACCGCGGCACTCGGGACGTCCCGGGCCTGCGACTGGCCGCCGATTCGTCGGAAGGCCGGCGCCCCCCGCCCCGGCCCGGGGCTGCAATTCCCCTACCTCGTCGCCCGCCGACTCTAGGGACGTCCGGATGGGCCAATCCCCTCCAAACGGGGGCCACGCCGGGGGATTTTGAGTCGCGCCCGGCGTCCGGCCCCCTCTCGCTGTCGGGAAGTCGACAATTGCCTCGGGAATCGTCGCCCGGGCGTCGCGAACGGCGAAGCGCCGGGCCCCGTACTTTTCGGAAGCCTCAGCGGTTTCCGGTCATATATATATATTAGAGACGGGGTTGGCCCGCCGAGTCTCGGCGGAAGCCGAACTTTGGGTGAAAACGAATGGGAGCGGAGAATTTGTCTCCAGGTCCGAACGGGCGGTGGCACGGGAACCGTGCGCTGTCGACGCCGACGGCGGCGGTCGTCATGATTGTCGTGATCGCATTGGTCGCGGCGGGCGGCTACTTCGCGTTCAACGCGGTCAAGCCGACGACCTCGACGAACACTACGTGCGAGCCGTCGACGAGCTACATTTGCGTGAACCTGGCGGCGGGGCACGACATGGCCCTGCTCGTCCCCTTCCGCGCGACCCAGGCGGGGACGACGGTGCCGTTCACAGCCTCGTTCTTGAAGGGAGAGAGTTCGAACAGTTTCAATTTCAGTTTTGGTGACGGAGCCTACCAGCAGACGTCGGCCCCCTCGACGTCGCACGTCTATGCCGAGCCCGGAACCTACATCGCCTCGGTGACGGCGGTCGTCGACAACGCGGCGCACGACAGCTACCTGTCGCTCGTCTCGATCGTCGTCTCGCCTTCGTACACCTCGTCCCAGTCGGGCGCGGCCCCAACGGTCGGCGGCTCCGTGGTCTCGAACTCGAGTTCGAGCACCGGCGCCACGACGGTCATCTCGCCCGGCGGCACGGTCACCCTTTCGGGGTCGTACACGTCAGCCCCGACGAACCCCGCGTTCATTCCCCAGGCTCCGACGATCACCTCGGTCGGGAGTGGCGTGCAGTTCAACCCGAAGGACAACGTCTCGTCGAACACCTCGTTCTCGGCATCGATCCTCTACCAGAACCCGGGCGTGTACACGGCCTCGTTCGTGGGCAAGGCCACTTCGGGCTCGTCGAGCTCGGTGACCCAGGACTACGTTTGGACCGTCTTCGTCGCCCCCACCGGGGTCCACGCGGCCCTCTCGGGCACGGCGGGGACCTCGAAGAGCCCGCATGCGGACTCGTTGAACGTCTACGAGCTCGCCCCCGGCGGCTCCACGTCGGAGGACCCGGCGGTCGACTACGAGACGGTCGGGTACGAGCCGATCATCAACGTCTACCAGACGCTGATCGCGTACAACAACAGCGACTCCGGGCCCGGCTACCAGAACTTCGTGCCCCAACTCGCGGCGTGCGTTCCGGGCAGCCCCCAGTGCCAGACGCTGTTCCAGAGCAACCTGACCCAGGGGACGAACTTCACGTTCGTCATCAACGGGGAGTCCCAGTTCTACGACCCGGCGACGGGGAGCCACTGGGGAGTCTACCCCTCGGACGTGGTCTTCAGCCTCGCGCGGACCTTGGGCTTCGCGACCCAGCCCGGGTTCGGGTCGAACAACGGCTGGATCATCGCCCAGTCGCTCCTCTCGATGGGCAACTCGAGCTGGGATGGCGGGATCCATGCGTCGCTCAACAACACCCCGGACGGCGTCTTTGGCGTCATGGGCGTGAACACGAGCGCGTGTCCCGCGGCCGCCATGACCGCGCCGTACCACGGCTGCGTCACGCTGAACGCGGACGCGAACGGGGTTGCCTGGCCGTACTTCCTGGAACTGATCTCGGACGCGCTCGGCAGCGCGGTCGTCCCGTGCGGCTTCTTCAGCTCCACGGCGGCCCACTCGCCGCAGGACGCGGGGATCCCCGGCTGGACCGGCACCATCAACATCGACAACAGCGGCAAGATGGTGAATGCGGTCTGGGACCAGGGGGACCACCCGTGCCTCCTGCCCGGCAACGCGACGAGCACCTCGAGCCCGGCGTTCCAGTACGCGTTGGCGCACAACTTCACGCCGACGACCTGGGACAGCTGGCAGACGATCGGGTCCGGAACCCAGACCTCGGGCCAATTCTACGGGAACGTGCAGTGGACGATGGCCGGAAGCGGCCCGTACTACATGGCGAACCTGCAGATCGGCTCGAGCTATGTCCTGAAGGCGAACCCGGACTACGCGGAGAACCCCCAGTGCACCTGGAACGGCTGCGAGCCGGCGCCCGGGGCCTACGTCCAGACGGTGAGCGTGTTGTGGGAGCAGAGCCAGCTCCCCGGTGAGGAAGCCTACGCCTCGGGAACCGCCGACCTCGCGTCGATCCCCCCGACCGACGCAGCGTTGCTGCTCCAGTTGATCCAGGAGCAGAAGGTCGCGGCCACGACGTTCCCGTCGCTGAGCATCTACTTCTTCCCCTTCACGACGCTGTTCAACATCGCGGGTGCCGAGAAGTACACCACGAACCCGATCACGGTTCCGGCGGACTTCTTCTCGAACATCGGGGTGCGGAACTTCTTCGTGAACGCGTATCCGTATCAGACGGCGGAGCAGACGATCAGCACCAAGGACGGGATTCAGTACCTGTTCAACTACGGCGGTGCGATCCCGCAGTTCATGGCGAACTACTACCCGACGAACGTCAGCTTCCCGACGGGAGACCCCGTCACGGACGCCTCGACGGTCGGGTCGGCGGCTTGGTGGTGGAACGAGATCAGCACGCCGGGAACGTCGTACTACGACGCGGAGCTCGCCAGCTGCACGACGTCGAACCCGTGCCAGTTGCCGATGTTCGGCGAGGCGGGCGCGCCCGACGTGGACCAGCGGTTGGCCCTCTGGGCGAGCGAGGTGTCGTCCCTGTCCGGCGGCAAGGTGAAGATGAACGTGCTGGACATCGACTTCACCGACCTGGTGCTGAACTCGTTGTACAACGGCCCCGGGCAGAACCCGATGCCGTTCTACAACCTCGGCTGGGCGCCGGACTACCCGGACCCGACGGACTACATGGTGGCGCTCTACCAGCCCGACGGCTCCTACACCCACGCGGATGCGCTCAGCGAGCAGTTCGAGGGGGCGCCGAACTACGGCACCGGCCCCCTGAACGCCTCGTCGTGCCACTCGTGGCAGGACCTCGGCTACTGGTCGAACAACGCGACCACGCCCGGCGGGATCCCGAACGCGTGCCAGGGTGCGGCCTACGCGGCGATGACGCTCGGCATGAAGATGGCGTCCCACGCCGCGGCGGGGCCCGACCGCGTCCTCCTCTACGACATGGTCGAGCACATCGCGAACGCGCTCGCGCTGTACACCTACTGGGGCCAGGAGAACATCGTGTTGACCTACGCCCCGTGGCTGACGGGCAGCGACTTCAACTCGAACATCGTGATCGGGGGCGGGACGGACCAGACCTGGTACACCGTCCCCTCCACGGCGTGAAGTCGGGCGAGGTAGGCGAGCGACCGGAAGGGGGGCCCCGAAGGGCCCCTCTCAACCCCTTCCCTTCCCGCGAATCCGATTCCTCCGGAGCAAGCGAACCCGAAGCCCGCTCCCCCTCCCCTTCTCCTGACCGGCGCGGCCCCGAGCTCGAGGAACCGCACCGCGTCCCGGACCGCGCGAAGGACCCGTCCCACGGCGGTGGACGGGACCCGGCGATCGTTTAGAGGAAATCCGTCGGGTCCGGACCGGTCGCCTGCGCGGCGCGGATCCGGTACTGCTCGGGGTACCACGCCTCGGGGGTCCAGCGCCCGACCCGGACCGGCCGGTACCAGCTCCGGTGGAACGGGGTCGTCCGTTCGTCGGCGACGTCCGGGCGGGTCCAGAGGAGCCGGTAGCCGAGGAACTCGAGGTAGACGGCGACCGCCAGCCCGACGACGAGGCCGACGACGCTGTGGGCCTCGGCGGCCGCCCCCGCGATGAGGCCGTCGAGGATCAGGTATCCGAGCCCGACCCACGGCTTCAGGAACGAGAAGAAGAACCAGTCGCGCCAGGGGACCCCGGGGTCGGCGATCGCCGCCTGCTTCTCCTCCTCGGTCGCGGGGGGTCGCCCGAGCGACCGGGCCGCGGCCGACATGGCTCCGCCCGAGCGCTAGCTCGCCGCCGTGGGCATCGAGACGCCGGGGCCGCCGCCGCTGGCGAGCGGCCCGGTGTCGCCGGCGACCGAGGCGTCGGCGGAGCCCGACGCGGGGGTCGGGAACAGGTGACAGGCGACCCAGTGGTCGCCGGAGATCCGGATGAGCGGGGGCTCGACCTTCGAGCACACCGGCATCACCGCCGGGCACCGCGTGTGGAACCGGCACCCCGGCGGGGGGGCCGCCGGGCTCGGGACGTCGCCTTTCAGGATGATCCGGTCCCGCTTGAGCTCCGGGTCCGGGATCGGGATCGCGGCGAGGAGCGCCTGGGTGTAGGGGTGCATCGGGCGGTTGAACATGTCCTCGGTCGGCGCCCGCTCGACGACCTTCCCGAGGTACATCACGACGACCTTCTGGGCCATCGCGCGGACGACGGAGAGGTGGTGGGAGATGAACAGGTAGCTGAGCCGCTGCTCGGTCTGGAGCCGCTTCAGGATGTTCAGGATCTGCGCCTGGACCGAGACGTCGAGCGCGCTCGTCGGCTCGTCGAGGACGATGAAGTCCGGCCGCAGCGCGAGCGCCCGCGCGATCCCGATCCGCTGCCGCTGGCCCCCCGAGAACTCGTGGGGGAACCGCCAGAGGTGCTCGGGGTTGAGCCCGACCGACTGGAGGAGCTCGGCGACCCGCTTGTACCGCTCGGCCCGCGTCCCCATCCGGTGGATCGCGAGCGGTTCGCTGACAATGTCCCGGATCAGCATCCTTGGGGAGAGGGAGGAGAACGGGTCCTGGAAGACGATCTGCAACTTCCCGCGGAGGTTGTGGATCTTCTTCGACGACATCCGGTAGAGGGAGTACTGCTTCGCGATCCCGTCGAGCTCGGTGATCGCCGCCTGGGCCCGGGGGGTCAGATTTCCATCGGTCGAGCCGTCGAGCGGGAGCTGGCCGTAGAGCGCGTCGAGCCGACCGGCGACGTCGGGGGGCGGCCGGTAGTACGTCTGCCCGCTCGTCGGGTCGATCAACCGGAGGACGAGTCGGCCGACGGTCGTCTTGCCGCAGCCGGACTCGCCGACGAGGCCGACCGTCTCCGCCTCGTGGACGTCGAAACTGACGCCGTCGACGGCCCGGACGTCGCCGATGTGGCTCGAGAAGAGCCCTCCGCGGATCGGGAAGTACTTGCGAACGTTGCGGACCGAAAGCAGGACCGGTCCCGATTGTCCGTTGTCCATTCTGACGTCGTCTCCCCTGTACCCGACCGCGCTATCCCGGGACGACCGGCCCGTTGTACAGGTAGCAGGCGACCGTGTGGCCCCCACCTTCGACCGTCATCGGAGGACGCTTCTCCCGGCACACCGGCATGGCGTGGGGACACCGCGGATGGAACCGACAGCCCGACGGGGGATAAATGAGGTTGGGTACGGAGCCGGGGATCGACTCGAGCTTCTTGTCCGGCTCGTCCATCCGGGGGATCGAGCTCAGCAACCCCTGGGTGTACGGGTGGAGCGGCCGCTTGAACAGTTCCCCCACCGGGCCCATCTCGACGACGTTCCCGGCGTACATGACGCACACGCGGTCGGCGACCTCGGCGATGACCCCCAGGTCGTGGGTGATGAGGAGGATCGCGGTCCCGATCCGGCTCTTCAGGTCCCGCATCAGCTCGAGGATCTGGGCCTGGATCGTGACGTCGAGCGCCGTCGTCGGCTCGTCGGCGATGAGGAGCTCCGGTTCGGCGGAGAGCGCCATCGCGATCATGACCCGCTGGAGCATCCCGCCCGAAAGCTCGTGGGGGTACCCCCGGGCGACCTGGACCGGGTTCGCGATCGAGACCCCTTCGAGATGTTGGACGACCTGCCAGAACATCTCGTCGGTGACGGGTCGGCGGGCGTAGCCGCGGATCCCCCAAAGGCCGAGGTAGATCGTCGAGAGCTTCAGCCCCAGCCGCTTCGACCGGATGTACCGCCGGTGGTTCCGGTCGAGCTTCCCCGTCCGCATCTCCTCGAGGAACGACGCCTTCAGCTGGGACTCCAGGCCGAGCAGCCGGCGGCGCTGAACGAGGTAGTTCCGCTGGAGCCCGGAGAGCTCGACCCGGCGGAGTGCCTTCCGCATCTCCCGGATCTTCGGTTCCGGGTCGCCCGAGGTGCCGCGGAAGAGGTAGTACGCCTGCGTCCCGAACGTGGAGAGCCCGGTCGCCACCCCGAACGCCTCGGCGGTCGCCCGCATGGCGACCCGGTCGCCCGAGCGGGCGGCGTCCGCGACCGCCTGGAGCGCCGCCTCGACCTCGGGGCCCCGGGTCTTCGCCTTCAGGAGACCCTCGATGATCGGGATGCCGCGGTGGAGGAACAGCGCCTCGCTGATCTGGTCCGCGATCGAGAAGATCGGGTTCAGGGCCGACATCGGCTCCTGGAAGATCATCGAGATCCCCCCGCCCCGGACCGCCGTCATCCGGTCCTGGCCGGCCTTGATCCGCCGGTAGTACCGTGTGACCTTGACCCGGTTCGTCTTCTTGACCGGTTTGAACTTCGCCTCGCGGTCGACGCCGAAGAGCAGGTTCGCGCCCTTGAACAGGATCTTCCCGTCCATGATCCGCCCGGGCGGGTCGGCGATCAGCTTGGTGATCGAGAACGCGGTGACCGACTTTCCGCAGCCGGTCTCGCCCACCAGGCCGACCGTCTCGCCCCGGTGGACCTGCAAGGTGACGCCGTCGAGCGCCTTGACGACCCCGTCGTAGGTGAAGAAGTAGGTCCGAAGGCCGCGGACGTCCAGGATCACCGGGCCCGCGGAGAGGTCGACGTCCGGGGCCGAACTGGCCCCGGTGTCCGTAGGCCGAGCGGGCGGGTCGGCCGAAAGCGGCATCGAGGGGGCCCGGGCCGCGACCGCCGTCCTCATCACCTCCGCAGCCGCGGGTCGAACGCGTCCCGCAGCCCATCCGACAGGAAGTTGACCGCGATGGCGAACATGAACACGATGAGTCCGGGGAAGAGGAGCTGCCACCAGGGGAATGCGCACGGCGACCCGGCGGTCGCGATCTGGCAGGCGGTGAGGGCCGACGGGAGGATGGTGATGGCGAGCGCCGACATCGTTCCCCACTCGGGGAAGTAGACGGTCGGGAAGATCTGGTACCCGAGGAACGTGATCCCGCCGATCAGGAGCGGGATCGCCCCCACATCGAGCGACAACTGGACGAACACCGGGTAGAGGCTGTTCGGCACGATGTGGTGGAGGATGATCCGGCCGGTCTTCGCGCCGCTCGCTCGCGACGCCTCGACGTACTTCTGTTCGCGGGTCACCAGCACCTGGCCCCGAACGACGCGCGTGTATCCCGGCCACCAGACGACGATGAACGCCCCGATGAGAATGCCGACCCGACCTTCGAGCGTGGAGAACAAATGGCCGATCGCGGCCAACACCACGAGGACGAGGAGCAAGCCGGGGATCGAGAGGAAGATGTCGGTGATCCGCATGATGAACTCATCGACGTACCCTCCGAGATACCCGGCGAGTGCGCCGAGGGCGAGCCCGATGCCGGCCCCGGCCAGGACGATCGTCACCGAGATGAACAGCGACCATTGGGCCCCGACCAGGAAGCCGTCGTAGATCGAGTAGAACAGGTTCCCGTCCGAACTGATCGTGAGCGAGCCGAGAGGTAGGGGACCCCCGGCCAAATGGGCCAGGTTGTCCGTCGGGGGGACGTTCGCTGGATTGAGCGGGTCGACGGCGTAGCAGTTCGGGGCCGTCGGGGCGGTGTTCGACGCGTACGTGCAAACGACGTTGCACTCCCCGGGGCTCAGCTGCTGGAAATTGCCGCCGCCTTCCCCGGTGTACGTCCCGCAATAGAGCTGGAGCGAATCCTTCGGCAACGGGTGCGCCGTCGGGACGAATTGGCTGAGCGCGACGCCGATGAAGAAGATCAGGATCGCGAGCCCGATCAGGGCGAGGGTATTGCGGCTGAGGAAGTACCACGTCCGCTTGAACTGGGCGATCCGGGGGTTCGGTCGCCGGCCCTTCTTCAGGGCCGTCGCCGGGGTCGCGCCCGGGGTCGGGGGGGCGGTGGGGCCGGGCAACGCCCCCTCGGGAGTTCCCGCCGCCGTGGAGCCCCCGACCGACATGCGAGGTTCACCCCAACCGGACGCGCGGGTCGAGATAAGCGTAGAGAATATCGACGATGATATTCGCCGCCACGACGATGATCGTGAAGAGTAGCGTGGTTCCGAACACCAGCCCGAAATCGATACTCGGTTGGATCGAGTAGGCGAGGAGGAGACCGATCCCCTTCAGGCCGAAGACGTCCTCAATGATGGCGAATCCGCCGATGAACCCGGCGAACGTCAGCCCCAGCACCGTGATGGTGACGTTCAGCGAGTTCCGCCCCGCATGCTTGCGGATGACGACCGACTCGGCGACGCCCTTCGACCGCGCGGTGCGGATGAAGTCGAGATTCATCACTTCGAGCATCGAGTTGCGGACGAACCGGAGGATTCCCGCGACCGAGCCGTAGGCGATCGTGATCGCGGGGAGGATCTGGCGCTTGACCGACTCCCAGGCGAGGAACCAGTTGTGGTGGATCAGCGCGTCGATGGTCGGGAATCCGGTCGGCGAGGTTTGGGAATACGTTCCGATCCAAGTCGGTGGAATCCCGCTGGGGTAGCAGGCGTTCGGGGGCCACGAGCCGTAGAATTGGAAGTACGGGGTCGCCTGCCCATTGCAGATCTGGGTGAATTGGCCGGCGAGAACCGTCGCCCCGAGCAACAGTAAGAGGGCCAAAAGGAACCCCGGCAACGCGAACCCAGAGAACGACATCACCCTCGTCGCCTGGTCGAGCGGCCGATTCCGATAGACGGCCGAATAATTGCCGAGCGGAATTGAAATCGCTAAGATGAGAAGCAACGAGAACGTCGCGAGCTCGAGCGTGTAGGGGAGATAGTACGACAGGACCGTGGTCACCGGGAGCGACGAACCCCCGAGCAACGTGCCGCTGGCCTTGCTCCCATGATCGGTGTCCCCCCAATTGAGGGTAAGACTATTTTTCATGTATTGGAGCCATTGAACGTAAATCGGTTGATTCAGACCCAGCGCGTGGACCCCGCGGACGTACGCGGGGTTCGGGCACTGTTGGGTGCTCGGCGGGGGGCAATCGATGGTCGGAGCGTACCCGTACTTCGACGGCCCGTAGTACGACTCGAGCTTCTCGGTCGTCGAAAGCGTGCTGATGAGCACGAAGGTGATGGTCATCACCCCGATGATCACCGGCAGGAGGAGCAGGAGTCGACGCACGATGTAGATCCACATCCGCATCGGCCAGTCTCCCGGTCCGCCGCCGTTCCCGGCGACGAAGCGTCGGATTCGGGTCCCCCTATTTATGGATTTATTGAATTATCCGAGGTCTCCGGAGCCGTCGGGACGAACCCGGACCTAGAGCAGGGGGAGTCCGCCCGTGATCGGGTCGATCTCCTCGGTCTTCCCGGGGCCGATCCCGAGGACGGTCTTCGTCCCCGCGGGGACCTCGGTGAACCCAGCGTCCTCGACGAGGACGGCGGGAAGACCCTTCGCCCGGGCGAGCCGGTACAGCCGGTCCATCTCCTCGAGCGTGGGGGCGACCACGGCGATCTTCCGCTGCCCCTCGGCGAACCAGGCTTCGAGGGCCCCGGCCTGCCGCTTCCGGCTGGCCTCGACGAGCATCACGGCGGCATGGGCGACCTGGACGGCGGCCTTCCCGGCGGTCAATCGAAGCTCCCCGCGAACGACGAGGACCATCTTGTAGCGGCCCGCCGCGCTATCCCGCACGTTCCTCCTCCTCCCGGGCCGCGAGGGCCGCCGCCTTCCGTCCGACGACGTCGGCGAGCTCGCGGTCGACGGTCGGCCGGGCCGGGTCGTCCCGGGGGAGGACGCGGAGTCGGTGGCGGAGCCGACGCTCCGACGCGACGAGCCCGTCGAGTGCCCGGATCGTCTCGAACGCCCCCTCGTTCCCCCGCTCGGAGGGGAGTTCCGGGCCGGCGGGCGGGATCTCGGAGAACGCTCCGCGGGCAAGGGCGACCCCCAGCCCGATGGCCGTGACGGCGGCCAGGGCGACGAAGAGGGAGGGGTCGGACCAGGTCGCCCCGAACCCGGCCGAGCTACTGAGCAAGGCGAACCCGAGGACGATCGTGAGCCCGACGCTGACGACGAGGCTCAGCGTGAGCGTCTCCACCAGGTGGAGGGGACCGCCGGGCCCGCGAAATCTCCACTCGGGAAACGTGGCGCGGGCGACGGCGAACCCGGGCAGGACGAAGAGGAGGGCCAGGCCGACGACCGCTTCGACGCCGTCGAGGACCTCCATCGTCCCGGCCTACGCCGGCGGCCCTCCTCCTTGGAACTGCCGCTCGAGCTGGCGTCGGAGCTTGCGGTTCGAGGCGATCCCATGGGCGGCTTTGCGGGTCGTTTCGACGTACTTGAGCAACGCCCGGACCTCGGGGACCTTCTGGCCGCTCCCGGCAGCGATCCGGTGGATCCGCTCCCCCTTGATGATGTGGTAGTCGTCGAGCTCGGCGGCGTTCACCGAGTCGAGGATCGAGCGGAACCTCCGGAGCCGCTTCTGAGTGTCCTCCAGCTGGTTGTCCGAGAGCTTTGCCGCCCCGAACGACGGCAGGAGCGACATGAGCTTCGAGAACGGCCCCATCTGGCCGAGGGAGTCGAGCTGGGCCCGCATGTCCCGGAGCGTGAACTTGCCGGTCATGAGGTTCTCCGCCGCCTTCTGGGCGTCCTCCTTGTCGGTGAGCTCCTCGAACCGCTCGAGGAGGGTCTGGATGTCGCCCATCCCGAGGAGTCGCGAGACGAACCGGGTCGGCTCGAACCGCTCGAGCTCGTCGAGGTGCTCCCCGGTCCCGATGAAGACGATCGGCGCGCCGCTGACCGCGACGGCCGACAGCGCCCCGCCGCCCTTCGCCGAGCCGTCGAGCTTCGTAAGGACGACCCCCGTCAGGCCGACCGCCTTGTGGAACGCCTCCGCGCTCCGTCCGGCGGCCTGCCCCATCGCGGCGTCGAGGACGAGGAGCGTCTCGTCCGGCTTCAGCACCTCGCGGATCCGCCCCAGCTCCGCGATGAGGTCGGCGTCGATCCCGCTCCGGCCGGCGGTGTCGACGATGACGGCGAGGTGCGGGGGGAACCGGGCCATCGCCTCCTTCACGATCACTTCGGCCCGGGTCTCCGCCCGGTTGGAGTAGAACTCGCATCCGACCTTCTTCGCCAACTGCTCGAGCTGGTCGACCGCGGCCGGACGATGGACGTCGGCGGCTACCAAACCGACCCGGACCCCCTTCTTCTGGAAGTGCCGGGCGAGCTTGCCGGTCGTGGTCGTCTTCCCTTGCCCGAAGAGGCCGACCATGAGGATCTTCCGGGGCTTCACCTCGAACGGCCGGTCCGGTCCCAGGATCCCGCGGATCTCCTCGTAGATGATCCGGACGAGGAAATCCCGCACCGACGCGCCGGCGGGGGGTTTCCCCTCCTTCGCCCGCTTCTTGACCCTCTGGGTCAGTTCGAGGGCGAGCTGGACGTTCACGTCGGACTGGAGGAGGGCGCGCTGGATATCGCGGGAGACCTCCGCGAGGAGGGCGTCGTCGACGGTCGAGCCCCGGGCGATCTTCTGCAGGACCCCCCGCAGCGACTTCCCGAGCGAGTCGAGTACCATCGTTCCACCGCCGGTCCGGCGCGGGCCGGGACGCGGCGTCGCGACGAGGGAAACCACCCTTCTTTATCTTTGGGGACCGACGACGGCCGCCCGCTCGAACGCTGTACCGAGTGCGAGACCGGAGCAGCGTCCGGGAACGCTCTTATCGCACGTCCGGGCTTCGAACTGTCGGGAAGCCATGACCGCGAACGGGCCCGTCCCTGGCGCTTCGCCCGCCCCGTCTCCGGGCGGTCCGCCGAAGGCCGCCGCTCCGGCCGGACCTCCCAAGGTCCCGCCGAAGCTGAACCCGGTCCGGGTGGAGATCCACGAGACCCCGGTCGACGAGCGGATCACGACGTTCGACGAGGTCCTGCACGCGTACTCGAAGGAGGACGCCGTCCTGGAGGCGAAACGGTGCATCCAGTGCCGGCGCCCGTGGTGCGTCGAGGCGTGCCCGATCTCGCAGGACGCCCGGGAGTACATCCGGCTGATCGCGGACAACGATTTCGACGGCGCCGCTCGGGTGACCGTCAGTGAGAACCCGCTCGCCACATCGCTCTGCAAGGTCTGCTACCACTACTGCGAGGACGCCTGCGTCGTGAAGAAAAAGGGCGTCCCCGTCGCCATCCGGCACCTCAAGCGCGCCGCGATGGAGCTCGGGAACGGCGACCTCACGTACGTCGCGTCGAAGCCGAAGAGCCAACGGGTCGCCATCGTCGGCGCCGGCCCGGCGGGCATCATGGCCGCGTGGGAGCTCGGCATCCGGGGGTACGGCGTCACGGTGTTCGAGCAGGAGCCGCTCTACGGGGGGCTCATGCAGACGATCCCGGCGTACCGGATGACCGACGCGGACGTGGAGGAGGACCGGGCCCGGCTCCGGAACCTCGACGTCACGTTCGTCAAGAACCGGAAGATCGGGTCGGAGTTCTCCCCGGAGGCCCTCCTCGCGGAAGGGTACCAGGCGGTGTTCCTCTCCGTCGGCACGAGCGTCCACCGGAGCCTCGGGGTCGAGGGCGAGAACCTCCCGGGCGTCGTGCCGGCGCTCGAGTTGCTGAAGCGGGTCAACCAGGGAGAGACCGTGACCTTCGGACGCCAGATCGTCGTCATTGGCGGGGGCGACGTCGCGATGGACTCGATCCGCAGCGCGCTCCGCCTCTCGCGCGGAGGGCACGTCTCGCTCTACTACCGTCGCAGCCGCGAAGAGATGCCGGCGGACCCGGAGGAGGTCCACGGCGCCATGGCCGAGGGGATCGAGTTCGTCTTTCAGAAGGCGCCCGTGAAGATTCTCGGGAAGAACCACGCCGAAGGTGTGGTGTTCCAGTCGATCGAGCTCGGACCGCCGGACGCGGGCGGACGTCGTTCCCCGGTCCCGGTGCCGGGGTCCGAGGTCACCGTCCCCTGCGACACGGTCGTCGTCGCCGTGGGCCAGAAGGCCGACCTCGCCGGGTTCGGCGATTCCCTCGACCTGAAGATCACGAACCAGGGGTGGCCCGAAGGGAAGGGTCCGGGGTTCACCACGGGGATCCCGGGGGTTTTCGCGGCCGGCGGTCGTTCGGTCGTCTACGCGATGGGGACCGCCACCGATGCGGCCGTCGCGATCGATACGTACCTTGCGGAGAAGCGGGGCGAGGCGCCGTCTCCCCGACCGGATCCGTTTGGCGGGGCGAGCACCTGGCACCTCCCGGCGGGCTACACGACCCCGATCCGAATTTGACGCCGGGCGGGAACCGCCTCTTCGGAAGGTATATCGCGGGGGGTTTCGCCTAGGCGGGAGCGTCGATGCCTCGGCGCCGCTCGGCCCTCGGAATTTCTGCGCTCCTCGCTCTGGTTGTGGCCGTCCTCGTCCTCCCCGGTCCGGGCGTGACCGTGGCCACGAACGCGCCCGCGAACCCGCTTCCCCACCCCACTTCGCTCGAGGCGTCCGAGATTCCGACCCCGCTTCTCGCGCCCCTCGCCGAGCGGATGGGGTTCGCCCCGTCGATCGTCGAGGCCCAGCCGCTCTCGGTTCCCGCCTCCGGGAACGTGACGGTCGTCCTGACGCTCTGGCCCAGCAGCCCGACGTTCTTCCTCCCTCCGGGGCCGGGGACCCCCGCGTACTCGACCTCGGAAGTCGCCGACCAGTACGGTCTCTCGACCGCCCAGTACGCCGCCCTGGAAGCGTACTTCGCGGGGAAGGGAGTCGCGGTGATGCACCCGTGGCCCGACCGGATGTTCCTGACCGTCACGGGCCCGGCAGCCGACATGGGCGGCGCGTTCGGGACGCAGGAACGCGAGGGCCTCTCCGGGGGGACCCCCGTCGAATTCGCCGATTCGGTTCCGCGGCTCCCGGCGCCGTTCGCCAGTGAGGTCGCCGCCGTGAGCGGGCTCACGGGTCCGCTGTCCGACTTCACGCTCCCGTTCGAGTCGCTTCCCGACCCGACGCCCGCGGTCCGCACCGAGGCCGTCCCCGCGCAGGGCCCGACCACGACCGAGGTGACGCCGTCGGCGGTCCACCTGATCTACGGAATGGACGCCCTGTACAACTACAGCGGGTCGGCGCATTGGGCGACCGGAGTCGGGATCGCGCTCCTCCTCTGGGGCGACGGGTACGACCCGAGGGACATCGGCCAGTTCTTCTCCACCGACTATCCCTCCGAGTTCCCGGCACCGTCGATCCACTACTACCCCGTCGACGGCGCTCCCTCCCCTTCGGCCGCCGCGCTGCAGGACCCGTCGACCGGTCCGCAGGAGCTCACCCTGGACATCGAGTGGGCCGGGAGCCAGGCCCCCGGCGCCACGTTGGACGCGGTCTACGCCCCGGACGGCCCGGCGTCGAACGGATACTCCCCCACCGACCCCTCGATGGAGGACGCGCTCAACACGGCGGTCAACGATGTCGCGGGGGTCAAGGTCCTCTCGATGTCGTTCGGCACCCTCGACGGGGCCGACGACTCGTTCCAGTCGGCGTTCACCACGGCGTTCCATGAGGCCGAGTTGAAGGGGATCACCCTCCTCGCGGCGAGCGGCGACAACGGCGGCACCGCCTCCAAGGGGTGCTCGGGGAACGTCGCCCCGCAGTTCCCGGCCGCGTCCCCGGACGTCCTCGCCGTGGGCGGGACCGCGCCGGTCCTCTCGGTGAACGCGTTCGGTGCCGCCACCGGGCTCGCTTCCGAGCCGGCGTGGAACCTCTCCGGCGGCGGATTCTCCACCGACTACGGGGCGCCGTCCTGGCAGCTGGTGGGGAGCGCGGCCGCCCCGATCCAGGCGAGCGGGATGCGCGGGATCCCCGACGTGGCCGGGCCGGCCTCGGACAACGTGTTCTACTACGGCGGGCAGCCCGCGTACGGGGAAGGGACGAGCTTCGCGACCCCCATGTGGGCCGGGATCCTCGCCGAGATGGACGCGGTCCGGGGGACGTCGCTCGGGTTCGTCACTCCGCACCTCTACTCGGTCGGTGCGGCCGAGGGGTCTTCGAGCTCCGGCGGCCTCGTCGACATCACCCAGGGCGGGAATTGCCTCGGGGCGGCCGGGCCCGGATGGGACACCGCCACGGGATGGGGCTCGCCTCGGGCGCTCCCGCTCTTCGAGTCGATCGCCGGGACGTACGCCCAGGTGGCGCTCACCGCGACCCCGCAGCCGGTCGCCCCGGGTGGGACGCTCAGCGTGGCGATCGCCGCCACCAACGCTACGAGCGGGCGGCCCCTCGCGGGCCTTTCCGTCTACTTCGAGGTCGACGCGGTCTCGTACACCGGTCCCTGCGGGGGAACGCTCGCGACCGCGACCGGTTCGACCGACGCCAACGGCACGATCTCGGTGGGCCTTCCGGTGCCGGGGTGCTACTTCGGCACCATCATCTCCGTCTCCGTGACCGCGAGCGGCGGCGGATACTACGGCTCGAACCAGACTTCGGTCGCGGTGAACCTCGACGGTCTCTCCGGGCTCTTCGCCGCGCTCCAGCACTTCCCGTACAACGTGATCGGGTTCACGTTGATCATGGTCGCCGCGGTCGGCATTGGCCTGACCCTCAGCGCGCGACACAAGCGCCGCATCGTGGCGAACCGGCCGCCGCCGGCCGCCCCCCCGCCCGCGACCGGGCCCCCGACCTCGAGCGGCACCGGCGGCCCCGCCGTGGTCCCGGCGGCCGCGTCCGCGGGAGCCGCCACCTCCCCGGTGGTCGCGAGTTCCGCGTCGGCCTCGGCTCCGGCGAGTGCCCCCATCCCCGCCGCGACGCCGACGGGGACGGCCGTCACGAGCGGCGTGGCGCGGTCCCCGGCGGCCCCGATCCCTGCCTCCGGCACTTGGTGCGAGTCGTGCGATGCCCCCGTGCCCTCGGGGGCCATCACGTGCCCAGGTTGCGGCGGCGTTCCGGGTCGCGCGGCCCCGGCGTGACGAGAGGTTAAGGCGCGTCGCCGGGTGCGAGTCCCGTGCGGCGTGCACCCCGCGTCGGCCCGTCGGCCGCGGACGCCACCCGGCAGTACATCGACGAGCACCCGAGCGTGCGCGAAACGCTCCGGGACGACCTCGTGAACTACACCGCGCTGGCCCGGCGCGTCGAGGCCGAGACCGGGGTCACGAGCGAAGAGGCGGTCACCGTTGCCGTCCGTCGGTACCAGCGGGGCCTCGCGATCGAGGACCCGTCGCTCGAGAAGGTCCGCAAGATCGTCCGCGAGAGCCGGCTCGAGGTCCACGCGCGGGTCGCGATCGTGCGGATGCGGGACGATTGGGAGGCGATCGACGAACTTCTTGCGCTCGGCCGCAAGCTGCTGACCGAGGCCCCGGGCCGGCGGCTCTTCGAGATCCTGATCGGGACGCGGGCGATCACCGTCCTCTGCGAAGAGTCGCTCCTCGCGGAGGTCAAGGCGACGATCCCGAACAAGCTCCTCCTCGGAGTCGAGCGGGGGCTCGCGGTCCTCGCGTTCCGGAGCCGGCCGGAGGTCGCGGAGATCCCGGGCGTCCTCGCGTACATCGCGGAAGCGCTGTTCCGGGCCGGGATCAATTGCCTCGAAACGGTCAGCGTCCACACCGATTCGCTGTTCGTCTTCCGCGACAGGGACTCGATCCGGGCGTTCCAGGTCCTCTCGACGCTGGCGCCGCCGAGCTCGTCGCCGGTCCCCGGCTAGGGCCTCGGTCGACGTCGCGTGGGGAACACCCAACCGGGCTTTCCGACCCCGGGGGGACAGTACCCTCAATATCGCGGGGCCGGGTGGTCCGGGTAGTTCGGCGCTGATGGCGAAGGCAGCGGTACTCGGCGCGAGCGGGTACCTCGGTGGCGAACTGATTCGGTTGTTATCGTACCATCCCGACATCGACGTCACCGAGGCCGTTTCGCGAAGCCAGGCGGGCAAGACCGTCGGCGAGGTCTCGCCCAGCGCGGAACAGTACTCCGACATCGTCCTCCGCGCCAACTCCGACGGGATCGACGTCGACGTCGCCTTCCTCGCCCAGGGGGCCGGCGAAGCGATGCCGGTCGTCCCCTCGCTCCTTGAACGCGGGATCCGGGTCGTCGACCTCGGGCCGGACTACCGGCTGCCCTCCGCGGAGGAGTACGCGAGGGTGTACGGTCGACCCCACATCGACGTCGAGCATCTTCCCGAGGCGGTCTACGGCCTCCCGGAGCTGTTCGGGGACCAGGTGAAGGGCGCCCGGCTCGTCGCGAACCCGGGCTGCTACCCCACCGCCACGCTCCTCGCGATCGCCCCCCTCGCCGCGGCGGGCGAACTCCACGGCCCGGTCGTCGTCGACGCGAAAAGCGGGACGTCGGGGACCGGGGCCCTGCCGTCCGCGTCCGCTCACCACCCCGAGGCGGCGCTGACCGTCCTTCCGTACGGCATGCCGGAGCATCGGCATGGGCCGGAGATGGCCGCGGCGCTCGGCCGCCTCGGCGCCCACCATGTTCCGATTGTCTTCGTCCCGCATGTCGTCCCGCTCGTCCGTGGGATCCTCTGCTCGATCTACGCCGCTCCGGGCGGCGGGGCGGACGCGGCCCGGTGGACCGCTCTCTACCAGCACCGGTACGAGGCGTCCCCGTTCGTCCGCGTGGGCGGGGTCCCCCGGCTCCCGTGGGCGCAGGGGACGAATCGGTGCTACATTTCCGTCCAACCGGTCGGGAACGTCCCGGTCGTCTTCAGCGCGCTCGACAACCTCGGGAAGGGCGGGGCGGCCCAGGCGATCCAGAACGCGAACTTGATGCTCGGGCTCGACGAGACCGCGGGTCTCTCGCTCCCCGGGTTCGGAGTCTGACGATGCTGCGGGTCGCCGGTGGGATCACCGCGCCGCGCGGCTTCCGCGCCGCCGGCGTCGCGAGCGGCGTCAAGCGGAGCGGCCGGTCCGACCTTTCGGTCGTCGTCTCGTCGACCCCATGCGTCGCCGCCGGGGTGTTCACGACCAACCGGGTCCAGGCGGCCCCGGTCACCCTCGGCGCCGAGCGACTTCGCGCCTCGGCGACCACGGTCCGGGGGATCCTGACCGTGTCCGGAGTGGCGAACGCCCTCACCGGTCCGGAAGGGATCGAGGACAACCGCCGTCTCCTCGCGGCCGCCGAGGTCGAGCTGGGCCTTCCCGAAGGCTCGCTGCTCCCGGCGTGCACCGGGGTCATCGGACCCCGGCTCCCGGTCGACCGGATCGTCACCGCGCTCCCGCAACTCAAGGCGGCCCTCGAGGCGGCGGGCGACGGCGCCGAACGGGCCGCCCATGCGATCCTCACGACCGACACCCGGGCGAAGGTCGCCTCGGTCAAGGCCCGCTTGGCCGATGGGACGGTCGTCCGGGTCGGCGGGATGGCGAAGGGAAGCGGCATGATCGCCCCCCGGATGGGTCCGATGCACGCGACGACCCTCGCGTACCTCACGACCGATGCGAAGATCCGGCCCGCCGCGCTCGCGCGGGTCCTCGCGCACGAGACCGAATCGACGTTCAACATGGTGAGCGTGGACGGCGACACCAGCACGAACGACACCATCTACGTCCTCGCGAACGGGGAGGCCGGCGGCGGGTTCGCCGACGACGACCCGGCGTTCGCGGAGGGCGTCCACGCGGTGCTCGAGTCGCTCGCCCGCCAGGTCGCGCGCGACGGCGAGGGCGCCACGAAGCTCCTCACGGTCAAGGTCACCGGGGCCCGCAACCTCGACGATGCGCGCGCCGCGGCGCGGGCGGTCGTCGGCTCGACGCTCGTCAAGGCCGCGCTCTTCGGGGCCGACCCGAACGTCGGGCGGATCGCGTGCGCGCTCGGCTACTCCGGCGCCCGGCTCGACCCGGACCGGATGGATGTCTCGATCCTCCGGCCCCGGCAATCGGTCCCGCTGATCGTCCGCGGCCGCCCGGCGCCGGCGCTCGAGAACGGGGGCGGCAACCGGATCCGGGACCTCCTCCGCCAGCTCGACGAAGTGCCGCTCGAGGTCCGACTGCACGAAGGACGGGCGTCCGCCACGGCGTGGGGCTGCGACCTCTCGTACGCCTACGTCCAGATCAACGCCGCGTATCGGACGTGACGATGCCGCGGTCGATTCCCCTCGTCCTCAAGGTCGGAGGCAAGGAGACCGACCCATCGACCGGCCTCGGGGCCATCGTCGCGTTCGTCCTCCGGGCCCAACGGGCGGGCCGGGACGTCGTCGTCGTCCACGGGGGCGGCGAGGAGGTGACCGCCCGGGCGACGGAGCTCGGACTTCCGACGAAGAAGGTCGACGGCCAGCGCGTGACCGACCGGGCGCTCCTCGATGTCGTCATCGAGGTCCTCGCGGGCCGCGTCAACGGACGGATCGTCAACGCCCTCTCGGACGCGGGGGCTCCCGCCGTCGGCCTGAGCGGCCTCTCCGGCCGACTTCTCCCGGTCCAGCTCGCCGGGACTCCTCCCGGCTCCCTCGGACTCGTCGGCGAGCCAACGGGCGCTCGGGTCCGGATCCTCCGAACGCTCCTCGACGAAGGATACACGCCGGTGGTCGCCCCGATCGGGACCGATCAAGACGGTGGAGTGTACAACGTGAACGCCGACCTCGCCGCCGGCGCGATCGCCGCCGGGCTGGGGGCCGACCTCCTCCTGATCACCGACGTACCGGCCGTTCGCGACGCCTCGGGCCACCCCCTCGCGGTCCTCGGCCCGGCCGACGTCGCCCGACTCCTCGCCTCGGGCGCGGCCCGGGACGGGATGATTCCGAAGGTCGCGGCCGCGAGCCGAGCGGTCGAGACGGGGGCGCGGTCGGCCTGGGTCGGTTCGGTCGACGGCCTGGCGGACGACGGACCCCGCCCCGACGCCGGAACCCGGTTCCCCGGCCGGGGCCGACCGAACGCCGTTCCTCTCCTCCCCCGTCCCGCGCGGGAGGCACGACGATGACGCAACCAACCCCAACGAAGTCCCACGTGGTCCTCGCCTACTCCGGCGGCCTCGACACCTCGGTCGCGATCCCCTGGATCGCGGAAAAGCACGACGCGGCCGTGACGGCGCTCACGGTCGACGTCGGCCAGCAGGGCGAGTTGACCGGCGCCCTCGACCGGGCCCGGGAGAACGGGGCCCGCGATGCACGACTCATCGATGCGAAGTCGACGTTCGTGGAGGAGTACTGCTTCCCGGCGCTCCAGGCGAACGCCCTCTACGAGGGGATCTACCCGCTCTCGACGGCGCTCGCCCGCCCGCTGATCGCAAAGACCCTCGCGGAGACCGCCATGGCCCTCGGCGCCGACGCCGTCGCCCACGGGTGCACCGGCAAGGGGAACGACCAGGTCCGGTTCGACGTCGCGGTCCACACCCTCGCGCCCGAGCTCCGGGTGATCGCTCCCGTCCGCGAGTGGAACATGAACCGGGAGGACGAGATCGCGTACGCCCACGCCCACCACCTCAAGATCCGGGTGACGCCGGAGTCGCCCTACTCCGTGGACGAGAACCTGTGGGGACGGTCGATCGAGGGCGGACGACTCGAGGACGCGAACGTCGCGGCCCCCGAGGTCGTCTTCGACTGGACCGGGCACCCCGAGTCGTGGCCGGCCGAGCCCGAGACGCTCGTGGTGACGTTCGAGCGGGGGATCCCCGTGGCGGTCGACGGCGTCCGGCTCGACCCGGTCGAGCTCGTCCGGACGATGAACCGGCGCGCCGGTCAGCACGGCGTCGGCCGGATCGACCACGTCGAGGACCGCGTCGTCGGGATCAAGTCGCGCGAGACCTACGAGTGCCCGGGGGCGGTTGCGCTCGTGACGGCGCACCAGGCACTCGAGGCGCTCGTCCTCCCCCGGGACCTCCTGCAGTTCAAGTCGTCCGTCGACCGTCGGTTCTCTGACCTCGTCTACGAAGGGCTCTGGTTCTCCCCGCTCCGGGAAGCGCTCACCGCCTTCGTCCGCTCGACCCAGGAGGTCGTCACGGGCGACGTCACGCTGCGGCTCCACAAGGGGAGCTGCCGGGCGGTTGCGCGGCGGTCGGAGTACTCGCTCCTCTCGCACGAGCTCGCCACCTACGGGACCGGGAGCCGGTTCCCGCAGGAGCTCGCCGTCGGCTTCATCCACCTCTACGGGCTCCCGAACCAGCTGGCGCACGCCCGCGTCGCGGCCGCCCGGGCCGCCCACGCGGCGGCGGCGTCGTCCACCGATGCTCCGCGACCGGTTCTCCGCACCGCTTGACCCCCGGGCGGCCGCGCTCTCGGTCTCGGTCGCCGAGGACCGGGCGCTGCTGGGCGCCGACCTCTGGGGGTCGGTGGTCCACGCCCAGATGCTGGGGGCGACCGGCATCGTCCCCCGCCGGAGCGCGTCGCGGATCGTCGTCGGACTCCGGGCGATCGCCCGCGACGCGGCGGCGGGGAAGTTCCCGCTCGACCCGGCGCTCGAGGACGTCCACCTCAACGTCGAAGCCGAACTGACCCGCCGGATCGGACCGGACGGCGAGCGGCTCCACACCGCCCGGAGCCGGAACGACCAGGTCGCGACCGACCTCGCGATCTCGCTCCGCGAATCGCTCCTCGGCCTCGAGCGGTCGGCCGCGACCGTCGCCGGGACCCTCGTCGGGGCCGCCCGCTCCCCCGACGGACGGCACGTCGTGGACGGCTGGACCCACACCCAGCCCGCGCAGCGGGTCTACTGGGGGCAGATCCTCGGGAGCCACGCGCTCCGGTTCGTCCGGGACGCGGAGCGGTTCCGGCGCGTCCGCGAGAGGATCGAGGCGTCTCCCTTGGGAAGCGGCGCGATCGCCGGGACGTCGCTTCCCGTCGACCGGACGGCGACCGCCCGGGCGCTCGGCTTCCGCCGGCCGAGCGTCTCGTCGATCGACGCGGTCTCCGACCGCGATGCGGCCAGCGATGCGCTCTACGCGAGCGCGGTCGCGCTCCTGCACGCGAGCGGCTTCGCCGAAGAGCTCGTCCTCGGCTCGCTCCCCGGCGTCGACCGGGTCCGGCTCGGCGACCCGTTCGTGACGACGAGCTCGCTCATGCCCCACAAGCGGAACCCGGACCTCGCCGAGCTCGTGCGGGCCGAGAGCGCGCCCGCGATCGGCCGGCTCGTCTCCCACCTCGCGCTTCTGAAGGGACTGCCGATGGGGTACCACCGCGACCTCCAGGTCGGGAAACCGCTCGTCCTCGAGGGCCTCTCCCGGGCCCGCCTGTCCCTGGACGTCCTCGGCGCGATGGCGCGGGGGTCGAGTTTCCTCTCGCCACCGGCGACCGACGCGGCGACCGGTTCGGTCGAGGTCGCCGACGCCCTCGTCCGCGCCGGGGTCCCGTTCCGGTCCGCGCATCGGCGCGTGGGCCTCTGGCTCGCCCGCCGGGCGACCGAGAAGAGCCGGAACGCCCCGATCGGGACGGCCGAGCTCCGCGCCGAGTTTCCCGAGCTTCCCGACGACTTCCGGTTCCCCGGGGCCTGGGAGGAGCCGGAGCGGCGGGGGAGCGCCGGAGGGTCGTCCTGGCGATCGGTCGACCGCCTGCTCGCCGAGGTCGACGCCCGCCGCCGTTCCGGCGAGCGGGCGGCGGCCACCGAACTTGTCCGACTCCAGAAGCTTCGTCGTACCGCGGGGGTCCCGGAACGGCTGTTCCGCCCCGCGGAAGATCCCTGATTTCCCGGCGCTCGCCGTGGGAGACCCGCACACCCGCGGGCCGAGCGCCGGAGGACCGAACGGGTTAGGCGACCGCGGCTTCGTCGTCCGCCGCCGGGCGCGTCGGAAGCCGCGCGACGACCCACGGCGGGAGGACGGTCTTGCCGCTCATGGCGCCCTGGAGCAGCAGCGAGCGCTCCCGGGGCGAAAGTCCCGGATGCTGGCCGTAGAGGTGGATCTCGAGGCTCGCACGAGTGGCGTACTCCCGCGAGCAGACAGGGCAGAGGAACACCTCGCTGTCCGCGCCGAACCGGGCGCATCCGCAGCCGAGCACGTGGCACGGCATCGGGGTCGCGCGGTCGCGGGGTCGGGCGAAGTGCCGGCGGACCCGGCCGTCCTGGGGAGCGAGTAGGTAGTGGCTGGCGCGGAGGTGACTGCATTCGCGGCAGGGGAGAAGTCGCAGATGTCGACGCTGGGTTACCACGGTCGGTTCGCGTCCTCCTCAGTTGGGGCTCGTCGGCTCCGCTGGACCCGCCGGCACCGGCGGGTCCCAAGAGCCCCGAACTCCCTCGGCGGAGTTCGTGGCCGACGGGAATATAGCGGGGGTGTCTCCAACGCGACAAGTCGTCTCGTTTGACGCATGAAGTACCGACACGTCGCACGGTGCATGTGAGTTCGGCGCATGCCCCCGAGGCGACATAACGGCTCGCTCGGCTCTCGACGCCGCCCGACCGAGCGGCGGCCGGACCTACGGAAACGTTGATGGGGGAGCCCTCGGTGCGGCCCGTAGGAGCGGTCGATGGCGGGAGAGCAACGGGTCGTCGGACCGACCGCCGCCGAGGTGACGCGGCGGTACATCGAGGACCATCCCGCGGTGCGCGACTGCCTCTCGTACAACATCCTCAACTTCACGAGCCTCGCGAAGAAGATCCGGCACGAGACGGGTCTCGCCAACCAGGAGGCGATCGAGGTCGCGTGCCGGCGCTACCAGCGCCAGATGCGGGCCGACCGGACCCTCGAGTCCCGGGTCCTCGAGGTCGTCAAGTCGAGCCGGCTCGAGGTCCGAACGCGCGTCGCGATCGTGACCGCCCGCTCCGACTGGGAGATGATGGGACGGGTCCTCGAGACCGGGCGGACCCTTCTCGCCGACCGACGGCATCTGCTCCAACTTCTGCAGGGGCCGAGTGCGGTCACGATCCTCTGCGAGGAGGACCTCGTCGACGCCGTCCTCGCCGCGACCGGGAAGCGGGCGACCCTCGGCGTGCACCGTCGCCTCTCGGCGGTCACCGTCCGGAGCCCCGAGACCATCGTCGACACCCCCGGAGTTCTCGCGTTCCTCGCGGGCGCGCTCTTCCGCTCCGGGATCAACTCGCTCGAGCTGATGAGCGTCTACACCGATTCGACGTTCGTCGTGCGGGAGACCGACGTCCTCCACGCGTTCCAGATCCTCTCCGGCCTCGTCCATCCGGCCGAACCCGAGCCCACCGGGTTCGAGTGACCGGCCCGACGGGTCCCGAACGTTCTCGCCGGCGGTTTCCGCCGGAGAGGTATATATGAGTCGATGGTTAGGAGACCACCCCGAGCCGAGAAGTTCTCGCTCTGGCCTTGGTGAATCGATGTCGACCGGAATTTCCGCGCGTACGCCGTTTTCGGCGCGGCGCCGCGGGCTGAGCACTGTCGTCTCTGCGATCTTGATCGTCGTCGTCCTCGCGATTGTCGGGGTGGGGAGCTACGCGATCCTCGGCGGGTTCGCGAGCCCGACGCCGCTCACATGCCAGCCGCTGTCCGCGCCGGCGTGCGCCAAATTCCAGAATCTCCACGACATCACGCTGGTCCTGCCGTTCAAGTCGGTCCAGGAAGGCAACTCGGTTCCGTTCACCGCCTCGCTCCCGTCGGGGGAGTCGGCGGCCTCCTACACGTTCTACTTCGGGGACGGGGCGAAGCCGGTCGTCTCGAGCGCCCCGGCCGTCGGCCACGCGTTCCCCAACATCGGCACCTACCTGGTCTACGTGACGGCGAATGTCAAGGGCGTTCTCCACGACAATCTCTACGGCCTGGTGCAGGTCGCGGTCACCGCCTCGTACTCGTCGGCGACCGAGGGGAGCGTCCCCACGCTCGCCGGCTCGATCGTGTCGAACTCGACCGCCCATGCCGGCACTCCGCAGATCACCGCGGCGATCGTGCCCGGGCAGTCGGTCTCGGTATCGGGTTCCTACACGTCGTCCCCCACGAATCCAGCGTTCACCGTCATCCCCCCGAAGATCGTGACGAGCGGGACCCTCTCCGACGTCGCCAACGGGAGCGGCTCCGCGTCGGCCACGGCGACGTTCCCGTCGCCGGGCGTCTACAACATCACGTTCGAGGGCGGCGCCATGAGCGGCTCGACGGTCGTTCCGGTCGACTACAATTGGACGGTGTTCGTCGCGCCGGCCGGCCTGCACCCCGGGATCGCCGGGCTCACCACCGCCCGCGACCCCCACCCCGGGACGCTCATCGATTACGAGCTCGCTCCCGGTGGCGCGCTTTCGGAGGACCCGGCGATCGATTACGAGACGGTCGGCGCCGAGCCGATCTTCAACGTGTACCAGACCCTCATAACGTACAACGGGACCGCGACCGGCCCGAGCCCCGACGACTTCGTCCCCGAACTCGCGACCTGCGTCCCGGGAAGCCCCCAGTGCCAGGCGCTGTACAAGGGCGACTCTCTCCAGAGCGGCTCGAACTACACCTTTGTGATCCAATCCAACGCCTCGTTCTACGACCCGGCGACCGGGGTCCACTGGGGGGTCTACCCGACGGATGTCCTCTTCTCGATCATCCGGGCGTTGGGATTCTCCACGTTGCCGTTCCCCGCGGCGAACCCCGGCTGGATCCTCGGCCAGTCCCTCCTGGGGCCCGGGAACAGTTCGTGGGACTCGATTCACGGGTCGTACAACAACACCCCCGCGAACGTCTCGGCCGCGATGACCCTCAACGACAGCGAGTGCCAGTCGATCGGCGCCATGAACAACCCCGCCGACCATGGGTGCATCACGTTCCACGCGGACGCCAAGGGCGAGAACTGGCCTTACTTCCTGGAACTGATCGCCGACCCGCTCGGGAGCGCGATCGTGCCATGCGGATGGTTCAGCGCCGCGGCGCAGGGCTCCGGGATTCCGTTCTGGACGCGCGGCAATATCTCCGGTGCCGGCGACCAACCTTGCGCGTTGCCGGGAACCGATGGACTCGGGCTCTCGTTCAACGCCACCCCCGCGCGAGGCTGGGACCAGTGGGAGCAGCTGGGGAGCGGGGCGTTCGGCTCGTACCTGGGACACGTCCAGTGGAACATGGTCGGCAGCGGCCCCTACGCGCTCGCCGACTACCAGATCGCCGAGGGGTACACCCTCAAGGCGAGCCCGAACTACGGCGCGAATCCGTTCTGCACCTGGACGGGCTGCCAGCCGCAGCCGCACACGTACGCCGGAACCGTCGAAGTTACATGGGAGACGTCGGCCGAGCCCGGAGAGCAGTCGTACATCGCCGGGACCGCCGACCTGGCGTCGATTCCCTCGACGGACTTTTCGCTCTTCATCCAGCTGATCGACCTCGGGAAGATCATCGCCGTCAGCGCGCCGACGATCTCGATCGCCTTCGCGCCGTTCGACATGAACTTCGATGTCGGGACTGCGCAGCGGTTCACCACGACGACGATCAACGTCCACTCCGACTTCTTCAGCTACCTTGGGATGCGCGAGTTCTTCACGCGGGCGTATCCGTACTCGACGATCGAGAACACGATCAACACGAAAGACGGAATTCAACTGTCGTTCAACTACGGCGGGGCGATCCCGCAGTTCATGGCGAACTATTACCCCACGAACATCCCGTGGCCGAACACGGACCCGTGCACGAACGTGGCGAACACGAGCTGTCCCGTCTACTGGTGGGACCAGATGCAGAGCCCCACCAGCCCGTACTACGACCCCGAGGTCGCCTCGTGCACGAGCGCGAACCCGTGCCAGATGCCGATGTTCGGCGAAACCGGGAACCCGACCGGAGATGAGATCAATGCGCTCTGGACGAGCGAGCTTTCGACGCTCACCAACGGTGCGCTGAAGGTCTCGGTCGTGGACGTCAACTTCGTCACCCTGGTCCAGACCGCCCAGAGCAGTCCGCCGGGCCAGAATCCGTTCACGATGTACGGTCTCGGCTGGGCCCCTGACTACCCCGACCCCACCGACTACGTGGTTCCCCTGTACAGCGCGAACTCGACGTACACCTACGGGGACGCCGTGGAGCAGTCGCTCTACACGCCCCAGTTCACGACGGGGTGCGCCCAGCCGTACGAGAACTACTCGTATTGGGCGAACGCGACGATCGCCCAGGCGTGTCAGGGGGTCGCCTACAAGTCGATGTTGCGCGCGATGCAGGTCGCCGCCGTGACGCCGGCGGGGCCCCTGCGGGTCCTCCTCTACAATGAGGTCGAGAAGATCGCCTACAGCCTCGCGTTGTACACGTACACCGGGCAGAGCAACTTCGTGGACGGGATTGCGTCGTGGCTGAACCCGGCGTCGGTCAACACGAACGTCACGGTGGGCACGGAGGACAATCTGTTCTACGAGCTCTCGGGGAACGACTTCCTTCCCTAGGCGCCCCCGAACGAGCGGCGACCGACGGGATTCCCGACGGTCGCCGCGCCGAAACTCTTAATCGACGGCCCCCGTCCCGCGCCCGATGCCGCCCGACCCGGACGAGCCGGACGAGGCGGTTCCCGCGACCGAGCTCTCGCTCGGCGGACCGGAACGGGCGGTCCTGGGGGCGCTCCGGTCCGCCGGCCCCCTCCCCGTCGAGGAGGAGGCGCTCCCGACCCGGACCGACCTCTCGATCGAGGCGGTCCGCGGGGCGTTGCAGCGACTGCGCTCGAAAGGTCTCGCGAACGTCGAGGAGGAGCACCGCGAGGTCCTCACGCTGACCCCTCGGGGGGTCCGGGCCCAGGCGATCGGACTCCCCGAACGGCGGATGCTCCAGATCCTCGGCGGGCATACCGCTCCGATGGGGCCGACCGACCTCGAGGCCGCGGGACTCCCGGCAGAGGAGCGGTCGGCGGCGATCGGGATCCTCCGACGCCGGGGCTTCCTGGCCGATGGAATCCCGTTCCGCCTCCGTGACGGGCATCCCGACGTGGCGCTCCCGTTCCCGGAGGAGACCGCGCTCCGCTCCATCCACGACGACCAGGTCGCCCCGGACGACTCGGCGGTGAAGGACCTTCGACGGCGGGGGCTCGTGGAGGTCGGGCATCTCACGACCAAACGCTGGACCCCGTCCGACGAGGGCCGGGCCGCCGTCCTCCTGGACGACTCGAAGCTCCTCGGGACCCTCTCGACCGTGTCCCTCCGCGACGGCTCGTGGAAAGGACAGGAGTTCCGGCCGTACGACGTGCGGGCGGCGGTACCGTACGTCACGGGAGCCCGCCCGCACCGGTACGCGGCCTGGCTGCGGGAGTTCGAGGAGATCCTCCTCGGCCTCGGGTTCGAGCAGGGCGAAGGCCCGCTTCTCGAGACGGAATTCTGGGATTGCGATGTCCTGTTCATGCCCCAGCACCACCCGGCCCGCTCGATCCACGACGTATTCGGGGTCGTGGGAGTCGAGGGGAAGCTCCCTCCGGCGGCGCTCCTCGAGCGAGTCGCCGCGGTCCACGAGGGACGCGCGCTCCCCGGCGAGGCCGCGCCGATCACGCCGGGGTGGAAGGCGCCGTACGACCCCGAGGTCGCCCGGCATCTCGTCCTCCGGTCGCAGACGACGAGCGTGAGCGCCCGGTACCTCGCGAACCATCCGACGCCGCCGTTCCGGATGTTCTGCCTCGACCGGAACTTCCGGGTCGAGTCGGTGGACGCGACGCACCACATCGACTTCACGCAGTGCGAGGGGATCCTCGGCGGCGAGGGGACGAACCTCCGAGACCTCGTCGGGATCTTCCGTGCCCTCGCCGATGCGATCGGGATCCGCGACCTCCGGATCCGACCCAGCTACTTCCCGTTCACCGAGCCGTCGGTGGAAGGGTACGTCAAGCACCCCCGCCTCGGGTGGATCGAGGTGTTCCCCGGTGGGATGTTCCGCCCCGAGGTCCTCCGACCCCTGGGGATCGACGTCCCCGTCGCCGCCTGGGGGATCGGGGTGATGCGGCTCGCGATGGTCTCGCTCGGCGTCTCCGACATCCGCGAGCTCTTCGAGGACGACCTCGAGCGGCTCACCGGGGGGCCGCGGTAGAATGCCCCGCGCGACGATCCCGCGGGCCCGGCTCGCCAAAGCGTTGGGCCGCGACCTCCCGGACGCCGAGTTGCGCGACCTCCTCTGGTCCACCAAGGCGGAGTTCGACGGGCCCGAGGGCGGGTCGCTCGTCCTCGAGGCGACCGCCGACCGCCTGGACCTGCTGACCGAGTCGGGGCTCGCCCTCGCGCTCGCGCCCAAGGTCGGGGGGGCGCATGGGCTCGTCCCCATCCGGTCGGCCCCGTGGTCCGGCCCCGCGCCGCAGCTCCTCGTCGACCCGTCGGTCGCCGGCGTTCGGCCCGCCATCGCAGGGGCGATCGTGGCGGCCCCCGAATCCCGCCCGCTCGACGCCGGGCTCCTCGATGAGGCGATCCGGTTCCAGGAGCTCCTCCACGCGACGTATGGGGCCCAGCGGAAGCGCGCGAGCATCGGGATCTACCCCACCGACCGGTTCCAATTCCCGGTTCGGTACACGACTCGACCCGTCGACGACGTCCGGTTCGTTCCGCTCGACGGGACCGTGGAGGTCGGCGGAAGGGCGTTCTTGGCGGCTCACCCGCTCGCCGCCCGCTACGGTTCGCTCGGCGTCGCCGGTGAGCGCATGCTGGTCCTCCTCGACCGGGACGATCAGATCCTCAGCGTGCCCCCGATTTTGAACAGCCGAGGGGCCGGCGAGGCACGCCCGGGCGACCGAAGCCTGCTTCTCGAGTCGACCGGGGCCACCGTGGCGCGGGTCCGGGAGATGATCGGGCTCCTCTCGCTCGTGTTCGTGGCCAACGGCTGGAGCGTCGCACCTGTCGAGACCGTGGGGGGCCCGGCGGACCGCGAGGGCGGCGCCGTCGTGGCGACCCGACGCCTGGAATTGCCGCTCGCGACCCTCGACGCGCTCGCCGGGCGGACGTTCACCACCCCGGAAGCGGAGCACCTCCTCGCGCAATCCCGGTTGGGCGCCCACCCGATCCCCGGGGGGTTCACGGTGGAGGTTCCGCCGTGGCGGCCCGACCTCCTGACCGCGGTCGACCTCGCCGAAGACGTCGTCCTCGCCCGGGGACTCCGGGCCGAGGACGGGGTCGTCCCTCCGAGCCCGACCCGGGGGCGCCGTCGGACCGAATCCGTCTTCCGGAGGGAGGTCGCCGATCTCCTGCTCGGGCTGGGGTACGCCGAGCTGTACACCCCCGTCCTCGTGGGCGCCGAGGTCGACGCCCTCCTCGCGCCGTCCGGCGCGATCCGGGTGGCCAACCCGGTCTCCGACCTGTACTCCCACGTGCGGAACCGGCTCCTCCCGTCGTTGCTGACCAGCCTCGCGCACAACGTCCGGCACGCCTACCCCCAGCGGATGTACGAGGTAGGACCCGTGATCGTCGCCGACCCCGGCTCGGAGACGGGGGGACGGACGTTGGTGCGGGCCGGGATCTTGCTCGCGGGGGAGCGGTTCGGATTCGCCGACGGGGCCGCGCTCCTCGACTACCTCACCGGGGCGATGGGCGCGGTCGGGGTGCGGGAACCCCTCGAGATCCCCGGGACGATCCGGGGGCGAGCCGCGCGACTCCGGCTGGCCGGCGAGTCGATCGGCGAGGTCGGCGAGTTGCACCCCTCAGTCCTCACCGAACTTCGGGTCCCGGTCCCGGCGGTCTGGGCGGAACTCGACCTCTCGGCGCTCTGGCCGCTCGTGCGCCGCGCCGAAGCCGCTTAATATCGAACCTCGGTCGGAACGCCGATGGCCGCTCGCCGACGCGCCGCGACGGGGGCCCGGGCGACGTGGGAGGCGGCCGCCCGCGCTCAGATCGGTCCCAAGGTCGACGCCGGTCCGGTCCCGCTCCTCGTCGGGCCGCCCGACGACCCCGAGACCGTCGCAACCGACCGGCTCGGGTTCCCCGGGCGGCCCCCGTACACCCGCGGGGTCCAACCCACGATGTACCGGGGGCGGCTCTGGACGTTCCGGCAGTATTCGGGGTTCGGGAGCGCGCGGGAGACGAACACTCGGTTCCGCTTCCTGCTCGACCGGGGCCAGACCGGGCTCTCGACGGCGTTCGACCTTCCGACGCAGATCGGCTACGACTCCGACCATCCGAAGGCGAAGGGAGAGGTGGGCCGGGTCGGCGTCGCGATCACGAGCCTCGGGGACATGCGCCGCCTGTTCCATGAGATCCCGCTCGATCAGGCGACGGTCTCGATGACGATCAACGCGACCGCCCCGATCCTCGTCGCGCTCCTCGTCGCCGTCGGCGAGGAATCGGGGGTTCCGCGGGCGAAGCTCGGCGGGACGGTCCAGAACGACATCCTGAAGGAGTACATCGCGCGCGGGACGTACATCTACCCGCCCGGCCCGTCGATCCGGCTGACGACGGACGTCATCGAATTCGCGACCCGCGAGATGCCACAGTGGAACTACATCTCGGTCTCGGGGTACCACATGCGCGAAGCGGGCGCCACCGCCGCCCAGGAGGTGGCGTTCACCATCGCGAACGCGATCGCCTATGTCCGGGCCGCCGTCGAGCGCGGTCTCGACCGGGACGAGTTCCTCCCCCGGCTCTCGTTCTTCTTTTCCTCCGACCGGAACTTCCTCGAGGAGATCGCCAAGTTCCGGGCCGCCCGGCGGCTCTGGGCCCGGGTGGCGAAGGACACGCTGGGTGCGAAGCAACCGCGGAGCTGGGCGCTCCGGTTCCATACCCAGACCGCCGGTTCGTCGCTCACGGCCCAGCAGCCCGAGCTCAACGTCGTGCGGACGACCCTCGAGGCGCTCGCCGCCGTTCTCGGGGGGACCCAGTCGCTCCACACGAACGCGCTCGACGAGGCCCAGGGGCTCCCGACCGAGGCGTCGGCCCGTCTCGCGCTCCGGACCCAGCAGCTCCTCGCCGAGGAGTCGGGGGTCGCGTCGACCATCGACCCGTTGGGCGGGGCGTACGAGATCGAGTACCTGACCGACCGGGTCGAAACCGAGGCCCAGGCGTACCTCGACCGGATCGAACAGATGGGCGGGGCCCTCGTGGCGGTCGAGAAGGGATTCTTCCAGGCCGAGATCGCCCGCGAGGCGTACCGGATCGCGAAGGCGCGCGAGGCGAAGGAAGAGCTCGTCGTCGGAGTCAACGCCTTCTCGGAGGGTCACCCCGAGTTCACCCTCTTCCCCGACGAGGCGACCGGAAAGCGAGGCCGCGGCCTCACGATCTCTCCGGAGCTGGAGCGCACCCAGCGGCGCGACCTCGCCGCCTGGAAGAGCGACCGGGACGCGAAGAAGACCCGGACCGCCCTCGACGCGCTCCGCCGGGAGACCGAGCGGGGGTCCAACGTCATGCCCCCTCTCCTCGCGGCGGTCCAGGCGGGGGCGACGCTCGGGGAGGTCGCCGAGCTCTGGCGGGAACTCTTCGGCGAGTATCGCCCGCCCCGCACGTTCTGAGGAGGGCGGTGGCGTGAAGATCGATCACCTCGGAATCGCCGTCCGAAGCCTCTCCGAAGCGCTCACGCAGTACGAACCGGTCGTCGGCGGACACGGGTCCCCGCCGGAGGCCGTCGAGAGTCAGGGGGTCCGGGTCTCCTTTCTTGAGTCCGGCGAGAGCCACCTCGAATTCCTCGAGCCGCTCCGTCCCGATTCCGCGGTCGGCAAGTTCCTCGAAAAGCGGGGCGAGGGGATCCACCACCTCGCGTTCCGGGTCCCCGACGTCGCCGCAGCGCTCGCCAACGTCCGGGCGCACGGCGGCCGGCTGATCGATGAGGTTCCCCGGGTCGGCGCCCGGGGTCGGACGGTCGGCTTCGCCCATCCGGCGTCGTTCCGGGGTGTCCTCGTTGAGTTCGTCGGGGCTCCCCGATGAGCCGGGTCGAGGAGGTCCGGCTGCGGCTGGTCTACGACAGCCGGGGGAAGGAGACGGTCGAGGCGACGGTCAAGACCGACCGGGGCGTGTTGGGGATCGTGAGCGCGCCGAGCGGCGCGAGCACGGGCGCCCACGAGGTCCAGGCGTTCCCGCCCGGGGGCGTCGCGGAGGCGCTGCGGGTCGGGACGTCCATCCTCCGACCGAAGCTCGTCGACCGGGACGTCGAGGATCAGGCGGGGTTTGACCGGACCCTCCACGAGGTCGATGGGACGCCCACCTTCTCCCGGATCGGCGGGAACACGGCGACGGCGTTGTCGGTCGCCCTCGCGATGGCCCGAGCGAACGAGCAGGGGATCGACCTCGCCCGCTCCCTCGGGGCCCCGGAGCGACCGACCCGCTGGCCGGCGGTCGTCGGCAACACGATGAACGGCGGTCGTCACGCGATCGGCGGCCCGGATTTCCAGGAGTTCATCGCCTTCGCCCCGGACGCCACCCCCGCCGAAGAGGTCCGGGCCGCCCTCGCGGTCCACCAGGCGATCGGGGAGGAGATCCACCGTCGGCTTCCGACGCACGCCCTCGGCCGGGGAGACGAAGGGGGATGGGTCGCCCCGATCGGCAACGTCGTGGCGCTCGAGATCCTCGATGCCGCCTGCGCCCGTGTCCGCGACGCGACCCATCGGAAGGTCTTTCCCGGGCTCGACCTCGCCGCCAGCGAGTTCTTCCGGGACGGAGCGTACCGGTACCAGGACCGGACCCTCGACCTCGACGGGCAAATCGCCTTCGTGGCGGAGCTCGTGGACGCCCACGGAATCCGCTACCTGGAGGACCCGCTCGATGAGGAGGAGTTCGACGGGTTCGCCCGGCTCACCGCCGCCGTCGGGTCGAAGTGCCTGGTGGTCGGCGATGACCTCTACACCACGCGTCGGGACCGTCTCGCGACGGGGATCGCGAAGCGGTCGTCCAACGCGATCTTGATCAAGGTCAATCAGGTCGGCACCCTGACCGACACGCTCGCGACGGTCGCGCTGGCCCGCGCGAGCGGGCTCGAGACGGTCGTCTCCCACCGCTCCGGGGACGTTCCCGAGGGGTGGCTCGCCGACCTCGCCGTCGCGTGCGGCTCGGCGGGGCTGAAATGCGGACTTCTCGGCGGAGAGCGGGTGGCAAAGCTAAATGAACTCCTACGGCTCGGCGCCGCCACCGAGGCCCCACGTTGACCCCCGACGAGGACACGATGGCCGAGCCGCTCCCGCCCACGGAGAGCGACGGCCAGGACACCCGCCCGGGCGAGCTCCTCATCCCGGAGGAGACGTACCTGACGAGCGGCGTCCACATCGGCACGCAGCAGAAGTCGGCGTCGATGCGCCGGTTCGTCTACAAGGTCCGGTTCGACGGGCTCCACGTCCTCGACATCCGCGAGACCGACCGGCGCATCCGCCTCGCGGCGAAATTCCTCTCCCGGTATCCGGCGGAGAAGATCCTCTCGGTGAGCCAGCGCCAGTACGGGCAGAAGCCGGTCCGCGTCTTCGCGAAGACGATCGGGGCCGTCTCGTACAGCGAGCGGTTCGTCCCGGGGTGCCTCACCAATCCGAGCCTGGCCGACTACTTCGAGCCGAAGGTCCTCGTCGTCACCGACCCCGCCACCGACATGCAGGCGCTCAGCGAGGCGGTCTCGATCGGGATCCCCGTCGTGGGGCTCTGCGACGTCAACAACGAGACCCGCAACGTCGACCTCGTGATCCCGGCGAACAACAAGGGCCGGGTCGCGCTCGCGACCGTTTACTGGCTCCTGTCCCGGGAAGTGCTCCGGGCCCGCGCCGGCGGCGCCGACGTGCCGTACCCCGCCACGATCGAGGACTTCCAGGCGAGCCTGTAGGTCGGTCCCTCCCCGCCGTCGCGCAGACCGAAGGGTTCGCCCGGCCCTCCGTGCCCCCGTTCGATTTCGTTGGGGGAGCGGATCGGGAAGAGCCGGGCCTCCCCGGCCCCTTCCGCATGCGCATATACGCACGCACCCCCACGGCCGTCGCCGCCGGGCTTCCCCCCTCCTTAACTCCGTTGACGGTCTCTCCGGGCGTGGGGCGGCCGAACGAGGGCCTCCACGGGCTGCTCCTCGAGCACGGCGTCCCCGAACGGGGGGCCCGGCTCTATCTCCTGCTGTCCCGCGAGGGACCGCAGACCGCGGCCGAACTGGCCCGGCTGTCCGCGATGAATCGGGTCGAAGCGTACCGGTTCATCCGTCAGCTCGAGGCGCTCGGTCTCCTCACGAGCTACGGGCGACGGCCGACCCGGTTCGCGGCGGTCCCGCCCGAGGCGGTCGTCGACCGGTGGATCCGACGGGCCAGCGACCGGCTTCGGCGACTGGAGGGCGACCGCGAGAGGGTGCTCGCCGAGTGGCGGGAGGGACTCTCCGCCTCGGGCGACTCCGATGCGCCCCGGTTCAAGGTCCTCGAGCGACCCGAAACGATCCACCGGTTCCTGATCAAGCAGATCGGCGCGGCCCGGGACGAGGTCCGGGTCGCCGTCGGCGGGTTCTCCCTGGCCCGCGCGATCGACGGCGGGGTCGACCGGGCGCTGCGGGACGCCTCGAAGCGCGGGGTCCGGGTCCGGGTCGTCACCGAGATGACGCTCGCGAACCTTCCCGAGGCGAAGATCTTCGGCGCGTTCGGGGAACTGCGCCATTCGGCCGGACCCGTCTCCAACCGGGCGGTGGTCGTCGACCGGGCCGGGGCCCTGATCTACGTCTCGGGACCCGAGGGGCTGGGGGCGTCGGACGCCCACCAGGTGGCGCTCTGGTCCACGTCCGCGTCGTTCCTCCGCCTCGCCCGGGACTACCACCAGCGGCTTTGGACGAAGGCGACGAAGGCCGACCGACGGATCGTCGAGCTCGAGACCCCGGTCGCCGCCACGTTGCCCGTGGTCCAGGGCCGGGAGTCGGAATCGCTCGACCGGCTCCGGGAGGTCACCGCGCTCGGGATGCGCGTCGCCGGGATCGGGGAGGTGACGTTCGACCTCCAGGAGCTGATCGGAACGATCGGCCGCCAGATCGGCCAGGAGGTCGGCCGGAACCTCGATGGGGAGACGCCGGCCGATGTCGGCCGGTCGCTCGAGGCGTACTATTCGAGCCACGCGATGGGGAAACTCACGATGGTCAAGGAGCGGCCGCTCGTGCTCCGGATCAACGGCTGCTTCGCGTGCGTGAGCCAGTCCCCGGAAGTCGGTCGGGTCCTCTGCTCCGAGCTGCTGAAGTCGGCGCTCGAGGTTCGCCTCGGCGTCCCGTACGACGTGACCCGGCCCGACCCTCGACGGCACGCGCAGCGCGGGTGCGTGTTCACCGCCACGGTCTCGTAGCGGTCCCCTCGACCCCCACCCCCCCCGAGCCCACGGCCCGATCGGGGATGGAGGGCCGACGGCTCTCCTCCTCCTCGGCCGTTTCCCGACTCGCCCCGCGGACGGACCGCTCGGAGACGAGCGCGTCCGTCGGTTCCGAGCCCCGTTCGCCGTGCGAAGGTGCCGCTTGCGGACCCGCGAACTCTTTAGCAGGCGCGCGGCTCGATGGAACGCGATGGGCCCGTCCCGGGCCGGTGACGACGATGGACCGCTACGAACGGGTGCCGATCGAGGAGCAGCCGCCCGCGGAACGGGTGACCAAGTTCGCGCTGATCGACGAGCCGTACACCCTCGAGCAGGCGGTGCTCGAAGGGCAGCGCTGCCTCCAGTGCGCGATGCCCTACTGCGTCCAGGGCTGCCCGATCACCCAGGATTGCAAGGGGTACAACATCCTGATCGGAGAGCGCGACTTCGATGGGGCGGCGCGCCTCACGCTCCGCGACAACCCGCTCTCGACCGTGCTCTGCAAGACCTGCTACCACTTCTGCGAGGACGACTGCATCATGGCCGGGCGGGGGGTCCCAATCGCCATCCGCCACTTGAAGCGCGCAGCGCTCGATTTCGGGAAATCGGACCTCCTCTACGTTCCCTCCAAACGGCGCGAGGAGCGGATCGCGGTCATCGGGGCCGGGCCGGCCGGCCTGATGGCCGCCTGGGACCTCGCCGTGCGGGGCCACCCGGTGACGGTCTTCGAGCAGGAGCCGTTCGTGGGGGGCCAGGTCAACACGATCCCCCGCTACCACCTCGAAACCGACGACGTCGACACCGACCTCGCGCGCTGGAAGAACCTCGACGTCACCTTCGTCGTCGGCGAGAAGGCCGGGCCCGACCTCTCGCCGAAGAAGCTCCTCGCGGACGGGTACGAGGCGGTTCTCATCACCATCGGCGCGTCGAAGGCGCGCGAGCTCAACGTGCCCGGCGAGCACCTCCCGGGCGTCTACCACGCCCTCCCGTTCCTCCTCGCGATCAACAAGCGTCCCGAGGGGGTCTTCGGCCGGACCGGTCGCAAGGTCATCGTCATCGGCGCCGGGGACGTGGCGCTTGATGCCGCCCGGTCGGCGCGCCGGCTCACCGGAGGCGGCGAGGTCCTCCTCGTCTACCGCCGGGGACCCGAGGACATGAAGGCGACCGAAGAGGAGAAGTCCGGAGGGGAGATCGAGGGGGTCCGGTTCGTCTTCTACCGCTCCCCGAAGGAGATCGTCGGCTCGGACCACGTCGAGGGGCTGAAGGTCGAGCGGACGGAGCATGGCCCGCCGGACGCGAAGGGCCGCCGGCCGCTGGTCACGGTGCCGAACACCGAGGAGGTGATCCCCGCGGACATGGTGATCGTCGCCGTCGGCGAGGTCGCGGACGTCTCGGGATTCGAGCCGGAGTACAAGTTCAAGTTCGCCTCGATGGGGTGGCCCGAGGGCACCCGCGACGACACGATGACCGAGGTCGAGGGGGTCTTCGCCACCGGGGGCCGCTCGGTGGTCCACGCGATGGGCGCGGGCGAGCGGGCGGCGGCGGCGATCGACGCCTACCTCGCGAAGAAGCACGGCCGCGCCCCCGAGCCCCGTCCCGACCCGTTCGGCGGGTCGGTGCCGCCCCCGAAGGTGCCGCCGGGGTACGGCGCCCCGACCTGGACCCCGTAGGGTCGGGCTCCCGCCCCGCGTCGGCCGGGGCCCGGTACCCGCGTTCTTCGGCGTCGCCGCCCGAGCGGGACTCCGGCTGTGCCACTCGCCGGCCCCGAGGGCGGGCGAGGGCCTTACTCGGGGGGAGGACCGGCGGGGTCGCCCGTGTCGTCTCCGTACTCCTCGGAGGCGGGGGTCTCGGACCCGGCGGTCGCGTCGGCGTCCGCCGTCGCTTCTGGCGGAGGGGATCCGCCGCGCGAGCGGGCGATCAGGATCCCGACCCCGAGGCCGATCACGAGGAGGGCGACGAGGATCGCGATCGGCAGCGCGTACGTTCCGATCCCGCCGCTGCTCGAGGTCGAGGACGTCGCGTGCGGCGCGAACGTCGCGACCTGGGACACCGGACCCGTGACCGTCAGGACCGTCGACGCGGACGTCCCGTTGTAGGCGCCGGGGCCCCAGCCGCTCCAGTTGACGAACGCGGACGAGGCGTTCGCGAGCGCGGCGATCGACACCTGCCCGCTGGCGTTCACCCAGGCGCTCGCCGGGGTCGCGGTGCCCCCGGCGGCGGCGGTGACGGTGACGAAGTACTGCGTCGTGAACACGACCGTGAGGTTGTGGTCCGCGTCCATCGTCTCCGAATAGGCGCCCGCGTCCGAGGGGGCGTAGCGGACCCCGGTCGAGCCGAGGACGGTCGGTACGCTGACCGTCACGCTCCCGTTGAGGTCCGAGACGACGAGGTTCCCGGAGCCCGCGAGGCCCGTCGAGCCGACCTCGGCGCTCCACAACGTCCCCGCCGGAAGGCCGGTCTCGGTGAGGGTCAGGGCGTACGTCGCCGGAGGTGCCGGAGGCGAGGCGACGAACTCTGGGGTCTCCGTCTGCGGGGCCGACGGCGAGAGCGTGAGCGACGCGTTCGTGCTCGACGTGGTGCCGGTCCAGCCCGTCGCGATGTACCCGGCGTTCGGGGTCTCGGTCAGCGTGAGCGGGGCGCCGGCCGGTTCCCAGTACGTACCGGCGGCCGGGGTCGTCGTGCCGTCCGGGGCTGGGCCGACGGAGACGGTCACCTGCTCGGTGAAGGTGATCGTGAGGAAGCCGCTCGCCGAGACGGACAGCGACCCGCCGACGAGCGGAAGGTTCGAGGTCATCGAGGCGACGAGATAGCGGACTCCGGTGGTGTCGTTCGGGTAGACGGTCGGCACGGTGACCGGGTACGACCCACTCGCGAGGCCGAGGAGGGCGAACGGCGCGTCCTCGGTATAGTTGTCGGAACCCACGGAGACGGTGATGGGGGTCCCGGCGGGGATCCCATTCTCCGTGATGTTGAGCGTGAACGTCGGCGCGACCGCGACGAACGTAGCGAGCTCGGTCACGGGCGCGCTCGGACGGATCGTGATGTTCATCGCGGTTCCCGTGTAGGAGCCGGCGCCCGTTCCGGTCCACCCGACCCAGGCGTAGTTCGCCGACGGCGCGGCCGACAAGTTCTCGGCGGACCCCCCGTGGACCCAGGTGTCGGCCGGTCCCGAGACGGTCCCGCCGGCCGTGTTGGTCACCGAGAGCCAGTATTCGGGCGCGTAGAGCGCGGTCACGAGGACCGGTCCCGAGACGTTCAGGCTCGCGCCGAGCGGGAGGGTGGCATTCACCGCCCCGACGACCTCGGGGGAGACCTCGAAGTGGACCGGATACGCCCCGACGTCCGCGGGGCCGTACACCGGACTCGCCGAGAGGTTCACCGGTCCGTCCGGGGCCGGGAACGACGCGTTCCCGACGACCGAATACTCGGTAGAACCGAACGAGAGGCCCCAGGAGTTGACCCCGGCCGGGAGCCCGGTCGCGAGGGCGGTGACGACGCTCGTCTCATGGTCGATCGGCTGGAGCGAGAACGTCACGACCTCCCCGCCGCCCTGGGGGAACGAGACCGGGGACGGGCTCGACGGGGTCCCGAAGTAGGCGTATGTCGCGTTGTGCGGGACGACCCACACCGAGAAGTTCACTGGCCCCTGCGAGGCATTGAACCCGATCGTGGGGGTTGCCGCGCTCGCGGTCTGGTTCCCGAGGGTGACCGTCCAATCGGTGCCCGACGGGAGACCCACCTCCGAGAACACGTAGGTGTAGGTCACGTTCGTGCAGGTGCCGTAGTCGCAGATGCTCAGCAGGTTGAAGCTCGCGGTCTCGTTGACCGGGCCCTGGATCGTGCTCGAGCCGTTCGCGGCGGAACCGTTCCAGCTCCCCGCTCCGGTGCCGGTCCACCGCAGGAACGTGAGGTTCAGGCAGTCCCCGCAGGCCGAGAGCGGGACGGCGCCCGGACCGACCCCGTACGAAAGGGCCGCTCCGATCGGCTCGTACGTCGAGCCGACGAACGGGGCGACCGCGAGGCTCGCGCAGTCGAAGCCGAACGGCGAGGTCGACGGGCAATTGAACGACTCCCCCGGGTACCCGGGGGGGACGGTCGAGATGGTGACGAGCGCGTACTCCGCGTAGACGAACGGGATCGTGGTGTTCGCGGAGAACGTTCCCGGCGACACGGCGGTCGTGGTCGGGACGTAAGCAACGCCGTACGCCGAGGTGTTGATCCACCCGGCGCTCCAGACTTCTGGGAAGCCGGCCGGCACCCCCGAGACCGTCAGTGTGGCGTTCGCCGGACCGCTCCGGACATTCCCCGACAGGGAGGCCGTCCACTGGGACGCCAACGGGAGTCCCGTCTGGGTGAACGAGACGGTGAAGCCACTGCCGGTGAACGGCGACGTGACAACGACCTGGGACCACGAGTAGGCGTTGAGCGCGTTGCAGAAGATCGTGACCCCGTTGCCCGGGCAGTTCTCGAGGGTCCACGCCATGTACGGCACCCCCTGCATGATCGTCATCGACGACGCCAACCCGTCCCAGAGCGGGTAGTTATTCACGGTCGGGCTCGGGTACGGAGTGTACCAAGTCGGGAAACTCGCGCCGTCGTCGGTCGAAACGAAGATCAAGTCGGACTGGAGGCCGCACATCGACGAGATGCACGCCGACGTGTTCTGCTGCGCGACGTCGACGTAGATGGTGCCGTTGGCGGCGACGCCGATCGACGGGAGGAACAAGTTGTCGTCGCCCGTGGCGCCCCCCGAGAGGCCGAGGACGGCGTTCCCGAGCGGCACCGGGGTCGACCACGTGGCGCCGGAGTCGGTCGAGTTCGCGACCCAGACGTTCGTAAACGCCTCCTGAACGCTGCAGCTCCCGCGGGCAAAGCAGACGTTGCCGACCTCCCCGCCGGCGTACGCGACGTACACCCGGCCGGACGACGGGTCGAGCGCGATCGCGGGCTCCGGGCTCAGGAACGAACCCGGACCCCCGTTGGCCCAGTCGTTCCCGTTCCACTGGATCGGGACGCCAGTCTCGACGGTGGAGGAGGAGAACGTCGACCCGTTGTTCGTCGAGGTGGCGACCACGATGCTCTCCGTCGCGGCGGGGAATGGGAAGGCGCAGCCGAAGGGGCTGCAGACAGAGCCCGTGACCGTGTTGAGGTCGGTGGAATAGGTCGCGAACAGAGTGCCGGTCGAGTTTACGGCGAGCTGCGGGGCGTACCCGACCCAAGACACCGCCGAGCCCCAGAGACCGGCCTGCACCGGCAACTGGACCGGCGTTCCCCACGACCCGCCGCCGTTCGTCGAGACCACGAGGTTGGCGCCGATCGACGGCGCGATGGACGGTTGGTCGTACTCGGGGTAGGAGAAGTTGGTCCAGGCCAGGTAGATAGTGCTCCCTTCGATCGCGAGCGCGGGTTGGGCCGCAACGGGGGAGGTGGTGGCGAGCGCGGAGTTGTTCGTCGCGTTGAGGACCTGCGCGGTGGTCCAGCTCGTGCCGTTGTTTGCGCTGTACTGGACCACGAGGTCGTCGTAGGTCATGAAGCACGGGTTCAGCGCGGGGTAATAGATGTAACCGGAACACGTGGAGGCGCTCGACGCGTTGTAGTCGATGTAGGCGAGGACGAACGTTCCGTTCGCGAGGACCCCGAGCGCCGGCTCGATCGCGCTCGGGAACTCCGAGGCGACCGCGCAGTTGGTGTTGCCGAGCATCGTCGGGGTCGACCACGTCGAGCCCCCGTTGGCGGAGACCGTGAACCCGATCTGGGTCAGCGTGTAGTTCGCCGCCGCCGGGCACGCCGAGACGTTCGTGAGCGCCGTGTAGGCGACCGCGAGGACGCCCGTGCTCGTCGAGACGATCGACGGGTCGCCGGAGTCGTTCATGCAGGTGAACTGGTACGCACAGGTGGGTGAGGGCGCGGTCGGGATCACGCCGTTGTCCCAGAACGTGCCGCGGCCCGACGTCGGCGGAGCGCCGGCGGCGTGCGAGAGCGCCGCGGGCGCCGCCACCGGTGCCGCGGCCGCGGTCCCTGGCACGCCGACGGCCGGCCCGGGGGACCCCGGGGCGCCGGCCGCGAATCCGAACGACGCCCAAGTCGCCAAGACGAGCAGGGCTGCGAGCGCCACCGTGGCTCGCCGGCCGGGAACCCGACCCCCGGAGAGCCTCATGGAGCGACCTCCTCCGGCGCCGCGGCCTCGGGGGGCCGGGCCCGACGACGGAACGCGATGACCCCGGCCGCCAAGCCCACCACGAGCCCCGCGACGGCCAGGCCGGCGAGCACCGCGGGCGCGTCGATCGTGGACGTCCCGAGCGAGGTCGAGGTCGCCGGCACCGGCGAGAACGTCCCGAACTCGGTGATTGGGCCCCCGACGAAGATCGTTTGGGCCGCTTGCGCCCCGGTGTAGGACCCATTGCCCGTCCCGGCCCACCCGGCGAACGTATCCCCGGGGAGGGGCGAAGCGTTCAGCAAGACCTGATGGCCCGTCGCGACAAAGCCGTCCGTGGCCCCCACGAGGGTCCCACCCGCGGTCGCGGAGACGGAGACCCAGTAGGCGACCGAGAACGTCACGGTCAGGCTCGAGGTCCCCGGAAGCGGGAAGCTGGTGGCGGGGACGGTCGGGGTGTACTCGGTCCGCTCGTCCGGCGCGAGGGCGGTGCGGACGCCAACCGTGTGGGTGCCGCTCAACAGGCCCGTCACGTTGATCCAGTTCGTCGTCGAGGTGTAGTTCGACCGGTCGACCGTCACGGTCCACGCGGTTCCCGGAACGAACGCGGTCGGCGAGTGGAACGAGACGGAGTAGGTCGTCGGTGGGGGAATCACGACCGGTTGGAAGAACGCGGTCTCGGTGACCGGTCCCGCCGGGACGATCTGCTCGTCCGCGCTCGGCCCGGTGTAGTTGCCCGTCCCGGAGCCGACCCAGCCGGCGAAGGTGAAGTTGCTCGCCGTCTCGGACGCCTCGAGCTCGACCGGGGCGTCGCCCGGTACCCAGGTGGGCGCCGAGGATGGGATCCCCGTCACATCGACGGTCGCTTCGCCGCCCGACGTCGACACGGGGGTCACGAGGTACTCGGCGGCGAAGTCGACGGAGACGTTCGTCACCCCCGTCGTGCAGATGGGACTCGCCGGCGGCGTCGGAACGAATCGGGTCCCGGAGGTCCCGTTCGGGTACACGTACGGGACGGTCACGGGGTAGCGCCCCAGCGAACCGGCGGAGCACGGGTCGAGGTCCCGCACGACGAGGTTGGTCTGGTTGGTGGAGTAGCCCGTTCCGTTGAGGTCGACCGTCCACCAGCTCCCGCTCGGGAGCCCGAGGGCGACGAAGGTGAGGTTGAACCGGGCGAGCGGCAACGCCTGGAACGTTGCCGCCTCGGTGATGGCACCACCGACGGTGATGGAAGCGTTGGCGAGCGGACCCGTGTACGATCCGGCACCGGTTCCGGCCCACCCGAGGAACCGGTAGTTCGTCCGGGGCGACGCGGTGAAGTTCGCAACGGCCCCCGGGGCGAGCCAGCGGGTGCCTCCCCCGGTGATGGTGCCTCCCTGCCCGGCGAGTGCCTGAACGCGGAACGCCGGCGCGAACGTGACGGGGTAGCTGCCCCCGGACGTGACCGAGACCGTCGGACCGACCCCGGTCGGCGCGTAGCTGGTGGTGTCGTTCGCGGACGCGGCGATGGGGGACGCGGAGACGCCGTACGTCCCGGGACGAGTCGTGACGTTGATCCACGGAGTCGTGGAGGCGAAGCTCGTCCCGTTGAAGGTCATCCGCCAGAGGTCACCGGCGGTCAAGCCGGTGGCATGGAACGATACGTTCCCGAGGCCCGCGCCGAGATCGACGTAAGCCGCGGAGAAATTGAGGACGACCTCCGTCTCTGCGGGCACGACCACCGGCGAGCCCGAGCTTGCCGTCCCGAAGTACTCCCACCCCGCGGTCGACGAGTTCGCTTCGACGCCGGAAAGGGTGTAGGCTCCGGTGAGCACGTCGGGGATCGTGACGTTCGTGGTCCCGTTGGCCCGATAGACCGTCCCGTCGAACGTGAACTGGTACGGCTCCGTGGCGTTCAGCCCGCTGGGGACGAAGGTGAGGGGATACGCGCCGATGGCGCCGCCCCAGAGTGTCTCGTTGATCGGTCCGTTCATCGTGATCGAGGTCGTGTTGCCGACGACGGTTGACGAACCGTTGCCGGTCCCGTTGTAGTACGAAATCGGGAGCCACGTGTCGACCGTAGTCCCGTCGAAGTCGACGACGGTCCCCGCCGGGAGGTACCACGGGAACGCGGGGTAGGGAGTGCCAATGCCCCCGTACACGTCGTAGCTGTAGTACGAATTGTTGACGTTGAAGTAGAAATCGAAGTACTGGACCGTCATCGGCTCCAGCGACACCTCGAGCCCGTACTGGACCGTGTAGTTGATGATCTCATTCGAGGGCCCCTGGAACTTCACAAACCCGGGCTGCGTCGTGGTTCCGTAGTCCGTCCGGTACCCGACGGAGCCGCTCGCCGCGCCCGGAACGAGGAGCAGCGTCTGGTTCGTCGGAACGTTGCCGATGTGGACCGACGATACCGTGGCGGTGACCGTGAGCGGCCCGAGCGAAAAGCCCCAACCGGAGCTCGCGGGAAGTCCGTACTCACGGACGGTGACGGCCGTGGTCGCTCCGGTCCAGACGTAGGCGACCGTGAGGTCGGCCCCGCCGGTGTTGTTGCTCCACGAGAAGTAATCGGGCGTGGAGTTCACGTAGACCATCGTCTGCTGGAAATTCTGCACCGGCAAGAGCGGTTGCGAAAAGGCAACGACAGGTGAGCCGGCGTCGAATGCGAGCGCATCGTTGTAGCCGCCCCAGAAGTCAAAGATCTGGTACTCCGGCACCGGGTCCAGGGCGAGGACGGAGGGCGGGAGCCACGTGAGTCCGTCCGTGCTGTTCGTCAGCCAGTACGAGAACGTCTGACTGTACGGGCACGCGGCGTTGCAGTACGTTTGGTTCTCGTACGAGTAGGCGAGCGAAACGACCCCGCCGTGGACGGCGATGACAGGGTCGTAGTAGTAGTCCTGGTCGTACGTGCCCGGCGGCTCGGGGGCGATGACGGTCGAGTTCGCCCACGAGGCTCCGGCCGTCTGCGACGCGGCCGACCAGATGCCGCCCATGCCGAGCTCATTGAACGGGAAACCGGAGGGCGAGTCGGTCCAGTTGTACATCCCGCTCCAGGCAACGTAAAGTCCGGTGGCATTCGTGTCGCTCCACGCAACCGTGGTTTCGGGCGCGTCCTGGAACAGGTAGGCGTAGCAGCCGTACCAGTAGTTGGGGCCGGTGTCGTTGTCGTACCCCTGGCACTCCGTTTCGCCGACCGAGGGAGCGACGACCGTGGGCGCCGACCACGTCGTGCCGTTGTTCGAGGAGGTGGAGACTACGATGCTATCGCCGAAACTGTTGCAGAACGGTCCCGATCCCGCGAAACACCCGCGGTCGGTGGTGTACGCGACCGCCAGTTCGCCGGCGGTGCTCACCGCGATGGACGGCGACTCCGCGGTATACCCTTGGCTCGCATTGAGCCCGGGGAGTGTGTAGGGACCATTCCACGTCGCCCCGTTGTCCGGGGAATAGACGAATTCGACGCTCAAAGGGTCGGGCGACGGGTACGGGTAGTTGACCGGAAGCGTGAGATTCGTCCAGTTGTTCATCCGGTCGTACACGACGTAGATGGTCTTGCCGAACGTCGAGAGCTGTGGGCGCGCGATGTCCGAGCCGCCGGCCGCGGCGATCGTCGTCACCGCTGAAAAGCTCGTCCCGTTGTTCGTGGATCGGAGGAAGCCAAGGGAGTCGCTCGTCCGGTTCTCGTACTCGGGGGGGAGGGGGATCCCGCCATAGTACGAGGTGTTCCGCGAGGTGAAGTTGTCCTGGACGAACACCCCGTTGATATCCCCCGTCGAGGCGACGGCGAACGACGGCTCGATCGCTTGGAGTTCGGAGCACGACTGGTTCCCGAGGTACTTGGCCGACCCGTAGCTCTTCCCGCCGTCGGTTGAGACCTGGAAGCCGAGTCGGCTGACGACGAGGGACCCGTAGGCGGTGCACGCCGTGTGGTTCTTCGTCAGCACGGAGTAAGCCACCCCGAGGTTCCCATTGGCGAGCGGGAGAACGCTGGGGCTCTGCGCCCCACTGTAGCAATTCGTGTAGGATTGGTTCTCAATCTCGAAGGGAAGGTACGAGAAGTTCCGCCACGCGGCCGCCGAACACGGCCAGGACGCCGGGGGCGTGTCGGCGAACGTCGCATTGGTGCCGAAGAAGGTCCCATTCACGAATTGGGTCGTGGCCGGCGTACTTCCGAAATTCCCCACCGAATGGGACGCCGGGTGGGCGGACGGGCTCGACCCCACGGCCGGGACCGACCCCCCGCCGGCCATCCCGAGACCCGCGAGGGTCGAAAGAACCAAGAGTGCCGAAATCAACACCTGACTACTTCGTCCCCGGAAGAGGGGGCGGAACCCGTGCGAGGCCACTGCGACGCCGATAATGTTTCGGGGATAAGAGGCCCACTCCGATTCGCAAACGGCCCGGACCCCGGGCCCGGAGCCGCTCCGGTTGACAGTCCGGGTGTTTCGACCGGCGAGAAGGGCTCGGATTAGCCTGCGGACCGCCGACCCGTCCGAACAAATTCGGTGGGCCGTCTCGATCTCCGGTCGCGGAAGGGGGAGAGGCGTGTGGTTCGCAGGGGGACCACCGATTCGGAGTCCGTCCGGAACCTCCAGCCCGGCCTCGCGGCCGTGATGGCCGACCGGACGCGAGCCGCGCGAACTCGTTCCAAGTCGCTGGGGGTGTTGCTAGCGACCCGAAGCCGTGCGAGGCGGCTTCGGGACGGTATCGGCACCCACCGAGGTAGTTGGGACCATATCGGGGCCTCGTGCCCCAGCATGGGACGGTATCCCTACCGTTCTACGGCGCCCACCGGAGCGCCCTCCTGCGACCGATACTGGCCTTCACGCTCTGACGACGTACCTGTGCGCTCGAAGCATTCGGGCATGGGTGGAGCAGACCGACTCCACGACGGGGGTTCGCTGGACTACCCCTCCGTCAACTCTGACGTTCGCGGGAGCCGGTTGGATTGTGACGGCCTCCAAGTAACCGGTCGCGCAGCCGTGCGTCAGCGGTCCCGGGATTGTTCCGGTTGCGATCTCGACGGCGTGGGTGTACTGACAGTCGTCTCGCGCCGTCGATTCCGGCATCGCTTGCCCGGTGGGCCTCCAGGCAAATACGGGTTTTGCTGGGGAGGGTCCCCTCTCTTGAGGCCCCTATCGGTTGGCCCGGTTCCGCTTCGTCGCGAGAAGGTTGACCAAGGTAAGGGCGTTGGAGTAGACGAACATCGCATCCTCCTTCCGAGCCACAAGCGCGGGGTTGATGCCCCCCGCTTCGCGGTCGACCTTCTTGATGAATTTCGAGGCGAAGTCGAACGCGCCACGAATCGCCTTGAGGAGGTCCTCCGATGCGGCGTCCGTCAGGCCGTCTGCCACCATTACGGCCTTCAGTTCCTCGGGGGCTTTCATCAGTTCGGCTACCGCCCGGCTGGCTTGGACGCAGTCGTTCCAGTTCCCAGTTCGAACGTCCTCCTCCATCGCCCTGATTGCTTCGACCGCGGCCGCGATCCGGGCCGCCAGCGGCCCGCCGTCGATTATCGTTCAGGGCCACAATCAGAACATCGACAATACGGCGAACCAGCCGTTTGGGCCCGGATTGACCAACGACGGAGTTTTCGCGTTCACAATCCCGGTCGGCGCCACCGCGGCTTGGGTCAATGGGTCGTTCTCGGTAACGACGTGCACCTCAATCGGAAATTACTGCCTCGCCAACGCTATGATCATGACTGCGACCGCATACCAGAACTACGCGAGCGGCGGGACGGTTTCGACAATCTGGTGCTACACGGCGGCCGGCACCAGCTGCCAGTCGGAGCAGACGGTGTCAATCGCGACGGGCAACATTTCCAGTTTCGCCGGGACTGCCTTGGATTTCGTAGTGGTGAGCGGGGCTACGACGCTCTCTCAAGAGTACACTACCGACGTCAACCTGTACTGGGATACAGAGGCCAGCTCGTAGTCGCCCGGCCTCGGGGTTACAACGCCCCCGAAGGTCGGCCGACTTCCCGATTCAAACCGAATTGGCCATCCGATAGGTTCGGAGGCGAACGAGTATGGATCGAGAACGACTTGTCGGGTTCCTCGCGATCGCGCTTCTTGCGGCGGCCGTCGGAGCCGCGGGCATTATCCTCCGGTTCTTGGGGCTGGTGTCGTTGAATGCCTTGGCCGGGGCGGCATTCGATGCTTTCCTGGGAGGAGCATCGGTCGCGATTGCGGCGATCCTCGTCGCTCTCTATCCGAATTCTCGATTGGTGCGAGTGTTCGTCCGGAAGAACGCGGCGGACGGGCCACTACCGGACCTTAGAGTGAAACCACTGCCGCACGTTAAGGGCTGGATTCGGCCGGGGAAGGGACCAAATGACTTCATCCTCTACAAGGGCGAGAAGCCGTCGATAGGTGCCGACCCAGGCTGGGGGACGTCCACCCACCCCGATAGGGTCGGACAAGGCATCCACCCTGCCCAAGTCTTGGAGCTGGTGTGGCCCAATCCTCAGCTCCATCCCAATCGGACACTCACGACTGTGCCGGGTCCGACCAAGAGTACGACAGTTGCGACGTTGAACCTGAAATTCATCGCGTTCAAGGTCGGAGTCCTATCGATAACTAACGGAGGAGGGGAGGCTGAACACTGCTCTGCCCATGCCCGGTATCAGGTCGAGGGCGATTCAAAAGAGTTTGACGTAGGTCTGCTGAATTGGTACTCCCACGCGAAGCGTTTGAGCCTCAAGGAAGACGACATCGAGCTTGAGGCCTTGTCAAAGGACGCAGGCAGAACGATCAATCGACCGCTTGAGAACCCCTACCTCGATATTCCGGAGGAGGCGACCGCCCGCGATGAGTGCGATCTCTGCCTGTTCTACATGACGGTCGAGCCCTCTCAACCGTTCCTCTACATCGCCGCGCCCGGATGGACCCCCATTGAGATAGTACGGAAGGGAAAGCATCCGGTCCGAGTAACGATGAAAGTCCGATTCCAGTAGTTGGTAATGTTCACACATCGAGGAATTCCTCGTACCCCTGGCGT